>NZ_JAHUQD010000010.1 GCF_023838525.1 Caldicoprobacter algeriensis
GCCTAAAGGACAGGTTAAAAACCGGGCTATATGCTAGCCCGCGTAATAACGTCTAGTTTTTAAAAAAGCCAGGGTGGGTCAAATTTTATCTGTTAAAAATGGGTCAATTTAAATCCGCTATTGACAAGTAGACTATGTTCGTGTTTATGAGCTAACGGGCAGACCTTATAAAGAAGTAACTGAACCAACGATAGAAAAAGAACCTCTACCAGCAGACAGCAAATTGCCTCTTGAAGATGGCAACTGGGTATATGATGCTGATTATCAAAATTCTTTCACAATTGTTGATGCAGGGGATAAGCAACTTGATCCTCAGTACTGGAACCTCGTATACCTGCCAGAGTTTGGTGGAAATGCTTCTGTTACAGTTGAAGAAATAAATGGCAGGAATTTTGCCAAAATTGATATATCAAATGGCGGTAATCAAATCTATTCTGTACAGTTGATACAAAATGTAACATTGGGCAAAGGAAGGATATACAAATTAAGCTTTGATGCAAAAGCATCGGCTCCTAGGACTATGAATGTAAAATTGGGCGCTGGTGCAGAGAGAGGATGGGTATTGTATTCTAAAGATGAAAAGGTATCTCTAACTGATCAAATAAAAACTTATGAGTTTATTTTCCAGATGGATAGAGAGACCGATACAAGAGCCAGGCTTGAATTTAACATGGGCTTGAATACAAATTCTGTGTGGATTGGGAATGTTCGCTTGGAAGAAGTGGATTCTTTATTCAATGAAGAGGGGCCAAAAGTACCTTTGGGAGATGGCAATCATATCTACAACGGTACTTTTGATCAAGGATATATTCACAGAATGACCTTCTGGAGTCTTATGTTAGATGGTGCTCAAGCTGAGGCCAGTGTTGATGAGAATGACCGAGAACTGAAAGTATCAATAGCTGATGGAGGACATGGACCGGACAGTATTAAAGTGATCCAGAAAGGTATGGACTTAAGAAAAGGCAGCGATTATAAAGTTTCATTTGATGCAAGAGCATCACAGAATAGGGATATTATTGTCCAGCTGACTAGCAAGGATGGCAATGTCATCTATGCTCAACGGTCTGTAAGCTTAAATACGTCAATGCAAGAATATGAGTTTTATTTTACAATGAACCATGAAAGCGATAATGAAGGGCTGTTTGTGTTCCTCCTTGGCGGTGATGAGGGAGATGTATATATTGATAATGTTAAGATGTTTAGGACCTCTATAGACTATTCCGATGTTGATATATATCCATTGAACAATGGTGATTTTTCACAGGGGAAAAATTATTGGAACCACTGGAATGACAGCGGGGGTATTTCTACATTCTCTATAGAAGATGAACAGGCAAAAATTGCTGTAACGGCTATTGGCAATAACCCATGGAGCATTGGCTTGGAGCAAGGGAACATGGCATTTACCAAAGGTGTAGAATATGTACTCTCCTTTGATGCAAAGGCGACCGTTGATAGGCCTTTGGAGATTGTAATTGAAAATGCTACTTATCACAGGTATTTCAATGAAATAGTTAATCTTACGGACCAAATGCAGACTTACGAATTTGTGTTTACAATGACCGATGATGATATAGTTTCTCTGAAGTTTTTAATGGGCAATGTTGCAGGAATTGGGACGGTGGGAGCGCATGATATTTACATTGATAATGTTGTTCTTCAGGTAAATAATCCTCCGGTTTTGAGACCACCTCAGTTAATTGCTGATACTGAAAACAATAATGTTCATCAGGAAATAACGATAACCTTTGTCGACGATGCATCATGGCGCAGCGCTATAACTTCTGTTGAAATCAATGGAAAGGAATTGAGTCCAGAACTCTATATTGTAGAAAATGGGAAAATAATAATAGCGGGTGATAATTTCCCAGAAGCGGGTACCTATATTATCACTGTAAAAGCTGATGGTTATGCTGACGCTGAAGTGGTTCAGAATATCATAGGACCTGATAAGGAATGGAGAGAAGTTGGTGAAAACCTTTTAGCAAACGGTGGCTTTGAAGAAGGTCTTGAAGGGTGGAAAACCCATAATCAGGGTGATTATGAGCAGTGGGCAGGATTGGCCGAGTTTTCGGTTGAGAACGGAGAATTAAAAGTAGAGATTAAGCAGGTAGGCTGGGCATGGTGGCACATACAGCTGTATCAAGAACCGGTCAATGTTGCTGCAGGCACTTACAAGATATCCTTTGATATGCGTTCGGATGCGGAAAGGACAGTATATGTGGAGCTTACGGGTTCGGGTGTGGCGAGACAAGATTTTGTTGTGGATAACACAATGAAGACTTATGAAGCAATCATAGAAGTGCCTTCGGACGGTAGCTATAAGTTTATGTTTGGATTGGGAAGAGAGCCTAACGAAGAAATACTTAATACGCCATATAACATATTTATCGATAATGTAAAACTAATAATGGTAGAAGAAGTAGAAGAGTCTGAAGAACCTGGAGAGCCTAAGGAACCTGGTGAACCTGGAGAATCTGAGGAACCTGAAGAGCCTGAAGAACCTGAAGGCCCTGGAGAGCCTGGAGAATCTGAGAAACCTGAAGAACCTGATGAGCCTGAAGAACTTGGAGATGGAGAGAATGATGTGTCAGAGGACAAAAAGGATAGAATTGTAAAAACGGGCTCTTGGTTAGATTTTAGGACATTAGTGTTAGTGGGTATCTTGCTTTTCTTGATGGGCGGGGTTTTGATGTTAAAAGAGAGGTTAAAAAACAAAAGAACAATCATCCAAAAGCTTAAAAATATGATATAATAACCAATGAGTTTAGGTGGCGGCGCAGTATTGGTTAAATGTTATGCCGCCATCTAGTTTTATTGTTTCAGTTAAATAGCATTTCTATTTAAAAGGAGGAACCAAATGAAAACGCGCATTTTAGGAACCATTTTAGTTTTTGCTGGTTTGAGTATTATCATATACGGAATATATATTAGATATGATACGCTAAATACTCAGCAAAGAATTATACAGCAGTTTGAAGATGTAATTAAAAAAACAGATGAAGCCGACAATGAGGTTAATAATAAGACAGTCGATGATGAAGCGAATAATAATAACGATACAGATAATATAGAACAACAGCATGCCGATGGCGGCTTATTGAAAATTGAGGGCATAGATGTTATTGGGGTTATGGAGATACCCAAGATAGACCTTAAAGTGGCTGTGGCAGAAGGAACTGACAAACAAACGCTAAAGAAAGCTGTTGGACATTTTGAAGGCACCGCCATGCCGGGAGAAATAGGCAACTTTGCTGTGGCAGGGCATAGGAGCTACACCTACAATGAGTTTTTCAATAGATTGGATGAGATGGAAATAGGGGATGAAATCAGGGTTAAAACCACAAAAGGGGAATTTGTATATGAGGTAACTGATATTTTTGTGGTAGAGCCGCACGAGGTATGGGTGCTTGATCCAACTCCGGAAGCCACCATTACTCTGGTTACATGTACACCTATAAGGGTGGCCACTCATAGATTGATTGTTAAGGGAAAATTAAAAAACTAATCAGCTGCCTAACAAACATCCAGACTGCAAAAACATATTATAAGCAAAGAATACCCATTAAAGGGTATTCTTTTTGTCTTAGAATTTGCTTGGATGGTGTGCAGGGTAGGGAAAATACGGCTGATCATTGTATGATAGCTAGAACTTAACCTAATGTTGCAATCCTTAATTCCATCCAATCGAAAGCTATCCAATCATCCGGGTTGGCATCGGATGTATTTACGATTTCCACTCGATTGTTTCGCCTCAGATTGGGAATGTTTAGGACCAATTCCCTCCAGTTGTTAAATATGCCTCCTGCCGGTCTTCCGTGAACGAAGGGGACTCTACCATTGAAGACTGTAATGTTGTTGATTGTGATTCTTGCTGCATATCTAGATTCTGCAATATCATAATGATCGTCTAGTACTCCCCGGATTACTAGTTGTGCTCCTCTCAATCCAAAAAGCAATAGAGACGCTGGTATTTGGAAAGTCCATACTCCTCGAGTACCAGTATACAATATATCAGCATTGCCACTTGGATTACCGTAGTTAGGGAATCCTGTTAACTCCTTAAATAGTGTAAGCCTGGTAACTGGCCTATTATCCGACAATACAGGTGGAGGATTCTGTAGAAGGAAATATGGTGCTTGGGCTGTTGTCATGTTGGTTGTCTGATTATACATGGTACCGGAATTATAAGGATAATAGGCTAAATAGTCATTATCGATACCTGGACAAGAGTTGGGCATGCGGCTGTATACAAATGGATATCTATGATAACCTAACATTTGTTATTGCCTCCTTTAAACAAAATGGATATTATATTATTATGCATTATTTGGGAGTTTTGCCACATATGCGACAGCTTAATGGGTTTCAATGACACAATTAGCCTACTCTTTTGGGGGAAAGTGTCCTTTTATATTTACATAATATGGTATATACAAGTTAAAACTATTATTGATCTCCTATTGTTTAATTAACGAATATACTGTTTAATAGAAATATAAGCAGCGTTTAAGGAGGGTATTGTCAACAACCCACCGCTTAAAGAAGCGGGGGCTTGCGAAGGGCTCTGGTTGACTAGCCTCAGCCACCAGCACAAAGCTGACGGGGCTACGTTAGACAGGTCATGACACCCCGGGGTGCTGCTCAAGCTCCGGGCTCTGTCGTGCAGGTTTAAACAGTCCTGAGGGGTAGGGACAGTAACCTGTGCATGACAAGCCTGTCTAACATTGGCGATGAGCACCTAACTCCGCAAGGAGGCTTACCGCATATGGTGTATGTAATTTCAAAGACAGGAAAACCACTAATGCCAACCGAAAGATACGGCAGGGTAAGACGGCTCTTAAAGCAGGGACTTGCAAAGGTAGTCAAACGGGAACCGTTTACAGTCCAGCTTTTATACGATACCACCACCTACACACAGCCGGTGACTGTAGGACTGGATATAGGTTCTAAGACAACAGGTGTATCGGCTGTTACGGAGAAGAAAGAGATATTCTCTGCAGAGATAGAGCTGAGGGACGATATTAAAGGGTTGCTGCTTGAACGAAGGCAGTACAGGAGGATGAGAAGATACAGAAAGGTGCGCTACCGCAAACCCAGGTTTTTAAACAGAGCAAGGGATAATGGATGGCTTGCACCCAGCCTTCAATGGAAGGTAGATGCACACATCAGGATAGTAGATATGCTTGGCAGGATAATGCCGATAGAGAGAGTAGTGGTTGAGATTGCACCGTTTGATACGCAGAAGATACTAAATCCCGACATACAAGGTCAAGATTATCAGAACGGCGCACAGAAGGGTTTCTGGGATGTAAGGGAATACTGCTTATGGCGAGCTGGTTACAAGTCTGAATTATCAGGTAAAAGGGGTATATTAGAGGTTCACCATATAGTTTCGAGAAGCGAAGGAGGGACAGATACTCCCAGCAACTTAATAGTGCTAACGGCAGATGAACACAAAGCGGTGCATGAGGGCAGGATAAGGATACCGAAGTCAAAGGTTGAGAAGGTGAAGATGTTTAAGGATGCAGCGCATGTATCGACGATAGGGTGGCACATAGTTAACAGATTAAGAGAACGTTATTCTGTGGAAGTGACATATGGGAGTACAACGAAGGCGAAACGATTAAACTGTGGTATGGAGAAGTCGCACAGAGCCGATGCATTTATAATAGCCGGTGGGGATTTGCAGGAGAGATTGAGGGAATGGTACTTAGGGAAGTTTTTGAGGCGACAGAACAGGTCATTGCATAAAGCGAATCCCATCAAGGGTGGGGTAAGACCTGTTAACAGGATTAAGGAGGCATATGGTTTTAGGCGATATGACAGAGTAGAATACGAAGGTATGGTAGGGATAATAGCGGGTTTAAGGAGCAGTGGATATTTTGCTATAAGAAGTCTTTCAGGGGAGAAGATACATGATAGTGCAAAACATAGCAAGTTAAGACTTATAGAGAGGGCAAAGACGTTAATGTTAGAAAGGAGGAAAGAGCGCATTCCTCTCCATCTTGAAGAAGATGGAGTCTCCTGCGCTCGTATATGATGAATAAGCCGAAAGAGCTGGAACCCAAACAGCTGAAAAAGCAATGGCCTTCTTTATGCTTACCCTTTGAAACCACTGAAGAGCTGGAGCCGCTTCAAGGGATAATAGGGCAAAAACGGGCTGTGAGGGCTATGGAATTTGGCGTTCGGACAAAGGCGCCGGGATACAACATATTTTTAACCGGTATAAGCGGTACTGGTAAAACCACCTATGCCAAGGAGTATATAACCCAAATCGCCAAACAGCAGCCCGTACCAGACGATTGGTGTTATGTGTACAATTTCGAAAATCCCAGCCAGCCTGTTGCCATCAGGCTCCCCAGTGGCAAGGGGAAAGAGTTTTTACATGATATGGAAGAGCTCATAGAAGACTTAAAGGCTGAAATTTCCAAGGCGTTTGGCGGCGATGAGTACGAAAACGAAAAAGCGCTCATATATAAAGAGATGCAGGAGAAGAGAAATGAGCTGTTTAACCAATTCAACGAGTATGCCAAACAGCAAGGCTTTCAAGTAAATACCTCCAGTGCCGGCATATACTTTACTCCTATAATGGACGGTCAGCCGTTGGGTGAAGAGGAATACAACAAGCTGGACGAGGAGACAAAAAAGAGCATAAATGAAAGGTTGACACAGATTCAGCTGCAGGCTGTGGAAGTAATAAGGAAAATAAAGGAACTGGAGAAAGAGGCTAAAAACAGGGTAAAGGAGCTAGAAAATCGCATAGGCACGTTTGCTGTAGGCATTCACATCGAAGACATGAAGAAAAAGTATGCTGCATATCCTAAAATCTTGAAATATCTGGACGACCTCATGAAGGATGTGCTGCAGAGCATCAGCAATTTCAAAGAAAGCGAATCGTCAGAAGAGGACAATCCCATTATCCATGCATTAAGGCGAACTGCTGAGAGTACGCAGCATAAGTACAAGGTAAATCTTTTGGTGGACAACAGCGATAGGGAAGGTGCTCCTGTCATCATCGAGTATAACCCCACGTATAGCACGCTCTTTGGTAGCCTGGAATACGAGAACAAATTGGGTACCATGGTGACCGATTTTACAATGATCAAGCCCGGCGCTATACACCTCGCCAATGGTGGTTACCTTATACTCCAGGCTAAGGACGTCTTGAGCGTGCCCTTCATGTGGGAGGGTTTAAAGAAGGTACTCAAAACAAAATCAATTACCGTTGAAAGCTTGAGAGATCAATGGGGCCTTATAAGCATGTCGGGTTTGAAGCCCGAACCTATTCCGGTTGATATAAAGGTCGTGCTGGTGGGCAGTGACCTGTTGTTCCAGCTCCTTCATCAGCTGGATGAGGATTTTGCCAAGCTATTTAAGGTTAAAGTGGATTTTGACGATGAAATGGAGGCCAATGAAGAAAATCTGCTGGGTTTGGCCAAATTCATAAGCGGCTATTGCCGTAGAGAGAATCTCAGGCACTTCAGCAGAGATGCCGTACTCAGCGTGGCTGATTACGCTTCGAGGTTGGTGGAACATCAGGAGAAGTTTACTACACGGTTCAATGACATAGTAGAGATAATCGTTGAAGCCAATACCTGGGCAGAAGTTGCTGGGAAAAGCATCGTTACATCCCAAGAGGTCAAAAAAGCGATTGAGGAAAAGGAATACAGGTCCAGCAAATACGATGAGAAGCTAATGGAGCTGCTCAAAAATGACGTTATCATGGTGGAGACCGAAGGCGAGGCTATAGGTCAAATAAACGGCCTGGCAGTCATCCAACTGGGTGATTACGTGTTTGGCAAGCCAACCAAGATAACGGCAACCACGTTTATGGGGCGCAGCGGAATTGTCAACATTGAAAGGGAAGTGGATATGAGCGGCCGTATCCACAGCAAAGGGGTTATGATTTTGAGCGCCTATATAGGAGAGCAATATGCTCAGGAGATTCCTCTGGCCCTTACTGCCAATATAACGTTCGAGCAGCTTTATAGTGGTATAGAGGGCGATAGCGCATCCAGCGCCGAGCTTTATGCCATACTGTCAAGTTTAGCCGAGGTGCCGATAAAGCAGGGTATAGCCGTTACGGGGTCCGTCAATCAAAAGGGAGAGATACAACCTGTAGGAGGTGTAACCTATAAAATAGAAGGGTTTTTTGAGCTCTGTAAGGCCCGTGGCTTGACGGGAGAACAGGGGGTTATTATTCCTTATCAGAACATAAAGAATTTGGTGCTAAAGGATGAGGTTATTGAAGCAGTGAAAGAGGGAAAGTTTCACATATATCCTATCAAGACGATAGATGAAGGCGTCGAGATACTGATGGGAATCCCTGCAGGCAAGAAGCTAGAAAACGGATTTTTCGAGAAAGGAACGCTGCATGAAAGAGTATATAATAAGCTCCGTCAATATGCATTGACCATGGTCAATTTTGGCAAGGAGGATAAAGAAAGCGAAAACTAGTATATAACAAACATTTGCCCGTAATATTTTTGTTAACTTTTCTTAACAGTCTTGTTCTATTTTTTTATACATTATGTGGTATAGTGTTTTATGGATGTCTTTGTCCAGTTAGAGTGTTCATAGCTGTTTTTACACCTATTTAGTCTATGCATTTTCTAAATTAAATTAATAGAATTATGGGGGAATACGTATGGAAGAAACAAATTTAAATGCTGTAGAAATCACCCAGGCTAATCCTCGACAAAGCAATGCGCGTCGCATCGCAATAAGTTTATTGATTGTTTTTCTTGTTCTATCTGTTATCTGTCTTGTCGGGTATGGAATTAAGAAGATGATAGATTACAGAAAATGGATTCAGCACATGAGGGAAGTTGTTGAAGTTCCTACTTTTTATCACGGAATATGGGTGGATGACGTCAATTTAGGAGGATTGACATTTGAAGACGCAAGTGCTATTCTCCAGCAGAAATCCAGCGAGAAGCTTGGGAAGATCCGTTTTGATCTGGTATATGGTGATAAGCGCTGGACTTTTACCTATAAAGACATAAACGCTTATACTGATTGGGACATAAAGATTGTCGAGGCCTATGAAGCTGGCAGAAAAGGGACGCTAGAGGAACGCTATAACAGGGTAAAAGAGATAGAGGCTAACGGCCTCAAGTTGCAAACCTCGCTTTATTATAATTTGGACAAAATTAAAGATGATATAGAGGCCATTGCAAAGGAAATCAGCTATGATCCAGTGGATGCCGAAATAAGGTTTTATCCCGACAGAACGGTCAAGTTTGAAATCACCGAAGAAAAACCAGGGCTCTTTCTAGATGCTGAAGAGGTTTTCAATACAATAAAGCAAAGGATGGAAAAAGGGGAATATGGCGAAATAGTGCTGGTCCCAACTGAAGTTGCACCTCGAGTTACCAAAGCTGATTTGCAGAAGCTTACACATCGCATTGTGCAGTTTTCAACAAGTTTGGGAGGTAGCAGCGCTGATCGCAAGCATAATGTGCGTCTGGCTTTAAGCAAGGTGAATGGATACAGGCTGGACCCAGGGGAAGTGCTTTCGTTTAACAAAGTTGTAGGGCCCAGGACGGCCAAGGCGGGTTTCAAACCAGCACCGGTCATTATGCCGGATAAGAGCATGCAGGATGATTACGGTGGGGGGGTATGTCAGGCGTCCAGCACTCTTTACAATGCTGCGCTCAGGGCAAATTTGGAAATAGTTGAGCGGTATCATCATTCGTTCCCTGTGGCATATCTTCCGGCAGGTTTGGATGCCACAGTATCCTACGGAGGAGCGGATTTGAAAATTAAAAACAATAGAGAAACCCCTGTTTTTATTCGGACATTTTCAAGCGGTGATAATGTATATGTAGAAATTTATGGCGAACCATTTCCCAATAATGGGTATATAGAGTGCACTTCTGTTATTAAGGAAGTTGTGCCGGCGCCCCAACCAAAGCGAATTTTAGACAAAGAGGGCAAATATGTAAAACAGCCCGGCGGCGAGTATGAATATGTAAAGTCGAGAAATGGTTACAAGGTGACCAGCTATAAAACCTATTATGAGAACGGTAAAAAAGTCTGGACTAAAGTAATTGCCAATGATTATTATCGCCCAATACAGGGTATTATTTATTACAGACTTAAAGCTGAGGAATAATATGGATTAGTGGTTAAGCTTGTATGAACTAGAGGAGGATTAAACGTGTCCAATACAATAACTGTAAAAGTAAAGGGCGAAGTTAAGATATTCCCAAAGGGTATAACGTTGGAAGAAATAAGCCAGTATTTTTCTGAAAAATATGCTGCGCAAATTGTCGCAGCTAAAGTTAACAACAGGCTCAAGGAACTGACGGAAACTCTGGAAGAAGATTGTGAGGTGGATTTTGTTGACCTTTCCACCGATGATGGTGAGAGAATCTATCTGCGCAGTTTGATATTTGTGTTTATTAGGGCCTGTAAAGAAATATTCCCAGATAGCAGGGTTATAGTAGAGCATTCAATGAATAAGGGAATTTATTGTGAAGTACACGGGAATTTTACCCTTTCTCCCAGGCAGGTGCACAGGATAGAAGAACGAATGAGGGAAATCGTTGCTCTCAATGAACCCTTTGAAAGGTTTGAGGCTACCATAGATGAAGCCAAGCGCATATTTGAGGAGATGGGCTTTAAGGACAAGTTGAAGATTCTGGAGTATCGGCCTGAAAAGACGGTATACCTTTATAGATGTGGATGGATGGTAGACTACCTGTTCGGCTATATGGTTCCGCGGACAGGGTATCTCACAAAGTTTGAATTAAAATTTTACCTTCCGGGGGTGATCATTAGATATCCCAGGAAGGAAAATCCACATGAGTTGCCTGAATTCATAGACAGCCCCAGGTTATCCAGGGTCTTCCGGGAGGCAGAGAAGTGGGGGGTACAGATCGGGGTAGAGAATGTAGCTGATTTAAATGATGTAATCAAGCGTGGAAAGGCTGGCGAGCTTATCAGAGTATGTGAGGCTTTACACGAGAAGCAGATTGCCCAGATTGCAGACGAGATAGCCACACAGAGGGACAGGATACACATCATTCTCATTGCGGGGCCGTCTTCGTCAGGTAAGACCACCTTTGCACAGAGGCTGCGCATACAGCTGATGGTCAATGGTATGAACCCAATCCCTATTTCCATAGACAATTATTTCTTGGAAAAAGAATATATTCCATTAGATGAAAACGGCGAGAGGGATGTAGAATCGATTAAAGCAATAGATATAGAATTGTTTAATGAGCATTTAATTAGGATAATCCAGGGGCAGGAGGTTGAGATACCGTATTTTAATTTTGAAAAGGGCAGACGTGAATATAGGGGGCACAAGATAAGGATTGACGATAACCAGCCGCTCATTGTGGAGGGAATTCATGGCCTTAACGAAGAGCTGACCGTGATGGTGCCAAAGAGGAATAAGTACAAGATATATATAAGCGCACTTACCCAGCTTAACATTGATGACCATAACCGCATCCCTACCACCGATAGCCGGCTTATCCGCAGAATCGTACGAGATTATCAGTTCCGTGGGGCATCGGTGGAGGATACCCTGAAGATGTGGCCTGGGGTACGTCGCGGGGAGGAAAAGTATATATTTCCTTATCAGGAGCAGGCTGATGTCATGTTCAACTCGGCTTTGACTTATGAGCTTGCTGTTTTGAAGCCGTTTATAGTGCCGCTTCTTGAAAAAATACCCTCTGAGCATCCGTATTATCCAGAGGTGAATCGCCTTAAGAAATTTATAAAGTACTTCCTTGAACTGGATGACAGCGAGGTGCCACGTACTTCGATTCTAAGGGAATTTATAGGTGGAAGCTGTTTTAAGGTGTGATACTTATAAAGGTGCGACATCCATATAGATTCAGCAGAGGTAGGAGCTGATTCATCTTTGGAAACCTTCTCAGTAGGCAAAAAATAGGCCTGCTTAAGTTAAAAGCAGGCCTATTAAAATCATCACCATTTATTGTTTTATAAAGTAAAACACCCCCTGCGAGTGTTTTATGACCATCTTTATTATTATTGCATACGCCGGGACTAAGATGGCTTTCCCGATAATTCTGGGCAGTAGCAGCGCCAGGTAGGCTTTGCCGTGCATCAAGCTCAACCACAGCGTATTGAGCAGAACGGAAACTGCGGCTGTAGCTGTAACTATGATTATTACAAAGAACCAGTTCCAGTAATTGCGATAGTACCTGGCCATCAAACCGGGGATTAACCCTGTCAAAGCAGCTGTTAAGGTAAATCCAGGAAAATAGGGGCCACCAACGGGACTGATGGCATATCCTATAATGTCGGACAAGGCGCCGCAGGCTGCTCCGTATACAGGTCCCAGCAAAATGCCGCTTAACATTATAGGGACCTCGCCGAAGCTGAGGCGCAAGGCGAAAACGCCAAGTATATTGACATTACCTGCAAAAAAGCGCGTGAGTATGATGCTTATAGCAGTAAGCAGTCCGGTATATGCCATCTTTCTTATGCGGCTTTCCACAAAAAAAGCACCTCCTTTCTCTTTAGATGGCAGAGAATGCCACCTTAAAGAGAACGAAATGCCTTCTCTCATACAAGGTGGCAGCGGATGCGGTACTGCATCGCAGGCCATTTAAGCCTTTCGTCCAGGGGCAACATCCCATCCCCTGGCACTTAACGCGCAGCACCTACTCTGCCCATCCTTTTACGTAGTTACTTTCGCTCCATTATATCAGAAAAAAATTTGGGAGGCAATATGTTCCCATTAAAAAATATTCCATTAATTTTCAGCTTTTCGGCTGCTGAATTTCATAAATCCAGCAAGTGGATGAATTGACGCATAATCACATAGCTTGTTGGAAAATCGATTTAAATGGGATGAACGTTATATCCCAGCTTTACTCCGGTTATCTGCGTCATTTCAGGAGTGAGCGCTACCATATCATCTTTGTTTAGCTGATGAATGGAATTTTTCCCAAGACAGCGGAGGGCAATATCCATTTCTTCCTGTAGAGCCTTCAAAAAATTGCTAGCACAGCTGGCGGCTTCGTCTACGTCGAGCAATTCGGTGTGTTTGCCGTTGTAGAGGTAAAGGTCGGTGGGGCTGGCTCCTGCGGGCAATTTATTTAGCTGCGTGTATATAGCTGCAATAGCCACCGGATATCCGATGTAAAAAGCATCGGCTCCAAGCGCTTTGGCTTTCAGCATATCCCCACTATCTCTAAACCCCCCTGCCATAATTAGAGATATCTTGTCCCTGCAATTGTTCTTTTCCAGGTATTCCACTGCGCGCACCAGCGCGTATAGGGTAGGAATGCCGAAATTGTTGATGGTTATTTCTGCGCTCCCTGCTGTTTCACCTTGGGCACCGTCAATTACCACAGCATCGGCACCGGAATATAGAACCGTATCCAGGTCCTGTTCGATATTTCCCGCTGCGATCTTGATTGCTATCGGAACGCCGCCGGTTAATTCTCGCAGTTCATCCACCTTTCGCTTAAGGTCATCTCTATTGTTTATGTGGGGAAACCGTGTGGGCATTACGGCGTCCTGCCCTTCTTTGAGTTTTAAGTGTTTTCGGAATTCATCTCCGATTAACTTATTCCCTATTTTAAATCCGTCACCCGCACTTGCTCCCTGGCCCATCTTAATTTCGATCATGTCAGCCTGTTTGAGTTCCTCCGGGGCATTGCCCCAGCCTGCACGGTTGTACTGCACCACATAGAGTTTGGCTATGTCGCGCTCTTTTTGCAAAAAGCCTGCCTCGCCTGAATTGGTAGCAGTTCCTATGGATGTAGAGGCCTTAGCCAAGGCTATTTTAAGCTGCAGGCTTATAGAGGCGCCGTAGGCCATGCCTGCGATCATAAATGGCACAGGAAGTATCATGGGTTTTTTAGCGTTTTTTCCTATCACTACCTGGGTGTCCATTTCGGTACCATCTGGAGTTGGAAACATATTTGGGATGAACATCAAGTCCTGAAAATCTTTGAAATTGAGAGTAGAACCTAAAGGTTGCATGAGGGGTTGCCCGTTTTTTGCCCGCTCGGCAATTCCCATGAATTTTATGAAGGAGTAGTTGTCAACCAGCCAAGGGGCTTTGACCATTTTCATATCGCTCATCTTTTCCAGTATTTGATCCATCAGCCGACTGTACAGATATTGCATTAATGCCATAGCTATCACTCCTTTTATTGGTTTTTTTATTTATAGGTAAGTATTTGATACTGTAGAGAATTTTATTCCACGCAAGGCTTTGACTTCATGAAGAGGTGTGCTAAAATGATAAATAAAGCAGGGGTGCTATCAAAATTTTATAATACTTTGGGAGGAATTCAGTTTGAGTCATTTCTTTGCCTATCTATCCAGAATGAAATTTATACAGCGCTGGGGCCTTATGAGAAACACCTGCCAGGAAAACATTCAAGAACACAGCCTGCAGGTGGCCATGATTGCCCACGGATTGGCGGTTATAAAGAACAGGTTCTTCGGTGGCAAGGTCAATCCGGAGAGGGTACTGGCTCTGGCTGTATTCCATGAGGCTTCCGAGGTCATAACCGGCGATTTGGCTACTCCCATCAAATACTTTAATCCTGAGATAAGCAAGGCCTACAAAGAGATCGAAAGGGTTGCTGCGAAGAAGCTGCTGGATATGTTACCCGAAGAGCTAAGGGATGAATACAGCAGTTTATTTTTTATTGAGGAGGTGGATGCCGAGCACTGGAGGATAGTGAAAGCGGCCGATAAGATATGTGCATATCTAAAATGCGTTGAGGAGATAAAGGCAGGGAATCAGGAGTTTTCAAAGGCCATGAAGGCTATAAAGGCCCAGATAGACCAGATGGATTATCCAGAGGTCAAGTATTTTATGGAGCACTTCGCTCCCAGCTTTTCATTGACGCTGGACGAGTTAAATTAGAAATATAGCAATGCAGGTCTTAAGGTTTATCTGTAGTGGCGCAATCCCAGATGAGTGCACAAGGTATGGTCAATAAGGACCATAGTCTTGGTTGCGACTGTGGTATACGAGCTGGTCGGTCCGGTGATCGCCAAGGCAGCGCTGCAAAGGGCAGGCGAAATAAAACCCGATATCTTTATGGAAGAGGGTTTTTGATTTTATGTAATATCGGATGTAATATCGGCCACGTGTGGTGTTTATATTTAACATCATTTTTGATAAAAAATTAAAATTTTTTTGAAAGGATTTTTAATATGGATGGCGAATTTATATAATAGTAATGTGATTCTTTTTAAAATATTATACCTGTAAGCTTTACAATAGTTTGTTAGGTTGTGTTATTTTTATGTTATTTTTGTTATTTTATCTGAGATAAGCAAGAAGACTTTATCTTCTATAAGTTGGAGATGAATTGCGGGCAAAGGTAAATATACATGACTTAAAGTAGCTGGCGAGTCTGCTGTTGAGCAGATAGGCCAAACTTCTCACAAAGTCACCACCTCTACAGGTGGTTGGTAGTTTACCTGTTATAATTATTAACGGATAAAAGGAGGAATGTATCGGCATGAAAACTTTAAATTTACTGGCATTTGATTTTGGGGCCAACAGCGGAAGGGCTATTTTAGGGCGGTTTGATGGTAAGAAGCTATCAATAGAGGAGATACACCGGTTTTCAAACGATCCAGTAAAGGTTGGGGGACATACATACTGGGACGTTTTGAGGCTTTTCTGGGAGATGCGGCAAGGATTATTGAAATTTGCCCACAGCGTTGATGGCGAGCTGTCCTCCCTTGGCATCGATACCTGGGGAGTGGATTTTGGCCTTTTGGATTCATCGGGAGAACTGCTGGGCAATCCATACCATTATCGTGATAGCCAGACCGAAGGCATGATGGAAAAGGCTTTTGCAGTTGTATCCAGAGAAAGAATCTACGAGTATACCGGCATAGCTTTTCAAAAGTTTAACACCATTTACCAGCTGCTTGCCCTTAAGGAGAGAAACTCCCCTATTTTGGAAAAAGCCGATACGCTGCTGTTTATGCCAGATCTATTGGCTTATTTCCTGACAGGCGAAAAGTCCACTGAGTATACCGAAGCGTCCACCAGCCAGCTTCTGGAGGCCCGCAGCAAAACCTGGTGTACTGAACTTATAAATGCTTTGGACTTGCCGGATCACATATTCACCGCGATACAACAGCCCGGAACCGTAAGAGGGAACATTTCCTCATATATAGCCGAAGAGCTGAATATAGGCAGGGTGCCAGTGGTAGCGGTGGCCACTCACGATACCGGTTCGGCCGTCGTGGCGGTGCCCGCTGTGGAGGACGACTATGTATATTTGAGCAGCGGTACATGGTCCTTGATGGGGGTAGAAGTGAAGGAGCCCATTATAAATGAGCAGGCGCTGCAGTGGAATTACACCAACGAAGGAGGTGCCGAAAACAGCTACAGGTTTTTGAAGAACATCATGGGACTCTGGATTATTCAGGAATGCAAGCGGGTATGGGACCGTCAGGGCGAGGTTTACAGCTTTGCACAGCTTGAGGAAATGGCAAGGGGCAGTGAACCGTTTAAGGCGTTTATCGATCCGGATCATGATGATTTCTACGCTCCCAGCGATATGCCGCAAGCCATTCAAAACTTCTGTGCCAGGACCGGGCAAGCGGTGCCTCAGACCAAGGGCGAAATCCTGCGCTGCGTCTATGAAAGCCTTGCCATGAAATACCGATGGACCATTGAAAGGCTGGAAAAGATTTTGAACAGGCCGTTGAAGGTTCTTCACATAGTAGGTGGGGGTACGAAGGATAAGCTGTTGAATCAGTTCACCGCTAATGCCATAAACAGGCCGGTGATATGCGGGCCTACAGAGGCAACCGCTATAGGCAATTTGATGATGCAGGCCAAAGCCCTGGGTGAAGTGGCCAACCTGCGTGAAATTAGGCAGATTATCAGGGATTCTTTCCCAACGGTGGATTACATGCCTCAAGATGTAGAGGCATGGGATGAGGCTTATGAGAGGTTCTTGAAAGTAGTGTGATTCGGCTAAATTGCTATCCAATGAGTTTAAGATTATCATGTGATGGAGCAGCCATTTGAGCGTGGAAAATCTGGTGCGGTAACTTAATATTGACTAGGAAGCTGTGTCATTTCCATAAGTAGCGGTAGTTCACATGGGAAAAATTGTGTTTGAGAGGAGAGTAAGGTAGAGACTACCACAGCCTACGGATGTGGGTGTCGTATCACATGTTGTAATCTTTAAAGTAGTACTAAGGGGTCAAAAAGAAAGTTACCACCTCTATAAGGTGGCAAAATTTCAATTTTATTGGAGGGTGGATTGATGAATACAGATCAAAAAGCTGGTGCAAAGGTGTGGTACATACCGGATTGTTATTATCCTTCTATAAGCAGTCCAGGGCACTATGCAAGTCATGAAGCGGTATGCGTTCTCAATCCGGGAAAGGAAGACGCTCATATAACCTTAACTTTGTATTTTGAAGATCGAGAACCCATGCGCGGTTTTCATGCTGTGTGTAAAGCTGAGCGTACCAACCATATACGTCTGGATAAGATAAAGGACACAAATGGCAACGGGGTGCCCAAGGGTGTGCCCTATGCCATAATGGTAGAGAGCGACCAGCCGATAATAGTTCAATATTCCAGGCTGGACACCACACAAGCTGAGATGGCCTTGATGACAACCATGGCCTATCCGGTTAAGTGATTATGATTTCTTATTTGAGGTAAGCAACATGAAATCACCGCAAGCTGTAATGCAAGTTTGTGAATTGCATTTTGCATGCTGAACTGCTTATTATAAAAAAAATGACAAAGTTCAATACAAATAGTAAAACTATTTTAACAGAAAGGAGAATGCGAGTATGACGAGAGATCAAATATATGCTTTGTGGGAGCAGAGGCAGAAAGACAGAGGTATAGATGTAGAGTGGGTAAAGGAAAGGCTCAAAAGCTTTAAAGTAGAGACCCCTTCCTGGGGATATGGAGATTCGGGGACGAGGTTTAAGGTTTTCAAGCAAAGGGGAGTGCCAAGAAACCTGTTTGAGAAGCTGGAGGATGCCGCTCAGGTGAATAAGGTAACCGGGATGTGCCCCACCGTGGCTATTCATATTCCATGGGATAAGGTAGATGACTTTGAAAAGGTGAAGGAATATGCAGCCAGCCTTGGATTGAAGATTGGTGCGGTCAATCCCAACTTATTTCAGGACGATGATTATAAATTTGGGAGCCTCACAAATACCGATGCTTCTGTAAGGAGAAAAGCTATAGACCATATCATGGAATGCATAGAGATTGCACGAAAGGTCGATTCCAAGATAATCAGCCTATGGCTTGCCGATGGAACCAATTATCCCGGGCAGGGAGATATCCGTGCGCGCAAGAACTGGCTTGAAGAGGCGCTGTTCGAGGTCGTCAACGCCATGGACAGCGATATGAGGCTTTTGATTGAATACAAGTTCTTTGAACCGGCCTTTTATCACACCGACATAGCCGATTGGGGTATGGCCTATGCCTTTGCCATGAAACTGGGCGAAAAGGCTCAAGTGCTGGTAGACCTGGGACACCATCCGCTGGGGACCAACGTGGAACACATTGTGGCCTTCCTGCTGGATGAGGGAAAGATTGGAGGTTTTCATTTTAACAACAAAAAGTATGCCGATGACGATTTAATCGTGGGCTCCATCAATCCCTATGAGCTGTTCCTGATTTTCAACGAGCTGGTGGCCGCCAGCCTTGATCCCAAGACGGCTAAAACGGCAGAAAACATAGCGTATATGATTGACCAAAGCCACAACATAGAGCCCAAGATACCCGCCATGATCCGCTCGGTGTTGAACGTGCAGACTGCATACGCCAAAGCTTTGCTGGTGAATCGCGAGGTATTGAAAGAAGCGCAAATGCGCAACGACGTCATGGCGGCAGAGGCTGCAGTGCGCGAGGCTTTTGAATGCGATGTAATGCCTTTACTTGAAGCGGTGCGTGAAGAGATGGGTCTTGCACCTGATCCCATGAAGGCATACCTGGAAAGCGGCTATGGCGAGAAGATTTTGGAAAGAGGCATAGGCGGACAGGGTTGGGAATAAAGGTTTATGCCTGTGGACATCAGCGGTTTACAGCTCAAAAGCTGTGCTGATGGATGAAGCAGGGTTTTTTTTCTTTTTGCGTTTTTATGTTAAATCCTATAAAAACTGCTGAGGATACTGGACCATAATGGAAGACTAGGGCGCTGCGGACCATCGTGGAAGACTGTATCCTGTTGAATTTTATTTTCAGCCTATAATGCTTCTGTGGTCCACGTTACGTCTATGAAATCGTAACCATAACTGCACTATATAAAATGGCTATATGACCACATCTGTTTTCGACAATGTGCAATGGAAAGAGTCACTTCTGGTTTTAGAAAGCAATTCCTGTATTACTGCATTCGGGCGTATTATTATGTTAAGTTAGCATATTTGTGAAAGCAATTTTATATATATGCAAAGTGCCTTGTTTAGAAAGTGCTTTATTTAAGATGAGAAAAAAGTTTTTTCTGTAGCAAGTCAGGTCAAGGAAATGGAAAGTCAGACTCGGGTATGGTTGTTTACATATCGAAAAAGCGAATATGAGTTTTAGAAAGAGGAATAACTTACTTTAATGTTTTTATTTTTTCTATAAGTAAGTCGACAAAGTAGCTACGAAAATTTTGTGCAAACAAGGGTAATAAAAATGTATAAAAATTCCAATAATTGATATACCAATAATTACATAAAGGGTAATAGCCACCTTTGTCGAAATAGTTACTTATCACAAAAAAATAAACTAGTGGTATTACCCTATGGATAGAATAACATTTTCAGCTACTGATTGCAATACCAATGAGACTGTTTCGGTTTGGCTGGCTTCAGTACTACAGTTTGCTCTCGATATTGGCTTTTTCAAACCTTTTGAAACTTTTAAACTCAAAATGAAGGAGGTTCGCTATACCGCAACCCAGAAATTGTTTACCCTTATAGCCTCTATTATTATGGGCTTTGTGGGCACGCCCTATCTATGCCATGTGTTGAGCCAGAATGGCTACAGCGATGTGGCTTACAAACTGCTCTTGCAGACCGATTACCCGTCATGGCTGTATCAGGTGACTAAGGGTGCAACCACCATTTGGGAGCACTGGGATGGAATTAAGCCGGATGGCTCTTTCTGGAGTCCCGACATGAACTCTTTCAACCACTATGCCTATGGCTCCATTGGGGATTGGCTTTACAGGGTGGTGGCTGGAATTGATACGGATGAAGAAAGGACCGGATATAAGCATATATACATCAGGCCAACGCTGGGTGAGGGGTTGACCTATGCAAAGGCCGAGCTAAAATCGATGTACGGAAAGATCAAATCTGAGTGGAGGATACAGGACGGCTGTATAGAAATATCGGTATGTGTGCCTCACAATACAACTGCTACTGTGGTGTTGCCGTTTGCTACATCTGATGCGGTTTATGAGAGCGGCAAAAAATTGATAGAGACAGAAGGAATATTAGAGCATGAAACAGTTGATGATGGTGTGAAAGTGGAAATAGGATCTGGAGAGTATGCCTTTAGGTATAAAATGCAAAGGTCTGATGTTGCGCTTAAATGATGTTCAATGTACATTAACATTCTACAAATATTGCCATGTTTATTTTCGATTTTGCTGCATATAATAAGACTACAAGGACTTGCCACAGGATATTGCTTTTAAGCATATCCAGGCGCTCATACCTTAAGTGGTGAGTCCTTTTTGAGGGGCCTTTGACGACGACGTCGAAGGTCCCTCTTGATTTTTCATTGGTTGCATTATCGCTGAATTTTGTCTATACTTTGTATTAGATAGTGTATTAGATATCTTTTTAAATTTACATCTTGTCATCGCTAAATGAGAAGTGTAATGAGCTTAAGCCTGAAAGGTTGTGAAATTTATAATGTTTACAAAGTTCTTAAATGATTTACCTTTGCGGGACAAGCTGATGTTGTCCTATTTTATAATATTGTTATTGGCATTGTCTATGTTTGGCGGTTTTGCATTTCAAAGGTCAACTGTTGTAATAAAACAGCAGGTGGAAGCCTCTACCGATCAAATTATTATGCAGGCAAAAAACAATTTAGAGTCCTATATGCGAGATGTAGAAAACGTGCTCATGAAAATACATTTTGACAGTACCGTTCAGGAGGTATTAAGAGCCCATCAGCCTAGCGATAATTTTCAATTAAATATGGGTATTAAAACGCTAGAACGCATTATATTAGGCGCTGATATTTTTAGAAAAAAAACTTCTTCAATTCAATTATTTGCGTTTGAAAAAAACAAGTATCCGTCTTTGCGTGCAGGTGATTATGTATTTTCTAGTAAAAGCGTCGAACAGGAGGTTTGGTTTAAAAAGACTGTTGAAATGGAGGGAAGAATGTATTGGTATGCAGATAAAGATCAAGTTTGTGTCGCGCGATTGATTGTAGATGTTAATGATCCGGGCCGCTTCTTGGGAATAATACAGGCAAAGGTGGATATCAATCAATTTTTTGGAGAGGTTGGTAAAATAAAGATTGGGAAAACCGGAAGGGTATTTCTTGTAGATGATGATAGGATAATAACGCCAACAGATAATGAATTGGTGAAAATATTGAACAGTAAACCATCGTTCTTTTCTGAAATATATAGGAGTGCTAACGGCAGCAATTTTGAAACATTCAATGACAAAGAATACTTAATAGTATATGAGGAACTTAGCGGTACGAAATGGAAGTTAATAGGGATGGTACCTACCATTGAATTAGTAGAAAATGTAGGAGTCATACGAAATGCCCTATTTTTAATAGGAGCTATCAGTCTTGTTGTGGCGTCGATATCGTCGGTATTTATTTCTTATAGGATATCGGGGCCTATACATGCTTTAGCTGATTGCATGAAGAATTTCGATGTTGATCAATATACCGAGGTTTCTGTACATTCAAATGATGAAATAGGCGAGATTTACAGCAGCTTCAACAAAATGGTAAAAAGAATTCGGCAGCTCTTAAAAGAAGTAAGCGAACAAAGCCGCAGAGAAAAAGAAGCCGAACTTAGGGCGTTACAAGCCCAAATAAATTCACATTTTTTATACAATACCCTTGATTCTATAAACTGGCTAGCCATAAAATACGGCGTGGATGATATAAGCCTTATCGTCAATTCGCTGGCGAATTTTCTTCGATACAGCTTAAATAAAGGGAGGGAGTTTATCTCCATTGCCAACGAGCTAGAACAGGTGAAAAGCTATATAACTATACAAAAATTTAGATTAAAGAACAAATTTGATGTTAAATTTCATGTTGATAAGGAAGTACTTCCCTACACCATAATAAAACTTACCCTTCAACCTCTGGTGGAAAACGCTATAAATCATGGCTTTGATGGAATAGATTATAAGGGTTTAATTGAAATAAATGCCTGGAAAGACGATAAATATGTCTATTTGGAGGTTACCGATAACGGTAAGGGTGGTGATGTGGATAGTCTTAATAGCATGTTGTTAGAGAATGAGAATGAGATATTAGAAAATAGAGGATATGGCATACGAAACGTGAACGAGCGATTGAAACTCTATTTTGGAGAAGATTGTGGACTTAATTTTGAGGACAATGAGTACGGGGGTATAACAGTAACCGTTAAGGTAAAAGCGGTGTTATTTGGACAAATGGAGGGAGAGCACTATGATAAATCTACTGATAGTAGATGATGAAGAGACCATAAGAGAAGGGTTAAAGGATCATGTTCCATGGGATGAGATGGGGATAAATATTGTCGGTACAGCGGAAGATGGCATAGATGCTTTAGATAAGATAAAGCAGTTAAAGCCGGATATCGTTATTGTCGATATCAAGATGCCACGTATGGATGGGTTGCAGTTGGCCCAGAAGCTAAAAATTCTTGCTCCACATGTAAAAATAGTATTTCTTACTGGCTATGACGATTTTTCTTATGCTCAGCAGGCTGTGACCCTGGGGGTAGATGATTATGTATTAAAACCGGTTTCACGCAGCGCTCTCTTTGAATGTATACAACGAGTTAAAAATAAGCTGTTTGACGAAAAAAAAGAACGAGAGGAAAGGGAGGCACTTAAAAAGCATATAGTAGAGAGCTTGCCCTTTTTAAAAGCGTGGTTTTTTAGTGCGATTAAAAACACGGAGGATATATGGAAAAAATTATCTTTCATAAATATAGATTTTAAGAATGGAGAATTTTTAGCAGTAGTTATAACTATAGACGATGCAAACGATAAGGACGATTATTACACTTTATTTAAATTGTATAATAGGATAAAGTTTTTACTTGAGGGTATGGAACATTTAAAATCAGTGATATTTTTTGATGAGCATATTTTTACCATTATATTGAATTTCCCCGCCAGTATTACAAAGGACCAAATATCGAAAATTACTCTAGACACGTTGTACAAAATAAAGGAGCTACTAGATTATATATTTGATGGTTCTTACACCGTAGGGGTAGGTCGAACTGTGGATGATATACGGTATATTGAACGCAGCTATAAAGATGCTCTAGAAGCTTGTGAATATAGGTTTTATATGGGTGAAAGGCAGATCATATACATTGATGATGTGGAACCCGCAACAAAAAGCTATAGGTATAAAATACCCGATGGCGAAGAATTTATGACTATTATAAAAGTAGGCAATGAACAAAAGGCCAGAGCTTATTTAAAACGCATATTTGAAAACATGAAAGAGCAGCGAGAAAGTATGGATGTAGTAAAGAGAATATGTCTAGAACTTATTGTGTATATGTCTAAAGCTATATATGAAGTAGGTGAGCCACCAGAAGTGCTTTTTAATAAGACTGATCCGTGGTATGAGATAAATAAGCGCTTTACAATAGATCAGCTGTATGAGTTTATGACGAATATAGTAGATGTTGTAATTGGGTATCTATCGTATCAGAGAAAAACCAGGAATCAAAAAATAGTAGAGCAAGTAAAGGATATAATAGATAAAGAATATTCAGCAGATATTTCGCTGGAATCAGTGTCAGAAAGGGTGTATATCTCACCGTGTTATTTAAGCTCTATATTCAGCCAGGAAGCAGGGATAACGTTTAAAGAGTATCTCATAAAAGTACGTATTGAAAAGGCAAAAGAACTGCTGAAAGAACCATCTATAAAGGTATATGAAGTTGCCCAAATGGTAGGTTATAAAGACCCTCATTATTTCAGCCAACTATTTAAGAAATATACCGGCATTACCCCAGTACAGTACCGTAACTCTCAAATATAGAAAGAAAACAAACAAAATAGAAAGTTTACCGTATTTATTATGCCTCCCGTTTACCCTAATATATAGATGTACCAGCTTTATATTTAAAAAAGGGAGGTTTTTTCTTATGAGGACGAAGAGGTTATTGGTTTTTCTGTTGATCTTTGCGGTGCTAGTATTTATGCTTGCGGCATGTGGTAGTTCTGAGAAGTCTGGCGATAATAGCACGGAATCACAACCAGAAGAAAAAGTAAGCGAGTCCAAATCCGAAGAAGTGGTTACAATTACTTATGCTAGAGGTAAAGACATTACGCCAGCTACCCAGAAGATGCTTGAAGCATTTGAAGACAAATATCCAAATATAAAGGTTAATTATCAGGAAATGCCATCACAAAGCGACCAGCAGCATAATGCTTTTGTAACTGCATTGAGCGCTGGGGACGACAGCGTTGATGTATACCGTTTGGACATAATATGGCCGTCGGAGTTTGCTTCAGCTGGGTGGATATTGCCTTTAGACGATTACTTTTCTGAAGAAGAAAGAGAAAAATTCCTGCAGGGTCCGATTCAAGGTTGTACCTATAACGGTAGCATATATGCGGTGCCGCTTTATACCGACGCAGGCGTTTTATATTACCGTAAAGATTTGATACCTAATCCGCCTGAAACATGGGATGAACTTTATAGTATTGGTAAGAAGCTTATGGACGAAGGTAAAGTTGAATACGGATTTGTATTTCAGGCCAACCAATATGAAGGCCTTGTATGTAATGTGCTAGAATATATCCACAGCAATGGTGGCAAGGTAATTGACGGCTCAAATGTGGTATTAAATAGTGAGAATGCCATAGAGGCATTGAATATATTTAAGAAGATGCTGGATATAGCACCTGAAGGTGTCACTACCTATATCGAGAATGATGGTGGAGTGATGTTCCAAGAGGGTAAAGTGGCTTTTATGAGAAATTGGCCCAGTTGGTGGAGTAAATTGAACAGCGATGAGTCGGCGGTTAAGGGTAAAGTTGGTGTGGCTCCAATACCGAAAGGGCCTAATGGAGATGCCACAGGGAAGGCAACGTTGGGTGGTTGGAATTTAGCTATAAATAAAAATTCCAAAAATAAAGACGCAGCGTGGACGTTTATAGAGTTTATGACTGGCGAAGAAGCTCAAAAAATACAAGCAATAGAGGGCGGTTTTTTGCCTGTACGTCAGAATTTATATAAAGATGCGGATGTTATAAAGGCCAATCCACATTTTGAAAGTATGTATGACGTATTGGTCAATGCTTTACCAAGGCCGGTGTCACCATTTTATCCAAAAATATCAGAGTCTATACAAATAAATACGCATAAATTCCTGATGGGAGAGATTGATGCCAAGACAGCTATAGAGAATATGGCAAAAGAAATTCAAGAAATATTAGAGCAGTAAAATTTTGCTCAACAATCGGCCGAACATTCGGCCGATTGTACTTTATAAACAGCCAAGGGGGTTTTTATCATGCAAAAACGCCGTAGCATAAAAAGTACTGGCATACCCGAAAATATACTAGGTTATTTGATGGTAACGCCCGCACTTTTATGTATTTTGCTTATAGCAATATTTCCAATTGTAAGAACATTTTCCTTAAGTTTGACTGATATGAAGATGCAATTCCCTGATGCGGCTAAATATATAGGATTGAACAATTATGTAAAGTTGTTGAAGGATGAGAGATTCTGGAATGCTACGTGTAATACACTGTTTTTTACGATAGTTTCAGTAGCTATGGAGCTAGTAATAGGCTTTACTATGGCTCTTGTTATGAATATGCCGTTTAAAGGTAGAGGACTGGTACGCGCTGCAGTGTTGGTGCCTTGGGCTATTCCTACTACAATATCGGCTACGATGTGGAAATTTATGTACCATGACCAGTTTGGCGTTATAAACGATATATTATTAAGGATGGGCCTTATAGATCAATATAAGCCATGGTTGGGTAGTACGCTGTCGGCTTTATGGTGCGCTATAATAGCCGATGTTTGGAAGACAGCGCCTTTTATGGGGTTACTGTTATTGGCCGGCCTTCAAACTATTCCAATTGAGCTATATGAGTCTGCTACTGTAGATGGTGCTGGAAGAATAAGGCGATTTTTTAATATCACTGTGCCTCTTATAATGCCAACCATGCTGGTGGCGCTTATATTTCGCACCCTTGATGCTTTCCGCGTATTTGATTTGATATTTGTTATGACAGGCGGTGGACCGGGCAATAGCACTGAGACTCTTTCAATGTACGCTTATACTATGCTTTTTAGAAATCTGGATTTTGGTTTAGGTTCTGCAATAGCAGTATTAATATTTATATTCGTATTCTTGATAAGCTTAATATATATTTACCTCTTAAATATCCAGAATGATTAAGCGGAGGCGAAAGTATGCGAAAAGATAAATTGTCAAATATAGCCTTTTATATAGCTGTTGCTGTATTTATAGTCATAATAGTGTTTCCTTTTTATTGGCAAATAATAACCTCGTTTAAGCCGCCCGAACAATTGTGGAATATACCCCCGGAGTGGTGGCCGTCAAGATTTTATTTGGGTTCTTATATTTCTGCTTTTACCAAAAGGCCTTTTTTGACTTATTTGAAGAACAGCGCTATAGTTGCCATTTCTACTACAGCTCTTGCTGTGTTTGTTACTTCATTTGCAGGTTATGCATTGGCCAGGTTACACTTTAAAGGGAAAAATGTTATATTGGCTTTGGCGTTATCGGTTTCCATGTTTCCTGGCATAGCCATAGTTAGCCCCTTGTTTTTGATGATGAAGCAGTGGAACCTCCTCAATTCGTATCTGGGCCTTATTTTGACATATACGACCATAACTATACCGCTTTCAATGTGGAATTTAACTACGTTTTTCAGAACTATCCCGGCTGATATGGAAGAGGCTGCAAAAATAGATGGTGCTTCACCATTTTACACTTTCGTGAAAATAATACTTCCTTTGGCTGCACCTGGAATATTCACCACAGCCATACTGGTATTTATAGCAGCGTGGAATGAATTTTTATTCTCATTGACCTTTAATACAAAGGATGCCCTGAGGACAGTACCGGTGGGGATAGCCATGTTCCCTGGCGAGTATATGTTGCCCTGGGGCGATATATCCGCAGCTTCGGTAGTTGTAGTATTACCGCTTATTGTTATGGTGTTGCTATTTCAAAGGAGAATTATATCTGGCCTTACCGCCGGGGCTGTAAAAGGTTAAATTTTGCTTGGGTTCCGTGTACCCGAGCTATAAAAAGTGTTTTTTATCAGAAATGTAAATTGAAATTAAGGGGGTACATTTGCATGAATGTAAACAGGAATATTAAAGTGACAGTATGGAATGAAAACCGACACGAAAAGACCCATAAAAAGGTAGCTGAGATCTATCCTAAAGGCATCCATGGGGCCATTGCGGATTTTTTGTCTCAGGAATCTGACTTTGAAGTAAGGACAGCGACGCTGGATGAGCCAGAGCATGGGCTTACTAAAGAGGTACTGGATTCCACTGATGTGCTCATCTGGTGGGGGCACATAGCGCACAATGAGGTACGAGACGAAGTTGTGGACAGGGTATACGATAGGGTTTTAAACGGGATGGGGCTCATTGTTTTACACTCAGGGCATTTTTCCAAGATATTCAAAAAGTTGATGGGCACCACCTGCAATTTAAAATGGCGAGAGGCGGGCGAGAAGGAGCGCATTTGGGTGGTGGAGCCTGGACATCCCATTGCAGAGGGGTTAGGCGAGTATTTTGAAATTCCTCAAACTGAGATGTACGGTGAGAGGTTTGATGTTCCGGCACCTGATACGCTGGTGTTTATAAGCTGGTTTGCCGGAGGGGAAGTATTCAGGAGCGGCTGCTGCTATAACCGGGGACGAGGGAAGGTGTTTTATTTCAGGCCGGGGCATGAGACATTCCCGATTTTTTATCAGCCAGAAGTGCAGCGCGTCATAAAGAATGCGGTGAGATGGGCTGCTCCTGTCAATGGACCTGTGCCTCATTTTGGCAATGTAAAGCCGCTGGAAAATATATAAATGAGAATGAATTGACTTATAATTTGGTATTTAATGGGAAATAATATTGCTGTTTTAAATTTACAAGAGGTTGCTTCCATCCTTAAGTTTTGTATATATCAAAAGGGTGGAAGCGACTTCTATTCTTTTGATAAATTTTTATCTTCGATATTGCTGGATATCCGTTCGTAGTGGTGAATATCTTTACACCTATTCGAGATCTCCCAAAAATACCGCTTGACAATTTAGTGAAGATGGGTTAATATAATAATGCAAGTTGTGACACGGGGCGTTAACTCAACTGGTAGAGTGCCATCTTGACGTGGTGGAAGTTACAGGTTCGAGTCCTGTACGCCCCACCAAAAAGAGAGGGAGGTAAAGGCCTCCCTCTTATTTTTTGTGTTCAAAAGTAAACCCAACTTGAGCATAGATAGTGCAAATACTCAATTTTATATGATATAATTTTATTGGTGAACCTTCTCTGTTTGACTTTAGATGAGCTGATTGTCACACACAGCGATGTTTTTTGATACCGGATAAAGTAAAAAATCCTATTAATGGGGAGGGTCTCTTGAATGTACAGCCAGGAAGATTTGCAACAAACCGGGAAACAATTGAAGCGCATAATCATTTTGCTTGGTGCTGTTTTGATTGCCTTTCTGGTCATTTCCATTGTACTGGCCAATATGGTCAACAATACTTTGGGCATGATAATATTGTTGATTGGAATATGCCTCGATATTTTTATCTGGGGCATGTACGGCAGCCAGGTGTTGGCATATTATAGATTCCTTGGGGATATGTTTACTGGACGGCAGAGGGTTGAATCGGGCGTAGTGAAAAGGGTTGGCACCCAGCCTGTTTACAAAGACAACAAACTCTACTATTATGAAGTTTTGATTGAGAACGATGGAGTAGAACAGATGTTGCTTGTAGATGCCAATAAACCTTTGCCCAATATACAGGTGGGCCGAAAATACGAGTTTAAAGTTTTCCAAAATTTTGTGATAGACATATTAAGCGGACCTAATGTATAAAAAATTGAGGAGCATAATGCTCCTTTTTTATTTGTCAGTCACCTTGAACGGTTTGGCTGGTATATCCCAACACGTCGCCCTCTTGGTCCAGGTATACCGTAAAGCATTTGTTGTATTCAGGGTTCAAGGGCTTTGAAGGTGGATAAAACACTATCTTTAAATAGTCTCCCTTATAAGTTATGCGGTTGCCTTTTGGATCTGTGCATATTACCGTTTCGGTGTCACAGTGATGAATGGATATTTCGGTTTCTTCAAAAGCTA
The DNA here is from genome assembly GCF_023838525.1 of Caldicoprobacter algeriensis. Classification (GTDB taxonomy): domain Bacteria; phylum Bacillota; class Clostridia; order Caldicoprobacterales; family Caldicoprobacteraceae; genus Caldicoprobacter; species Caldicoprobacter algeriensis. Next base: position 29,538 of record NZ_JAHUQD010000010.1, read on the forward strand.
CTTTTTCACCATGGCTTTTGAGGTGATCGGTGGCCCTTTTTATGATTTCTAGATCGGTCATAAACATTATGGCCGAGTATCCCTCATGTGCTTTATCGTTATCATCGTCGTTTGTACGGGATACATCCAAAGCAAGGGGCGGCCTGGCGCTACATCCAATCATAAATGCGGCGAGAAAAAGTATTATAGGAATTACGTATTTTTTATTCTTCATCGGCACCATCTCCCCAATAGATTCTCATTTTAATCCTATGCTTTACATTCGCAAAAAAGAATTTTCAACTATCGATAGTGCATGATAAAATAGTAAGGAGACACAGATGAACGGGAGGAGTTTTATGAAGATATGTTTTTCTACATTGGGATGTCCGGATTGGTCATGGGAGGAAATCCTGGCTGCAGCCAAGGATCTGGGATATGATGGTATAGAGCTAAGAGGTCTGGGGAATGAGATTTACGTGCCCAAGGCTAAGCCATTTCTTCCTGAAAACATGCAGACGTCAAAACGTCAGTTATTGGACAAAGGGCTGGAGATTTCTTGCATCACTTCCTCGTGTTATTTACACGAAAAGGATGCGGAATCATATATACAGGAAGGTATGGAATACATCGACTTGGCCGAGCAACTGAATGCTCCATTTGTCAGGGTACTGGGAGACAGCGAACCTTCCCCGAAGGCGCCGGTGGATGTAAAGCAGGTGATCAGGATGCTCAAGGTGTTGGGAGATTATGCATCTCAAAAAGGGGTAATGGTACTGCTTGAAACCAACGGGGTGTTTGCCAATTCGAGCGTGATGATAAAGACCATGGAAGAGGTTCAACATCCGTATGTTAGGGTGTTGTGGGACGTTCATCATCCATACAGGTTTATGGGCGAGTCGGTATTCTTGACATATAACAGGCTTAAAAGGTATATTCGCCATGTTCACGTAAAGGATTCGCTAATGGAAAAGGGCAGGGTCAGGTACTGCCTCATTGGTCAGGGCGATATTCCCATAAAGGAAGCGATTGATCTGCTGCTACAGGATGATTACAAAGGGTATATTTCTCTGGAGTGGCTTAAACGCTGGTATTACGACCTGGAGGAACCGGGCATCGTATTCTCCCATTTTATACATGCAATCAGGGGCATGTTAAAGTGAGTAAGTGTGCGGTTGATGAGCGGTAACAGGGGATTCATAGGTTTTGCAATAAAAACATCGCAAGTATTCCCACCACTATGGTGAGGAATAAATTTTTGGTCCTGATTGCCACAAAAAAACAGGGAATAGATGCTATAAAGGCGTTGTTGTCAAGTCCGATAGAAAGCTCATCCTGCGGCGCCAGGATGGCGGGAGCCAGCAGCGCAGACAGTACAGCTACCGGTATAAACTGCAGCCATTTTAAGAACAGCGGTGGCAGTTTAACTTTTGACAGCAGCACCATAGGCAACATCCTGGGCAAATAGGTCACAAGGCTCATTCCGATGATGATAAGGATAACTTTTTGCTCCATAGTTCCGTGCTCACTCCTATCGTTGCAGCTAATACCGTAGCTATGATGACATTCCAGCTACCTCCTACTGTTGCTGTTATAAACAGCGAAAAAGCTGCCGAACAAACGGCTACAAGTATATCCCTTTTATCCTTTATATGCATGCACAGCAGGGCTATAAACATCGCCGATAGGGCATAGTCCATACCCCAGCGGGTAGGGTCGGGTATCAGATTGCCAAGCATGCCGCCTACAACCGTGCTAATTACCCATGCCGCATAACAGATAGTATGCAACCCCACAAAGAAAGAGGTAGAAGGCACGTGCTCTTTTAAATGAGTGATATCCACGGCATAGGTTTCATCTGTCAGCCCGAAGGATATGGTGGCCTGAACAAGTGACGGTACTTTTTTGAAGTAGGGCGATAACGAGGCGCTCATGAGCATATGCCGTAGGTTCACGAGAAATACGGTAAAAATTATGGAGGCGGCATTGACGCCTGACGCTATCATGGCTGTGGCGATAAACTGGGATGCACCGGCATATACCATGAACGACATCAAGAATATTTCGAAGATTGATAGGCATTGTTGGTTTGCTAGTATTCCAAAGGCCATGCCAATTGGAATATAACCTAGCACAACGGGAACAGACTTTTTAATGCCAATTACAAAATTATCATTTATCACGGATCTCTCACCTGTTTTCCTGCATATCGTTGTACGGCAATCTACATTTTTGCACGGTAACTGCAAATGAAATTTTATCATAGTGTACACGAAAAAAACAATCAGGTCAAGCTCAAACGTCCAATTTATTTTTATTACCTACCTAAGCCAGAAAGTCTGGCAGCTAACATGCTTTCTATGGAATTGTATCATATTATCAGACTTATGATCATATTGATTATATTGCCAGATCAATAATCAGTTTAACCAAAGATCTAAAAGTTGTAAACAGGGGGTAGGGGAAATGGATTTTAAAAGTGCAGCAAGGATGGGCTTCATTTTGGCTTTGTCAATTTTTTTATTGATGTTTTCCAGTTTTATAACCCCCAAGATAAATGTTTCCCGAGCACAGAATGAAAATAAGCGAGGATTTGCTGCAGTAAATATAAGGGATGACTATGAGGTATACCTATCCCAACATAAAGATGCACCATATCCTGATGAGAGCATAACTATAAATGCAGTTGATTTTATAGCTGCCGAGCCGGCTGTCGATATTGTTGAAGGGCTTGGAGGAATCCCAGGCAAAGCGGTTAAAACTGATGAAGAGGGATATATCGAGTGGAAAGTAAATATAAATAAAGCAGGCTTATACAATATAAAGATCGAGTATTATCCCATAAAGGGCAGGGGTTCATCCATTGAGAGGGAATTGTGGATAAATGGCAAGCTGCCCTTCTTTGGAGCAGGGCACCTTACCTTTTCAAGGGTATGGAGCGATGCGGAGCCTATAAAGCAAGATAACCGAGGTAACGATATGCGCCCAAGTCAAGCAGAATCCCCTAGATGGGAGCAAAGTTATTTCCAGGATTATATGGGCTATTATAATGAGCCTTATTACTTCTATTTTGAAGCGGGAGAAAATACTATAAGGCTGGTATCGGTTAAAGAGCCCATGGCCATAAAATCCATCACTATAGAGCAAGCGCCTAAAAGCCTGCCGTACAAGCAGATAGCTGATACATATCAGAAAAAAGGTTATAAGAACTATGAAGGTACTCCCATCAAAGTCCAGGGTGAACATGCCTATTTAAAATCCGATCCAACGCTTTATCCTGTATATGACAGAGCATCACCTTCTACCGAACCGTATCATCCTTCCAAAATACGCTTAAATATCATAGGTGGCTACAGGTGGAACCTGCCCGGTCAATGGATTGTATGGAAAGTAAATGTACCCGAAGATGGATTGTATAGGCTGGCATTCAAAGTGCGGCAAAATATGGTGAGAGGTTCATTTAGTAATAGACGGCTTTTGATCGATGGCGAAGTTCCATTTGCTGAAGCCGAAAACCTAAAATTTAAATATAAAAACGACTGGGTGATGTATGAGCTGACAGATGATAATGGCAAACCGTGTTTGTTTTATCTCGAAAAAGGAGAACACGAGATAAAGCTAGAGGTTACGTTGGGCGCTCTGGCAGAGATTATACGCACCGTAGAATCCAGCCTGTATCGACTAAACGAGGCTTACAGGAAGATCATAATGGTGACCACTCCCACTCCGGATCCGTATAGGGATTATCAACTCGAACAGCAGATTCCTGATGTAATAAAAGAATTGGACGAACAGGGAGATATAATAGATAAAATGGCGCAACAGCTGATAGCCTATACTGGGCAGAGGGGTTCTCAGAGTGCTATACTTTATCGCTTGTCGTATCAGCTCAGGGATATGGCAAGAAGGCCGGAGCGGATACCCCGGATGCTTAATGACTTTAAAACTAATATAGGGAGCCTTGGTACATGGATATTGTCGGCCAGAGAACAGCCGCTGGAGATAGATTATATATGGCTGGGATCCCCGACACAGCGGCTTCCGGAAGTGAGTACCAATTTTGTTCAAAAAGTTTTTCATGAGGTGAGATCGCTTATAGCATCTTTTACCGAAGACTATAACAGCATAGGCAATGTATACAGTGGAGAAGCTTTAAAGGTATGGATTCAGACCGGTAGGGATCAGGCACAGGTGTTAAAGCAGATCATAGACGATACTTTTACACCACAAACCGGTATACCAGTAAATTTGGAGTTGGTACAGCCGGGTACGCTGTTGCCCGCCGTTGTGGCAGGTATAGGGCCGGATGTTGCATTGCAACTAGGCATCGGCGATCCCGTCAACTTTGCTACGCGGCGTGCTGCTATAGATCTTACTCAGTTTGAGGATTTCTATGAGGTGGCACAACGATTCCATGATAGTGCCTTGGTTCCATATAGGTTTAATAACGGTGTCTTTGCTCTTCCAGAAACCCAAAGTTTTCCGATGCTTTTTTATAGGGCTGATATATTAGAAGAGCTTGGATTGCAGGTACCGGAAACCTGGGAAGATGTATTCAATATATTGCCGGTTATACAGAAAAATCACATGGATTTTGGCATACCAATTTCTACCACACAAACGCCGGGCGCAGGCATGACATCGTTTACCATGCTCCTGTATCAAATGGGTGGTAAACTCTATAGAGAAGACGGTATATCCACTGCTTTGAATGAAGAGGAGGCTATTGAAGCCTTCAAGATGTGGACGGAGCTGTATGTAAACTATAAGTTCCCTGTACAGTACGATTTTGCTAACAGGTTTAGAATTGGTGAAATGCCCATTGGCATAGCTGATTATCAGACGTATAATTTCTTATCTGTATTTGCACCTGAAATAAGAGGGTTATGGGATTTTGCACCCGTACCCGGAATGAAAAAACCTGATGGTTTTATAGACAGGTCGGTGCCCAGCGGTGGGACGGCAGCCATGATTGTGAGGGGCGTGAGGGATAAAGACGCTGCATGGGAATTTTTAAAGTGGTGGACCAGCACCGAGGCCCAGGAACGCTTTGGCCGAGAGATGGAAAGCCTTCTAGGAGCAGCAGGTAGGTATCCAACTGCTAACATAGAGGCTTTAGAAAAATTGCCATGGCCTATTAAGGATTATAAAAATTTGATGGAGCAGTGGCAGTGGGTTAAAGGCAATCCAGAAGTTCCGGGTGGGTATTTTATGCCGAGGCATTTGGATAATGCTTTTAGGAAAGTCGTATACGGCGGAGAGGACTCGAGAGAGACAATACTGGATTATGTACGCGTGATAAATGAAGAGATCACCAACAAGCGCATTGAATTTGGACTGCCAACGTTGGAAGATTTAAAAAATGATACGGGAAGGTGAAAAAATGGCTGCTGTTATAATACCTAATACCAAAATACCCATTAAGACAAGGATAAGTTATGCGTGGGCAGAGGTAAAGAGGAATAAGGTTTCTTATATGTTCCTTGCACCGTATGCGCTAATATTCACGGTATTTACTGTTATACCCGTGCTGGTGTCAATGGGATTAAGTTTTACCTACTTCAACATACTTGAACCGCCTAAATGGATTGGATTTCAGAATTATATAAATTTGCTCTTAGATGATGAAGTGTTCTTGATTGCGCTGAAAAACACCTTTTTGTTTGCAGCTATAACTGGACCTATCGGATATTTTGCAGCTCTGTTCTTTGCGTGGATGATAAATGAGTTGCCTCCCAAGATAAGAGCTATAATGGTGGTCATATTCTATGCTCCTACCATTTCTGGGCAGGCATATATAATATGGAATACGCTGTTCAGCGGCGATGCTTATGGGTATATAAACAGTATGCTTATCAGGCTTGGTATTATATATGAGCCGATCCAGTGGCTTACCGACCCTGCTTATATGCGAACAGCTGCTATAATAGTGGTACTATGGATGAGCCTGGGTACGGGATTCTTGTCATTTATAGCAGGACTACAAAGTATAGATAATACGCTTTATGAATCAGGATATGTAGATGGCATACAAAATAGGTGGCAGGAACTGTGGTATATAACTCTGCCTTCAATGAAACCACAGCTGCTCTTCGGCGCTGTTATGTCCATAACTTCATCGTTTGCCATACATGAAATACTTGTACCACTGGTCGGTTTCCCTAGTACAGATTATGCTGCGCACACCGTGGTATCGCATCTTGTGGACTATGGCAATATAAGATTTGAAATGGGAACCGCTTCTGCCATAGCTACGTTGTTGTTCATTGCTATGGTAGGCACAAATCGGATTGTACAGAGATTATTGAGGAAGGTAGGCAACTGATATGGTAAAGGTGAGGATAAGACTAAAACAGAGAAAGCCAAACCGTTCTTTAAGTGGCGATATAACAAATATTGTAATTTTGATTTTCTTCGGCTTGTTCTTCGCTTTACCACTTATATATGCTGTATCAAATGCTTTTAAGCCGTTGGATGAGATATTTTTATTCCCACCGCGCTTTTTTGTAAGGAATCCGTCACTGGAGAATTTTCAAGACCTCTTCATTTTGATGCAGCAGTCATGGGTTCCCTTTTCAAGATATATATTAAATACCGTCTTCATAACGGTGGTGGGAACAGTAGGACATGTCGTAGTAGCCTCTATGGCGGCATATGTTTTAGCTAAGCACAAATTCCCCGGCAGGAGTTTGTTCTTTAGTATTGTGGTAGCATCGTTGATGTTTTCATACCATGTTACTGCGATACCCAGCTATCTGATTATGTCCTTTTTGAAGTGGATAGATACCTATTATGCTATCATAATACCTCAACTGGCCTATTCTTTGGGATTATTCTTGATGAAGCAGTTTATGGAGCAAATACCCGATTCGTTGCTGGAAGCCGCCAGGATAGATGGGGCTAGCGAGTTTCGTGTATTTTGGCAGATAGCTATGCCCACCGTTAAACCGGCATGGCTTACATTAGTTATATTTGTATTTCAAAATTTGTGGAATACTACAGGAGGTACTTACATTTACAGTGAAGAGTTGAAGACACTGCCTTTCGCCCTCCAGCAGATACTGGCTGGTGGTATTGCCAGGGCGGGTGTGGCTGCTGCTGTGGCTTTGCTTATGATGACTGTGCCTATTACCTTATTTATCATAACACAGAACAATATAATTCAGACCATGACCACTTCGGGAATAAAGGAATAGAGGAGTGTCGGTATGAGGGTAAAAATGCATTGTTTATTGGCTGTATTGTTATGTCTATTAATTTTTCCCCCTGAATTTGCCTCTGCAGCTCCAGCATATGAAAGCTATACATATGATTATTGGGGTAATGTGGTATATGCACCTCATGCTTACCTGCCTGAGAATATTATAGATGGGTCTACACTGGGCATAGGGGACTTAAATACACCTAGCGATCTTTTCGTAAGCCGGGATGGAAGGGTTTATATAGCTGACTCGGGTAACAATAGAATAATAGTTACTGATAAAAATTGGAATGTGTTGGCTGAAATCAAATCATTTGAGAATAATGGGAAAAGCGATACTTTCAAAAATCCACAGGGGTTGTATGTTACCAAGGATGGGCACATATATGTTGCTGATACCGACAACGGCCGGATTGTCGAGTTGGGGCCATCAGGTGAATTCATAAGGGAAATAGGCCCGCCTGAGGCCGACATAATACCTGCTGATTTTGTGTATAAGCCTATGAAACTTGTATTGGATGAGGCCAAGAGGATATACGTTATAGCCCAGAATGTAAATCAGGGCATAATAGAATTAAATGCTGATGGAAGCTTTCAGGGATATATGGGGGCCAGCAGGGTAATACCTAATATAGCAGATTACATATGGAAGATGATATCAACTAGGGAGCAGCGCGCAGGTATGGTGCTTTTTGTTCCTACAGAATACAATAACATCTATATAGATGATGAAGGCTTTCTGTATGTTACTACCAGCGCTTTAAGCGATTCAGATATACAAAATGCTATTAACTTCCGTAGCGCTGATGACAGGGTAGCGCCTGTAAGACGCTTAAATCTGACCGGTACCGATGTTTTAAGAAGGCGTGGCTTTTTCCCGCCGGTTGGCGACATAAGGTTTCCGTATATAGGATCTGTGAGAGGCGCATCCATGCTGGTGGATGTGGTCGTGGATAGCACTACTGGCATATACAGCGTGTTGGATAGGAAAAGAGGACGTATATTTACATATGATAACGATGGGAATCTTCTATATGTTTTCGGCGGCATAGGAGAGCAGGTGGGTACATTCAAAAGCCCCGCCGCTATAGAGAGATTAGGGAATAAGATACTGGTGCTGGATTCTAAGCTGAATAACATAACGGTGTTTTCTATAACGGAATATGGTTCTCTTATAAACGAGGCTTTGTATTTGCATCATACAGGCAAGTATGAAGAGGCGTCTGATAGATGGAGGCAAGTCTTGCGTTATAATTCCAACTACGAGCTGGCCTACATAGGGCTGGGTAAATCGCTGCTCAGGCAGGATCGCTTTGCTGAAGCCATGGAATGTTTTCGATTGGGCAATAAACGCGATCTATATTCCAAGGCTTTTCAACACTATAGAAAGAAGACGGTAGAGCAGAATTTTGGCTGGATAGTCGGCAGTATAGTACTTGCAACAGCAGCTGTATGGCTTATATCGAAATACAGAGATAAGATATTTAAAAGGGACAACAAGCTGCTGGATAGCCTTGGCTATGCATTTTATGTGATATTCCATCCATTTGATGGTTTCTGGGATCTAAAGCATGAGAAGAGGGGCAGCTTGCCGGCTGCCTGTATAATAATTGTATTGCTTGTAGTGACTTTCGTTTTAAGAAGACAACTTACCGGTTTTATATTTAATACCAACGATCCCAAGAGATTAAATTTGTTTATCGAAATATCCAGCGTCATGATACCATACGGTTTATGGTGCATAGCCAACTGGTGCCTTACCACTTTGATGGATGGTGAGGGTAGTTTTACAGATATTATCATAACTACTGCTTATGCCACTGTGCCTCTTATCTTAATAAATTTGTTGCTTATACCGTTTAGCCATATCATAACGGCTGAAGAGGGTGCATTTTATACGTTTTTTGCACAGCTGGCCGTATTCTGGTGCGGCTTGCTGATTGTGCTGGGCACTATGATCACGCACCAGTATACCATGAGAAAAACCATAGGCACGTCGGTACTTACCATTGTAGGCATGGGACTTATCACATTTATAGGTTTATTGGTATTTGATCTACTTCAGCAGATTATCACTTTTGTATACACGATATATAGGGAGATAGCATTTAGGCTTTAAAGGGAGGTGGGTTATATGAAGAAATGTATGGCGATGCTGCTTGTTATCCTATTTGTAATTTTGTTTGCTGATGTGGCTTATACGGCACCGGATATGCCCGCGGTGGAAGAACATGCGGGTGATACAGGAAAGCAGCAAAATCCAATATCTTTGGGTATGGAGCTTATTGCGGAAAACCAGTTTTTGGCCATGTATTTTAATCCGGAGACCACTGAAGTGGCTATAAAAGATAAAAGCTCAGGGTATATATGGTATACCAATCCCCCTGACAGAGAACAAGATGCTATTGCCACAGGCGTTAATAAAGGCAAGCTAAGCTCTCAAATAAGTATAACCTATTATACGCCCACCGCCCAAAGGCAGCAGATGGACAATTTTAATGATAGTATAGTTCATAATCAGTTTGAGGTCTTAAAGATCAATAATGGTGTAAAGATAACTTATACCATAGGTAAGGTTCAAAAGCTGTTACTTGTTCCCCAGGCAATAAGTGCTGAAAGATTTGAACAGATATTGGATAAAGTGGCTAAGGAATCAGATAAGAGCGTGCTTGAGAGAAGGTACAGGCTTATATCGCTAGAGGAAATAAATGACCCGGGTGAAAAGCAAGACTTGTTAAACAAATATCCTATGCTGCAGGAACACGATATTTATGAATTGAGGCCAAACCTCAATGACCTGGTAATGCAACAATTGGATGAAATATTCAGGGCAACGGGTTACACCATTGATGATTTAAATAGGGATCACGTGGAAAATAATGTACCTCCCAGGGAAGCCGATAAAGATGTATTTATTGTACCGCTTGAATATAAGCTTGATGGTAAAAACCTCGTCGTGTCCATAGATACCAAAGAGGTCATATACGATCCTTCCTATCCGCTTACACAGATAAGAGTATTGGAATTCTTTGGAGCAGGCAATAAAGAGGAGAACGGCTATATGCTGGTACCTGACGGTTCGGGAGCGCTTATAAACATGAACAACGGTAAAAGTGCCAGCCGGCCGTATATAGGGTATTTATACGGGCAGGACCGTGCTATAAAACAGGAAGAGATATTTGAAAGGAGTGAACAGGTATATTTACCGGTATTCGGCATAAAAAAAGGCAGCAATGCTTTATTCGGCATTATTGAAGAAGGCAGTGCATTTGCCAGTATCATAGCCGATGTGAGTGGCAGGATAAATTCATACAATACGGTTTGTGTGGAATTCACAACGCTTGCTAACGATACAATAGACTTGACGGCCATGGCGGGAAACAATGTCGTGATGGCATATCAACCCAGGATGTACGAAGGCACTTTTAAAATAAGGTACAGCTTTTTGTCTGGAGATGATGCCGATTATGTAGGCATGGCTAAAAGCTACAGGAAATATTTGATAGAGCGTGGCCAACTTAAGAAGATAAAAAATGAAGATGGAATTCCCTTTTATCTTGAACTGGTGGGAGCCATTGACAAAATAAAACCGGTAGTTGGAGTACCTGTAAGGGGTATTGTTCCACTTACGACGTATGAACAAGCCATTGAGATAGCAAATAAAATTATAGCTGCGGGTATTTCAAATATAAAATTGAAATATACCGGTTGGTTCAATGGCGGTATAAGGCATTCTTTGCCCAGTGATATACATCTGCAATCACAGCTTGGCGGCAAAAAAGGCTTCAAAAAGCTTATAAACTTTGTTTACCACAACGGGTTGGAGCTTTATCCGGATGTGAGTTTTGAGTATGTTTATAAGGATAAAATTTTTGATGGGTTTAGCGTGCGTTCTGATGCAGTCCGGTTTCTAGACAGGGAGGTAGCCCTTATTTATGATTTTGATCCGGCTACCAATATATATGACAATACTAAAGAGCCTTACTATATAGTTGATCCGAGGAGTATAAGTCCTATAATTTCGTCTTTTCTACATGAATACGATGAATTAAATATAAAAGGCGTATCATTGAGAACAATGGGTAGCGACCTCAATTCCAATTTCTATGAAAAAAGGTTTGTAGATAGAGAGCAGGCCAAGGCTGCTATGGTGGAGCAGATGGCAAGGTTTAATGAAAAAGGGATAAGCATAATGGCTAATGGTATAAACGATTATGCCTTGCCATATACCAGCCATATATTAAATATGCCAATGGATTCAAGTGGATACAACATTGAAGATGAGAGCATACCGTTTTATCAAATAGTAGTTCATGGTTATGTTGCCTATGCTGGAGAGCCTATAAACCTAGCCAGTGACTATAATAGGGCCATTTTAAAAACGGCAGAAACGGCTGCTGGCATTTATTTTACATGGATATACAGCAAAAATTCTCTTGTAAAGGATTCGGATTATAATTATCTGTACTCTGTGAATTATGAAGCATGGCTAAGCAAGGCTTTGGAACTATATCAACGTATGAATGCGGCTTTTGCTGATGTACAAGATAAAGCAATTGTTGATCATGAAAAGCTTGGCGAGGATGTGTATAAGGTTACTTTTGAGGGCGGAAAAAGCGTTATCGTAAATTACAGCAAGGCGCCTGTATCTATAGACGGCATTACTATAGAAGCTGGGAGTTATAAAATACTTGAGGGAGGCAATAAATGATGAAGGTTAAACCAAAACGTCGCCTTACTTTAGAAGGTAAGAAAGCCATAACCGGCTATATATTTATATCGCCATTTCTGATAGGCCTAGCAGTGTTCTTTGTGTATCCGTTGGTGCAGTCCATTATATTCAGCTTTAATGATCTGGAGGTAACGACGACTGGCTATAAACTCAATTATGTGGGATTGGGTAATTATAGGAGAGCGTTTCTGGTGGATCCAAATTTCAGAAGGGTAGTGGTGGAAGCAGTAACCCAAATGATAACCGATGTCCCTCTCATAGTTATATTTAGCTTCTTTGCCGCTACTTTGCTCAATCAGGAATTTAAGGGTAGAGCACTTGCCAGAGCGATATTTTTCCTGCCAGTTATTCTGACATCGGGCGTTATAATAGCCATAGAGAACAGTGATATGTTAATTAGCATGGCCAGGAGCAGTTTTGAAGAGGAAGCCACAACGGGGGCGGTCGCTTCCGTAGTGCAGGCATTGGAGTTGAGACGGCTGCTTATGCAATCACGAATGGACCCACGATTTATCGGTTATATAACGGGTGCCATAGATAATATATATGAAGTGATCACAGCTTCAGGCGTTCAGATACTGGTATTTTTGGCTGGCCTACAGACAATATCGCCCTCGTTATATGAAGCGGCAATAGTAGAAGGAGCTACGGGATGGGAAAAATTCTGGAAGATCACCTTCCCGATGATCAGCCCGCTTATACTGGTGAATGTAGTTTATTCCATTATAGATTCTTTTACCAGGCCTACTAACCAGGTGATGCAAATGATCATGGATGCGGCTTTTAAAGAATCATCATATGGTTACAGTTCAGCTATTGCATGGGTGTATTTTGTGACCGTAATGCTTATTCTGGGCGTAGCCGTAGGCATCATATCCAAGCGGGTATTCTATCAAGAATAATGATTAGGAGGTTGTACAGTATGAGTTCTGTGGCGATGGAACGGCAGCCTGCTGTAACAAGAGGAAAAGCCAGATACAGCTATTTTCCTCTATACAGATTACGGCAGTTATCGTGGTCGGTGGTTAGAACTATATTAGTGATGGGGATATGCTTCGTTATACTTTATCCGCTTATAGTAAAGTTTTCAGTCTCTATAATGGACGAGATGGACCTGTACGATATGACGGTACGCTATGTGCCCAAACATTTTACGTTAAAGAATTATGAGACGGTCTGGGAATATATGAGATATCCAGAAGCCTTCATGAATTCACTGAAACTGTCGTTGTTGACCAGCATCACGCAATTGATATCGTGTACGCTCATAGGCTATGGTTTTGCGAGATTTAATTTTCCATTGAAGAATTTGTTATTTGGTTTGGTTATAGCTATACTGGTGGTGCCGCCACAAACCATAATGATACCGCTATTTTTGCGTTTTAGGTTTTTCGATGTATTTGGCATCATTTCTGCGCTGAGAGGCGAAACTTTGAACTTGTTAAGTACATACTGGCCGTTCGTTTTTATGTCAGCTACTGGCATGGGTTTAAAAAATGGGCTGTATATATACATAATGCGCCAACATTTCAGAGGGGCACCTAAAGATCTAGAAGAGGCCGCATATATAGATGGCGCGGGACCGTTTAAGACATTTTATCGGATCATGCTCCCGGGTGCCATACCTATGATGGTTACTGTGTTCTTGTTTTCTTTTGTGTGGCAGTGGACCGATACTTTTTATTCATCACTGTTTTTGCAGAAACTGTGGGTTTTGCCGACCGCACTCAGCTCGTTGGTACCAAATGTATCCAAGAGCTATTCTGCAGAGCAATTAGGTATGATGGTGTATCTTAGCCCTGCTTATGCATCTATGCTCAATAATACCGGTAGCATACTGGTTGTAATACCGCTTGCTGTAATATACATCTTTGCTCAACGTTACTTTGTCGAGAGCATAGAGCGTTCAGGGTTGACAGGTATGTGATCCCCATAGCATCGGTTTTGCTGTTTGATGGGGGGTGATATGGGTATGTGATACAGTTTTTATCTTAAATTTTGCCGCTGTTGTATATAAATACTAATAGTTTAAGGGGGAGCGTAAAAATGTTAAAGAAAATTGCCTTATTGCTAAGCATTATAATGTTACTCTTGGCTGTTATGGCAGGTTGTGGCGGTGGGAATCAGCCGGCTGCAGACAATACAGGTGATCAAAAAGAGCAGCCTGCTGAAGGCGAGAAATCTGATGGTGAAGAAACTGAAGGTGAAAAAGCCGATGGTGAAGAAGCTGATGACGAAGCACCTCCACTGGATTTTGGCGGCAGGACCATAAGGTACACCGCATGGTGGAATCTTGAACCGCAACCTGGTTCCTCGGCAGCAGCTGACAGGCAAATAGCCAGGAGAACGGAACTTGAGAAGAAGTACAACTGCAAAGTAGAGTATGTCAATATACCATGGGATCAGTATCTGCAGCAGTTTATAACAGCCGCAATGGCGGGTGATTCTATAGGTGAATTGGTCACGCTGGATAGCAGATGGTTTTATCCCACTGCAGTAGCCAATGGATATCTTTGTGATCTCAATGACTTTGCTAAACAAGGTATATTTGATTTCACAGAGCCTAAATGGAACCAAGATTTTCTGAAGTGGTGTACCTTTGATGGTAAAATATATGGTTATGCTATAGGTAAGACATATCCGAGAAGCGTGCTGTTTTGGAATAAATCGCTGTTTGAGAGAGAAGGGTTGCCCGACCTGTACGAATTATTCTTCAACGGTGAATGGACCTGGGAAAAGATGCTGGAGATCGCTAAAAAAGCCACTAAGGATAAAGATGGTGATGGCAAGATTGACCAATGGGGTCTGTCTGGTATAGACCTGGGAGCTGCCTTTGTATTCTCAAATAATGCTGAATTTGTCGATGTATCCGATCCATATCATCCAAAATTTGTTCTGGATTCGCCTAACGCTTTGGAGGCACTGCAAGCATGGCAAGATTTTGTACAGAAACACAAGGTGGTAGAAGTAAATCCTGAAGGAGCACCCTGGGATTATCCGAGGCAGAGCTTTGCCAACGGCAACGTAGCCATGCTGTATACTCAGTGGTGGATGGTGGATGATATAAAGAATAGCATGAAAGATGAGTATGGTATTGTGTTATTTCCCAAAGGTCCCAAGGCTACTGACTATGTGTCGCAGTATTCAGGTTTTACCATCGATGTTATACCGTCAACGGTCAAAAATCCTGAACAAGTGGCCATATTCCAGAATGAAATGACAGAGCCCTATCCGGATGAAGATCCAGAAGAGTGGAAGGATTATTATATTGAGAGATTGTACGATACTAAGTCAGTAGAAGTTATAGAGATGTTGATAAATAAAGGACTCAGCAAGGTAGATTGGTTTGCTTCATTTGATGATGTTTTGCAGATGTCCTATACATTTATGGCAGAGATACAAAACGGCAGCAAAACGCCTCAAGTGGCTATAAGCGAGGTGGCACAGCAGGCCCAGACATTGTTGGACAACGCTCTTAAGAAGAAACCTGAGGAGCTCATAAAAACCGAAGAGTCAGCAGAATGAGCTAAAGAGGTCTTCTGCTCGTGTGGGCAGAAGACCTCTTTAAAAGTTAAACATTTTGTATTGATTTTTATGACAACTTGTAGTAAAAGTAAGGGAAAAGGGGTGTATTCGCCGTGAAACGTGGTATAAATATAGGTGCCGCCCTCGAAGCATCTATTGAAGGTGAATGGGGCGTTACTATAAAAGAGGATAGAAATATCATCGCTACATTTCACTATTACACCCCATTTTGGTTTACCCACCAAGGAGCAGGGTGGGTGAATCCATCGCCACCTGTCGGTAAAAAATGGGAGGGTTTTAACGAGCAGAAGCAGTTTATAGAAGATGAGCTTGATAGAGCGGTTAACTGGGCAAAGAAACGTGGAAGGCAGCTCTTTAGGGGTGAGTTTGGAGCGTACAGCAAGAAAAAACTGCTTAGCTTTTTTATCGCTGTGGCTGTGTCGGTTGCTCTTACGCTGACGGCATGTGATAAGGGAGATGAAGCCAAATTGCCCACAGAAGGAATTGCAAACGAGGTTGGCGATGATAAGGAAAGTGAAGCTGGTGACGGTAAGGAGAGTGAGGCTGAGATGATATTGGTGAATCAAATAGGTTATGGTATAGATGATCCCAAAATGGCCGTATTTGTAGTAGAGGTTGATAGCTTTGATGTCATAGACAAAGCCAGCGGTAAGACGGTATTTACCGGCCAAGCTACTGGTCTGAAAAGAGATGCATCTTCGGGGGATACGGTTTGCTATGGTGATTTTTCAGGGCTTAGGCAACCTGGTATATACTATATCTCAGTGGGTAAAGGCTTCAAGTCGCCGGAATTTACAATAGCCGAAAAGCCATATAAGGATATCAAAAATGCTTTGCTTAAAGCCTTTTATTATCAGCGGTGTGGTATGGCGTTGGAAGATAAGTATGCTGGCGTATGGCAGCATGATAAGTGCCACGCTGAAGACGGATACATATACGGCGACCAAAATCAACATATTGATACCACAGGGGGATGGCATGATGCTGGTGATTATGGTAAATATGTTGTACCGGCAGCCAAAGCCGTTGCCGACCTTATGCTGGCATACCAGCTTTCCCCAGAAGCATTTAAAGAGCAGATAAATATTCCCGAAAGCGGTAACGGTGTACCGGATATACTTAATGAAATCAGGTATGAGCTCGAATGGATGCTAAAGATGCAGGACCCCAAAAGCTATGGAGTCTACCATAAAATAGCCACATTGAACTTTCCTGGCTTTATAATGCCTGAGGTTGATAAAGATAGAAGATATATAAACCATATTTCAGCTACGGCCACTGCCGATTTTGCTGCTGCAATGGCTATGGGATACAGGGTTTATAAATCAATAGATAAGGAATTTGCGGAAAAAATGCTAAAAGCTGCGCAAAACGCATGGCAGTGGCTCGAGGTTAATCCGGATGTGCCGGGATTTAAAAACCCGCCGGGAGTAAATTCCGGAGAATATGGCGATTCCAATGACCGCGATGAAAGGTTTTGGGCAGCAGTAGAGCTGTACTGTGCCACTGGTGAACAAAAATATCATGATTATATAAAATCGTCATATAATGATCCATCGTTTTCAAAAGCCAGTTTTGGCTGGGCTACTGTTGGTGGTTACGGTACCGTTTCTTATCTTATGATGAGTCAAGATAAAGTAGACAGTACTGTTTATGATTATTTAAGGTCTCAATTTATAAAAGAAGCCGATAGATTGGTGGATATATGGTCAAATGACGGATATAAAGTGGTATTAAGACCTGATGAGTATTACTGGGGAAGCAATGGAGAGGTTATGAACAGGGCTATGCATCTTATATTAGCCAATGCTATAGCTGCAAATGCTGAGTATATAAATGCAGCCCGTGACCAATTCCACTATATATTGGGGCGTAATGCTTTGAACCAATGCTATGTGACTGGTTTCGGGTCCAATCCCATAATGCACCCCCATCACAGGCCCTCGGCAGCCGATGGTATAGAGCAACCGGTACCCGGTATGCTGTCGGGTGGCCCCAACAGTAGGAGGCAAGATCCTACGGCGCAAGAGAAAATACCGGTTGGTACACCGCCAGCAAAAGCTTTTATTGATGATGCAGGCAGCTATTCTACCAATGAAATTGCTATATATTGGAATTCTCCAGCTGTCTTTGTAGCCGCTTATTTTGATAAATAAGCACGAAGGTGTTGAATATGATAAAGCATATTATTGCCATCTCCATAGCTTTAGTTCTGATGCTCACAGGCTGTGGCAGTGGAGCTGACAAAAATGATGATCAGGATCAGACAATAGGTGAAGAGGAGGGCCAGAATATGATACAAGATATACCATCTTTAAAGGAAGTCTATAGAGATTATTTTCCTATAGGCGCAGCTGTAAGTGCTGACGCAATATTAAAAAGTCCTGATAAAGAGCTTATAGCTAAACATTTTAATACGCTTACACCCGAGAATGCGATGAAATTCCAGCCTATACATCCTGAGGACGGCGTATATAATTTCGAACACGCAGATAGGATTGTGGAGTTTGCACAGCAAAACGGTATGAGGGTGGTCGGGCATACCCTTATTTGGCATCAGCAGACGCCCGACTGGGTATTCAGGGATGCTAATGGAAACCTTGTAAGCAGAGAAGTGCTCTTAGAGAGGATGGAGGAGCATATAAAGACAGTGGTTGGGCGTTATAGGGGTAAGGTATATGGTTGGGATGTGGTAAACGAGGCCATAGCTGACTCGCCTCCTTATGATTTACGGGATACTATGTGGAGAAAGATTATAGGAGATGATTATATCGAATGGGCTTTTAAGTTTGCCCATGAAGCCGATCCCGAAGCCGAACTGTATTATAATGATTACAACACAGAAACGCCCGGTAAAAGGGAGGCTATATACAACCTTGTAAAAGGGCTTAAAGAAAAAGGTATTCGCATAGATGCTGTGGGTATGCAGTCGCATATAAACATTTATTATCCTTCCATACAGGAAGTCGAGAATTCTATAAAGAAATTTGCTTCACTTGGAATAAAGGTAAACATAAGCGAACTAGATATGGACGTGTATAAATGGGATGACAGGGAAGATAGATACAGAGGTGGCGTGCCGGATGATATATTGCAATTGCAGGCTGATCGGTATGGTGAGCTATTTGGGTTATACAGGCGCTATAAAGAGGTTATAGGTCGTGTTACTTTTTGGGGATATTATGATGGCGGATCGTGGCTGAATAACTTTCCGGTTAAGGGTCGAACCAATTATCCGTTGCTCTTTGATAGGCAGTTTAAGCCCAAGCCTGCTTTTTGGAGCGTAGTAAACTTTGATTTGTAAACTTTTAAAGGCTCTCATCTAAACTAATGAGAGCCTTTAAAAGTTTTATGTCAAATTGCTGCGCTTTTATGGTAGAATATTTATATGTAATGTATGCACGTGGTTTAATATATGGATACTGTGAGAACAAATAGTTAATATAGAAAAATGAGGTAGGTAGAAGTATGAGAACAGTACAAGCTGTGTTTGCTGCAATGCTTGTTGTAATTTTAGCTATCAACCTGGTAGCTATTGGGCTTAGCATTGCGTTTAGCATCACTTTTTTGTGCCTGGAATTTTACGACGAGGTTTTCCAAAAAACTCAATTTTACGGCCAAATCAGGCAGTGGCTTTTTAATAGAGTGAACACAGAACTGCCCAACGGCCATGAAGCGCTTCCTTACCTTGAAAAAGCCATGACGGAAGATTGGCTGAGGGATGAAGTATTGTTCTTGGGCGGACATCTGTTTAGGTTTTTAAAAGGCAAAAGCGATCAGCTACCCGTTATACCGCTGTACAAATTGTTTGATCGTTTGGATGATTACATGAGCCAAGCCCAGCTTGAAAATAGGGATAAGATGATCAATTACTGGTTTGGTCCAATACCCCAACGTGTACGCTTCCAGGATATTTTATCAGTGGAGTTTTTCTGGGTCATTCGTCAATTTGTAAGGGCTTTTAAATGGCTATCGTGGGGGACCGTTGCCATATTTTTGGCCCTGGCCGGGATTTTGGTTGCGGTTGTAAAGGGAATAAAACAATCATTGATTTGGATAGGTGCCTCAATGGCGTCAGCTGGGGGAGTGATGTTGGAACTATCGCTGGCTACAAAGTGGATATTGTTAAGCAATGGAATGATACCGCAATGGGCATTAAGCCCTGCATTGTTTAAATTCCCTCCCCGTGCCATAGAATTGCTGCTAAGGACATTTGTGGAGCATTTCCTGCTGAGGATCAATTTGATAGCCTTATCGCTGCTGCTCGTTGGAGCCGTCCTTATAACCTTCTGTAATTTTGATAGGGAATTGACCGTTATAAAATAAATTTTTTATTTTATAAAATTTTTAGAAGGAATAAAGGATGTGATATCGAATATATATTTTATGCAAACGATTGTACAAACCTTTGCAAAGAGGGAGGTCAACTATAGTGGGAATGCATGAAAGATTTCAATTGAAGAGCGTGGAGGACCTGTCTGACAAGATAAGGGCGCTGGGGATACATATGCCTGTATCCGTCGATATCGATGCGCTGCGACAACCTGTCAGGCTGGGTGACAGGGTCATTCCAAATTCCATGGCTATACAGCCGATGGAGGGCTGCGATGGAACGGCCGCGGGGGAACCGGATGAGCTAACTTTTAGGCGTTATCGGCGTTTTGCATCCGGTGGTGCCGGGCTCATATGGATTGAGGCGACTGCCGTTGTGCCCGAGGGTAGAGCCAATCCGCGGCAGCTGTATCTGTGCCGCCAAAACAAGGATGGATTTGCACGGCTCCTTGATACTATAATGGAGATTGCAAAAGCGCATTTTGGGCCTGATCATCGCCCTTATACCGTTATCCAGCTTACACATTCCGGCCGATACAGCAAGCCGGAGGGTAGACCCGCTCCCATAATCGCTGCGAGAAACCCATATCTTGACGGCAATCTTCCCGATGACTATCCCGTGATTTCGGATGAGCAACTGAAGGAGTTGGAGGACAGGTTTGTTGAAGCGGCTGAACTGGCCAGCGAAATCGGGTTTGATGCCGTGGATATAAAAAGCTGTCACAGGTATTTGAACTCGGAGCTTTTATCGGCATTTACCAGAGAAGGCAATTACGGAGGGAGCTTTGAGAACCGAACCCGTTTCCTCATAAATATAGTCGACAAGATCAAACAGCGCCTTGGCGATGCCATCGATGTCACCCTTAGGCTCAATGGCTATGATGCCATACCTTATCCCTATGGATGGGGAGTGGATAAGGAAGACCACAGGAAGCCTGACCTGACTGAACCCATACGGCTTGTTAAAATTCTACGGGACAAAGGCATCAAGATGGTCAACATAACCTGCGGCAATCCTTATTATAACCCCCATGTCAACAGGCCTTATGACAGTGGCCCATATATCCCACTCGAACACCCGCTTGAGGGCGTTGCCAGGATGCTCGGCTTTGCAAAGAAGATTCAGGACAGCGTACCTGATATAGTTGTGCTGTCGTCGGGGCTCAGCTGGCTTCGCCATCTATCGCCCTACGCAGCTGCTGGGGGCATTAAAGAAGGGTGGTTCAAGATAGCAGGGTTTGGGCGAATGGCATTTGCCTATCCCGATTTCGCAAGAGATGTCCTCGAGAAGGGGGCATTGGACGAGAAAAAGTGCTGCATTGCCTGCGGGAAGTGCTCGGAGATAATGAGGGATGGTGGCAAAGCCGGCTGTGTCATAAGGGATGCTGAGGTTTACGCTCCCATATACAAAGCTGGAAGGGAAGGTAAACCGCCTATACAGAGCAACAGGCTGGCCGAACATGTGTAAAATTCATATATAGGAGGGCGTGATGGTGTATGAAGCGTTTTAAATGCGATGTGTTGGTTGTAGGCGGGGGAGGAGCGGCGCTCAGGGCTGCAATTGCAGCCAGAGAGCTTGCCCCTGAATGCAGGGTGATCTTGGTTACAAAAGGCAAGCTGGGTACCACAGGCACCACTGCCAATTCGTGTTCGGACAGAATGGCGTTCCATGCTACACTGCCTCATACCGAACCGGGGGGAGAGGATGCATGGAAGTATCACGCAGATGATATTTACAGGCTGGGCGGCAGGGTTTCGGATTACGACCTCGCGGTTATATTGGCTAAAAAATCCTGTGAGGCCTTTGAATATTTGGACTCCCTCGGCGTACCGTTTGTAAAGAAGAACGGCAAGGCCCACCAATTTGTCACCGATGGTTCGAAATACGCCAGGGCCTGTTATACCGGGCCTAAAACGGCCATCCATATTGAAGAGGCTCTGGTCAGAAGGGCTAGGGAACTGGACCTTGAAGTTGTTGAAAACAGCATGATAGTGAGCCTCCTGGTGGAGGACGGGGAGATAGCAGGTGCCATTGGAGTTGACGAGGCGGACGAGATACTTCTCTTTGATACGCCTGCAGTTGTGCTGGGTACAGGCGGCGGGGGAGAGGTTTTTGAATACAACGTGTATCCGCCCGGTGCAACAGGTGACGGGTATGCCCTGGCGCTGCGGGCCGGTGCATCTCTGGTAAACATGGAGTTCATACAGATCGGTTTGTCGTCTGTAAAGACCAAGCTGGCGTGTTCAGGAAGCCTCATGAGGGCAGTACCGCGTTTTGTAAACGACCATGGGGAGGAGTTTTTGATCAAGTATTTCCCCGAGGGCACCACATGGATGGAGGTACACAACGTCGTATTTGAGAAGGGCGCCAGCTGGCCTGTATCCTGTGAGCATGCCTCCAGCCAGATAGACATCGCCGTATTTAAGGAGATAATGAAGGGTAGGCGTGTATATCTTGACTTCTCCACAAATCCGCAGGGATTTCAGTTTGACCAGCTGAAAACCGAAAATCGGCAGCGGTATACACAAGAGATCAACAATACTATGTCCGATGATCAGCGGGAAATCAGTCCATTGGCGCGCCTTAAGGAGATCAATTCCGCGTCTATACAGTGGCTCAAGGACAACGGGATTGACCTTGAACAAGGTGAAATGATAGAGATAGTACCAGCTGCACAGCATTTCCAGGGCGGCGTCAAGATAAGGGAAAAGGGTAATACCGAGGTGAGAGGCTTGTTTGCTGCCGGGGAGTGCGCTGGGGGGCAGCATGGTGCCAACCGGCCTGGTGGCAATGCTCTTCTGGACTGTCAGGTGTTTGGCAAGATCGCCGGCGAAGAGGCGGTACGCTACGCAAAATCGGTTTTGCCGAAGAAAAAGGCGATTACAGATAAGATGTGCGAAGGGCTACAAAAAGAAGGGCTTATTCTTGTGTACAATGGCGCGGCTGGTGCTGCCAAGGCAGGTGAGGGCGCCGGAAGAAGCATCTATGCCTCTGAACTCAAACGGGAGATTCAAAAGTTGATGGCACGTTATGTCTCGATAGTTCGCACGTATGAGGGACTTTCCAGGGCATGGCAGCGATTGGAGGAACTGGAGCAGTATGAGGTGAAGCGCGGGAACCTTGGCCTTATAGAATACTACGAGTGTCTCAACCTTTTGCTGGTGGCCAAGGCCATGGTTATGGCGTCTATGCAGCGCCACGAAAGCAGGGGTCCGCATCTCTTCTTCGAATCGGAGGATGACTTGAGGCCTGTGCCCGGCAATCCAGATTATGAGAAGTACTTTGTTATAAGATACAAAGGTAATGAGCTTGTGGCCGAGGCTCAGGACCCTGTAAGACCAGATGATAACGGGAGGTAAGTGCATTTGGCAACCATAAAGGATGTGGCAAAAAGAGCAGGCGTGTCGCCCAGCACCGTGTCACGGGCATTGAGCGGGAAAGTGCCGGTTGATAAAGAGACGCGGGAAAGGGTCATGGAGGCCGTACGCGCCCTTAACTATAAGCCCAACATCCTGGCCAAGGGGTTGAAAGAGGGCAGGACCAACACCGTAGGCCTTATTGTCCCTAATATATGCAATCCTGTGTTTCCTGCGGTGGCACGGGGTGTGGAGGACGTGGCCAGGGAACACGGTTTTACCGTCATATTGTGCAATACCGATGAAAACATTGAAGCCGAGAAGGACTATGTCGAGAAACTACAAAAGCGGTGGGTGGACGGCTTCATATTTGCCACGGCCAGGGAAGAAAGCCAACACATATTCGAGCTTAAAGAGAAGGGTTTTCCCGTGGTGCTGGTAGTGCGGCATATGGGCCAAGCGGTGGATGCCGTGGTAATAGATAATTATAAATCATCCTTTGAGGCCGTTAAATACCTGATCAATACAGGGCACAGGAGGATATGCATAATAAACGGCGATACCAGCTTGACGCTGTACAAGGAGCGCTTCGAAGGTTACAGGCATGCCCTTCAAGCTGCTGGATTGCCCGTTGTGCCGGAGCTGGTGCTGGATGTGGCTGGTCGAGATGATAACGGCTATGGAGCTGTTACGGCCATGTTAAAGAAGGGAATACTGCCCGATGCTGTGTTTGCCACAAGCGACCCCAGGGCGATTGGCGCCATAAGGGCTATCAAGGACTGCGGCCTGAGCGTACCTGGTGATGTGTCGGTGGTGGGATTTGACGACCTGGATATAAGCGCTTTTCTGGATCCACCCCTTACCACGGTTTCTCAGCCGCTGTATGAAATGGGAGCCAGGGCGGCACGCAGGCTTATCGATATGATCAACGGTGAAAAATCTGGGCAGCCAAAAGTTGAACTTGTAGAGGCCAATCTGGTGATAAGGAAATCGGTCAAAGTGCGGGAGCATTGATAAAATTATATTTTTAATCAAGAAAGGGATGGTGTACATGAAGAGCAAGGCCATGGTTTTAACGGCGTTCAACCAGCCGCTTGAGCTTCAGGAGTTTACCGTACCAGCCCTTGAGGAAGGGCAAGTGCTGGTTAAGCTCAAAGCTGCTGGCGTATGCGGCTCCGACGTGCACATGTGGAAGGGCGAGGACCCCAGAACCCCCCTTCCCATTATCCTGGGCCATGAAGGGGTAGGTATAGTCGCCGAAGTTAAGGGAGAAAAGCGCACTGTTGATGGCCTTCCGTTAAAGGAAGGGGACTTCATCTTATGGAACAGAGGTATCAGCTGTAACCAGTGTTTCGCCTGCAAGGTCTTGAGGGAGCCATCGCTGTGCCGGCAAAGGAAGGTGTACGGCATCAATATGTCGTGCAGCCTACCGCCATATTTAAACGGTTGCTATTCCGAGTATATTGTGCTCAACCGCGATACCGATATATTCAAGATTACCCAAGACGTAGATCCCGCAGTGGTAGTTTCGGCTTCCTGTTCGGGTGCCACTGTTGCCCACGCGTTTGATATGATCGAGCATGCGGTGGGCGATACGGTGGTGGTACAGGGCCCCGGCCCGCTAGGGATATATGCAGTGGCCTTTGCCAGGAAGCTTGGCGCTTCAAAGGTTGTCGTGATAGGCGGTTCATCCTCACGCCTTAACATATGCAAAGAGATGGGGGCCATTACCCTTGATCGCCATGCTACTACGGTAGAGCAGAGAAGGGAGTTCATCATGGATATAACCGGTGGACGGGGAGTTGATGTTGTCGTTGAAGCCGTGGGCTCTCAAGGTGTGGTGGAAGAGGGCATAAAGCTTTTAAGAAGCGGCGGCACTTACCTTTCAACCGGTTTTGCGCAGCCCGCTGGCCTGGAACAGATTGATTTCTATTATGATGTTGTGAGGAAGAACATCAGGATTCAGGGGGTATGGGTCAGCGATACCAGGCATACTTGGCAGGCCCTCAACCTAGTGCTCGAAAATTCTGAGGCCTTCAGAAAGATGATCACCCACAGGTTTAAGCTGACGGAGGCCAACGAGGCTCTGAATGCCATGGCTACCAGACAGGCTTTAAAAGCGGTGTTTGAGATGTAGCAATATTTCTCAATTCCAACCTTTGCATGTATTCAGGTGTAGAAAATCGTCAATAATTATTTATAGAAAAAAACCGGCAATACTTACATGCAAAGGGGAATCGGAATGCCAAATTTAGAAGAGCTAAAACAACACGCCAGAGAGATCGCCAAAAGCCACAAAGTCAAAAAAGGTGCAACATTATCCCGTAATGTATTTCCCAAAATTGATGAGGATATCGAGGTATTGCTTAAGGCCTATAAGATCACAAACGAAGTGGTGAAGAACAAAGGATATATCGTTCCTGCAGCCGAATGGCTGCTGGACAATTTCTACATGATCGAGGAACACATAAAGGATATTAAGCACAGCTTGAGTCAGGACTATTATTGTGAACTTCCTTTACTGGAAACCGGAAAATTTAAGGGATTGCCAAGGGTGTATGCGCTGGTTGAGGAGATGCTTTCCTATACCGATGCCAGCTTGAACGATGAGGAGATCAAGGCATTTATAAGTGGATACCAGTTGGTCACCCCTCTTACCAGCCGTGAACTCTGGGTAATCCCGACAATGATACGCATTGCATTGATAAAGAAAATCCGTGATATATCTGTACATATAGTGGAATCGCAAAATTTAAAAAGGGAAGCCGAAAAGTGGGCTGAGCGCTTGTTAGCAGCGCTGGAAGGTACCGAGGAAGACATACAGCGGGCTATTTCTGAGCACGATAGCGAAATCGGCACCATGGTGCCGGCCTATGCAGAAAGGTTGCTCAAGCGTTTAAGGGAGCAGGGCAGCGAAGCTGCCTCCATCATCAGATGGATAGATGGCAAGTTGGCGCTTCAAGGTACCAATGCAGAGGAAATCATACAGCAGGAGCACCAGCAACAGGCAGCATATAAGGTATCAATAGGGAATGCCATTACCACTCTGCGCTTTTTGGCGGGGATTAAATGGGAAGAGCTTTTTGAGAAATTGAGCATAGTAGAGCAGACGTTGCGCCAGGACCCTGAGGGAGTTTATGGGAAGATGGAGTTTGCTTCCAGAGATTTTTACCGCCGTCAGGTGGAGGAGCTGGCCAAAGAGGCCGGCGTCAGCGAGTGGGAAGTGGCGCATGCTGCCATTGATTGTGCCCGTGAATTTGGGAACAACCCGCATGCTGAGGCGCGGCACAGGCATGTGGGATACTACCTTATTGGTAAAGGCAGGAAACAGCTTGAGGCCAGGCTTAACATCAAGAAAAGCTTTGTCAAAAAGCTGAAGCAGGGAGTAGTCGATCATCCCTACGGCTTTTACTTCGGCTCAATCTCGTTGCTTACAGCAGGGTTGTTTGCGCTGTTCTATTTTATTCTATTCAGGTATGGCGACGTAACGGGTTTTTGGGATTTACTGGTAGCCATGCTGGTGGCTGCCATTCCAATCTTCAGCTTATCGATCGGCATAGTTCACTGGGCTGTTACCCGAATGCTGCCGCCATGCCATCTGCCAAAATTGGAGTTTAAGGATGGCATACCGCCGGAATACCGCACCCTGGTGATAATCCCTACCCTGTTGTCTAGCGAGAAGAGGGTCAAGGAACTGGTAGAGCAGATGGAGGTCTTTTACCTTGCCAACCACGAGAAAAACCTTCATTTTGCTCTAGTGGGCGATTTTAAAGATTCTCCCAATCAAACGGAACCCCAGGATGAAAAGATCGTTGAGACGGCTATAAAAGCTATCGAGGAGTTGAATGCCCGCTATAGCGACGAGAGAAAGGACATATTTTTCTATTTCCATCGTTACAGGCAGTGGAATCCGGCTCAGAAGACCTGGATGGGCTGGGAGCGCAAAAGAGGCGCTATTATTGAGCTTAACCGCTTCTTAAAGGGTAGAGACGATACAAGCTATTACATAAAGGTGGGAGACCTTTCGGCATTAAAATCCGTCAAGTATATCATCACGCTAGATGCTGATACCCAGCTGCCCAGGGATGCCGCAAAACGCCTGGTGGGCACCATGGCGCATCCACTTAACCGCCCCCGATTGAATCCATTTATACCTAGGGTGGAAGAAGGCCACGGGCTACTCCAGCCCAGGATAGGGGTGGCTGTGGATAGCGCCAGCCGCTCCTTTTTTGCTTTGATATTCTCGGGGCAAACCGGTATTGACCCCTATACCACGGCGGTTTCGGATGTGTACCAGGATCTCTTTGGCGAGGGAATATTCACGGGCAAGGGAATCTACGACCTGGATGCCTTTTACAACGTATTGGACCAGGCCATTCCCGAAAACACCATTTTGAGCCATGATTTGCTTGAAGGCTGTTATTTGAGGGCCGGATTGGTGACCGACATAGAATTGATAGACGGCTATCCATCCCATTACGTAGCTTATGCCATGAGGCTGCATCGCTGGGTCCGCGGGGACTGGCAGCTCATTCCATGGCTGTTCTCCCGTATAAAAGACGCAAGAGGGAACAGCGCGATAAACCCCCTAAACGCCATATCGAAATGGAAGATACTGGATAATATGAGGCGCAGCTTGCTGCCGCCTGCGATATTCCTTGCTCTGATGCTGGGCATGACGGTCCTGCCGGGGCCGGTATGGTTGTGGGTAAGCCTTGGGGTACTCACGCTGGCTTTTCCACTGCTTATGGACGTAATAGGCAACTTTTTGTCGGGGAGCAGAGGGGCTGGCTCTTCCACAAAGCTGGCCGATGCGCTGTTTGGCGCCAGGAGCCTGACATGGCAGATTGCCTTGTCGTTTGTATTTCTGGCGCACCAAGCCTATCTCATGGCGGATGCCATAGTGCGTACTATTATAAGGGTGGCTTTTACCCACAAGAGTATGCTGGAATGGGTAACTGCGGCAGATGCCGAGCGAAGCTTTAAGGGGCAGCTTTCCGACTTTTGGAGGAAGATGTGGCCCGGGACAGCGGTTGCGGCTTTCTTCTTCGGATGGATTGTCTTTTTCAATCCTGTGCTATGGGCTGGAACTGCGGCCTTGTCGATATTGTGGGGCTTGTCCCCGTGGATAGCCTATTGCATAAGTCGGCCGAAGCAAAAGCAGGTTCCCAATTTGTCGCAGGAACAGATTTTGAAGCTCAGGTTGATCGCCAGAAAGATATGGCGGTTCTTTGAGGATTTCGTTGGTCCGGAGGATAACTGGTTGCCGCCCGACAATTATCAGGAGGACCCACCTGTTGGCGTGGCGCACAGAACCTCGCCCACCAACATCGGTTTGTACCTCATGTCTATTCTGGCGGCACGTGACCTGGGCTATATAGGCACGCTGGAGGCTATCGAGAGGCTTGATCGTACCATTTCCACCATTGAGAGGATGGAAAAGGCCGAAGGCCATCTATATAACTGGTATAACACCACCACGCTGGAGCCGCTTAAACCCCGCATCATATCGTCGGTTGATAGCGGCAATCTGGTGGGTTATCTGATTGTCATCAAGCAGGGCATTGAAGACCTTTTGAAAAGGCCGCTTATAGGCAAAGAGATGCTGGAAGGGTTAAGGGATACGCTGATGCTTTACGAGCAAAAATGGGATGGCTTGCTTGGCAAGCTAGTGATCAGTGACGGCGTTACCCTTACCGGTTGGAGGACCCTGCTTGATGACATAAAACAAGAGAAGGGTGGCATTGATAGATACATCGGCCTTTATTTGCAGGAGCTGGATTGCCTAGTGCCATGGGTGTCAATGCTGTGCAGCGTGCCTGAACAGCTGAAGGATGAGCAAAGAGGATATGCTGAGACTGCCAAAAAGTTCAACCACCTGGCAGAGCAGCTCAATAATGGATTTTCGCTGGAATGGCTGCTGGATAACTATCCCCTTGTTTTGGATATTCTATCGGAGGTCATGCAGTCACTATATGAAAAAGGGCATGCAGATGAAAAAGCTCAAAAGCTCAAGAGCTGGTTTAAAGATTTTGAGCTGGCCCTGGCAAAGTCACATGCTGCTGTAAAGGATTTTGCACAGCGTTGCAACGATTTAAGCTGTAGAATTGACCAATTGGTCCGCAATACCAACTTCCGGGTGGTGTACGATTCTAACCTAGAGCTGTTCTCCGTGGGTTACGACGTGGAAAAGGGCAAGCTCATAAAGAGCTATTATGATCTTCTGGCATCCGAGGCGAGACAGGCCAGCTTTGTGGCCATAGCAAAGGGTGACGTGCCGCAGAAGCACTGGTTCCGTTTGGGGCGACCTCTAACCATGGTAGGGGATTACAAGGTGCTGCTGTCGTGGAGCGGTACCATGTTTGAATATATGATGCCGCTTTTGGTAATGAGGAACTATGATTATACCCTATTGGATGAGACATATACAGCGGCGGTGGAGGCTCAGATTCAATATGGGGAACAGCGCCGTGTACCCTGGGGGGTATCGGAATCCGCTTTTTATGCCTTTGACTTGCATCTCAACTATCAGTATAAAGCTTTTGGCGTACCCAAGCTAGGGCTTAAACGCGGGCTCATAAACGACATAGTCATTGCCCCCTATGCCACCCTTTTGGCCTTGCCGGTAAATCCCGTTGCAGCAGTCAAAAACGTTGAAGCCCTTATCGCGGAGGGGGCAGATGGCACTTACGGGTTATACGAGGCCATTGACTATACTCCTGAACGCCTGCCCCAGAAGAAGAGGAGGATGGTGGTAAAGAGCTTTATGGCCCACCACCAGGGTATGGCATTGCTGGCGCTGAATAACTTCTTAAACGACAACATCATGCAGGAGAGGTTCCATGCTTCTCCCATGGTTCGCGCTACCGAACTGTTGCTGCAGGAGCGCATCCCTGAAAAAGAGATATTTATAAAAGACCGCAGCGAAAAGCCTCTGGATGTGGAGACAGAAAAGGTAAAATATCACGAGATCAGGCCAAGAAGACGATTTTCTGTACCCACTACCGAGATACCCGAGGTGCATCTGCTGTCCAATGGCGCGTATTCGGTAATGATTACGGCCGGCGGCAGCGGTTTCAGCCAGATGCACGGGATGGTGGTTAACCGCTGGTGCGAGGATTTTACCCTGGAAGGGCACGGCATGTTTTTTTACATAAAAAACCTGAACTCAAACGAGTTTTGGTCGGCTACCTATAATCCCACCAGGGTTATGCCTGGTGAGTACCGTGTGGTATTTGAACCGGATCACGCTGTATTCTTAAGAAGGGATGGCAATATCGAAACCCTTACAGAGGTGGCGGTATCCACTGAGCATAATGCTGAGATAAGGAGAATA
This sequence comes from Caldicoprobacter algeriensis, assembly GCF_023838525.1. GTDB lineage: Bacteria > Bacillota > Clostridia > Caldicoprobacterales > Caldicoprobacteraceae > Caldicoprobacter > Caldicoprobacter algeriensis. Next base: position 60,021 of record NZ_JAHUQD010000010.1, read on the forward strand.
AGCCTTACCAATCATAGCCAACATGGACGGGTGGTGGAAGTTACCAGCTATTTTGAGCCTGTGCTGTCATCGTTGGCCGATGATATGGCGCACCGCGCATTCAATAACCTCTTTGTTGAAACCGAGTATGTACCTGAGTACAATACCCTTTTGGCCAGAAGAAGGCCGCGAAAGCCCCATCACAAGTCCGTATGGCTGGTCCATACCTTTGCGCTGGAAGGCGAAGCTATAGGCGAACCGCAATACGAAACCGACAGGGCCCGTTTTATTGGCAGGGGAAGAGACCTGTCTTTCCCGCAGGTAATGGAGCCGGAACACCCATTGTCCAATACAGCGGGGGCGGTGGTGGACCCCATCATGAGCTTGAGGCAGAGAATAGCCATTCCGCCTGGCAAGACTGCAAAGATATCTTTTATGGTGGCGGTGGCCGACAGCCGCGAGGCTGCCATTTCACTTGCAAAGGAGTACAGGAGTGGCTCTGTTGCCTCCCGCGCCTTTGAGCTGGCGTGGACCCACAGCCAGGTTGAGATGCGCTACCTCAATATAACCTCGGGGCAGGTCAACCTGTACCTGAAGATGGCATCTCATATACTCTATCCTACCCCTGTGCAGAGAAACAAGGAGGAGCTCTTAAGGAAAAATCGAAAGGGACAGTCGGGCCTGTGGGCGTACGGTATTTCGGGAGACATCCCAATCGTGGTGGTTGAGGTAAGCAAGCTGGAACACATGGAACTGGTCAGGCAGGTTTTAACAGCTCATGAGTACTGGCGCCTCAAAGGCTTAAATGTGGATCTGGTGCTGCTCAACGAGTATGGCAGCAGCTATGAGCAGCCTGTGCAGGAGAGGCTGCAGGATTTGGTTATGATAAGCCATGCCAGGGATTTACAGAACAAGCCGGGAGGGGTGTACATCATACAGGGGGTTTTTATGCCCGAGGAGGATAAAAACCTGTTGAAAGCTGTTGCGCGGCTGGTGCTATCGGGCGATGGTGGCAGCATATCATCACAGCTCAAGTTTTATGAACCAAAAGAGGCTTTACCACCTGCGTTAACTGTAACAGCACTGCCGGTTCACGAAGAAGAGATATTGGATGAAAAAGATGAAGAACTTATATTTTTCAACGAACTGGGAGGGTTCAGCCGCGATGGCCGGGAATACGTCATCAGGTTACAGCACGGCAAATGCACCCCTATGCCATGGAGCAACGTTGTATCCAACAGCCGGTTTGGTTTCCTGGTCACCGAATCGGGAGGCGGGTATACATGGTGTAAGAATAGCCGGCAGAACAAGTTGACGCCCTGGTCCAATGACCCGGTAATTGATCCGCCCGGTGAGGTCATCTATTTAAGGGATGAGGACACCGGTGAGGTTTGGACCATAACGCCATCCCCTGTTCGGGAGAGTCAGCCCTATATAGTGCGCCACGGGCAGGGCTATACGATATTTGAACACACCAGCCACGGGCTTGTGCAGCGTCAGGAGATGTTCGTGCCTTTGGAATACCCTGTGAAGATTTCAAAGGTGGTTTTAAGAAACGATTCTAAATGGAGCAAGAGGATTACCCTTACGTATTATGTTGAATGGGTGCTGGGCGTTCAGCGGCATGGTACTAGCCAGTTTATCATAACCGAGTGGGATGAGCAAACGGGTGCCTTGCTGGCACGAAACGCTTACAACGAAGAGTATGCCGAACGGGTAGCATTTATCGCGGCTAACCTACCTGTATCCTCCTATACATGCGACAGGACCGAATTTTTAGGCAGAAACGGCAGCATACAAACTCCAGCTGCCCTGCAGAGGATCGGTCTTTCCGGGCGAGTGGGTGCGGGCTATGACCCGTGCGGTGCGCTGCAGGTGAGAATAACCCTGGAGCCGGGAGAACAGAAGGAGATTGTATGTTTACTGGGACAGGGTGAAAACCTGGACGAAGTGCGGCAGATAATAAGTCTATACAGGGATGTTGAAAAGGTGGACCAGGAGCTTAAAAACGTAAAGAAATTCTGGGATGGGGTCTTGGGAACTGTGCAGGTCAGCACGCCAGACCCATCCATGGACCTGCTGCTCAACCGTTGGTTGGTGTACCAGGTGCTTTCCTGCAGGATGTGGGGCAGGACCAGCTTTTATCAAGCGAGCGGTGCCTATGGATTCAGGGACCAGCTGCAGGATTCCCTGGCACTGGTTTATAGTTTGTCGGATCTTGTACGGCAGCACATCATCGAAGCCAGTGCACATCAGTTTGTCGAGGGAGATGTGCAGCACTGGTGGCACATGCCTTATAAAGGGATTCGCACGCGGATGTCTGATGATCTGCTGTTCCTGCCGTTTGTGGCAGCCGACTACGTAAAGATTACCGGCGACTGGAGTGTACTCGATGAAGAGGTCTATTTCCTTGAAGATGAGCCTTTGGCGCCCGAAGAGATGGAGCGTTACAGCGTTCCCCGCATCTCACAGAGCAAGGCTACTGTCTACGAACACTGCATACGGGCCATAGAACGTGCGCTTAAGTTTGGTCCGCATGGGCTGCCGCTTATGGGTACGGGGGACTGGAACGATAGCATGGACAATGTAGGAAGAAAAGGAAGGGGCGAAAGCGTATGGCTGGGATGGTTCCTGTACACCACGCTGCAGCGCTTTATACCGATTTGTGAAGCCAGAGGGGATGAAGAGCGGGCTAAAAGCTTCAGAGAGATAGCTAGCAGTATCCTAAATGCTATTGAAAAACACGGCTGGGACGGTGGATGGTACAGAAGGGCTTACTTTGATGACGGAACGCCGCTAGGGTCTGAGCAAAATGACGAGTGCCAGATAGACTCGATATCTCAGTCCTGGGCGGTTATCTCGGAGGCCGCAAACCCCAACCGGGTTCGCGAGTCCATGAGGGCTTTAGAAAATTATCTGATTCGCCGTGAGGAGGGGATTATACGCCTGTTCACTCCGCCATTTGATAAGACCCATCTGGAACCGGGATACATCAAAGGTTATATTCCGGGTGTGAGGGAAAACGGCGGGCAGTACACCCATGCAGCGGTGTGGGTGATTATGGCCTTTGCCAAGCTGGGCGATGGCAATAAGGCCGCTGAGTTGTTTAACTTGATCAATCCCATAAACCATGCGCGCACCTGGATCGAGCTGTCGAGATACAAGGTAGAACCGTACGTAATGGCGGCAGATGTATATTCCACGCAGCTTTATGTGGGTAGAGGAGGATGGACCTGGTATACCGGTTCGGCGGCCTGGATGTACAGGGTAGGACTTGAACACATACTGGGATTTAAGCTGGAAGGCGAATACTTGATTGTGGACCCCTGTATACCTCAGTCGTGGAGCAAATACGAGATCAGCTACAATTACAAGAACAGCGCATACCACATCATCGTAGAGAACCCGCAAGGGGTCAGCAAGGGCGTCAGAACCGTACTGCTAGATGGGCAGAAGCTGCCGGACGGAAGGATCCCCCTTGTGGATGACGGCATACGCCATGAGGTGCGCGTCATACTGGGGACCGGTGTATAGTTGCCGGTCCTTCATTATTGTTTAAGCTTGAGTTTAAATTTGAATGCTTATGCGGTGTTTGCTTGACACAAAGAGAAAGGCATGCGTATAATATTTGTGTAAAAACTGTAAAATATAAAATTTTTAATAATGTTGTATTACGTTTTAGCTGCAAATTTTTAAAATAGAATCGAAAATTTGTTAAAGAGGTATACAGGGAGAGTTTATAAATGAAAAATGGTTTAAGTGACAATGAAAGGTTTATATTAATGGTATTGTTCGGTATAATAACATTCATTGAACTAGCAACGGGTTTTTTTACTCAGAAGCACATCCTCTAATAAAATTGTTACCTTATATGGCAATGACTATCTATGTTTCAATAAGGACTTGGTTGTGAAAAAATAAAAAGTAAAGGAGTGTTGCAATGTATCTGGCGACTTTTAAAGTAGGAGATAAAGAGGACTGGGGGCTTGTAAGGCCTGAGGGGGGGCTCATCTGCCCTGCCCGCCTTTGGCTAGGGGAAGCTGCACCGCCAACTCTTCTTGAGTTTATACGGTCATCAGCTGTTTCAGATGGTGTAAGATTGGGGGTATCTGCGCCACCTCCACTGGGTGATAAATGGATCAATGTGGATGATGTGGAACTTCTAGCTCCAATTCCCAAGCCGATACGCAATATATTCTGTGTAGGGAAGAATTATTTGGAACACATAGAAGAGCTTAATAAAGATGGCAAAATATCAGGGGCGAACACCCAGTATCCACAGTATTTCACCAAAGCCACTCATACAGTTATCGGGCCGTTTGCCGAAATTTCGCTGCACTCGGATATTACATCACAGGTGGATTATGAAGCAGAACTAGCGGTTATTATAGGGAAAAAGGGCATTAATATTCCTGAAGAAGAAGCGATGGACTATGTATTCGGATATACCATTATCAATGATGTGACGGCCAGGGACCTGCAGAAGAATCACAACCAATGGTTCAAAGGCAAGAGCCTGGATGGATTTTGTCCTATGGGTCCGTGGATTGTGACCAGAGACGAGATTGGTGAGCCGGTTGAACTCGATATTTTGAGCCGGGTAAATGGGGAGCTGCGCCAAAGCTCAAATACTCGCAATATGATATTTAGCATTCCAAAGCTCATAAGCATACTTTCACAGGGCCTCACGCTGGAGCCGGGGGATATACTGGCTACGGGGACTCCGGCGGGGGTGGGTATGGGGTTTGACCCGCCTAAGTTTTTAAAGCCCGGCTATGTGGTGAGGATTGAGATAGAGAAGATAGGCTATATAGAGAATAGATTCGTTGAATAGGAGTTAAGTTTGATTTTATATATGAAGTCTGGTACTTGGGCTGGAGTATATGAGTGATATCCTCTTCCGATTCCTTTAATTCTTTGAGAAGAGGACATCACTCATGCATTTATTTCTAAAAATTTGATGCGCTTATTAGCGTTTCCATGTCATAAATTCTAGTAGCCCGATTCATGATTTTCATATCATGAGTTGCTACCACTATTGTTTTTCCTTCCTTGTGGTGGATGTCACTTAATAGTTCAAGAATGGTTTCGCCGGTTTTTTGGTCCAGGTTTCCGGTGGGTTCATCGGCTAAAATGATGCTGGGCGAGTTTGCCAGAGCTCTGGCAATTGCCACTCTTTGTTGTTCTCCTCCTGATAATTCCCATGGATAATGATTTTTTCTATGGGACATGCCTACTTGTTCGAGAAGCTCGTTTGCTCTTTGCTCAGCTTTATGTTTATCTACTCCAGCCAGCAGCAGGGGGACCAAGACATTGTCTTTGGCGTTAAATGAGTGAATGAGATTAAAAAACTGAAAAATAAAGCCGATTTTCTGGTTTCTGTACCGGCATATTTCATTTTCGTTTAGTTTGGCAATTTCTTGCCCGTCAACCACAATGCTTCCCGAATCGGGTTTTATAAATCCGGCCATCAAATACAGCAAAGTTGTCTTTCCGCTGCCAGAAGGGCCCAGTATAACCACAAACTCTCCTTTTTGGATGTCCAAGTTAAGCCCTTTAAATAAATCAACCCTCTGATATTTTGTTTTAAAAGATTTGGTGACCTGGCTGAGTTGAATTGATATTTCCATCTGCACGCTTTCCTCCTTTTTATAGTTCTTCCGGTTTGCTAGAAATAATGTCGGGAAGGGAAGGATCTTTCATGGCTGTTTTTACTTTTCTTATGGCTATTTGCAAGCTTAATAATCCAATGGCAGCATAGATCAACAGGATAGTTACAAACATCTTTATGTTGATATACTCCCCGATGTAGGGTTCCATTAATAGATATTTGTAAACGATGCTGCTTACAATGGAGGTAACTATAATAATGAATGCCTGTTCGATCCAGAAAGTCTTGAGCAGAGTTTGTTCCGTTGCCCCCAGCGCCAGTAATATTCCTATTGTTCTTAGTCTTCTGTTTATGGTAAATTTGACTTCGCGGTTGATTAACAGATAAACCACGACAGCTCCCATTGCCGCTATGATCAAAAGTACCTTGTTTTTGCTTAAGGAGAAATTAACATCGCTTAGCTGAGCTTTTTTGTATACTATCTTGTTTGCCGAAACAGTATGGTTGTCTTCTGAATTGCCAAAGATGACAAACTGATAATCTATTTCATGAGTTAATTGGTGCTTCTCCAAAAACTCTAAAAATTTATTGTTTGTCAGCACCAGGCCTATTCCTTTTTCAAAGGGTTTGAGTATTGCCTTGATGGTCACAGGATAATAAGTAGATCGTAGATTGGCATGAGAATCTTTTGCAGAATCTATGCCTTGCCTTACACGAATAATTAAATGTGCTTTGTCTCCCAACTTTTTATTTAGTTGTTTGGCAGCATTATAGCTCAGTGCTATGCCCACGCTGTCGTCAGAAGTTGATAAACGGCTCATGTCGCCGTAGAGCAAGTTTTTTTTATTGAAATAGCTTTTTTCCAGTTCATACAGATTGTGTTCATCCACAATGAACAGATCTATCACGGTTTGAGGCCTATAGACAAGAGCGTTATCGGTTGAAAGTATGTGAGCTACAGTTGTGTTTTCCATAACTCGAAAAGCAAATCCGGATTTTGGTTTTTCATCGCAATAAGCAATCCAATCGTAAGTGCAGTTATTTAAAAAGCTTTTTTGATTTACAACAGGTACTATTGCGGCTGTTGAAAACATGCCTACAATCGAAAGAACGGGTATGAACAGCAATATTTTCTTTATAAAAAACCAAGGGTTCTTTTTCCATTCAGCGAGAATAAACTTGAAAATAAATGCATTGCTCATAAATACACCTCATTCCCTAGCAAGCTGTGCTGATATATCAATTTTTTTCGTTTTTAAGTAGGCAAATAGGCCATTGATAACAACAGCTACTATTTGAAGGGTTAATGCCCCAAGGCAATACCATCCAAAAAGATACCACGGCATATAAGATTCCATGAGAAAATCGTATACAATGTATTTTACGATAACAGCCGCTGTCCCGAGTAGCGGGACATGGATCACGAAGGTTTCCAGCAATAGATACATGACAAAATAAAACCTGGGCATTCCCGCCGCATAGAGTATGGCAAAATCTTTTTCACGCATGACAAGCTTTTTGCTGGCTTCGCGGTATAACACCAGCAGGTAAGCTATAAATGCAAGTATGCTGGCTGCAATCACAATAGGCGGCGTATACCTAAGTTCCCAGTACAGCTCCTCCAGATGCTTCTCTCTTTCAAGAAGCATATTGCGATTAAATTCAACAATTCCGTTTTTATCGTCTGCAGATAAAAGACCATCATTTATCATTTGCATTGGAATATATTCATAGATAAAGTATTCTTTTGCTTTTTCCTTATCGACGGCTTTAACAAACATAATACTGTAAATCGGTTCATGACCAAAAATCTGAGTAAAAGTGCTTCGCTGTTCACCCTGCCACAGTATCAAGGCTATTGGTTCTCTGCCTGAATCGCATATGGCCGCTACTGTGAAGGGGACTTTGATTTGGTCGGGGCCAAACGGGATAAAAACCTTGTCGCCTGTATCTACCCCAAGTTTTCTGGCGGTGCCAAAGTCAATGATAATAGGATTTAATTCTTTGTTTTCAAGTATTTTTTTATCACATTTTATAATCAAATGGTCAGAGAAGAAGGATATATCTCTGCTGTCGAAACTATCTACTGCATATATGTCTAAGGGTATGTTTCTAGTTGTGCTGTCTTGAATTATGACCCTTCCTGATATGATTCTGACAGGGAAAACGGCCTCAACAAATGGAAGACTCTTGATGTGGGCAATTTGTTCTTCGTTAAATTCTTTGACGATGAAGTCAAATTTAGTCTCGGCATATAAAACCGTATAAACGTGCTGGATGTGGCGAAACCACACGGTAAATGACAGCAAAATTGACAGCATTAAAATTATACCTATTACCTCTCCGATTCTTTTATTAATGCCGCTTAACTTGCTTTCCTTTAAAAGCATCCATATCAGTTTGAATTTGCCCTTCAACTTTTCCAACCCTTTCTGTATGATTGTGTATATAAGTGTAAAATATTGAGAGAATCAAATCATAGTCCTGTATACGGAGCTATGATTTGATTCTCTCTGAGAGGTTATGTTTCGAAGGGTTATTTTGAATATTTTAGTAGAATCATATTCAATTTCTGCTTTGAATGTAGAGGAATATCCTACTACACCGCTTGAAGGTAAATATCGTGATACAAAAGTTACGCTAAAGGCAAGTGCCGTGGTAGCAAATAACGCCACCGCCAAAAACGTGACAATAGCAATATAAGTCTTTAGCTTCAAATTTACTCCCTCCTTCTAACGTAATTTTCAGCTTTACATTAACTTCTCTGTCGCCGGCAAACATCAAAGTTAATGCAAAGTTTAAGACTATAATAACTGTATAGTTAAAATATGCAGTTGATTAAATAAAACCGCAAAACTTACATTTTCTGTTATTTAGCGTGTTTACTAGGACGTTAAATACAAGAATTGAAACAATTTTATGTGCTTGGTTTAAAAGTGCGAAACTGTAAAATTTAAACATATAACTTGTGTATATAGTAATATAAACAATTTACATCGTCAAGTTCTTTTTTTTTTTTTTTAACATAACCAATTTTTATTGATTTTTCTTTTATTTTCTCTGAATATCTACGTTTTTTGTAAACTTAGAAATTTTTGCATAATGACCTAGGTTATTCAGATTTGTAATCTTGAGAGAATAAAATTCAAATGAAGAGGTGATGGATATTTAACCTTACCGCCTTACGGGAAGAATATTTTAACAGCTCCAGCAATATCCTTTTTACAGGATGATTTTGCTGGAGGTTTTTGATTTTATGAAGGTTATATTCATCACAAAGAAATGGCTTATTGTATTGTGGATTTTACTGGGCGTGACGCTGTTTTTGCTATTTGCTTTAAAACTCAAAGAAGATAGTGCAATTCTTACCCTTGCCTCACCGGTCAGCAAAAAGGTAATCGTGATAGATGCGGGACACGGAGGCTTTGATCCGGGAGCTGTAAGCAATAGTGGCACCCGAGAAGATAAGATAAATTTGATTATAGCACGTAAGCTAAAAAAATATTTGGAAAATCAGGGGGCCAGGGTCATAATGACCCGTCAAACCGATGAGGCTCTGGGCAGAACCAAGAGGGAGGACATGCAAAGACGGGTTGAGATTATAAGGAACGGCAATGCCGATATAGTGGTCAGCATCCATCTCAACAAGTTTCAGCAGTCGAAGTATTACGGTGCGCAAACATTCTACATGTCTGGAAGCGAGGAAGGGAAAAGGCTGGCGCAGTGCATCCAAACCCAGCTTATAAAAGTTTTAAACCGCGGCAACACCAGACAGATCAAAGCGGTGAGCGATCTGCTCATACTTAAGGCAGGGCAGGCACCAAGCGTTGTGGTGGAGTGCGGCTTCCTCTCCAATCCACAGGAGGAGAGGCTGCTTAAAACCGATGAATATCAAGAGCAGGTGGCCTGGGCAATATATTGCGGGATAGTGGATTATTTCGCCGGGCTGTAGTGTAAAGTACAGCCTTCTTGCCGCCGACGGCAGGAAGGTTTTTTATTTGATGATATTGAATCGAGCGCAGGAGATATGGTAATCTTATAAGGTATTATAGGTAAGGAAAGCCAATAAATTCATTATTATCATGGCAATAATTCTAATATGTGTAGAAGTCGAACAGATGCTAACCCGTACTGGGGGTATAGATGTAGACGATGTAATATTAAATTTAACGGGCGCGGTTATATTCTTTGCTCTTTGGAGGCTTGATGCGAGTCAAGAATTGCTGAAAAAATTATATATTGTAGAAAAATAAAACTTCAGAAGAACATAAAATGCATAAATTTCTTTAATTGTTGTGTTTCTTAATTGAATATTTTACGTTTCAAAAGAATACTTTATCCATGAGCCTATTGGGAGAGCCATAGGAGTGGATTTTGGGGTCGGCACAAAGATAACTTTGTCCAACGGGGCTGGGATAGACTTCGAGCTACGTGAAACATCCAGGCTGAAGCGGCTCCAGAGGAATTTGGCCAGGGCAAAGAAGGGCTCAAGGAACAGGAAAAGAGTTCAGTTTCTACTCAGGAAGGAGTATGAAAAGTTAAGTAACAGGCGTAAGGATGCCCAGAACCAGGCTATTAGGTTATATAATGCTAACGTTTCTGATAGGCTATTGATGAGCGGCGATCATGGTAGAAAGGATTATGATGAGGTTAATGTAATGAAACGATTTGGAGATGGCAGTTTAGCAAACGATTAGTGCAACAAAATCTCCCTAAATATCGTCTAATACATCGAAACTATTTTATAGGGGGTTTTGTTGTGAAAAAGCATTATTTTTCCATCGTGCTACTGGCGGTAGCATTGCTTGCCCTATCATCCTGCGGCGGTGCTGGCAGCGAGGTCAATTTCATGGCTACTGTCATAGGGAACAACCAGTCGGACTTGCTGGTGGAGCCCGAGGAAGGCTCTGATGAGCTGCGTTCAGCCGATAAGATCGTGGTATACATAAATGATGATGTGAAATTGGTTGATTCTCAAGACAAGGAGATAACTATTGGCGATATAAAAGTGGGAGATAAGGTTCAAATATTTTACAATGGGGCAATTGCAGAGAGCTATCCGGCTCAGATCCATAAATGTTATAAGGTTAAGTTGCTGGATTAACATAAAAAATGCTAAAGCCAGGTGTATGTTACTAGACTTACACATGGTTTTATACTATTAGGTGAATATTTTTTGTTGCAGAGGATATGTAAAATTCAGGCAAAATGATATAATATGTTCAAGATTTAAAAACCAAATATGCTATCGAGCGGCTGATTCAACTGATTGTTGATCTTGCTTTGGATATTAACAATATTCTTCTGTCATACATGGGGAAACCACCCGCTTCTGATTACTTTAACTCTTTTATTGAGTTAGCGGAATGCGGAGTGCTTGATTCAAAATTTGCGGCAGATATTGCCCCTTCCTCTGGCCTTCGTAACAGGCTTGTTCACGAATATGACAAAATAAATGACAAGATAGTATATGAGAGTATAGATAAGATAATAGACATGTATGTTTTATACATGCAGGCAATAAATAAGTTTATCAATAGAACGACGTAACCTAGAGGGGTTATAGTATGGTTGAACTTGGATATGGTCTTGATGAAATTCCTGAGGAAAAGGCTTGCTGATGGAAAGGAGGTAACAACAGTTTAAAATAACAATACAAAATGATATAATTTTAACTGGACGATTATAGGTATTATTGAGTATACAAAAAGTTAAAGAAACATATAACGTTAGCGCAGTTATGAAGTTATATCCGAAATAGCGAGTGGATTAAACGAGACCAGGAGAGGTAAAAGGTATGTTAACAATACAGGCCAAGCTTACTTTCCCAAGCAAGGAAGATGAGCAAATAGTGCTAGATTTAATGAGAAGATGGTCATCCTGCATGAGATATGCATATAACAGGCTTTTAGGAGGCTCGAGCAGAAACACACTAAAAAGAGAACTACAGGGGGTTTTTAATTTAAATTCGAGGTATGTAGATGATGCGATAATGAAGGCAAAGAGCGTTTTAGAGTCTTGCAGAGAAAGGGACGAAAACCCCAGTAAGGTTATTTTTGGTGGCAGGAGTTTGTTTGATAAGCTCAAGAAACGGCACATAAACGGTAAGGCATACGAGAGGTTAAGACAAGAGTGGCAAGAGAGAAGGAAAGGCAATCTTTATTCAAGAGGTGACAGGAGCAAGAAAGGGAATCTCAACACAAGGATTGAGATATATGGAAATGGTGCTAGACTAAGAATCAACGTAGGAGAAAGAAAGTATGCGTATGCAAGGATACAAGCGGGATGGAAGAAAGGGAAGAGCCGGGAGGGATTGCTGCAAGCGATCAGCACTTAAAAAATGGATACAAAGCCTTGAGAGTGAGCCAGAGGAGGAATCAAGACCTCTGGGTGGAACAAGTCTTGGTGCCTGTAGCGATAGCTATAAACTCTGGCGAGTTCTCAAGGTAGCGGTGGTAACGCCACTCTCTCCTGAGAGAGTATTAAGAGATGTCTCTGTTCTGAGGGGGGTATTATTCTCAGGGCAAGTGGGGAGACCCGGTTAAGGGCGTGAGTTCCTGCTTCTTGGGGCAGGGGCTATGGTTGTCCCAAATACCGCCTGCTGGGGGTGGGACAACCTGAAAGGCGGTAAGAAATACCCCAGCCGTCTAAACTTGTGCAGTTTTGTACAGTTTAGATGACCAGGGGCTAAGATGGATTTTGATGAGCTTTACCAAATAGCTAAATCGGTAGTAAATCCTCGCAAGCTTTCCGAAAATGCTGAGGCTGGCGGAGTGGGAGCGGCAATCCTTGCAGAAAGCGGGAAGGTATACACGGGCGTGTGCATTGATACCGCATGTTCGATGGGTTTTTGCGCTGAGCACGCAGCTGCGGCTGCTATGGTAACCGCCGGTGAAAGCCGCGTGCTAAAGATGATTGCTGTAGGCTGGGATGGGCGTATTATGCCTCCCTGCGGCCGTTGTCGCGAATTCATAAGCCAGCTTAATGGCGACAATGTAAATGCTCAGATGATGGTTAAGGAAGGAGTTGTGGTAACCATAAAGCAGCTTCTTCCGTATGACTGGAAAAAAGATGATTGAGATTTTGAGGTATAAATAACTCAAGCATGGGATAGCGTATTATGCTTTTAATGGAGGGGTTTGTTTGTGGATATAGAACATATTTTGGATAGAATTACAGAGCCACTCAGCGAAGTACCCGGTGTTGTTGGTGTGGTATTGGGTGGTTCAAGAGCGCGGGGCACTCCTGGAGTTGACTCGGATATTGATATCGGTATTTATTATGATTTAGATGAATTTGATCTGGCCAAAGTAAGTTCAATCGCAACGGCCCTTGATGATGCTCACCGTGAGGACATCATTACGCCGCTTGGAGGCTGGGGTGAATGGGTTAATGGAGGTGGATGGCTGGTTATAGACGGAATTCATGTTGATTTTATATTTCGGGACATCCGGCGTGTCGAACAGGTTATAAATGATTGTATTGCCGGGAAAATTACAGCTCACTATCACTGGGGACATCCTCACGCTTATATCAATGCCATGTATATGGGCGAGCTGGCCATATGCAAAATTCTTATCGACAAAAACGGGCGATTACAGGCATTAAAGGCAAAAACCAAACCTTATCCTCCAAACATGAAGAGAGCTATTGTTGAGAGCTTCATCTCGGAAGCGGAGTTTTCATTTATGCATGCTCAATACAATGCAGATAAGGATGATGTATATTATGTTGCCGGACATGTTTTCAGAGTCATATCATGTCTGAATCAAGTTTTATTTGCTTTAAACGAAGAATACTGCATAAATGAGAAAAAAGCAGTAAAGATGATAGCCAACTTCCCCAAAGCACCGTTGAAATACAAAGAAAGGGTTGATGAGATATTCTCATTATTATCATCAAAATCGGATGATAGTAAGGTCGCTTGCGATAAATTAAAGGCATTGGTTGAGGAAGTTAAATTTTTAGCAGGTAAGTAAAGTTTTAATTATTGCCTGGGCTATTGGTTACCGTTAAAGGGAATAAAATTACGAAGATCCACCGGGAAGGCCCAACCCTTTTAAGGGAGGGATGAAAGGCGGGCCTAGTGTTAGACAAATTGCAGGTTTCCAATAATTGTGGTATAATGTAACTATGAACGGAAAGCGATGGAAACGATCAAATACAACTGTATACAACATCGGTTATCACCTTATATGGTGCCCCGAATACCGCAGCAAAGTTTTGGTAGGCCAAGTGGCAGATCGGCTGAAGGAGCTGCTGCTCCAGAAAGCCCGAGAAATTGAAGTAGAAATCGTTCAGATGGAGGCGGATTGAAGTCGAGGTTGAGGACTAGCCTCGAGACACCTGTTGCGGTGGGGAGGTTTGAACCGACCAGGCGGGAGTGCTTTGCCTGCGGGAGGCTGCACGGACTGTCTCTATCCGATAGAGTCATAAAATGTGATTGTGAATGGGAGAATGAAAGGGACATCAATGCCGCCCTTGCCATTTTGAGGAAAGGGTTTGGCTTGAGCCATGAAGAGGCTGTAGGGCTGGACCGGCCCGAAGTTAAGCCTCCGGAGAGGGAGGCGGCTGCACGGGTATTAGGGAGCAATCCCTACATCCGTGTAAGCTTTCCTCGATGAAAGAGGAAGCCCACCTTCTTTAGTGCTAAAACGATATTTATTGCTTCGGGAATTTTATTCATGCTATGGGCTGCATTTTTACGTATAGATAGAAAGTTTTACAGGGCTGTTATTGCTTAAAAATTAACTTTACAACTTTCAGGTTTAAAACAATTATCTAATGATTCTATTGCAGTATGTAAGAGAATAAAGATATTGAAATACATAATGTGTTAGCTGGAATAGATATAGGTTTGCCTGAAATAATCGCTGCAAAAATAATTGGCGCCGATTGTGTAATTGGTCATCATCCTTGTTTTTCCTAAAGCAAGGTTTTATTTTTGAGGAAAAAGAATAATATCGTTGAGCTAAATTAGGCAATGTTATTTTGACTATAATTATCGATGAGTGCAACTATTGTGCAACTATTAGGCGGGAGGTAGTATCAAGTGAAGAGAAGAATAAAGTGTATATTAATAACATTATTGCTTATAAGTTGTCCGATTGTTTTTGCAGACTCCGCTAGTGATGAGGAAGCTGCATATGAGTACAGTTTGTATGGTGAAAATAATACAACACCGGATCACAATGCGGAAGAAAACAAAAGGCTAGAAAAAATAAAATTGAAGGAGTTAGAAGAATTTAAAATGAAATATGAAAAAGGAGAAGTCAAGTCGAAAATAAACCTGAACGAATCAAAAGATATTGATGTCCAACTGCAGGAGATAGAAGAACTTCTACGTGCAGTGAAGTAGGAAATTTTGATTGGCAGCAATATGAGAAATATAATTCAAAATTAACGGTATTCATGGCTGTGCTATGGCACTGCTTTTTTTATTTTTGGGATTGATTTTTGCTGTTAAGGTTGTTATAATTTTAACAGGACGGTGAGATTCTAAATAAGTTTCTAACCTCAAGGGGATATAGGTTCCCTGAGAGAGAGGAAACGGATGTGCAGAAATAATATGGATAGTCTGTACCCTTTTCCGATCTTTCGGGGAAGGGTGTTTTTAGTTTTTGGGTTATTAAAACGCTTATTGAAATGTTTTGCCTGGTGCTTTGTGTGCAGTACCGGTTGCTTGCAGTATTTATCTGCTTGCTGGTTGAGATACGTTTGGATGTGTTTATGGCAAAGAAATACAGCGAAAGCAGGGTGATGGAAAATGAGCCTTAACAGTACGCCACGTTCGGAGCGTTTGCACATTGCCATATTGGGAAGGAGGAACGCCGGAAAATCCAGCCTTATAAATGCGCTGACCGGCCAGGATATTGCTCTGGTGTCGCCGGTAAAGGGTACCACAACTGATCCGGTATACAAGGCCATGGAGCTTTTACCTTTAGGGCCGGTGGTGTTCATAGATACAGCAGGCCTGGATGATGAGGGCGAACTGGGGGAACTGCGAAAGAAGAGGACGCTGGCGGTTTTAAACAAAACCGATGTGGCCATTTTGGTGGTAGATGGAAGCGTGGGGATAGGGGAATTTGAAGAATACATGGTAAATATGCTGAAAAGGCACAGTTTTCCTGTTATAGGGGTTGTCAACAAGGCGGACCAATCCTCGGTTTCTCCCGAAACCGTTGCGCTGTACAGCAAAAGGTGGGGAATTCCGTTTGTTGAGGTATCCTCAACCACAGGCAAAGGCATAGAGGCGCTAAAAAAGGCAATTGTTAAAGCCGCCTATACAGAGGAGCAGCAGGATGTGATTGTCAGGGATTTAATCTCTCCCGGCGATTTTGTGGTATTGGTGGTGCCAATTGATAAATCCGCCCCCAAGGGAAGGCTCATACTCCCTCAGCAGCAGACCATCAGGGATATACTTGATGGCGGAGGAATGGCGGTGGTTACGCAGGAGGACAGGCTGAAGGCCACGCTGGATGGATTGAAAGTCAAACCACGGCTGGTTGTTACCGACTCCCAGGTATTCCACAAAGTTGCTGCCGATACGCCGCCGGATATACCCCTTACTTCGTTTTCCATCCTGTTTGCGCGGTATAAAGGTGATTTAAGGGAGCTGGTGAGGGGCGCCCGGGCTGTTGCACAGCTCAAAGAAGAGGATAGGGTTCTTATAGCTGAGGCCTGCACCCACCATCGGCAGGAGGATGATATTGCGCGGGTGAAGATCCCTCGCTGGCTCAGACAAAAAACGGGCAAGGATTTAAATCTTGATTTTGTAAGCGGAGGGGATTTTCCCGAAAACCTGAAAGATTATTCTTTGGTCATCCACTGTGGGGCGTGCATGCTCAACAGAAGGGAGATGCTGCATCGAATAAAGCAGGCTGTGGATGCCGGGGTACCAATTGTCAACTACGGCGTGTTTATCGCGTATGTCCAGGGGATTTTGGATCGAGTCCTGCAGCCTTTTGAAGGGCAATTGTCATGTTTTAATGGCCTGTGGTGAAGAAGCTATGGAGTAGGTTGTAATGGGATATATAGGTTTGATAAAAATTGCTTCAATAGGATGCTTCGATAGAATGGTATGAACTTTATAAAAGTACGGCGGTTGGATGATAAAGGTTTGACAGGAACTCATTTTTAGAATAAACGGGTTTAATAAAAGTGTTTTGAGGGTTGTAAGTACTCAAAAAGTTTACCTTAACACTTAATCTTAAAATTGAAAAACATAAGTTTAGGAAAGGATGATAAATCCATGCTAAAAAGCGAAAAGGCTGATTTTATTAAAGATGAGGTCATCTTTGAAGCACTTGAGAAAGGGAAGAACAAGACGATTGGGGAAGTTGAGGCCATCATTGAAAAGGGCAGGCAGGCCAAAGGCTTGACCCTGGAGGAGACGGCTGCCCTTTTGCAGGTAGATGACCCGGAACTGAACGAAAAGCTTTTTGAAGCTGCCCGTGAGGTAAAGGATGCCATATACGGTACCCGTATAGTGTTGTTTGCGCCGCTTTATGTGTCGAATTATTGCGTAAACAGATGCAAGTACTGCGGCTACAAATGTACGAATAAAATCAAGAGAAGAAAGCTTACCGATGAGGAAGTGCGTAGAGAGGTTGAGATAATCGAAAGCCTGGGGCACAAGAGGATTGCGCTGGAAGCAGGGGAAGACGACAAAAACTGTCCCATTGAATATATAACCCACGTTATGGATGTGATATACAGTACTAAAATAAAAAATGGAAGTATCAGGCGTATCAACGTAAACATAGCCGCAACCAGCGTGGAGAACTACAAAAAGCTGAAAGCCGCGGGAATTGGCACATATGTGCTGTTCCAGGAGACCTATCACAAAGAGAGCTACACCAAGTATCATCCGTCAGGGCCCAAGAGTGACTACGATTATCACACCACCGCCATGGACAGGGCAATGGAAGGCGGTATAGATGATGTAGGCTTGGGTGTGCTGTTTGGACTTTATGATTACCGGTATGAGGTGCTGGGGCTTTTGCTTCACGCACAGCATCTGGAGGAAAAATACGGTGTGGGGCCGCACACTATTTCGGTGCCAAGATTAAGGCCGGCTGTAGGCGTTTCTCTGGAGGAATATCCATATCTGGTATCCGACCACGATTTCAAGCGGATAGTGGCAATACTCAGGTTGGCTGTGCCCTATACGGGCATCATTCTCTCCACGCGTGAGGCGCCTGGATTTAGGGAAGAGGTTATAAACCTGGGCGTTTCGCAGGTCAGCGCCGGGTCCTGCACCGATGTGGGCGGATATGTGCTCCATGAGCAGGGAAATAACCAGCCTCAGTTCGAGCTGGCTGACCACCGTTCACCTCTCGAGGTCTTAAAGACCCTGTGCAGGCAGGGTTATCTGCCCAGCTACTGTACTGCATGCTATCGGGCAGGCAGAACGGGAGAGAGGTTTATGGAATTTGCCAAAAGCGGGCAGATCCACAACCTGTGCTATCCCAATGCCATACTGACCTTTAAGGAATACTTGGAGGACTATGCCGATGATGAATTGAAAGTGTTGGGCAACCAGGTAATCGAGAAGAACCTGGCCAAAATCCCTAATCCCGTCATGCGCGAGAAGACCATAGAGAGGTTGAGGAGGATCGAAAACGGCGAAAGGGATTTATTTTTCTAGTCAATTTGCTGGCCACAGATGGGAAATCCGGGGTTATGGCTTAAGTATAGGAGAAATTGGGTTCTATCTGAAGCGTAGCAGAAAAATCGGCAGGGAATGTACGAATGGCTGTTTGAAATATAAGTGATGTTTGAAAATAACAAAAATTTAGGGGAGGTATTCGGTGAACAGGGTAGATTCGCTGCTGGATAAGCTTTATAACACCAATGAACTTTCCAGGGATGAGCTCATTTATGTGCTTGAAAATCTGGATGAAGAGCACACTCAGAAACTGTTTGAGTATGCCAGAAAGACCAGGGAGCGATATTACGGAAACAAGGTTTACTTAAGAGGTCTCATCGAATTTTCCAATATATGCCGGATGAACTGTCTGTACTGCGGCATACGTTCGGGCAATAGGAAGGTGGAACGGTATCGCTTGAGTGAAGAAGAAATACTCGAGTGTTGCAGAGAAGGGTACGCTCTTGGGTACAGAACATTTGTGCTTCAAAGCGGAGAGGACCCCTGGTATACGGTAGATAGGATGGTGAGCATAATCATCAGCATCAAAAAATCGTTCCCCGATGCAGCTATCACTCTGTCCATCGGCGAGAGGGATGACGATGAATACCGCGCGTTTTTTGAGGCGGGAGCGGAGCGATACCTGCTTCGACACGAGACGGCATCCAGGAGCTTATATGAAAAGCTTCATCCAGGCGCAAGTTTCGACAACCGTAGAAGATGCCTTGAGGTCTTAAAAGAGATCGGCTATCAGGTTGGAGCCGGCTTTATTGTGGGGCTTCCGGGCCAGACCAGGCAGGACCTAGTGGAGGATTTGCTGTTCCTCAAACAGCTCAACCCCCATATGATAGGCATTGGGCCTTTTATCCCTCATAAAGAGACGCCACTTGGAGACGCCAAGGGAGGTACGGTGGAGGATACGCTGGTCATGCTGGCGCTTGCACGCCTGCTGGTTCCTGACTGCCTGCTCCCTGCCACTACCGCCATGGGAACGCTGCACCCCAGAGGAAGAGAGCTGGCCCTGATGGCCGGCGCCAATGTGGTGATGCCCAATTTATCTCCTGTTTGGGCACGGCCAAAATACGAGCTTTATCAAAACAAGATCTGTACTGGGGAGGAGGCCGCACAATGCCGGAGCTGCATTGAAAGGCGGATCAATTCCGTCGGCATGGAGGTTGATATGGGGCGAGGGGATCACTTCAAATTTAAACAAAATAAGGATAAATTTGCATAAAACCAAAATTACACGACAGTATTATATCGCACGCTGCATTCTAAATAGAAATTTTGATTCTACTGTGTAAATGCCCCTCCTATTCCACAGTAAATGCCTGGCCGTACGCTGTTGTGCTGAAAGCCCGTTCGGCATCCGCAAGGGGCATACCCTTTATGTTCATCTGGTTTATATCCGCTATTCCCACCTTTTTGTTTTTCAAATCCCACAGGTACCGTATGGCTTCAGGGTGGAAGCCTAAAAGACGCGCTCCTATGGTGTCCACGGCAACAGGATCGGTGCCGCTTATGACAATTCCGACGCGGCGTGGAATGCCGTTGTGGGGGCCGGTGCCTATCATGGCAGGGTTGGTGCTCACTATCGAAAGATCGATGGGAATTATCTGTGCCATTGCGCTTATGAAACCATGAACGTCATTGTGTATGCCTAGGTTCTTTTTGGGATATCCGTGTTCTTCGGCAGGCGGCCAACCCAAAGCGATATTCTTTATGGCTGCCGTCATGGTTGCCACGCTGTGTGTCTTAAGCTGTGCAAACGAGATGAGGAAGGTCATTTCTTCGTAGAGCTTGTTTAAATTTGTGGCTGGTGGGGAAGAGTGATTCAAGTTTACCCTCACAAACGGACCGTAGTTTAGGTCCACGAATTCCACCTGTTCCTCATTAATGATTTTATCGTAACCAACCGCTTTCATGACGTCGGCGGTGGTCCTTTCTGCTGAACCGGTGGCCACCACTATCCTGCGAGGATTCTTTTGTTTAACGAATCTTATGATGGTGCGCAGGCTTTCGGGGCCTACCACATCACCGGTTTCGGGACCCGCCGGTTTTACCCAATTGGGTGTTATGACAACCACATCGTTGGCATTGATCATGTTGTCGGCCTGAATCAAGTTCAGGGATTCAATTATGGCCTGGCTTTCATTGCTGTTCATAGTAATTCCTATATCAGCAGTATTTCTACGTCTCTGTCGCAATTTTAACACCTCCGAGTTTATTTTTTCAAATATAAAAGCCGTTATTCCCCAATGCGGTTAAAATGTGTGTAAAACAAAAAACCCGGACAAGTGCATTGCTCCTGGGTTTTTAAATGTTCTCTAACTTTTTGTATATTGCAAGATATGACGTGTATGTATAAAACAGCTGTATGATAAAATTGAGTGAGAAAAATAAACAAATGGAGGAAAATAACTAAACATATTTTTTCAAATTTTGAATATACCTGTATCTTTATTCCTTTTTGTGATAAACTTAGTAGAAGAGGAGGTGTGTACTAAATGGGAGATATTATGGCGGTTTATCTCATGCCTCATCCTCCCATCATCATTCCAGAAGTTGGGAAAGGTGAGGAGAGTAAGGTACAAAGCACGATAGAGGCTCTGGAAACGTGTGCTCAGCATATAAAAGATAAGAAGCCGCATACCATAATAGTCATTACTCCTCACGGACCGATGTTTCGCGATGCTATAGCCGTCATGGCCACACCGCACCTGGCAGGGGATTTTGCAAGGTTTGGTGCTGCCAGGGTGAAGATGTCATTTGAAAACGATGTTGAACTGGCCAAGGCGATAATGGATAATGCCGAGCGTTCAAATATACCCTGCATAGGAATTAACAGCGGCGTGGCATCTGATTATGGGATATCCACGTCTATGGACTGGGGCGCCCTCGTACCTTTATATTTCGTTACCAAGCAGTATAGTGACTTTAAGCTGGTTCACATCACATACGCGCCCTTATCGTATGAGGCGTTATACGCCTTTGGGAAGGCCATACAGGAGGTTGTGCGTGCCTGCGAAAGGGATGTCTGCGTGATTGCCAGCGGTGACCTGTCGCATCGGTTGAGTCAGGATGGCCCTTATGGCTTCCATCCAATGGGACCTAAACTTGATAAACAGATAATGACGCTTATTGAGAGTGGCGATGTTGAGGGCTTTTTCAATATGGACCCTGTGATGGTTGAAGAAGGTGGGGAGTGCGGCCTTCGTTCCATTATCATAGCCATGGGGACGCTGGACGGGTATGACCTGCATCCCAAGGTTTTATCCTATGAGGGGCCTTTTGGAGTGGGCTATGGGGTGGCCATATTTGAAAAAGGTGGGCCGAACTCCGCACGGGTTCTTGTGGACAGGCTATTTGAGCGAAAATATCAGCGGATGCAAAAGGTGCGCCAAAACGAGGACCCTTATGTTCGCCTAGCCAGGCGCTCGCTTGAGTCGTATATCCGCACCGGCAAGATAATTAAGCCGGACGATGACCTCCCCAAGGAAATGCTGGAGAACAGGGCCGGAGTTTTTGTTTCGATAAAGAAGGATGGACAGCTGCGGGGATGTATCGGCACCATCGAGGCCACCAGAAAGAATATTGCGGAGGAGATCATCTATAATGCCATAAGTGCCGGGGTACATGACCCGCGATTCATCCCTGTGGATGAAAGTGAATTGGATGATCTGGTGTATTCAGTTGACGTCTTAAAAAAGCCTGAGCCCGTCAAATCCATAGACGAACTTGATGCCAAGAGGTACGGAGTGATAGTCAGAAGCGGACGCAGGTCAGGGCTGTTGCTGCCTGACCTGGAAGGGGTTGATACTCCACAGCAGCAGATCGAAATCGCACTGAGAAAGGCAGGGATACGTCCTGATGAAGGCTATACAATAGAGCGTTTTGAAGTGGAGCGCCACAAATGATAGAATGTAACGGTATGATCATCATCAAACTAAGTTTTAGAAGGTGTATTGAGAATGAGGGAAGCGCTGTTTTATACCAGAGAAGGGGATAAGATAAAATGCAATCTTTGTCCGCATGAATGTGTGATTTCGGAAGGGAAAGCCGGGCTGTGCAGACAAAGGAAGCATGTAAACGGTAAGCTGATGGCCGACGGATACGCCAGGATATCCTCAATAGCCATGGACCCTATAGAGAAGAAGCCTTTATATCATTTTTATCCAGGCAGCTTTATACTTTCGGTGGGGGGATTGTGGTGCAACCTGCGCTGCTCATTCTGCCAAAACTGGCATATTGCCCACAGGGAACAACCCACCACCGTCGTGGATCCCGAAAAATTGGTTGAAATGGTCGTTGAGCATGATAGTATAGGCATCGCTTTTACTTATAACGAACCCGTCATCTGGTACGAGTATGTCTTGGATACGGCGCAGCTTTGCAAACAAAAGGATTTGAAGGTGGTACTGGTTACCAATGGCTTTATCCAGGTTGAGCCTCTAAAGGATTTACTTCCATATGTCGATGCTTTTAATATAGACGTCAAGGCATTCAACGAACAGTTTTACAGGAAAATCTGCGGGGGTAACCTGTCTGCAGTTAAAAGAGTGGTGGAGCAGGCTGCCGGGAAGGCCCACGTTGAAATAACCACCCTGATCATCGGGGGGCTCAATGACGACAAAGAGGAAATAAGAGAGCTGGCGCGCTGGCTCAGTGGGATTGATAGAAACATTCCGCTGCACCTTTCCCGATATTATCCCAACTATCGTATGCAGCTTCCACCTACCCCTGTCACTACTCTTTATGAGCTGAAAGATGTGGCCAGAGAATATCTCAACTTTGTCTATATAGGTAATGTGATAGGAGCAGATAACAACACCTATTGTCCTGAATGTGGGCAGAAGATAGTCGACCGTGGATACGTGATAAGGGTAATGGGATTGAAGGACAAAAGATGCATCAATTGTGGAACAGCCATCCCGATTGCCATGTGAACGCTGCCTGATGAGGAACGTCATAAAGATTGTTAGTGATTCTTTTAAAACGCATGCCAGTTGTTATATAATAATGGTAGCTAGAATGGTTCGACTGGTCTGGAGGTTACAGAGGTTACAATAGTTGGCGTTGTTATATGGAAACGGCATAAGTTGCAAGGGGTGGAAATATGTGGGCCTGGCTTTCAAACATCATCTCCTATATGAAACCGTACTTTCAATTTCCCGATATCATACGTCACATTGTGGATATAGCTATTGTGGCATATGCTCTATATAAGTTGATGCTGCTTATACGGGAGACGCGGGCAGAGCAGGTTTTAAAAGGGCTGGCAATATTATTGTTTGCTACCTGGATGAGCAATATTCTAAATCTAAATACTGTGCATATGATTCTCCGCAACACTGCACAGCTGGGTGTCATCGCTTTGCTGATCGTCTTTCAACCTGAATTGAGAAGGGCTTTGGAGCAGATAGGTAGAGGAAGGATATTTGATAAAGTGATGTTTACTCAAAACGATGAGGATGTCACCGAGGTCATAGAGAATATAGTGGGAGCTGTTCAAAATCTATCATCTAGTCGTACTGGCGCGTTGATCGTTATCGAAAGGAAGACAGGCCTAAATGATGTGGTGGAGACGGGAGTGCGTTTGGATGCCAGGCTGACGAGGGAACTGCTGGAAAATATTTTTGTGCCCAACACACCCCTGCACGACGGTGCCGTTATAATAAGGGAATCGCGTATAATAGCTGCGGGCTGCTTTTTGCCGCTTACCGAAAACCCGAATTTGAGCAAACAGCTGGGTACGCGCCATAGAGCGGCGCTGGGCATTTCTGAAGCATCCGATGCATTGGCTATAATCGTCTCAGAAGAAACAGGTATTGTTTCAATTGCCAGTGATGGAAAGCTGACCCGGTATCTGGACACTGAAGGACTGCGCGGTATTCTAGAGAAGATATATATAAAAGATAAAGAATTAAAACCTTTTAGTTTGATAAAGCGGAGGTCAAAGGATGCATAGCAAACTCGGCAAGAACTTTGCTTTGAAGCTCATTTCAGTCATCATCGCCATCATACTGTGGCTTATAGCGATAAGGGAGCAAAACCCTGAAATTTCCAGAAGCTATGATAATGTTCCAATTAAAATAGTAAATGAGGATAAATTCAAGGAAAAAGGGCTTACATTGGTGTATGATATACCCAGTGGAGTGAGCATTTCGGTGAAAGGGCGTACGCGGGATCTGGAAAAAATAGATATCGAACAGTTGGAAGGCGCGATTGACCTTTCTGAGATTAACGAGCCAGGGGAATACAGGCTGTTTGTGGATATTAAGGGGTTGCCTTCGGGGGTTACTTTGAGGCGGAAGCCCGAAATCATCGTTAAAACTGATTACTTGGTTCACAAAGATGTTGTTGTAACGCCCGATGTCATTGTAAAAGAAGCTAAAGGATATCTAGCGTTTCCTTACAGGTTGAAGCCTTCTAATGCTGTAAGAGTATCAGGGCCTGAGAATCTTATCAAACGGATATATAGGGCTACGGTGTCCTTAGAGATTTCCGATGTATCTTCTACTGTCGAATACTCGTTGCCGGTTTTGTTGCTGGATGAGGATGGGCGAATGATCGAATCAAAATACATTAATATTAATCCACGGTATGTAATAATTACGGTGCCGGTTTATCCCTTAAAAGTCTTGCCAGTAAAGCCGAATATCGCTGGTGTACCCAACGAGAATTATGAGATTGAGGGCATAGAAGTTTATCCACAAGAGGTAACCGTCAGCGGGGATAAATCTATTCTGGACAAGATGGATTCTATAGGAACCCAAGTGATGGATATAAAAGGTGCTACTGCTGATG
This sequence comes from Caldicoprobacter algeriensis, assembly GCF_023838525.1. Taxonomy (GTDB): domain Bacteria; phylum Bacillota; class Clostridia; order Caldicoprobacterales; family Caldicoprobacteraceae; genus Caldicoprobacter; species Caldicoprobacter algeriensis. The sequence continues at coordinate 85,067 of NZ_JAHUQD010000010.1, forward strand.
TGAAGCAGACTTTAAAGCTTCAAAAATACGAAGGTGTCACTATAGCACCTTCCAGTCCAAGCGAAGTGGAGGTTGTGGTGAGAATTAGGGAGAAAAACATACAGCGGAGCTTAACTATTTATAACATTCAAATGATCAATGTGCCAGAGAATAGCGAAGTTGAACTGGAACCTACCAGAGCTGAAATAGTTCTTGGTGGACCGGCAACTATAATAAACAGCGTGGACGAAAATAGCATAAAGGCCTATGTGGACCTTGCCAATATCTCTCGGGGAGAACACAGATTAAAGGTCATGGCTGATATACCTCCAGGGACTGAATTGATAGAGATCAAGCCTGCTGAGGTGACGGTTAATGTGAAATAAAGCCACCTTCTACATAAGGTGGCTTTTGTTAGAAGAATTTGCGTATCCCTGTTTCAATTTCAAACTTGGCACGCAACAGCACCTGGTTTATTTCCTCTGCCTTAACCGGCTTGAGGATGTAATCGTATGCGCCTACCCTCATGGCCTGACGGAGATACTCGAAATTGTCGTAATTGCTGACGATCACGTATTTGATGTCAGACCATCTTTTTTTGGCAGTTTCTATAAAGGTTATGCCATCCATTTTAGGCATGCGTATTTCAGTAAAGATAACATGAGGCGATACATGTGGCAATAAGGCCAATGCCTCTTCGCCATTATTGGCTTCGCCCACCAGTTCAAAATCGTTCTCTACCCATTTGATTTTGCTATCGATATCCCTTCGTGCTTCATAACTGCTGTCCACCATCATAACGCGCAACACCATAGCCTTCATCCTTTCTGTCGTAGTTACTTTATCAGTCCAACATTATACCATCTTTGTATATCAGTTGAAAATCTGTTTTTAAAAAATTATGTGGGAAGGTGATCGAAAGTTGTCTAATAATCTTTTGCTGTGGGAATACTGTGGGAAAAGCAAATATGCTGAAAAATCAAAAACCCTGTAACATCAAATGTTACAGGGTTTTGGTGCGCCTGGCGGGACTCGAACCCGCGACCTCTCGATTCGGAGTCGAACACTCTATCCCCTGAGCTACAGGCGCCCGTCAAAGATAATTATAGCATATATGCGATATCAAATCAATATTTCTCATTAGCATTCAGCCATGAGGAGTAAATTTTTTAACAATACCATATAATAACATTTTGCCTTAATTTTCTATGTTAAATATTTCCAGTATATTTCTCTCTCTTTTACGCCAAAAAGACCGGCTAAGGTTCATCC
>NZ_JAHUQD010000011.1 GCF_023838525.1 Caldicoprobacter algeriensis
ATCTTACTTATTAAGCACTCTTAATTACTGTGTTTTTATATTTTTAGTCTATATTCTGTTGCCAAAGTCCATGTTTTGATAACAATTCTCTTATCGTTGACTTTTTCATTATTTATTTGACACTACCATTTTGGAAAAAGTATACCAAATTTTCATCAAAAATATTAACGATATATCGTTGACAAACGAAAAAGTTTATAGTAGAATAGAGTTAACGATATATCGTTAATAAAAAATTGGTTTAAGTTATATCTCTATGAATATGTCAGATTATGGAATATAAGTATAAGGTAGAATATGAATATAAAGGCAAGGAAGGAACTTTATGGCATACAGAAATGTAATTCTATATACCTAAATTTTGTACAAAAGCCGAAGAAAGAATGCATGAAATTTCCTTAAGTTAACATTGCAACAGTGTCAGTACCGTTTTGATGACTTTGTCAAAGTCAAAGTATATCCAGTTATCTTCCTTATTTAACCATTTTTTGAGATATTGTTTGCACAAAATTTAAGTAACTAAAAGCCTCCTTTTCGCTGTCTGTGAAACATAATTCAAACAATATGTTATATTCCCTTTACTAATCTCAATAGATAAGCTAATCTATGAATAGATTAAGAATGCATTAATTAATTGAAAAAGCTTTTCCTCCCAAACAGGTTCCTGGCAGTATGCCTTTACGCAACCAGGTCTGGCCAGCAAGCCCAGGTTGACTGGAGTGAATACAGCTATGTTGACTAGGAAACCGTTGGGATACACAAGCTTTACGTCTTTGTCATGGTATTAGGATACTCCAGGGCTATATACGTGGAATTTGTAAACTGCTGCAACGTCCATAGTTTCACCCGCTACCTTATCCACGGGTGGGAATACTTCGACAGAGTAGCCGACGTAGTTCTTACCGATAGAATGAAAACTGTAATACTTGGTACCGATGAAAACAGAAAGCCAGTATGGAACTCTACCTTGCTCATATAGTTAACATAAGGGGTAACAGCTACCGCCTAAAGGATAGATTAAAAACTGGGCTATATGCCAGCCTGCGTGATAGCGTCTAATTTAAAAAACCAGAATGGGTCAATTTAAAAAATGAAAAGGAGGCTAACCTTATGAACAATCCATATTTCTTGTACACTAAAGAAAGGCTTAAAGAAATTTCCTTTCCATTGGGGGGAATAGGTACAGGGTGCATTGGCCTGGCCGGTAACGGCAGGTTAATTGATTGGGAGATTAGGAATCGTCCCAACAAAGGCAGCTATAACGGCTATTCCCACTTTGCCGTAAAGGTGGAAAAGGGCGGCCGAGTAATTGATGCAAGGGTCTTAAATAGCGACCTGCATCCTCCTTATTCGGGTAGTTTTGGTGAGCCGCATTTTAAGAGCTTCGGTTTTGGGCCGCCAAGGGCTTATTTATCTGGAGTGCCGCATTTCAGGGACGCGGAATTCAGAGGGGAGTTCCCGTTTGCCAGTATCACGTTTGTAGATGATACTTTTCCGGGCAAAGTGACCATGACAGCATTCAATCCTTTTATACCGCTCAACGATAAAGATTCAAGTTTGCCAGCGGCTTTCTTTGAAATACAGGTGGAGAACACGTCAAATGAACCCCTCGATTACACTGTGGTATCCTGCATTGGCAATATAAACGGCCGGACCATTGGATATAACGAGTTTACCCAGTGTGGACAGGTCAAAGGGATCAGAATGGGGTGTCGTGGTGTTGAGCCGGCCGATGTACGCTATGGAGAGCTGACTATAGCTACCGATGAGCAGGATATAAGCTATCAGGAGTACTGGTACAGAGGAAGCTGGTTTGACGATCTGGAAATGTACTGGAACGACCTGAATACACCTGGAAAGTTTTCCAACAGGACATATAGAAGTAAGGAAGGAAGTCATACAATCGGTTCCGGGAATGAAGTGGACATGTGCACGCTGGCGGTACACTTTTCCTTAAAACCGGGCGGACACAAAAAAGTCCGCTTTGTTCTGACGTGGTATTATCCCAACTGTTATAACTATTGGAAGCAACAAGGTCGGGAACAGAGCTGCTGTGGTTGTCAAACATACATAAAGGCGCAATGGAAGAATTATTACTCGCACTTGTTTAAAGATTCTTTTGACTGCGCCGTGTACGCGCTTCAAAACTGGGATCGGCTGTATGAGGAAACTATGTGCTTTAAAGAAGCCTTATTTTCATCAACCCTTCCACCAGTTGTTATAGACGCCATTTCGGCCAATATATCCATTCTGAAAACGCCTACCTGTTTGCGGTTGGAGGATGGTTCGTTTTACGGTTTTGAAGGATGCCATTGTGATTCTGGCTGCTGTGAGGGCTCTTGTACCCATGTATGGAATTACGCCTATGCATTACCCTTTTTATTCCCTAAGTTGGAACGTTCTATGCGTGAATTGGAATATTGGTATAATCTAGGCGAAGACGGGGGCATGTCGTTTAGGCTGCAGCTTCCACTGGGGAGCAAACGATGGGATTTTAGGCCTTGTGCTGACGGTCAGTTTGGCGGCGTTTTGAAGGTTTACAGGGAATGGAAGGTATCTGGCGATACCGAATGGCTACGTAAGCTCTGGCCTTCGGTAAAGAAATCCATTGAATACGCCTGGGCTGAAACCAATAAGGACAGGTGGGACCCAGAACGTACCGGCGTTTTGACAGGGCGTCAACACCACACCCTCGATATGGAGCTCTTTGGCCCCAACTCGTGGCTCACGGGCTTTTATCTGGCGGCTTTAAAAGCCGGCGCCGAGATGGCAGATTATTTAGGGGAAAAAGACACTGCTCGGGAGTATCTAGACATATTTCATCGCGGCAAGAAATGGGTAGATTCCAACCTCTTCAATGGCGAATACTATTATCACTGCATTGATTTGAATGATAAATCCATTCTGGACCAGTTTGATGAGGGTAAAAGCGATACCCTGGTTGGCGGGACAACGGTGGATACTTATTGGAATGAAGAAAAAGGCGAGATCAAATACCAGGTGGGCGAAGGATGTCTTGTGGATCAGGTGTTGGCTCAATGGCATGCCAATTTAATAGGCTTAGGGGAGATATTCGATCCAGCGCAGGTTCGAAAAGCCGTCTACTCGGTTTATAAAAACAATTTTAAGAGGATGAGGGATGTCTTCAATCCGTGCAGGGTATTTTCGTTAAACGATGAAAGGGGAGTGGTCATCTGCTCCTACCCGGAGGGCAGGAGGAGGCCGGCTGTTCCAGTGCCGTATGCTCAGGAGACCATGAACGGTTTTGAGTACCAAATAGCAGCCCACCTCATTCAGGAGGGATTCATTAAAGAAGGTTTGGAAATAGTGGAAGCCGTACGCAGCAGGTATGATGGATACAAACGCAATCCATGGAATGAGTTTGAGTGTGGAAGCAACTATGCTAGATCCATGGCCAGTTACTCATTGCTTTTGGCTTTTTCAGGTTTTATGTTTGATATGGTTAAAGGCGTTATAGGCTTTAACCCGGTCACTGGTGGCGATAACTTTAGAGTATTTTGGTCTCTGGATTCTGGATGGGGAATTTTTGAAAAGTCAGGCGATAAAATAGAGCTGAAGGTGCTGTACGGCTATCTGGATTTGAAAGAGCTGTGCTTGCCTTTTATGAAAGGCAGAGATGTGAAGTCGGTTTTGCTGGAAGATGTGCCGGTGGCTTATAAAAAGGATGGGGAAAACATTAAATTTAGTGATATTGTCAGGATCAGCAAAGGGCAAAAAATAATGATTATTTAACATGGTTTAAATTGACGTACTTATCAATGGATCTAGGGTTAACAATTCTGCATCTACAGTGGATACCGTGGGGATTGCTTTCTTAATTGGATGGTTATGGATAGGTATGTTATCATTTAGTATTATGGTATAATATGTAGAGGAATTAACAGACAAAACTGCTGTGTTGTTGTAAAATACTAAAGTGGTAGCGGAATTGGTTTGTATTTCACAAAATGTATCTTACCAACGTAAAATTGAGTTAATGAAGGGAAGGAAGTATTATGATAAAATTCGGCAAAAAGCTGCCAAAAGATATATTAGCTAGAGCTGTGGAAAAGCTCCCCGCGGTTTTCGAAAAAGATCCCCAAATTGTAGCGGCATATATTTACGGGTCATATGCTACGGGAAAGACCACGGATTTAAGTGACATAGATATAGCCGTCTTATTGCGGAAAAAGGGGGATTGGGAGAAGCAGCTTGAATTGATTGACAGCATAGCTGAAGCCCTCGAGACTGAAGATTTTGATCTGCTATGGATAAACTTTTGCAATTAGCGGGACTGCAACAAACTTGCAGTTCCTTTTTTATTTAGACACACAAACAGAAGTAATTGCCTGGTTTGACTGGCAGGGTAATCTCATGCCGATTAAGTTCAGGTATTTAATTGAAGACGAGGGTTATGTTAGAATAAAGATTGATAGGGTTATTGAAAAGCGTCTTGACAGATTTGCAGGAAACAAGATGTTCAGGTACAGGTGCGAGGCCAATTACAGCAACGTACTGTATAAGATTTGATTTTGGCAAGTATAGATACAGGGAGGATTTTTGGCTGTGCTTAAAATTGATTGCCTTGTGTCAGGAGGAGTAATTACAAATTACAAATGTTCGTCAAAGTGCAAGCATTGTTGTTATGCCAGTTCCCCGGAATGGCCTAACGATTATATGACCCCATCCATGGCCGACGAGATATTTTCTATTCTGAAGAGTTTAGATTGCCATTACGTTCATATTGGTGGTGGTGAACCGCTTCTGCAGCCTGACAAAATTTTTGCTGTCCTGGAGTCGGCTCGAAGAAACAACATTGATATAGAGTATATTGAGACCAATGCGTCTTGGTACAGGGATGAGGCATCGGCAAAAATCATTCTTAAGGAACTAATGAAATATGGTGTACATACGTTGCTTATATCTATAGATCCATACCACAATGAACATATACCATTCTGGAAGGTAAAAGCTTTAATGGCGGCTTGTTCAGAAGTAAACATGGGTGTATTTCCGTGGCTGATGGATTTTTGGGCTGATCTGGATGCAATGGATGACCGCAAACCCCATTCTCTTGATGAGTATGCCCGGTTTTTTGGGCAGAATTATCTGTTAGAACTGTCAAGAAGATATGGACTTAACTTGAAAGGGCGAGCTTTAAAGACGTATAAACCGATGATGAAGAAACAGCCTTTTGAACAAATATTGAAAGAATCTAAGCCATGCAGATTATTATCAGGTATTTACCATTTTCATGTTGATCTGTATGGTAACTTTATTCCACAGTCGTGTCCAGGCCTTTCAATAAACTTAAGTGAAGTATCATACGGGGCTGATCCGGGTAAATATAAGGTATTATATAGTTTGGAGTCCACTGGGATAGGCGGATTGGTGGAACTGGCAATAAAAGAGTATGACTACAGGCCCGAGTCCGAATATGCAGGGAAGTGCGACCTTTGCTATGATATCCGGAGTTTTTTGGTTTTGGAGCGGAAGTTAAACCTTCCTGATCTACAGCCAGAGGGACATTATAAGTATGTTTGAGGACTTATTGAGAGCCTATTTGGAGACGGGTTTTCAAAATTACTAGTTGACAATTTTATATAAAGCGGATATAATATTTCCTGCAAAGAGACGGAGGTTACAACAAAATATAAACGGTAAACGTGCGGAAGTGGCGGAACTGGCAGACGCGGTAGTTTGAGGGGCTGCTGCTCGTTAAGAGCGTAAGGGTTCGAGTCCCTTCTTCCGCACCACGTAAAAAAGCCTCGCTGATGATACAGCGAGGCTTTATTTTTTTGTGAATTATTTTCATGAGCTGTCAAATAATAAACCTATGTCGATGGTATGTTGATTACATTTCATACTGTGCACGGGAGGAAGGAATGGTGATAAGGCGCAGCATAGCATGCATATTGCTTTTTGCGTATGCGTTTTTTTATTCGGGTGCTGTATATTCTGCTCAAGGGGCTTATTCAGGCGATGTCGCTTATAGCGGTTTGATGGCCTCCCAAGCGGCCTCCAAATTCGAAGATGCTGTACTTCAAAGTGCTGGTCTGAGCGCAGAGCGGATAAGCAATCCCTCTGGAGTGTCTTCCGTGGTGCCGCCTTCCACCGCTGCGAGGGCGGCTGTGGTGATGGAGGCATCCAGCAGGAGGGTGCTGTATGCCAAAAACCCACACATGAAGCTGCCCATGGCCAGCACCACCAAAATCATGACAGCCATACTGGCTATAGAGATGGGCAATCTTGAGGACGTGGTGACGGTCTCACCTATGGCGGTGGGGGTGGAGGGCTCGTCCATCTACCTGGCAAAGGGGGAGCGGCTGACCCTGGAGCAGCTTTTGTACGGGCTCATGCTTCGCTCGGGCAATGACGCAGCTGTTGCCATTGCCGAGCACATAGGCGGCAGCGTGGAAAACTTCGTGAGGCTTATGAACAGGAAGGCGGTTCAAATAGGTGCCAGAAATACCAACTTCGTCAACCCACATGGACTGCATGATGATATGCACTATACAACGGCTTACGACTTGGCACTGATTTCGGCCTATGCCATGGAAAATCCTATTTTTCGCACCATAGTGTCCACCAAATACAAGAAGATCCCCTGGGAGGGGCGAAGTTACGACAGGGTGCTTCAAAATAAAAACGCCTTACTGTGGAGCTATGAAGGTGCAAACGGTATAAAGACGGGCTACACCAAGGTCTCCAGGAGGTGCCTTGCCTCGGCCGCACTGCGCGATGGCATGCAGCTGGTGTGCGTGGTGCTAGACTGCCAGCCATGGTTTGACGACAGCGCCACCCTGCTGGACTACGGCTTTGCAAACTTTAAACCCTATACCGTGGTCTCGAAGGAGCAGGTTTTGGGGCATATTCCGGTCAGGGATGGGTATGAGGCCCAGGTGGCAGCCGTGTGCAGGGAGGAGATACTCTTGCCCGTAAGGGAAGGAGAGGAAAAGGAGATATCGGTCGAGATTGAACTGCCGCAGTACCTCAAGGCGCCTGTGAAAGCCGACACCAAGGTAGGATATGTAAAGGTGACCTTGGGCGATGAGGTCAGCATCAGGAAGGATTTGTATACCGCAGCCGACGTCAAGGAAAACACCATAAGGTCCAATTTGAAGAGGATAATTGACAGGTGGCTCGATACGGAGTTTGGGTTTTAAAATTTTTTAATTTCTAAAAAAGGATTTCGTGTACTATTTGTAGAATAAAAATAATAGATGACTACAGTATGTTGTGGTGCGTATACCATATCCAAGAAGGGATGCGCTTAAATGATTAAACACCGTCTGGAAAGGGATGGGTTGTCGATTGCGCCCGTCACCGAAGAGGATTTGCCTCAGATATGGCTGTGGTACAGGGATGTTGAAAGGTACAAGCACGCCACGGGACTTAATCGGCCCATCACCTTTGAGGAGATGAGGGACAAGTACATCGAGGCCTGCTGCAGCCGCTGGGAGTTCTTTTTCAAGGTGGTCGAAAAGCAGCATGGCATCATGCTGGGCGTGGTAAAAGGGCGTGTGCACTATCTCTTAAAGGACGAGGCCTGGATAAGCTCCATCCTCATCGATGAGGCCTATCAAGGCGCGGGAGTGGGACATAGAGTTGTGTCCATGCTGGAGGAGTATTTCAGGAGCGTGTGGCTTATCAGGCGGCTGTACACAGGTGTAGTGGCCAGCAATATAGCGGGACTGGAATTCTGGAAGAGTATGGGATATGCGGAGGTGAGGAAGACCCGCTATCAGATCATGCTGAACGATAAGCCTGAGGATATAATGATCATGGCCAAGAATTTGGAGTGTGAGCAGCTGCTTGCATTGTGCCTGTGCTGACCTTTAGCTTTTGCTGAGTCCAATTAACAAAGCAGAAATATTTTTGAAATATTTTTGTAAAAAATTGATGCAATTTCCCATAGTTTGTGTTAATATAATGGGTGGGCTGTACAATTTCAAAAAAAGGTGATAAGAGTGAAGAAAGCGGTCAGCATACTTGTGTTGATGTTGTTTGTATGCTTTCTTTTGGGCGTTCCGGCAAGAGGGGAAGGGACGCCTGCTGATGGAGATATGGATGAGGGGGCTACATCTGGAGCGACCGGTGACGAGGTGCTGAAGGTAAAGTGTACCGGTCAGAAGGTAGTGGACCTTCAGATGAGGCTCAGGGATCTGGGGTATTTCAACTACAAGATCACGGGATATTACGGGACGGCTACGGCCGATGCCGTTCGGCTGTTTCAGGAGCAAAACGGGCTTGCAGTGGATGGAACGGTAGGGCCCGAGACCAGGAGGATCCTGTACAGCCCTGGTGCGAAGCGCTATACTGCCTATCCATCCCAGGCGGCTTCTTATCTACCGGCTTCTCGAGGCGGAAGGAACTCCCTGGGGGTGCTGGTTGAGTGGTTCTCCAAGGGGCAGTATCTCTTTCCCAGGGGTGCAGTGGCAAAAGTGATAGACCTGTATACCGGTAGGTCGTTCTACATGAAGCGCACCGGTGGAACCAACCATGCAGACTCGGAGCCGGTGACGGCAAAGGATGCCCAGATCATAAGAGAAATATGGGGTGGTTGGAGTTGGGACCGCAGGCCTGTCATAGTCGAGATCGGCGGCGTGCGGGTGGCCGCTTCCATGCACGGAATGCCCCATGCCTATGACACCATACCCAACAACGGCATGCAGGGCCATGTGTGCATACACTTCTACAAGAGCAAAACCCACATACACAACAGGCAGGACCCTGATCATCAGGCTGCTGTGATGAGAGCCGCTGGCCGATAAGGCCGGCTTTTTATTTTTTTGGCTGACTTACGAGAGTTACCCTTTATGTATGTTTGCAGGATTTGACTGGGTATCAAATCTAGCTGGTGTGGTTGTTCTAGGTAACTTGAGTGTAACCCCTTTCTTTTAATGCACCTTCACTGGCAACGATGAAAAACAGGCATAAAAGGCTTTCTCTTTGGCAAGATTAATTACGGGTGATGCGAAGGATGAAGCGCTGGCTTAAAATTGGAATATCGGGATTTGTGGCCGGGCTGTGCAACGGCTTTTTTGGCTCGGGAGGCGGTACCATTGTGGTGCCTGCAATGGTGCACCTTTTGGGCATGAAGGAGCACGATGCCCACGCTACCGCTCTGGCGGTCATACTGCCTTTGACGGCCATAAGCTCTTTTGTGTATTTCAAAAGCGGCTTTTTCGAATGGGATGTAATATGGAAGGTGGCCGCCGGCGGCGCTCTGGGTGGCCTTGTAGGGGCGTGGATCCTGAACCGAATCTCGCCTTACTGGCTGCGCAAAGTTTTTGGCCTTTTCATGATCATTGCCGCGATAAGGATGATCGCATAGATGCTTCTTTTTTTTATAGGACTGGCTTTCGGGATTGTTGGTGGGATGGGCATTGGCGGGGGTAGCATTCTCATTCCGGCCCTGGTTTTTTTGGCCGGCCTGTCCCAGCACGCTGCCCAAGGGGTCAACCTTGCAGCATTTTTCCCTACGGCAATTCTGGCAATCTGGCTTCACGTCAAAAACGGATACATCAAATACGGGATGGCCCTCTATCTCTTTCTGGCAGGGGCCATAGGCGCATTTCTGGGAGCTAAGCTTGCTGTTATCACTTCTTCGGGTATCTTAAAGAAGCTGTTTGGGATTTTCTTGCTGGTAATGGGCATCTACGAGTTCACGCGAAGCGGGAAAAAGTAATATACCGGCTGGCTGATTGTTGGTAAAAAATTACATATACGTTTTTTGCTGAGATTGCTAAATTTATAACATGTAAACGCCGTGAAAAAAGTTCTGCATTTTTATAAAAATTAGCAAATTTTCCTCAATTTTATGGGATATATGTATAATACACTCATAAAAATGTGTAATAGTTATATAACAGCTGAAACTGTTTAAAATGCTGTTTTCAAGCCATTTGTTAAAAAATAAACTTGTGAGATGTATAACATTTTTATAAAATCTGTGTTATAATATTCAAGGATGAATGCATATTATGTTGCATTATGACGGATTGAGTTGCATGCCGGTTGGCGCCATCAGATAAATCATAAAGATTTAAGGCAAAGAAGGTGTGTGAAATGGGGTTGAAGGTGTTTGGATTTAAAGGAGGAGTGCATCCTTTCCACAGGAAAGAGAGCACGCAAGACAAAGCGGTTGAACGGATGCAAGCGCCAAAGCTGGTGTATATACCTTTGCAGCAGCACATAGGTGCTCCCTGTGAACCGCTGGTAAAGCCCGGTGACCATGTCAAACTGGGGCAAAAGATTGGACAGCCAAAGGGCTTTGTGGGCGCGCCGGTTCATGCCAGCGTTTCGGGAGTTGTGAAAGAGATAAAGCAGGTACCTCATCCTGCCATGGGGCAGGGGCTTGCCGTTGTTATTGAGAATGACGGCAAGGATGAGCTGGATGAGTTCATAGTCCCAAAGGATATTGAGTCGCTGAGCGCCGAGGAGTTAAAAGATTTAATTCTTGAGGCCGGTATCGTGGGTATGGGTGGTGCCGCATTCCCAACCCATGTCAAGCTTTCGCCGCCCAAGGACAAGAATATAGACGTCGTAATCTTAAACGGCGCCGAATGCGAGCCTTATCTGACGGCCGACCACCGCTTAATGGTGGAAAATCCACGGGATGTGGTGGATGGGCTGAAGGCCATTATGAAAGTGCTTGGGGTTAAAAGAGGGTACATCGCGATAGAGAACAACAAGCCGGATGCCGTGTGTGTCATTGCTAATGCCGTCAAATCAGTGCCCGGCGTGGAGGTGATACAGCTTAAGACCAAGTATCCCCAGGGTGCCGAGAAGCAGCTCATATATGCCGTGACCGGCAGGCAGGTGCCGTCGGGAGGCCTGCCGATGGATGTGGGAGTTGTGGTCAACAACGTGGGCACGGCTGCTGCCATTGCCCGGGCAATAAAAACGGGTATGCCGCTTATCGAGCGCATCGTAACGGTGACGGGTGGCGGAGTGGCCCAGCCCAAGAACCTGTTGGTGCGCATAGGTACGCCTTTCAAGGACGTCGTCGAGGCCTGCGGCGGACTGCTGGGCCAACCGGCCAAGGTGATATCGGGAGGCCCCATGATGGGGATTGCGCAGTACACCTTGGATGTGCCCGTCATCAAAGGTACCTCGGGTATTCTGGTGCTTACCAAGCAGGAGGTGGAGATGCCCGAGCCGGGTCCCTGCATACGATGCGGCAAATGTGTAGAGGCCTGTCCCATGCGGCTTATGCCTCTATTTATCAGCGCTTATGCCCTGAAGGGGGATTACGACCGCAGCGAAAAGCTGCATGCCATGGACTGCATAGAGTGCGGCTGCTGCTCGTATATATGCCCTGCCAGACGCCCGCTTGTGCAGTCCATCCGTACGGCAAAGCGCGTGATCACCGAAAGGAGAAGGCGCACTGCCAGTGCCAAATGACAACGGCGTATTTGATGTCTGGCGGTCAAAGGTGTGCAGCCAGCTGATATGTGATTTAAGCAGCCCAATGAGCTGCTGTAGCAAAACGGATACCATCAGGTTAAGGGGCATAATCTTGCAGCAGGCATTTTCGCTGTATGTATACTTTTATACTGTTACAGTTTTGTTATACAGCCTTGTGCCAGTGTTGTATCAATGTTGTGCTGGGTTATACCGTATTATGTAAGTGTTGTATAACTGTTGTGTAAATGTTATGCCATTTAGGTGTGGTGCAATTGATTTGTGCTGGATTAAGGAGCAGGGCTGTCCCAAATACCGCCTGTTGGGGTCGGGGCAGCATGATATAAAGGCGGATTACAAATACCCCAACCTTCTAAGCCGGCATTATACCCATACGGTTTAGATGAACAGGGGGATGTTGCGATGGAGCCTTTAATAGTTTCTTCTTCCCCCCACGTGTATTCAGAGGATACTACAGCTCGCATCATGCGGGACGTGGTGCTGGCGCTTTTACCTGCGGCGGCAGTTGCTGTGTACTTCTTCGGGGGAAGAGCGGCTTTGATAATGGCTATATCCGTATTATCGGCCGTTATGACCGAAGCGGTTGTGCAAAAGCTTATGAAAAAGCCGGTTACCGTCAACGACTGGAGCGCTGCGGTGACGGGGCTCATGCTGGCTTTTAACCTGCCGCCTACCGTTCCGCTGTGGTTGCCTGCGGTGGGTTCGGCCATCGCCATTGCCCTGGTCAAGCAGGCTTTTGGTGGGCTGGGACACAACTTCATGAACCCGGCCTTGGCTGCCAGGGCCATCTTGCTGGCCGCGTGGCCGGTGTATATGACGACTTGGGCTGACCCCATTCGCGTAGCTATGAGCGCGGCAGCGGCTGATGCCATCAGCTCGGCCACACCGCTTGCCATACTTAAGGGGATGGAAGGGACGGAGGCGCAGCTTCCTCCTCTGTGGGCCATCATATTGGGCAATACAAGAGGCTGCCTTGGCGAGACATCGGATGTGGCACTGCTGCTGGGTGCTGTTTATCTGCTGTGGAGAAGGGTAATAAACTGGAGGATCCCATTTAGCTTCATCGGCACTGTGGCGCTGCTTACCTGGATTTTGGGGCCACAGGGGCTTTTTACAGGAAATGCGATATACCACATATTTTCGGGCGGGCTTATCCTGGGAGCGTTCTATATGGCCACAGACTATTCGTCTTCACCGGTGACGCCTAAAGGGCAGATAATAATGGGTATTGGGTGCGGAATAATCACGTCTATCATTCGCGTATACGGCGGTTATCCCGAAGGGGTCACCTATTCCATACTGCTGATGAACGTGGCCGCTCCTTTGATTGACAGGTTTACAATGCCCCGCATTTACGGGGAGGTGAGAGCAGATGTCTGAAGGTATGAGAATGTCCATCAAGCTGTTCATAATAACCGCGGTGGCGGCTCTGGCACTGGGCATCACCCATGCCGTTACCGAGGAGCCCATAAGGCTGCAGAACGAACAGGCTAGCGTAGAGGCTAGAAAAGGCGTGCTACCCGATGCCCAGGAGTTCGTCCAGGTGGACATATCGGAATACAAAGATGAGTATCCCAACGTTGTTGAGGTGTACCAGGGCAAATCGGGAGATGACACGGTGGGCTATGTATTTAAGGTGATATCCAAGGGTTACGGCGGCGATGTGGAGCTGTTTGTGGGCATAGATGCTAAGGAGAATAAAATCGAGAACGTGAGCATCATCAGCCACAACGAAACTCCCGGGCTGGGGGCCAAAGCGGCTGAGTCTGATTTTTTGAGCCAGTATACCGGCAAGTCGGCTGGTAGTCCACTGGCGGTGGTGAGGGGAAGCGCCACACAGGATACACAGGTGGAGGCCATAACCGGCGCTACCATAACCTCAAAAGCCGTGACCCAGGGCGTGAACTCTGCTTTAGAGTTCTACAGCCGGGTATTAAAGGACGGGGGTGCTGAGTGATGAAGGCTTTGAAGGTGTTTTTTAACGGGGTGCTCAACGAAAACCCTACTTTCAGGATGGTTCTGGGGATGTGCCCTACCCTTGCTTTGACTACTGCAGCCATAAACGGCATAGGCATGGGGCTGGCCACCACCTTTGTTCTGGTGGGTTCAAACCTGGTGATATCGCTGCTTAAAAGCTTCATACCGCAGAAGATAAGGATTCCCGCCTTTGTGGTGGTTATCGCCACCTTTGTGACGGTGGTCAGCATGATAATGCAGGCCTTTCTTCCCGAGCTCAACAAGAGCCTGGGCATATATATTCCGCTCATTGTTGTAAACTGCATCATTCTGGCAAGGGCAGAATCCTTTGCATCCAAGAATTCGGTGTTTCTGTCGATAACTGACGGGCTGGGCATGGGCGTAGGGTTTACACTGGCGCTGCTTTTGCTGGGTTCAATACGTGAAATACTGGGCGCCGGGACCTGGTTTGGTATGCCCGTTTTTTCGGATGGCTTCAGCCCAGCTGTCATCATGATACTGCCTCCCGGGGGATTTATAACCCTTGGGCTGGTGCTGGGGCTGCTCAACAAGCTGACAGGCAGGGCTGAGTAGAGCTGGCTGAATAACTGAAAAGACGGATTAATTGATTTCGATGGATAGATGTTGCACGGTAAATTTTTTGATACAGATTTCGTTCTGGATGTGTTTGGCGATGACCGTGCGCTGAGCGGGTGTAGATTCAATTAAAAAGCAATGTGTAGGGGGAAAGGGTATGGAATACGTGGGTAAAATATTCGTCATATTGATAAGCTCGATACTTATAAACAACTTCGTCATGTCAAGGTTCTTGGGTATCTGCCCATTCCTTGGGGTGTCAAAGCGGGTTGAAACCGCTGTGGGGATGGGCGCTGCCGTTACCTTCGTGATGGCCATGACATCTTTGATTACCTATATAATCCAGTATGTCATACTCGAGCCTTTGGGCCTTGAGTATTTGCAGACCATCATATTCATTCTGGTGATAGCCTCGCTGGTGCAGTTCGTCGAGATGGTGATACAGAAGACCAGCCCGACGCTGTACCAGGCGCTGGGCGTGTATCTACCGCTTATTACCACCAACTGCGCCGTGCTGGGCGTGGCCATCATAAACATAGACGAGAAGTACGATTTGATTCAGGCGCTGTTTAACGGAGTGGGCGCTGCCCTTGGATTTACCCTGGCCATCGTGCTTTTTGCTGGAGTACGCGAAAGGCTGGAACTGTCGGATATACCCAAGCCGCTTAAAGGTTTTCCCATCGCCCTCATTACAGCGGGCTTGATGTCGGTGGCCTTTTTAGGGTTCCAGGGGCTCATAAAGTAAGGGGGGATATTGTCCATGGAGAAGATACTGCTGTCCCTGCTCAGTCTGGGAGGCATGGGGCTTTTGTTTGGGGCAGTTTTGGCGTTTGCGTCGAAGAGGTTTGCAGTTGAGAAGGACCCCAGGGCTGAAGCCATCCGTGAGGTGTTGCCGGGTGCCAATTGCGGTGCATGCGGCTATCCGGGGTGCGACGGGTTTGCGGAAGCTGTGGCCTCCGGTAAGGCGCCGGTGGATGGCTGTACCGTAGGTGGATCGCCTGTGGCCTTGAAAGTGGGCAATATAATGGGCGTGCAGGTTGAGGAAAAAGAGCGACGCATTGCCCGTGTCCTGTGCCAGGGCGACTGCCAAAACGCCATCAATAAATACGAATACAGGGGGATACAGGATTGCGTGGCGGCATCCATGCTGGCCAGCGGGCCAAAGGGTTGCAGCTACGGTTGCCTTGGGCTTGGGACCTGCGTGAGGGCATGCCCCTTCGATGCCATCCATATCTCCGACCGTGGCATTGCTGTGGTGGACCCCGACAGGTGTACCGGGTGCGGCAAATGCGTAGAGGCCTGTCCCAAGAATTTGATAGAGCTTATCCCTGAATCCAGTCTGGTACAGGTGCTGTGTATATCCAAGGACCCGGGTAAACAGGTACGTGAGAACTGTAAAGTAGGATGTATAGGGTGCAGGCTGTGCGTCAAGGCTTGTCAGTTTGAGGCCATAGACTTTGTTGACAATCTTGCCAGGATAAGGTATGATAAGTGTGTAAACTGCATGGTATGCGCTGAGAAATGTCCAACCGGCGCCATATATGCCGATTTCAGCAAGCGCAAAGTGGCCTTTATCGATGAGGACAAGTGCATAGGCTGCACTGCCTGCAAGAGGGTGTGCAAGTTTGAGGCCATAGATGGCGAGCGCAAGCAAAAGCACAGGGTGCTTGCTGACAAATGCACGGGCTGCGGCCAGTGTGTCGAGCGTTGCCCGGTAGATGCCATTACGCTAAGCGTTCGCGGGAATTGAGGATGTTGTTTTTCTTGAAACCTAAAATGCGGAAGAATACTTTCTTCTTCCGCAGTAAATCCAGTAAATGGAGTGGAAAGGTGCTATAAAGGCGCTATCTTAATGGGAGAGTATTAATGCGCAACGAGGTAAGCGGTTAACCAATTTGGACTTTGATAGGCCACTATCCCCAGCGGTTGGATAGTGGCATAAAATATATTAATTTTAAGAAGTTGGGGTGAAAGTATGAAGCTTAGCGTGGCCGATTTGAAAAATCGACAGGTATGGGAGGAAAAGGGCTATAAGCTGCCTGAGTTTGATATCGAAAAGGTAAGGGAGAAGACCCGGAAAGAGCCCATATGGATTCATTTTGGAGCAGGCAACATATTCAGGGCTTTCCCGGCTGTGCTGCAGCAAATCCTTTTAGAAGGTGGGCATAGCGACAGGGGCATCATAGTCTGCGAGTCTTACGATGAGGAGATTATAGAAAAAGCTTATGCGCCATTTGACAACCTCAGCGTGGTCGTCACTTTGAAGGCCGACGGCAGCGTGGATAAGAAGGTTGTGGCTAGCGTGGTTGAGGCTATACCAGCTAGGGGCAACATGGACAGGCTGGTGGAGATATTTACGTCTCCGTCGCTTCAGATGGCCAGCTTTACCATAACCGAAAAGGGGTATTCTCTGAAAAATGCCAGGGGAGAGTATTACCCCGATGTGGTGGATGACCTCAACTCCCTATCGGATCAGCCGAAAACCTTGATGGCTATGATCGCACTGCTGTGCTATAAGAGGTATCAGGCTGGCAGGTTGCCCATAGCGCTGGTGAGCATGGACAACTGCTCCCACAATGGTACCAGATTGTATGAGGCCGTAAGAGCCTTTGTCGATGCTTGGGTGGAAAAAGGTTTTGTTGACAGGGGTTTCAAGGATTACATTGAAGATCCGAATCTCGTATCCTTCCCCTGGAGCATGATAGACAAGATAACGCCGCGCCCGTCCGACCAGGTAAAGGCCATGCTGGAAGCCGATGGCCTTGAGGGCGCTGACATAGTGTGCACCAAGAAGAATACCTATATATCCTCCTTTGTGAATGCTGAAGAAGCACAATATCTGGTGATTGAGGATGTATTCCCCAACTCAAGGCCGCCGCTGGAGAAGGCCGGCGTTATATTCACCGATAGGGAGACGGTGGATAAGGTCGAAAAGATGAAGGTGTGCACCTGCTTGAATCCACTTCACACCGTACTGGCAATTTACGGCTGTCTGCTGGGCTACAAGTCGATTGCCGATGAGATGAAGGATAAGCACTTGAAGGCTTTTATAGAAAAGGTGGGGTATGAAGAGGGGCTGCCTGTGGTGGTAGACCCGGGCATAATCAATCCCCAGGAGTTTATCAAGGAGGTCATCGAGAAACGGTTTCCCAACCCATTCGTGCCTGATACGCCCCAAAGGATTGCTACCGATACCTCGCAGAAGATACCGGTGCGTTTCGGCGAGACCCTGAAGGCCTATATCAGGACCGGTAAGAGGGACATATCCACATTGACCTATATACCGCTCTTCTTCGCGGGCTGGATCAGGTATCTCATGGGAGTGGACGATGAGGGCAATCCTTTCACGCCCAGCCCCGATCCCATGCTGGAGACCCTGCAGTCCTACCTCAAGGATATAAAGCTGGGAGATACAGGGCCGTTTACCGAGGCCTTAAAGCCCATACTGTCTAATGAAAACATCTTTGGCGTCAACCTGTACGAGTATAACCTGGCTTCCAAAGTGGAGGCCATGTTCGCAGAGCTGGTTGCCGGCAAGGGAGCGGTGAGGAAGACTCTGGAGAAATATATAAAGGTGTGATAGAAACAAAGCCGTAAAAAAAGGGTTGTCAGACTTTGTCTGGCAGCTCTCTTTTTTGTGTCCGGTTGGACATTTTATGTTTTTCTTTTTAGGCGATATAGCAAAGATGGCCAATGTCTCGCCGGCTACCGCCTCAAGGGTGTTGAGCGGTTCCAATTATCCTGTGAAAGAGGCGTTAAGAAAGAGGGTTGTTGAAGCCGCAAAGAAGCTCAACTATTCCCCAAACGTGCTGGCAAGGAGCCTAAAGAGCAACACCAGCAATGACATAATGGTATTTGCGTCGGTGCCTTCGCAGTCGGATTTCTTGAAATACCTGGTGGAGGAGCAGGGCATCGATTGGGGCAGGATGACGGCATTTCATATACTGCATCGTTCCCACCGACCGGAAGGCCGAAGCGGTAAAGGCAGCGCTGACAGGCCCCATTACCGAGAAGTGCCCGGCCTCTGTCCTCAGGACCCATGACAGGGCTGTACTGTTTTTAGACAGGGATGCCGCCAAGCTGGTGGAGGGATTGGTATGAGGTTCGGCATTTACGGGTGCAGGCATGCGCATATAGCCGAGTTTGTCGATGAGATGCTCAAGCTGGGGCATGAGTTTGTAGGTATTTACGAGACCGAGCTGGATATAGCCAGGGGCATGGCTGAGAAGTACAAGGTGCCCCTGTTTGACAAAGGGGAAGATCTTCTCAAGCTGAAGCCCGATGTCATAGGTACCTTGGCCGTCAACAACCGCAAGATCGACGTCATCGAGTTGTGCAACCAGCAGGGCATCCATGTAATGGCAGATAAGCCCATAGTGACCAGCAGGGAAGGCTATGCAAGGCTTGAGAGAGTGGTTAAGCAAGGGAGAATTCAGGTGGGCATGATGCTGACCGAGCGATTTAATCCTCCCATTTACGCATTATGGAAGATGATACGCGAGGGTAAGCTGGGGCAGGTGGTCAGCTTTACCATCATGAAACCCCTATTTTACTTTCGGTGACGGGCGGATATTCTGCGTGGGGACGCAGGGCAGGGTTGAGGTGCGCACCACGGGCGACTGCCAGGCAAAGGGCGAGCCCTATGCCCTGCTCATCAGGAATACCGAAACATATGTAAGGTGTGAAGACGTGGCCTTACCCACTATGCTCGCCCAGGATTTTATAAACCGCATTGAGGGCAGGAAGGACGTCATAATCTCCGGCGAGGACGTGCTGATGTCCAGCCTGGATGCCATAGAGATTGACGAGAGCCTGGAGGAGGTATGCCTGTGTTGACTTGCGGTACAAAGCTCTAAATTGGCGACGTATGAGTCGGATTTATTGCAACATATTCTCGCAGCGAAGTCTTTAGCAAGGTTGCTTTTCAGCGGCTGAGATTTCACATCCAAGGTGAGGGAAATAGCTGGTGCAAATGTTGAATTGGTGTAATCGAAGGCACTAAATCGGTTTATCCCCCTCAGGAGACGCGACTTGAAATCCATGGTCAGAAGGGGAGCGTCATCTTTGGGGATTCGGGTTTTAAGCAATGGAGAACTACCCAAGCCTCACTATATGGTATCAAGGTAAAGGCGATTTTAAGAAGTTATTTTATGAATTTGAGAATGTTTTAAGGGGTATCGTGCCCCTTAGTTTGTTTTTGGAGTTATTTACATCATTTTTTCTATGTGATACCATAATAGGGTGGAATGATGGATGCTCCTTCAAAGTAACTGTGGCGGTTGTCACAATGCCATGGACATTCTTGATACCTAATAGGTTGATAATAGTTGATGTGGTGATGAGTTTGGTTCGATTAAGGCAGGTACATGTTATAGGAGAAGAGTACTGCGCAGGTATGGATACTCGTATGGACTGTTTTACAGACGGCAGAGTAGATACCAGTGCAAAGTCTAGTTCAAATACTGGTTCGTGTGCCGCTTCCAACGCCTGCCTATGTGCTGATTCAAATGCCGGACCAAATACCGGTTTAAATGCTGCTTTAAGCGGTGATTCATATGGCCGCTCTGGACATGATTTGCAGCATGTCATTGGCAGGTTTTACTGGTGTGATGTGCTAAAAGCCCTTCCATTGTTGCTTGAACAGTATGAAGGCAAAATACAGCTGGTGTACATGGATCCCCCTTTTGTGACCGGTCAGGTGTTTCGATTTCAGCAGCCTGTTGGTGCACAGGGGTGGAGGGGGGACCGAAAGTACATCATAACTCATACCGCCTACGATGACTTGTGGAAATCGGGCAGGGATGCCTTTTTATCGATGATGAGAGAGGTGCTGTCCTGCGTATACCGCCTTCTTTCTCCTGAGGGGTCGTTGTATCTGCATATCGACTACCGTACCAGCGCTTACATGCGCATCATGTTGGATGAGATATTTGGTGAGGAAAATTTTCTAAATGAGATCATATGGCACTATAGGAGCGGTGGCAGGGCTAAAAACCATTTCAGCCGTAAACACGATACTATCCTGTTTTACCGGAAATCGCCGCGGTACTATTTTAACATAGAGGCGGTGGGGGTTCCCAGGGGAAAGGACAAGCGCAACCATATGAAACAGCAGGTGGATGAGGATGGGCGAATATTCTGGTCTATAAGGTCAGGAGGCAGGGAATACCGGTATTACGAGGACAGCAAGATATATCCCAGCGATGTGTGGGACGATATCTCTCACCTCCATCAAAAGGACCCCGAAAGGACGGGGTATGATACGCAGAAGCCCGAGGCGCTGCTTGAGCGGATCATCAAGGCATCGTCCAGGCCGGGGGATCTGGTGGCCGACCTTTTTGCCGGTTCGGGGACCACTCTGGCGGTGGCCCAGAGGCTGGGCAGATGCTGGATAGGGGTGGACAATGGTATCTTTTCGTTGCATACATGCAGGAAGAGGCTTGTGCGCCAGCTGAACCGTTTCTGCGGTGAAGTCGGTTTGAAGGCGCAACGGCGGTGTGATAACGGTAAGGGCGCCGCGCATTCGATGGCTCCTTTTTGGTCAGGCAGTGTGGGCCAGGATGGTTGCAGCCGCCTTGTAAACGGGAATCCATATGGAGATGCTGCCAGGGTCTCGGGGGAATTATCAAACATAGGAGTCAAAGTATTGTTTTATTATTGCCAGGATTTCAAGGGTGAAGCAGGATATATGGTGGTTCCAGAGATTGAGGTGGAGTGCGTCAGGCTGCCCGATCACCAGGTTGCTGTGCGGCTTAAAAGATATGTTTTGCCGCAAATCCAGGGGGATGAGCGCTTAAGCGATATGGTAAGGGGGTTGCCTTTAGGGCCTCTCGACCTTGTGGATTGCTGGGCGGTCGGCTACTTGGAAAATGGCGTGTTTAAAGCGGCTAACTGGTCGATGAGGAGCTTTGATGCTTCCTGCCTGAATGATGAGCTTAGGATGGCTGTGCACGGTGATCAAGCCCCAGTGGTACACCTTGTAGATGTATACGGGCAGCAGTGGTTTTTTAGTATGGAGGGGCTGTAGCTATGTACAGGGATTGCAGGTAGCGACCATTGGGCCGTTGTTGCCTGTTGAGGTGAGACCGGAGACAAAACCTTTGTAAAGTTCTAACTAGAATGCAATCAATCGATAAAAATTGGAATTCGGTTTAGCGCAGTTAAAATTACCAGCTGGAGGTAGAAGCGTTCGTGTATCAGAAGCTGATGGACATATATGACAGGATGTATAAGCATTTTGGGCCTAGACACTGGTGGCCGGCCGATACGCCCTTTGAAGTGGTGGTGGGGACGATACTCACCCAGAGCGTTGCGTGGCGAAACGTTGAACAGGCCATAAAAAACTTAAAACAGGCGGGGCTGCTTGACCTGGTTGCCATAGCTCAGGCCGAGCTTGATGAGCTGGCTCGGCTTATACGTCCCACCCGGTATTACAATATGAAAGCCAGGAAACTGCAGGCCTTTTGCAGGCATGTGCTGGAGAATTACGATGGGTCGCTGGAACGCTTTTTTGCCATGGACCTGTGGCCTTTAAGGGAGGAGCTTTTGGGGATATACGGCATAGGCGAGGAAACGGCTGACAGCATACTGCTTTATGCTGCCGAGAAACCCATTTTTGTGGTGGATGCTTATACGAGAAGGATATTTTCTAGGTTGGGCATGGTGGATGCCGATATAAAATACGGCCAGCTTCAAAGATTTTTCATGGATCACATTCCTCCTGATGTCATGCTTTACAACGAGTACCACGCGCAGATTGACGCGGTGGGCAACCATTATTGTGCAGCCAAAAAGCCGTCATGCGGAGAGTGCCCGCTGAGGCCTTTGTGCGGCTTTGCCTCTGCTGTCTGACTTTCCTGTATCATTTTTAAGCTGTTCCCGGTTTGCGAAAAGCCGCCACCTGCTTGTTGAGCTTTCCTGCTTTAAAAGCTTTAAAAATGCTTTTTAGATGGATACACCCATTTTTCATTCTTCTTTTGTTTTGGCCACGTAAGGCTCATCCTGTTTTGGTTTGGTCTTGCCTTTTTCCTGGAGTTCTGCTCCGCGCTTGTGCGTTCCTTCCTGGCCTGTCCAGGCGTGGAAGGTAGAGATAAACTCGCCGTAGGCGCTCTTGTCCTGCAGCACGTCGCTTACCATATCATCTTTTCGAACGCGCTTTTTCTTTGCCAAGACTATCACCTTCCTTTTTGATTATCGTACTGTTAGTCTGTACACCTACGCTGTTTTTTATTTAAAATTGAGGCAGTAGACAGGCGAAAAAATAAATTGGATACAAGCCAGATATGGCATGAGTTTGCTTCAATCAACTGGCAAGGGATAAAGGAAGCCGCCGCTTCGAAAGGCCGGTTGAGTTTCCCTTTTGCGGAGCAGGTAAAAATGTGGTAAAATATTTTCAACTAGATTTTGACAGGGAGAGAAGGGATTATGAGTTGATATGAGCCTATGGGGGATATTTTTAAGCGCACTTATCATAGGTTTTTCAGGTGCTATGATGCCGGGGCCCATGCTGGGCGTCACCATTGACGGGAGCTTCAAGAGGGGTTCTGTAGCTGGTCCGCTGGTGGTATCCGGGCATGGGATTTTGGAACTGATGCTGGTTATCATCATGGCGTTTGGTTTGAAGGATTTTTTTGCAAACCCCACGGTGGCGGGGTTGATAGGCCTGGTGGGCGGAGTTTTTTTGATGTGGATGGGTTATGACATGGTGAAATCGGCTGTGTGCAACGCTGTTTCCATACAGGATGGCGCCAAAGGCCGTTTCAGCGCTCAAAACCTGGTACTGGCAGGTGCAGCGGTCAGCATTACCAACCCGTATTTTATAATGTGGTGGGCCACCACCGGTATGGAGCTTATACGCCAGGCTTATGCCCTGGGATTTTTGGGAGTGGCGTTTTTCTATGTAGGTCACATACTGTCAGACCTCATATGGTACTCTGCCGTCTCTGTTGGGGTATCTAGAGGTAAGAAGATTTTAAGTGACTTCGTATATCGCTGGATAATCTTTGCTCTAGGGCTGTTTTTAATTGGATTTTCACTGTATTTCATGTACAGCGGAGTTAAAATGTTCATATAGAAGTGAATGCAATCCAACAGACAATATTAAACTAAACATTAAGGATAAGGAGGTCTTTAAAATGAGCACTTTGATAGAGGATGGGGCAGTGGTATTGTTTCAGGGCGACAGCATCACCGATTGCGGGCGAAGCAGGAGCGATGACCGAGACCTGGGGAACGGCTATGCCAACATGATAGCGGCCTGGTTTAACGCCGTTTACCCCGAAAAGAGGGTGAGGTTTATAAACCGGGGAATAAGCGGTAACCGGGTAAGAGACCTGGTCGAGCGATGGCAGCGCGACTGTATAGACCTTAATCCTTCGTGGGTGTCCATATTGATAGGCATAAACGACTGCTGGCGCAGATATGATAGAAATGACCCCACACCGGTAGAGGTGTTTGCGGCGGGGTACAGAAGGATTTTGACCGAGGTTCGTGAAAAGTTGAACGCGAAAATCATCCTTTGCGAGCCTTTTGTACTCCCGGTGCCGGAGGACCGCAAGATGTGGCGGGAGGACCTGGACCCAAAGATTCAGGTTGTACGGGAGCTGGCCAGGGAGTTTGGTGCACTGTATGTCCACTTGGATGGCATTTTTGCGGCAGCTGCCGCAAAACGCGAGCCGGAGTTTTGGGCACCTGATGGGGTTCATCCCTCTCAGGCGGGACATGCGCTCATCGCCCGTGCTTGGCTGCAAACAGTAAAGGCGGAATTGTAATAGCCAGGCGAGCATATGGTATAATACGGTGTACCGGGCACCAGCAAATTTTTAAATTTTGTCCTGTTTTGCACATTAGATTGGCTTAAAGCAAAGGTGTTTTCTCAAGCAAGCTTGCGCTGAACAGAAAAACAAAAGTTTAAAATTTTTAGAAAGAAAGGAGGAAGGCGCTTTATATTCCAACCCGTGCTGTGCAGGACAATGCCGTCATGGCCTGTGAGCTTTGTATATGTTTTTTCAATTGGGCAGGCCATGGCGGTGGTTTGTAGCAGATCCAGGCTGACACGGGTTGGAGGTTTTGCGCCGCAGATGATATGGAACACAAGGCTGATATAGGAGTATTCGGTGGCTCAGGATTTTATTCCTTTTTAGAGGATGTGGAGGAGATAACAGTACCTACCCCCTACGGGGCACCCAGCGATAAGATTGCCCTGGCCAGGGTAGGGAACAAGCGGGTAGCTTTTCTTCCGCGGCACGGAAAGGACCACAGATATCCGCCTCACAGGATCCCGTACAGGGCAAATCTGTACGCCATGAAGGAGCTGGGAGTCAAGCAGATCATCGCGCCCACCGCCTCGGGCAGCCTGCAGCCCCACATCAAACCCGGAGATTTCGTGGTGTGTGACCAGTTTGTCGACAGGACATGGGGCAGGGAGGACACGTTTTTTGAGGGACCGGTGGTGAGACACGTAAGCGCTGCGTACCCATACTGCCACAGACTGCGCAAGCTGGCGGTGGAGACTGGCAGAGAGCAGGGCATAACCATCCACGATGGTGGCACGGTGGTCGTTATACAAGGCCCCAGGTTTTCGACCAAAGCAGAGAGCCGCTGGTTCAGCAGCATGGGCTGGGAGGTTATAAATATGACCCAGTACCCCGAAGTGATTCTGGCTCGGGAGCTGGGCATGTGTTATGTGAACATTGCGCTCATCACCGATTACGATGCCGGGCTTGAAGGGCGCGACGATATAGCGCCAGTGACCGAGGAAGAGGTCTTTAGGGTCTTCAAGGAGAATAACGATAAGGTGAGGAACCTCATAATGGCCATGATTGAGAAGATGGACGTAAACGTTGAGTGTGACTGCTGCAAGTGATTTGATCTCTTAATGAGAAACCCTGTAATGCTTGGATTTGGCAAATTAAACTTGCAGAATCATAGCTTAAAAACCGTGGCACAGCAGATGTACAGACGCATGGGTGAAGATAACAAGGATAAGGAGGGAGCGACTATCAGGCCTATTGAGTGGAAAAACGATAGACTTTGCCTTCTGGATCAGACCCTTCTCCCACACGAGAAGAAGTATGTGGAGTGCTATACCTACAGCGACGTGGCTAGGGCGATAAAGGATATGATAGTACGGGGAGCTCCCGCAATCGGCGTTTCGGCAGCTTATGGGGTGGTGCTAGGTGCTGCTGAATACAAGGGCGATGATGTGGAAGGGTTTCTCAAACACGTTGAAGCGGTGGCGCATGTGCTTAAAAATACCCGTCCTACGGCTGTCAACCTTTTCTGGGCCATAGAGCGGATGCTGAAGGTGGCCTTTGACAACAAGCAGAGGTCAGTCGACGATATCAAGGATATGTTGCTCAAAGAGGCCGACAAGATGGCACAGGAGGATGTTGAGACAAACCGCAGGATAGGCCACTTTGGCCAGCAGCTTTTAAAGGATGGCGATGTGGTGCTTACTCACTGCAATGCCGGTGCGCTGGCTACTGTAGGCTATGGCACCGCCCTAGGGGTGATACGGGCGGCCCACGAGGCGGGCAAAAATATCTCGGTATACGCCGATGAGACCCGCCCCTATCTGCAGGGGGCAAGGCTGACTGCTTGGGAGCTGATGGAGGAGGGCATACCGGTTACCCTGATCACCGACAGCATGGCGGGGTATTTCATGAAGAAGGGCGTCATATCGGCCATCATCGTAGGGGCTGACAGGATTGCCGCCAACGGTGATGTGGCCAACAAAATAGGCACGTATACCCTGGCGGTGCTGGCAAAGGAGAACAAGGTTCCGTTTTATGTGGCGGCTCCGGTGTCCACCTTTGACCTTTCGCTGGAGAGCGGCGAGGATATTCCCATTGAAGAGAGGGACGAGCGCGAGGTCACCCATATAGGTGGAATACGGATTGCGCCTCACGGGGTGAAGGTGGCCAACCCGGCTTTTGACGTGACGCCAAACGAATATGTGACTGCTATAATCACTGATCGTGGAATTGTATATCCGCCTTACAAGCAAAATTTGGAAAAGTTGGTTAATAAAAACCCAAAATGAGACTGAAGTGTAACTTTTAAAGTGTAGCAACTTTATACAGGGTTGCATTATATTTCATCAAATAAAAACCAGTGCAGCAGGCAAACTAAGAACAAGGAGGCGATAACTATGAAATTAAGAAGGTCCCTTGTTTTGTTTGCCTGTGTGTTACTGGTTTTAATATTTGTTGTTGCTTGTACGCAAAGGCCTGTGCCGCGGCAGCGCACCGAAAACGTGCCGCGTGCAACCAGGTGGACTGCACCCAGAACGCCCACTACGCCGCCTGCGCCCAATGTGACGCCCACCCGGGTTGACAACAGGCAGTATGTAGACAGGGCACGCCGTATTGCCGATAACGTGGCTGACCTCAAGGAGATCCAGTCGGCCACATGTGTCATAAGCGGCAATACCGCCATAATAGGAGTGCAGTTCAGCGAGCAGTATAAGGGTAAAATGACCGACGAGATAAAGAAAAAGATCGATCAGGTGGTTAAAAGGACCGATACCAGGATTAATAGAGTAGCTGTTACCGCCGATCCTGACATGGTAAGCCGTATACGGGATATTTTCAGGGATATAGGTCGGGGCAGGCCACTGTCGGGTTTTGTGAAGGAGATCAATGAGCTGCTCAACAGGATGCAGCCCAAGTGAGGAATAGGGCTTTAAAGCCCTATTCCTCAAATATTTTTAGCGAGTATCACTGGCACTGCTTATCTCACAGCGATGTGTCATGCGCTGGTATCTCGCCTGATGTTTTCTGCCTGTAAAACCGTATGGTAAAATAAAAATGCGACCAAATTGTAGTAATTAACCGGGAAAATATAGTATACTTTTAGTAAACAGGGGATTAATCAAAGACTAATAAATCAAGACATAGGGGGTATGCGTTTATGCAAAAAGCTGTTGAGTTACATAAAAATGGGATGACGTTGAGAGGGATGCTGCACAAGCCCGAGGGCGTGTCTGGAAAGCTTCCAACGGCTTTAATATTCCATGGTTTTACCGGCAACAAGATGGAACCGCATTTTATATTTGTCAAGCTGTCGAGGAGGCTGGAGCAGGCGGGTATCGCCAGTTTGAGGTTTGATTTTTTGGGAAGCGGTGAGAGCGATGGAGAATTCAAGGACATGACGCTGTCAGGGGAGCTTGACGATGCTGAAGCGATTTTAAACTATGTTAAAAGCCTGGAGTTTGTGGACATAAACAGGATTTTTGCCGTGGGTTTGAGCATGGGCGGTGCGGTGGCCAGCATGTTGGCAGGGCGCCATCCGCAGGACATTGCCGCTCTTTGCCTGTGGGCTCCGGCCGGCAATATGGGACAGCTTATCCAGGAGAGGATAAAGCAGATCGAGGCCGCAGGAATCGATATAAGCTCTATGGAGTACTTTGACCTGGGCGGAAATCTTGTGGGTAAAGCTTTTGTGGAGGATGTTCAATCCCTGGACATATTTAAAATAGCCGTTCCTTATGACAAACAGGTGTTGATTTTACACGGAGACAGGGATGAAGCTGTGCCTCTTAAGACATCCTACAGATATCTGGAAATATATGGCGATAGAGCCAAACTGCACGTGATAGAGGGAGCTGATCACACGTTCAATAAATGGGAGTGGGAACAGGAGGTAATTGAGAAGACGGTAGAGTTTCTAAAAAGCCATGCGTGAATTGTATCCCGGCTTTGTTTGGGCTGTTCCAAATACCGCCTGTTGGGGCTGGGGCAGCTCTAGAGGGCGGATTATAAATACCCCAACCATGCAAATCAATGTATAAGTGCACTGGTTTGTATGGCGAGGTGCAGTGGAACTATGTTTTGGGAGGATGTCTTTAAGCTGGTTCTGGCCATGGTGCTGGGCGGGCTTGTGGGGCTGGAAAGAGAGATCACAAACAGGCCAGCTGGATTTCGGACTCATACGCTGGTTTGCATGGGCTCTACGCTGGTAATGGTCACGTCAATGCACCTGTTTATGTTATACCATGACATAGTCAATCTGGACCCGGCCCGGCTGGGCGCCCAGGTCATAAGCGGCATCGGTTTTCTGGGAGCCGGTACCATACTCAAGGATAAGGCCAGAGTACGCGGTCTAACCACTGCTGCCAGCCTGTGGGTTGTAGCGTGCATCGGGTTGGCGGTGGGCGCCGGCCTGTACGGCGTGGCCATATTTGTCGCAGTGCTGGCATATGTTACATTGATACTGCTCAAAAAGATGGAAAGGTTTCTTAAACAGAGATCAGAAATAGAGGAGATTGAGCTTGACATACGAAACGTTCCGGGCCAGATTGCAAAAGTGACCGAGTGTATGGGGCGCTTGAACGTTCAGATAAGGGATATAAAAATAGAACCCACCGATGAGCCGTGGGTTCAAACCAAGTTTTATGTGATGCTTCCCCGTGGTATGAAACGAGAGGAATTGATGGAAGAGCTACAAACGGTAGAAGGGGTTGAGATTTATACAGAAGGGGCTTAAAAGGGGAGTGAACTCTGTTTTTAAATTATATCCGTTATTGAGGGCCCATAGAATACGAGGTTTAAATCTCATGGCCCTTATTGTCGGTATAAGCAGGCATTGATTTCCGTATGCACAGCGTCTTATGTGTAGAATGGTTTACGGTAAAGTATTCAAGTTAAGGTATTTATCATTTGTGCGTGAGAATAAAAAAAGGGCTGACCGCATTGGGCAGCCCTTTTAACTTTTACATTATTTCAGCCGTTGGGTTTTCATAAACCATTATAAGCCATTGGCCTTGCGGGTCACTCGGCCATAAACATCTTTATATCATCGTCCACGTTGGTTATGCCGCCAATGCCGAATTTTTCAACCAGCACCTTGGCAACGTTGGGGGACAGAAATGCGGGCAGCGTTGGGCCCAGGTGGATGTTCTTCACGCCCAGGTACAGCAGCGCAAGCAGCACTATGACCGCTTTCTGCTCATACCATGCGATGTTGTAAGCTATGGGCAGCTCATTTACGTCCTCAAGCCCAAAGGCTTCTTTGAGCTTGAGTGCAATTATGGCCAGGGAATAGGAGTCATTGCACTGCCCTGCGTCCAGCACTCTTGGTATGCCGTCTATGTCTCCAAGGCTCAGCTTGTTGTACCTGTATTTGGCGCATCCAGCTGTCAGTATGACGGTGTCGTGCGGCAGTTTCCTGGCAAATTCTGCGTAGTATTCCCTGCTCTTCATCCGGCCGTCGCATCCCGCCATCACAAAGAATTTCTTAATCTTTCCTGCTTTTATAGCTTCAACTACTTTGTCGGCCAGGCTGAGCACGGTGTTGTGCGCAAATCCCCCTATAATTTCCCCGGTCTCAATCTCGGTAGGCGGTGCACACCTCTTGGCATGCTCGATTATCTCGGAGAAGTCTTTTGTACCGTCCTCACGAACCGGAATGTGCTTGACTCCGGGATAGCCTACTACGCCGGTGGTGTACAGCCTGTCCTTGTAGGAATCCTTGGGCGGTATCAAGCAGTTAGTGGTCATCAGGATAGGCCCGTTGAAGCTCTCAAACTCCTTGTCCTGTTTCCACCAGGCGTTCCCGTAGTTACCAACGAAGTGCTCATACTTCTTGAATGCCGGGTAGTAGTGGGCAGGGAGCATCTCGCCGTGGGTATAGACATCTACGCCGGTCCCTTCTGTCTGCCTCAGCAGCTCCTCAAGGTCTTTCAGGTCATGGCCGCTTATCAGTATACCGGGATTGTTTCTCACGCCGATGTTTACCCTGGTGATTTCGGGATTGCCGTAGGTGGATGTGTTGGCCTTATCCAGCAGTGCCATAACCTGAACCCCGTATTTGCCTGCTTCCATGGCCAGTGCCACCAGATCGTGGGCCGTTAGGCTGTCGTCAAGGAGCGTGGCCAGCGCCTTCTGCATGAAGCCGTACACCTCATCATCCTCATATCCCAGGACTCGAGCATGGTATGCATAGGCTGCCATACCCTTAACACCATACAGTACCAGCGACTTTAAAGAACGTATGTCCTCGTTCTCTTCGGCAAGCAGGCCCACGGTTATTGCTTTTGCCTCAAAGTCCTCTAGGGTTTTACCTGTCCACACAGCGGCATCGTGGAGATTTTCGTCCAGCTTTATGCCTGCATTCATCACCTGTTCTTTCAGCTGATCCCTTAGGTTGAGCGCCTGGGTTATCCTCTCCACAAAGTATTTCTTGTCGAAGTTGACGTTTGTAATGGTGGAGAACAGGCTTTCAATGATGAATTTATCGGCTTCAGAAGTCTTAATGCCTGCCTCTCTCAATTTTGTGGTATAGACGGATATTCCCTTCAGCACATAGATTAAGAGGTCCTGCAGATTTGCCACATCGTCGGTTTTACCGCACACTCCTCTTAACGTGCATCCTGTACCCTTTGCCGCTTCCTGGCATTGATTGCAGAACATGCTCATAAACATATCAACCTCCTCTTGAAGATTTATTTGTCTAAAATATTTTGAGTTAATGTCAATTACGCAAAGACGTTTACAAAAACACTATGCTTTTCTGTTTTCGACTTCCACACTGGTTCCCATATAAGCATTCCATGCCAATTTTAGTCAGCCATTACCTTGACGGTTTTAATTGGTCAGGCAGTGCCCGTTTTACTCAGTCTTCGATGATATGCCCGTCTATCGAGATGGTGACCACGCGCCATGGAATCATCTTCCCGCTCCTAATAAGAGCGTCTTTTACCGCATATGCCAGACCGCTGCAGCAGGGAACTTCCATCTTGAGAACTGTAATGCTCTTTATGTCGTTGTATTTCAGGATGTCGGTTAGCTTATCTGAATACTCCGCATCATCCAGCTTTGGGCAGCCGATGAGCGTGATCTTGTTGCGCATGAAGTCCTGGTGAATGCTGGCGTAGGCGTATGCGGTGCAGTCGGCTGCCACCAGTAGATGGGCGTTGCGAAAGTAAGGCGCGTTTGCCGGTACCAGCCTGATCTGGCATGGCCACTGGCGCAGCTGTGACTCGACCGGTACATGGGCCTGCTGCTGTGCCGACATGTCAGAAGGCCTTTCCATGGCCCTGACCTGTGTGCCCGGACAGCCGCATGGCAGCGTCCCTTCCATCTTTTGCATTATATGCTGCTTGACCGTTTCTTCGTCAAAGGGCTGTGCCTCACGCTCCTCGATGGTGATGGCTCCCATAGGGCATTCCGGCAGGCAGGCTCCTAGTCCATCGCAGTACGACTCCGACACCAGGGTGGCCTTGCCGTTTATGAGCTGCAGCGCGCCCTCGTGACAGGCGTCTATGCACAGGCCGCAGCCGTTACACTTCTCTTGGTCGATCTTTACAATTTTCCTTATCACAGATCTTTACCTCCTTTTACAAAAATTCATTGCGTTGGTGCTTTCTACTTTGTTGTCTTGCTGCGGTTATTATATTATAATTACAATCGGCGTGTCGGTATCTGGTGTTACAAAAAAGTTAAAGGGTGGTCATATGGCGTTTGAAAACTATGTAGAAGTGCTTTCCAGATCCGAGTTATTCAGAGACTTTGATAGAGACGAAGTTGCTTCAATGCTGAAGTGCCTTGAGCCAAAGATAAAGGAGTATGGCAAAGGGAATTACTTGGCCGTAGCTGGGGAAGAGTTCCAAGGTATAGGGATCGTGCTGGAGGGAGAGGCGGCAGCCTACAAGGAAAACATCGCCGGAACGCGGGTCATAATGGTGCTGCTCAAGCCCGGGGATGTGTTTGGCGAGATTGTGGCTTTTTCTTCGCAATCCCAGTGGCCGGTGACCGTTGAGGCGCAGCAGCCATGCAAGGCGCTTTTTATAAGCCGGGAGAAGATTGTGGGGGAGTGTAGACACCTGTGCCCATGGCACAGGAAGCTCATCGAGAATATGCTCATGATGGTGTCTGAACGGGCGCTTACATTGAGCAGAAAAGTGGAATATTTGTCCATAAAGAGCATACGGGGCAAGATAAGCACCTATTTGCTGGAACAGTACAAAAAGACAGGGAAGACCACCTTTATGTTGCCCATGAATCGCAATGAGCTGGCAGATTTTCTGAACGTGTCGCGGCCTTCCCTGTCAAGGGAGATGTGCAGCATGCGGGATGAAGGGATCATAGACTTCCATCGAGCCTCGGTGCGGATCAAGGACCTGCAGGCGTTAAAAAGGATGGCACAGTGACATCTATTGGCTGTTGACGGCAGGGTTTGTGTCAAATGGCCGGACAGGGTAGTCAATATATAAGGACTGTCATCCTAATAAAGTGGCCTACGAATACGATCACAGCGACAACATAACGATTATGGCCCGTACAGCCGTAACTCGAATGAACTTTCGGACAGGCTTATGTGCAGGTCCGAAAACGAAGTATGCCCAGCCTACAGGAAGGGGCTGTACTCCTGGGCTTGTATGGCGGGAGCCGTGCTTTCTCCTAGATATTCGTGAAGGACTTCTCCCACTATCCTGACCCCCGTCTCTATTTTAGCCGAATGTACTGCAGCAAAGCTCATTCTGAAATGGCTTGTGTCGGCGCCTTTGCTGTAAAACAGGGAGCCGGGTGTTATGAGCACTCCTCTTTTGAGGCACCGGGCATACAGCTCTTGGTCGCTGTACCCTGGGGGCAGTTCAAACCACATATGCAGTCCTCCGCCCGGGGCTTTGTACCTTATGCTTTTGGGGAAGCTCTTTTTTACAGCTTCTAGAAAGATTTCATATCTCTTTTTGTACTTTTCTTTCATGTAGTTTATATGTTCAATCCATATGTTTTCTCTGAGATACAGGTCAAACGTCCGCTGTATAAGCCCAGAGGTCGAGATATCCGACGTATGCTTGGCTGCAAGAACCCTGCCGCGCAAGGATTCGGGCACAACCATGAAACCAAGCCTCAGCCCCGGCATGAATATTTTGGAGAAGCTCTTGATGTATATCACTACCTGGCACCTGTCGAGCGATTTTAAAGGTAGAGAAGGGCTACCGGTGAACGACAATTCGCTGAGGAAATCGTCCTCCACGATAAAAGCATTGTGCTCACGAGCTATCTTCAGCATCTCCAGCTTTTTCTCGTGCGAATAAGAATACCCGGTTGGGTTCTGAAAGTTGGGCATTACATATATGAACTTGGGATTATATGTGGCTAGCCTGTGTTTCAGGGTTTCGATGTCTATGCCGTCCTCCTGCATGGGTATTTCGACTATTTTGGCTCCCCTGGATTTGAAAGCCTCCAGTGCACCCCTGTAAGTGGGGCTTTCGACGAACACGCAGTCGCCGTACTCAATCAGGGCTTTTGAAACGATGTCTATTCCCTGCTGGGCTCCCGAGATCACCTGTATATCATCCACCAGAACGTCTATGGAAAAGTTTTTTAGATAATCGCAAATTGACTGCCTCAAGGGCTGGTAGCCCTGGACCTGCTGATACCCAAAAGCCTCGCCCTTATCCCGATCCAGAACCCTGTTGATGAGAGCCTTGAAACTATCAACGGGGAACAGATCAGGAGTAGGCGTGGTACTTGCAAAGTTTATAGTATCCTCCCTGAGTTGTATTTGCCCCTTTTCCATCATCTTTAGGTGTTCGGTTTCATCCCGGAGATGTAATGGCTGCTCATGCCTGGTGGAGGATGCGACATATGTTCCGCTGCCCACTATGGAGTAGGCCAGCCCTTCGCTTTCAAGCCTTTTGTATGCATTGACCACCGTTATGGTGTTTACCCCCAGCTGCTGTGCCAGCTTTCGGATGGGGGGAAGCTTGTCGTTTGGCCGGAAAACCCCTTCTACAATCAGGTTTTTAAGCTGCAGAAAAAGCTGGATGTACAAAGGCGTATCAATGCTGTCGTCAAGGTATATAGACAATTTCTTATCCACAGACGGACTTCTCCTTTCGCTCTCAAAGCTTTATCATTTGTGTCTTTTTGGTGTTTGATTTTTAGCTTGGGTGGGCATCAGGCAATTGCGTCGCCCCCTGGTTCCAACACCCTTAAGCAACCCGCTTGAGCCAATATACTTGAACCAATGCATTTCAACCAACCCGCTTGAACCCATACGCTCAAGTTAATACATCTCAGCCAATAGATTGGAGCCCACAAATTTGCGTCAACAGGGCTGTCTTGTGAAATTCAATTCGTAAACCTGCATCAACGAAGCTGCAGCGAGTTCAACTCCATGAATTTAAGGAATCAATTTGGGATGATGAGCTTAAAACGTTTCAATCCTCAGCTGTTTTTGCTTTGATTTTTGTTATCAGCTTCCTTAAATAGGTTTTACAGGTGATTAAAAATTTACTCCGCTCCTTATTGACAGCATAACATTTTTGTGATTTAATAACACTAACAATACAATTATACAATAAAAGCGAATGTATCGCAACAATTTATTGATTCAGCCTGTAAAAAATTGTGTGGAGGAGGATTTGTTATGGAGCAGGTCTTTGAGAAGAACAGGGAGCTAAACGAGAGGCTAAAGGGCGGGGTCATAATGGATGTGGTGACGCCCGAGCAGGCTGTCATTGCAGAAAAGGCCGGGGCGGTTGCCGTGATGGCTCTGGAGAGGGTGCCGGCCGATATAAGACGGCATGGTGGTGTAGCCCGTATGTCTGATCCCAAGCTGATTAAGGAGATAAAGGCGGCGGTGTCCATACCTGTGATGGCCAAGGTAAGGATAGGCCATTTTGTGGAAGCACAGATACTAGAGGCAATAGGTATCGACTATATCGATGAGAGCGAGGTTTTGACGCCGGCCGATGACCGGTACCATATCGATAAAAAGCCATTCAAGGTGCCCTTTGTATGCGGAGCACGCAATCTGGGCGAGGCTTTGAGGAGGATAGGCGAAGGGGCGTCCATGATAAGAACTAAGGGTGAGGCCGGTACTGGTAATGTGGTTGAAGCGGTGCGCCACGTGAGGACTATGATGGCCGAGATAAGGAGCCTGCAGGGCATGTCCAGGGAGGAGCTGATAATAGCAGCGAAGGAGATGGGAGCCCCCTACCACCTGGTGGAGTATGTGGCCCAGCACGGGAGACTTCCGGTTCTCAACTTCGCTGCTGGCGGAATAGCCACCCCTGCCGATGCGGCGCTCATGATGCAGCTTGGATGCGATGGAGTGTTTGTCGGGTCGGGTATATTCAAATCCTCCAACCCTGAGAAGATGGCCAGAGCGATAGTCGAGGCAGTCAAGCACTATAACGATCCCAAGGTGCTGGCAGAGGTGTCAGAGGACCTGGGCGAGCCCATGTATGGTTTGGAGATCGATAAATTGGATGAAAAGGACAGGTATGCGGATAGAGGCTGGTAAAAGGTATTTCACTATTTCACCAGCCTCTCTTGACTTATTAAGGGGAAATTTGTATAATGATTAGCGTTGTGACATGGAGCCTTGTTTGATGTGATGTTTTGTGGGCCTTGTGTTAAGCAGGGTCCTTTTTTAAATCTCAAAGGAGGTGATTGCGTGGACGTTCAACAAATAGCGAAGCAGGTTCATCAAAAGACGAAGGTTGAAACCACTGTGCGGGATGTTGAAAAGGTAATGTCGGGACTGGCTAGAACTTCTCACTTCTGGGAGATCGTTTGTACGTCACAGAAGCCCTTTAACGTGGTTGCAGAGATAGTAGAGGTTATGAGAAGCCGGGGTTTGGTAAACATCGATGAACAGGGAGATATAATTTTAACGCCCGAGGGTAAAAAGTTTTTGAGCGATAATAAAATATTTGCCCAAAAGGACTATATGTGTCCCACCTGTGAGGGGCGAGGATTTTGGAGAGAGGCTTTGAGTGAACTGGCCAAAAAATTCGATGAAGTGACTGTTGACAGGCCTAAAGCCATCCTGGACTATGACCAGGGGTATGTGACCACACAGACGGTTGTGAGCAGGATAGCCCTGATTGCCGAGAGGGGAGACCTGGAGGGGAAAAAGCTGCTGGTTCTGGGAGATGACGACCTGCTCAGCATTGCCGCAGGGTTGTCGGGATTGCCGGAAGAAGTAGTGGTCCTGGAGATTGACGACAGGTTGGTTGAGTACATCAACAAAAAGGCCGGCCAATTGGGTCTGCCTGTGAAGGCTGAAAAGTACGATTTCAGAGATAAGCTTCCCGAACAGTATGTGGGGCGTTTCGATACATTTAACACCGATCCGCCGGAGACGCTGGAGGCGCTGGATGTATGTATGACCAGAGGGCTTATCGGGCTCCGCGGTGAGGGTTGTGCAGGATACTTTGGATTGACCCGTACTGAATCTTCTCTGAAGAAGTGGAACCTTTTCCAGCAAATGCTGGTTAATAAGTTTAACGTAGCCATTACCGACATAATTCACGAGTTCAACCACTATGTTAACTGGGATTACCTGCTGGGGAGCATAAGGGATGACTATGCATTTGTGCAGGTAAAACCCCGGCTGAACTGGTACAGGTCTTCGATGTACAGGATAGAGGTGTTGAGCGGGTCTGAAAAGCTGGAGAACAAGCCCATGCACTGCGAGTTGTACATCGATGAGGAAGCGTTGATTTACAAGCCGGAAAACAAATAAGCCGAAAATAATACCCCCCTGTTTTTGAAGGGGGGTTTTGTTTTTGTTGAAATGAAACCGAAAAAGTGGTAGAGTCTAAATAGATAATGAAGTGTGAGGTGTGCTAAAATGGGTAACCTGTTTGAGTACTCCATCTCGACCAGCAAAGCCGAAGAGTTTATCGATATAACCCATCTGGTGGGGCGGGCCATAAGGGACAGCGGCGTTCAAAACGGCATAGCGGTGGTGTTCTGTCCCCATACCACTGCAGGGATAACCATCAACGAAAACGCCGACCCCGATGTGGTGCATGATATCATAAAGGCGCTGGATAGGGCTTTTCCGGTGCACGGGGATTACAGGCACGTTGAGGGAAACTCCCATGCCCACATTAAAGCCTCCTGCATGGGTTCAAGCTGCCATATCATCATCTCAAACGGTAGGCCTGTGCTGGGAACATGGCAGGGCGTGTATTTCTGCGAATTCGATGGCCCCAGGCGCAGGAGGGTGTACATAAGCTGCATGGAGGCAAAGTAATTGGCTGCATAGAGGTGCTGTATAGAGGTGGAATAACTGGAGTAATATGTCAAGTTAACAATGGCTATAGCCAAGCATCTGTAAACTGTATGGAAGCTGGATAATTTTATCAAGCTGCGTTTAAACAAATTAAGTTTGCAGCAAAATCAGCTGTAGCCAGGGAGAATAAACATTTTTAAGCTGTTTGAAGTGAGACAACATAAGTGAAGCTGATTGTAAATGTGGTTATAATAGAGGTAGGGGTGATATACGGTCTTAACGGATATCATTATATGGCGGTTGCAAAGAGATTATAGCTGAGCTGGACCGGTTTGAAGAAAGTTCATCAAATACCATTATCCACCATTGGCAGTGAACAATTGTAAATTAAAACAGGGATTGGGTGAAAATGCAGTTTAATAGCGATGTAGATGTAAAGGTTTTATATGAGGACAACCATCTTTTAGTGGTGGAAAAGCCGGTGAACATGCTAACACAGGGGGATGCGACCGGCGATGCTGACCTTCTGTCGGTATTGAAGCAGTATATAAAGGAGAAGTATAACAAGCCGGGCAACGTCTATCTGGGCCTGGTTCACCGCCTGGATCGCCCTGTGGGGGGCGTGATGGTGTTTGCCAGGACCTCCAAGGCTGCATCCAGGCTATCCGACCAGGTGCGCAGGGGAAGCTTTGGGAAGGTCTATCTTGCGGTGGTCCGGGGAAGACCGCCAGAAAGCGGAAGGCTTCAACATTATCTTTACAAGGACAGTGCCACCAATACGGTGCGCTGCTTTGAAGGGCCTAGAGAAGGTGCAAAAGAGGCCATACTGGAGTATGAGGTGCTGGAGAGCCTGGATACCCCTGAAAACGCCGGGGTTTTAAGCCTGGTCAAGATAAATCTGATCACCGGCCGGCCACATCAGATAAGGGCCCAGTTTTCCTTTGAGGGTTTTCCGCTTTATGGGGACCAAAAGTATGGCCAGGAAGTAAACAGGCCGGGGCAGCAGCTTGCTCTGTGGTCTGCGGTAATTAAGCTGGTTCACCCCACTTTAAAGAAAGACATGGTGTTCAAGAGCTTTCCACCCGATTGTTATCCCTGGAATCAGTTCAAAATTCTGGAGAGCTTGAAAAATGGCAGGGATGGTTTGTTTTAGTTTTATGGATAGTGTGAACAGAGGGGGAGTAGACAGCAGTTAAGTAAAAAGCGCAAATTGCATGATGTTTCGCGTTATAGGTATCGCTACCCTATGGGGGAATGGTTTGTTTCCATCATACATTAATGGAATATAAACAACATGGAATACAAGCAAGGAGGGGGATGCAAAGTGTATTTTAAAGCTGAGGGCAAGCACAACACCGAAAAGACGGTGGAGCTAGCCTTAAAAACCGCCAGGGAGAGGGGAATACGCCATATAGTCGTAGCATCATGTTCAGGCTACACCGCCAGCTTTTTTAAGGATGCAAAGGATTTAGAAGTGGTGTGCGTGACGCACGTAAACGGCTTTAGCGAAAAGGGCAAAAACGAGATGCCCGACGAAGTGCGCCAGCAACTCATAGCATCCGGGCTTAAGGTCCTCACCACCACTCATGTGCTCAGCGGGGCAGAAAGGGGATTGAGCAGGAAGTTCGGCGGTACATATCCGGTAGAGATAATGGCCCACACCCTCAGGATGTTTGGTCAGGGTGTGAAGGTGTGCGTGGAGATTTCTGTTATGGCCCTGGATGCAGGCTTGATACCGTACAGCCAGCCTATAATCGCGGTTGGTGGTACCAGCGAGGGTGCTGATACCGCCGTGATACTCACGCCATCCCATGCCAGCAGCATTCTTGAGACCAGGATACACGAGATTATATGCAAGCCTTATTGATGCCGCATTTGTATTTGTGCAGGGGTTTATTGTTATGTTGATTTTTGTGTGCTATATTATTATAATAAATACTGGGCGATGGAGTCCGCCATAAACGCGTAAAGAACGCTGATGACTCCTACAAATAACTTTCATGTTATTTGTAGGAGTTTTTTGTTTTGGGTTGGAGGGGAGCTTTATGGATATGGTCTATTATGAATTAAAGGATAGCTTAAAAGATGATGCATGCCCTATATGTGTTCTCATCAATAAAAACGTTGATAATTTCATAGATGTTCTGCTGTTTAAGCTTTTAGATTATTGTGGGGATACAAGTATTGTGAGGGAAATTATGTCTGTTCAGCTTGATAAATTTAAGATGCTTTTGAATCTTTTAAACGAGATTAAAAGGAGATCCGATTACAGGTTTGTCGATGAACCCAAAAGCAATGAGGAAAGGATAGCATGGATAAAAGCTGTAGAGAAGTGTGTTGGTGAACCGGGAATAAAAAAATGAAACAAATTTTGTACTGAAAATATATGATAATGGAGGTAGATAAGATGAAAAAATATATATTCATCGGTGTTGGAGGAAGCTTAGGAGCTGTTTTAAGATTTATTATAAAGGCAATACAAATAAATGGTTACAAAAATATGCCTATAAATACGCTGGTAATTAATGCTATGGGCAGTTTTATGCTGGCTTTAATTTTGACTGTCGCTTTTGAAATGTGTAAATTTGATACGCATATCCATTTGGGAATTACGACGGGATTATTAGGAGCTTTTACAACCTTTTCAACGTTGTGTAAGGAGACAGTGGAGCTTATGCGTCAAGGATTTTATATCCTGGCCGTAACTTATATGGCTATTTCGGCAGTATTGGGATTTGCTGCGGTGTACTCTGGCGTTTATTTGGTGCGGAAGGTTGCACCTGTAATACTAAAAAATCGCAGTAATAGCACTTTAAAACAAGGCGAAATAAATTGAAGAAAGGATGAAATAAATGGCCTGGGTTTTGGTTTGTATAGGCGGTGCTTTGGGCAGTATAACAAGATTTATATTGGGCAAGCTTATATCAAAAAGATTGGACACAGCTTTCCCAATAGGAACTTTTATAATAAACATTACTGGGGCATTTTTATTGGGAGTTGTGAGCAGCCTGGATATAACCCGAAGTGCATACCTGTTTTTTGCTGACGGTTTTTTGGGCGCTTATACTACTTTTTCAACATTCATGTATGAGGGATTCAATTTCTTTGAGAAAAATAAAAAAATAAATGCATTTGTTTATATCTTATGCTCACTGTTTTTGGGAATTATATGCTATATATTAGGATTTGACCTGGGCAAGTTCAGCATGAAATATTAAAGTCTGTGTTGTGGTTTTTGGATATTACAGTTCCTGTGTGTTATGACTCCTTGAAGAATATAATGCTTGTACCTAGGGAAACATAAGATGGAAGCCAAATATTAAGCGAAAGGTGTGGTACAATGCCTTTGGGACTGACGCTCCTTATAGTAGCGACTATTTTAGTGCTGTTTGGCGTTGGCCAGCGCATAGTGGATAGGATGCGCTTGAGCGACAAAACGGCTGTTCTGTTTATGTTAGCCATATTTGTAGGCAGCCTCATCCCGGACATACCGCTGGGAAGAAATTTCTATATAAATATCGGCGGAGCTGTTGTTCCGCTTATCCTAGTCATATATCTGTTTGCCAAAGCCGGTACGGGAATGGAAAGAGCCAGAGCAGCTGTAGCGGCTGTGCTATCGGCTTTGGGCGTCTATCTTGCCGGGCGCTATATGCCTTCAGAGCCTGAGACCATCATGATCGACCCAAACTACGTCTACGGGGTCATCGCAGGGGTTATCGGCTACCTGTTTGGACGCTCGCGTCGGGCCTCCTTCATAGCAGGTGTGCTGGGAGTGCTTCTGGCAGACCTGGGCCAGTGGGTTGAAAACATGTTGAGGGGCATCCCAACTAGGCTTCGTTTGGGAGGTGCAGGAGCGGTTGATGCTGTGGTGATTGCCGGCTTGCTGGCAGTGTTACTGGCAGAGGTTGTAGGGGAGTTCCGTGAAAGGATACAGGGCGGGACGGCCAAAAAAGCCATGGTCTATCAGGACGGTTCTTTTATGAAAAAGGGCGGGGATGACGGTGGTAATGCGGGAGGTGATGGGAATGAGTAGAAAGGCGAGCTGGGTTGCTGCTTTTTGCTTTTTGATTGCCATTGCTCTAAACTGGCATGCTCCCAATGTACATGCCGACGACTGGTTTGAAGAAGAGCTGGGGTATTATACCCTGGTTGATGAGGCAGGCAAAGAGCTTACCATGATGGCAAGAGAAGTGCTAGTAAAGGATAAATACATCAGCAGCGATAATAAATGCTATTCCGTCATCTCGGTGGACAAAGAAAAAAAGAAGGCTGTGGTCAAATACATGGGTGATGTTAAACTCCCTGAAGTAGAGGAGCTTGCAGGTTCGGTGGATGCACTGGCACAACAGGTTGATAAGCGAGGGAATATACTGCTGTACTGCACGCATAGCGATGAATCCTATGCGCCATCAGATGGTACCCATAGCAGACCTGGTGGTGGAGGCATTTTCGATGTGGCCGAGGCCTTCAGAGATGCCTTGCGAGAGAGGGGAATTAACGCGGTGCTTGACAAAACGCCCCACGATCCTCATGATGCCGGGGCATACAGGCGTTCCAGGCAGACGGCCATCAACCTGATAAGGCAGTATTCGCCGGTTGCTGCCATATTTGATATACACAGGGATGCCGTGCCCGGCTACGTTTACGTTACAAGGGT
This sequence comes from Caldicoprobacter algeriensis, assembly GCF_023838525.1. Lineage (GTDB taxonomy): Bacteria > Bacillota > Clostridia > Caldicoprobacterales > Caldicoprobacteraceae > Caldicoprobacter > Caldicoprobacter algeriensis. The sequence goes on from NZ_JAHUQD010000011.1 coordinate 41,621, forward strand.
GGCAGGGCAGCCCATGACTAAGGTTAGAATAGTGGTAGGATCAAGGAACCAGAACAGAAAGGCCAACGAGGAGCTGGCTTACAAGATCAAAGCCGTGGCCGACAAGGTGTATCCCGGGCTTATAAAGGATATATATATAGGGGCAGGAGCGTATAATCAGGAGCTTTCCCCGCGCTCATTGATATTTGAGTTTGGCACTCATGAAAACAGCAAGGAATCGGCGCAGAGGTCTGCACGGTATATGGCCGATGTGGTGAACAAGGCCATGTTTGGGGGTACCATACAGGGCAAGACGCAGGAAGGCGAGAACAAGGGGACTTATCGACCGAGGCCTATAGATGAAGAAACACAACGCGGAGGGGGAAGAGGAATACTGTGGCTGGTACTGCTGCTGGCCTTTGGAATAGGGATATTTATCGCACTGAGCGGTGGCCCCAGAGAGATGTTTTCGAAGATTACGGGGAATTCCTCCGATAAAGACCGGCAGGACAGAGAATGAACTCATCGGTTACCGGGTTGCTGGCAGGCCCAGCAGCTCGGTTTTGTGTTTTTGTAAAGGCCTATGCTGCAGACTTAAATTTTCGTGATGTTCGCTTGATAAAGCGGCGCTTCAACTTGCAATATTACCCATAGAATTAGTTTAAGGCTTTAATTTAAAGAGAGCTTTGAGAGAGGAGAAACCGAAGTTGAAAGTCATATACTGCGGTTACAGGGGAACTTATGGAGCGTATTTGATGGCTGCACTTCATACAGGATTATACAAAGGCGACAGGCTTCCCAACGGTAAGCTCATAAAAGGACATTTTGAGATGTGCCGCTTATACGGAGAACAGTACGGGAATTTAATATATGTGGGAGTGGACGAAGAGCTAAGGGAGATATATGCCCTTGGGTGCAAAAGGTTTTTTTCGGTCATCCAGAAAGCCCAGACCAATGTGAATAGAATATTTGGGCTGGACGAGGAGCTGTACCACATAGATGCAGGACGGGTGGAAGGCTTTTTGCCCAGGGTTATAGGCTTTTTGCTGGCCCACGACGTCAACGCTCGATTCTGTGAAAAGCTGTTTTATTACTGGTTTGGGCATAAATACAGATGTCTGGCCAAAGCCGTTGACGGGGAAAAGCAAAGGCTAAAAGAGGCCAGACAAAAGAACAAAGAGAGGTGAAACGGGTGAGGGTGCTGTTTTATCACTGCTATGGAGGGGCTCATACATCCATCACGTGCGCTTCCATCCACTTGAATTATCTTCCCCATGACCGCATACCCGAAACTTACGAGTTTAAAGCCATACCCTTTTATGATAAAATGAATAATAAAGAGCTGGGCACGCCGATATACATGGGACGGGATGACCTGGGATGGGATGTTTACGTAGTGGGGATGAAGGATGGAAAAAGCGTGGTTATACCCGCCATTAAGAGCTATCTCAACGCCACTGGCATTTCCCAGCGGGAGGTGCTGTTCGTCAGCGCTATGGTGCAGCTTCATCTCATGACCGCCATAGGCGGGATTACATCCAGAAAGCTGGGCATCCCGTTTATAGGCAGGCCTATGACCATATGGGGTATAAGGAGGAGCTATCCACTTCTGGTGGATTTGGTGACCAGGGTCAAGCAGACTCTTGCTGCGCGAAACGATTGTTATTGACTTGATGCGGATTTTGGATGATAATAAAAGTGTGACCATATTTAGTAGCAGATACTATAAACAGCTAATAAATTTTAAATGGGGAGAGGTTTAAGCTGGTTAAAAAACACAGGATTGCAGGAGTAGAGGCTGGCAGCATTGCTGAAGAGGTGGGTATAGAGCCGGGAGATTTTTTGCTGGCCGTCAACGGGCAGGCGGTAGAGGATATACTGGATTATATGGAATGGACGAGCAGCGACGAGGTAAACATTACTGTAGAGAAGAGCGATGGGCAGGTATGGGAGCTGGAGATCGAAAAGGACCCTGATGAGGACCTGGGTTTGAACTTTGAACAGCCCCTCATGGACAGGCAGCGGGTATGCCGTAACCGTTGCATATTTTGTTTTATAGACCAGCTGCCCAGGGGGATGCGCTCCACCCTTTACTATAAGGATGATGACTGGCGCCTGTCCTTTTTGATGGGGAACTATATAACCCTTACCAACTTGACCGAAAAGGATGTAAAGCGAATAACGTCCAGGCATATAAGCCCTTTGTATGTGTCGGTGCACACCACCAATCCCCAGCTGCGCCAGCGGATGATGGGAAACAGGCGGGCGGGTGAGGCACTCAACATCTTGAAGGAGTTTGAAAAGGCAGGTATATCCATACACTGCCAGATCGTGCTGTGCCGTAACTGGAACGATGGTGCAGAGTTGGATCGCACGCTGTCCGACCTGTGGAACATGAGGTCTATAGTAAAGTCGGTGGCGGTGGTGCCCGTTGGCCTGACCAAACACCGTCAGGAGCTGGAGGACATACTGCCCTTTGATGCCGAGTCTGCCGCCCGGGTTGTGGAGCAGGTGGAAAGGTGGCAGAGGAAATGTCGCAAGGAAAGCGATACCGCTTTTGTGTTTGCGGCCGATGAGTTGTATATCCTGGCTGGTAGAGAGTTTCCGCCTTACGAGGAATACGAGGACTTCCCGCAGATCGAGAACGGGGTGGGATTGATTGCCAAGCTGGTACATGAATTCGACGAGGCCATTGATGATTACCGCGAAAGAAGTGTGGCTGCAAGGGAGGTCTCTGTGGCTACGGGGGTATCGGCTTATCCTACCATCAGGGCACTGATGGACAGGGTACAGCAGGCCATGGGGGTGACTGTGCACGTTTATCCCGTTGTCAACCGCTTTTTTGGAGAAAGCGTTACGGTGGCAGGGCTGATAACGGGAGGAGATATGATAGCCCAGCTTAAGGATAAAGATTTGGGACAGGCACTGCTCATACCCTCTACCATGCTCCGCAGAGGTGAAGACGTGTTTTTGGACGATATCACCTTGGAAAGCTTAAGCGCATCGCTGGGAGTTCCTGCTATTCCGGTTCCAGTGGACGGAAGAGAGCTCCTTGAAGCCATATCAAAGATAGATAGATGCCGTTGAAAGAGGGGTGTGATGGAGAAATGGATAAACCCATAGTGGCCATTGTCGGTCGCCCTAACGTCGGAAAATCTACATTTTTTAATCAAATCGTTGGCAAGAGGATATCCATAGTGGATGACCAGCCAGGGGTGACACGTGACAGGATTTATGCTGATGCCGAGTGGCTCAATAGGAAATTTACTCTTGTGGATACAGGAGGATTGGATCCTGAAAGCGATGATGAGCTGCTGGTCCACATAAGGCGACAGGTGGAGATTGCCATAGATACCGCCGATGTGATTATATTTCTTGTGGATGGGCAGGTGGGGGTAACGCCGGCAGACCAGCAGATAGCCAACCTCCTGCGCAGGACTAAGAAACCCGTGGTGCTAGCAGTAAACAAGATTGATAACCGTGAAGATGAGTCGATGGTACTGGACTTTTTCAGCCTGGGGTTGGGTGAGCCCATTGGCATTTCAGCAACCCACAAGAGGGGGATAGGCGACCTTCTGGACAGGGTGGTGAAACACCTGCCCGATAAAGAGGTTAAAGAGGAAGAAGACCAAGTGATAAAGATAGCTGTGGTGGGTAGGCCCAATGTAGGCAAATCTTCGTTGGTAAACCGTATCCTGGGCGAAGAGCGGGTTATAGTGAGCGATATTCCAGGGACCACAAGGGATGCCATTGATACCCCTTTTGAGATGGACGGCAGGGAATACGTGATCATCGATACGGCCGGGATCCGCAGGAAAAGCCGTATAAATGAGGCTCTAGAGCGTTACAGCGTACTGCGGGCCTTGGCCGCTATAAGGCGGTGCGACGTTGCCCTCATCATGCTTGATGCTACCCAGCCGGTGGCTGAGCAAGATGCTAAGATTGCCGGCCTGGTGCATGAGGAGGGGAAAGCGTCGGTGATAGTGGTGAACAAATGGGATCTGGTAGAAAAGGATACCTATACGATGGAGGAATACAAGAACCGCATTCTGCAGAAGCTGGGCTTTATCGCCTATGCTCCCATGGTGTTTATATCGGCCAGGACGGGTCAAAGGGTAAACAGGGTGTTAGAGCTGGTGGATGAGGTGTACAGCCGGTATACCATGCGGGTTTCCACCGGGGTGCTCAATGATTGCATCTCGGATGCGGTGGCCGTGGCTGCTCCGCCTTCGGAAAAAGGCAGGATGCTCAAGATTTACTATGTCACCCAGGTTTCGGTCAAGCCACCCACCTTTGTCCTGTTTGTCAATGACCCCGAGCTCATGCATGATTCTTATCAGAGGTATCTGGAGAATTACCTGCGCAAAATGTTCGGTCTGACCGGAACTCCCATCAGGTTGCTGGTGCGCCAGAGGAGTTAAAGAAAAGATAAGGGGTTGGGGAGGTTGGAATTTAGGAGGTGTGAGCGTGAAACTGTTTATTGCCGTTCTTGCAGGTTACCTGCTGGGCAGCATACCACCGTCTTTTCTGGCGGGGAAGATAGCCAGAAACATCGATATAAGGCAGTACGGTAGTGGCAATGCAGGGGCCACCAATGTGCTTCGAGTACTGGGCGTCAAAGCCGGCATTGCGGTATTTTTGGCTGACATCCTGAAAGGGGTTTTGGCTACTCTCATCGGGAGATGGATGGCTGGTGAGATAGGGGCTGTTCTGGCAGGGTTTGCTGCCATTGTAGGGCACAACTGGCCGGTATTTCTCAATTTCAGGGGAGGCAAAGGTATAGCCACTTCGTTTGGTGTGCTGCTGGTGCTCTTCCCGCTCATCAGCGCCATACTCTTTGTGGTAGGAGTGATTATAATCGCCATAACCGGGTACGTTTCCCTGGGGTCTATAACGGCGGCTATTCTGTTTCCCATACTGCTGGTCATATTCGGATATGACTGGAAGATGGTGCTGTTTGGAGTGCTGGTTGGGGGATTGGCTTTGTACAGGCACAGGAGCAATATATCCAGGCTCATAGAGGGGAAGGAAAATAAGCTGGGCGAGCGGGCAAGAGTTCAGTAAGCCAGAGCTGGAGAAGTAGAGATGAATTTAAGCGAAATGAAGGATGAAAGCAGGGCGCTCTTTTACATGTTGGACTCTGGGCATATAAAACAAAGTGTAAAGGCATAAGCGAGAGCATATAAAACGAAATGCAGATGTATAAGCCGGAGCATAAAACACAGGGAGAGGATTGCTTATGGTACATAGAGTAGCAATTGTCGGAGCAGGCAGCTGGGGCACAGCCCTGTCGGCCATGCTGGCCAAGAAGGGCATGCAGGTCAAGCTATGGGTGCGGGAAAGGGAGATATGCGAGCAGATTGAGAAAGCAAGGGAGAATATAAGGTATCTTCCCGGGGTACTGATACCCAGCGGCGTGTTTCCCACCCAGTCATTAGAGGAGGCTCTAAGGGGTGCAGAGCTGACGGTGCTGGCTGTGCCGTCGCAGTATATAAGGGGCATGGCGCAGCAGATAGCCCCTTTTGTACCTTCAGGCCACGTGATCGTCAACGTGGCAAAGGGGCTTGAGATGGATACGCTGCTGCGGCTTTCGCAGGTCATAGAGCAGGAAATACCTTCTGCGCGCGTTGCAGTACTTTCTGGTCCAAGCCATGCCGAAGAAGTTGGGCGCGATATCCCTACAGCTGTGGTGTGCGCTTCCTACAAAAAGGAAGATGCCGAGTTTGTGCAGGATGTTTTCATGGGGCCGACGTTCAGGGTGTATACCAACCCGGACGTCATAGGCGTTGAGATGGGTGGAGCCCTTAAAAACATAATTGCACTGGCGGCCGGCATCAGCGATGGGCTGGGGTTTGGAGACAACAGCAAGGCTGCGCTTATCACCAGGGGGATAGCCGAGATATCCAGGCTGGGACAGGCTATGGGGGCTCATCCTCTTACGTTTGCCGGGCTGGCGGGGATAGGTGACCTGGTGGTGACGTGTACCAGCATGTACAGCCGCAACAGAAGGGCCGGGATCTTGATAGGCCAGGGCAAGCCTCTTGACCAGGTGCTGGACAGCATTGGTATGGTTGTGGAAGGGGTTACGACGTGTAAAGCGGCTTATCAGCTGGCAAACAAGCACGGCATCTCAATGCCCATAACTGAGCAGCTGTATCACGTGCTGTTTGAGGGCAAGCACCCCAAGGAAGCGGTGAGCGAGCTGATGTTGAGGAGCAGGACCCATGAGATAGAAGAAGTGGTAAGCAATATGGACATAAGATGGTAAGGCACCTGTGATGGGGTGCCATTTTTTTGACTACTTGTCATATTTTTTGTCTCCCTCCAATATATATTACTAATGCAAAATCGTGATTGGTGAGCTGCCGTAAGAGGGTTAAATGCCATATGAAGCGATATTTCAGTTTGGCCGAAGCAGGATTGAGCTGTATATCAATGAGGTTCAACAAGAAAAGGAGGGGGACGGATGGAGAAATTTGACTTGTATCGGGACATAGCTGAACGAACCGATGGCGATATATACATAGGGGTTGTAGGGCCTGTTCGTACGGGCAAGTCAACGCTGATTAAGAAAATCATGGAACTGCTGGTTTTGCCCAACATGGAAAACGGGTTTAAGAAGGAACGCGCAAAGGATGAGATGCCCCAGAGCGGGACGGGACGCACCATCATGACCACCCAGCCCAAGTTCGTTCCCAATGAGGCCGTGGAGATCACCATAAAGGGGACTGCCAATCTTAAGGTTAGGATGGTCGACTGCGTAGGGTACCTGGTCAAGGGTGCTATAGGACACATGGAGGGCAACGGCCCGCGCATGGTTCGCACGCCCTGGTTTGACTATGATATTCCTTTTGAAGAGGCGGCCGAGCTGGGCACTCGGAAAGTGATTACTGACCACTCAACCATAGGCCTCGTGGTTACCACCGATGGAAGCATCACAGACATTCCCAGGGTGAACTATGTGGAGGCAGAGGAGAGAGTCGTCAGGGAGCTTAAGGAGCTCAGCAAGCCGTTTATAATAATCCTTAACTCAAAAAATCCTTCGGCCCAGGAGACACTTATGTTGAGGGATGCCCTGGAGGAGAAATATGACGTGCCGGTGCTGGCCCTTGATGTGCTAAATCTTACGACAGAGGATATACATAACATATTGAGCACGGTGCTGTTTGAGTTCCCGCTGACCGAGATACGGATCGACGTTCCCAAGTGGGTTCAGAGCCTTGATGAGGACCACTGGCTTGTCAAGTACATACTGGAATACGTAAAGGGCATCACCCAAAATGTGTACAGGGTGCGGGACATCGAAAAAGTTGGCGGCCAAGAAGAACAGCTGGAGCATATAGAGCCGCCCAGGGTGAGCAATATAAACCTGGGGAATGGGAAGGTGGCCATCAATATAGACGTCAAGCCCGGCATGTTTTACAGGGTGCTGGGCGAGGAGTGTGGCTATGAGATTGAGGGCGATTATCAGCTGATAGGCCTGATGAAGCAGCTGGCCATAGCCAAGAAGGAGTATGACCGAATTGCCAACGCACTGCGCGATGTCCGGGAGACGGGCTACGGGGTGGTACCGCCCTCTATGGAAGAGCTGAGGCTGGAAGAGCCTGAAATCGTGAAACAGGGCAGCCGGTTTGGCGTGCGGCTTAAAGCCAGTGCACCTTCCCTGCACTTCATACGGGTGGACATTCAGACCGAGGTATCCCCCATTGTGGGTACCGAAAGGCAGAGCGAGGAGCTAGTGAGGTACCTGCTGGAGGAGTTCGAAAACGATCCTGCCAAGATATGGGAGACCAATATATTCGGCAAATCACTGCATGAGCTGGTCAAGGAAGGGCTGGCCAACAAGCTGATGAGGATGCCCGAGGATGCCCAGTTCAAGATTCAAGAAACCCTGCAGAGGATCATAAACGAGGGAAGCGGAGGACTGATATGCATAATATTATGAAAGGGATGTGCCTGGGCAAGTCCAGGAACATCCCTTTTATTTTTGGACCTACTTCTTGCTATTCCTTTCCCTTATTTCCACCCTGCGTATTTTGCCGCTGATGGTTTTGGGAAGTTCGTCCACAAACTCGATTATCCTGGGATATTTATAGGGTGCAGTGGTCTTCTTTACGTGGTCCTGTAGCTCCTCGATGAGCTCCTGAGACGGTTTGTATCCCTTTGACAGGACTATCGTCGCTTTTACAACCTGCCCCCTTATGGGGTCGGGTACGCCGGTGACAGCGCATTCTAAAACCGCTGGGTGTTCCATGAGCGCGCTTTCAACCTCAAAGGGGCCTATCCTGTAACCTGAACTCTTTATGACATCGTCTGCGCGGCCCACAAACCAGAAGTAGCCGTCTTCATCGCGCCACGCCATATCGCCGGTATAGTATATGCCGTCGTGCCATACCTCTTTTGTTCGCTCGAGGTCCCTGTAGTATCCATCAAACATTCCTACAGGCTTGCTGCTGTGGGTGCGAATGACGATCTGGCCTTCTTCACCTATGTCGCAGGAGCGCCCGTTTTCATCGACTATGTCTATATCATATCCCGGTGCGGGTTTCCCCATTGAGCCCGGTTTTGGTTCCATCCACGGGAAGGTGGCTATGGTTACCGTAAGCTCGGTCTGCCCGTAGCCTTCCATTAACTTGATTCCGGTGGCCTTCAGGAACTGGTAGTATACTTCGGGATTCAACGGCTCCCCTGCCACCACGCAATATCTTAAGCTTTCCAGGTTGTACTGGGATAAATCTTCTTTTATGAGGAAACGATATATGGTAGGAGGAGCGCAGAAAGTGGTAACTTTATATTTCTCCACCATCTGAAGCAGGCGCTTGGGGTCGAATTTGATGTAATCGTATACGAATACCGCGCTGCCGCATATCCATTGGCCGTATATCTTGCCCCACACCGCCTTTGCCCAACCGGTATCGGCTACCGTGTAGTGAAGGCCGCCGTCCTGCACGTTTTGCCAGTATTTGGCGGTAATTATGTGGCCCAGGGGATACGTGAAGTTGTGCTGTACCATTTTGGGATAGCCGGTGGTACCCGATGTAAAGTACAGCAGGGAAATATCGTCGTTTGTGGTGGCTTGGGCTCCAGTGGGGCGCTCAAAATTGGACTGTGCATTGGCAATCCCCTCATAAAAGCTTATCCAGCCTTCTCTCTCGCCCCCAACCACCACTTTATATTTGAGCGACGGCGATTGGCCATGAGCCTGATCCACGTGTTCAAGCACCATGGGCTCGTTTAAGGCCACGATCATCTTGATGTCGGCGGCGTTGTTACGGTATACGATGTCTTTGGCGGTGAGCAGGTGAGTGGCCGGCACCGCTATTGCCCCCAGTTTGTGAAGCGCAAGCAGGCAAAACCAGAATTCGTAGCGTCCCCTGAGTATCAGCATCACTCTGTCACCCTTTTTTATCCCCAGGGATTTGAAGAAATTGGCCGTCTTATCGGTGTAGTATTTTATCTGCTCAAAGGTAAAAATTTCTTCTCCACCGTTGTCATCGCACCACACCATGGCCGTTTTACGGGGCTGGTGTTTGGCTAGCTCATCGACAACGTCATAGGCAAAGTTAAAATTATCGGGTACTTTTATCTTGAAGTTTTGTACGAAGTCCTCGTACGATGTAAAATTTCCTGAAACGAATTTCTCAAGCAACATATACATCCTACCCCTCTTATGTTTGTTTAGTATGATTGTTACTATGCCTATAGAGGTGGTGGCTTTGTGAGAAGGTTCACAGGAAGGTCCACACACCCACTACTGCTATCTGCTTAACAGCAGACTCGTCAGCTATTTTAATTCATGTACACTTGTCTTCGCCTGTAATTCATTTCTATCTTGTAGAAGATGGGGTCTTCTTGCAGTAAAGATGATAAATTCCACGAAATATGACTCTAAAGCGTCTAAAGCGTAATTATCGTGATGAAGGGTTATAGAAATTTTTAAAGTATGATAGCCAAAAATTTGGCAGTTTTGCCGTTTAATGCCTTCATGCCGTGCTTGAAACTGGCATCGAAGAACAGGGCATCGCCCTCATTGAGCACCAGTTCATAGTTGTGTATTACCACTTTGAGGGTCCCTTCCAGAACGTAGTTGAATTCCTGTCCGGGATGAGAGTTGAGGGATATAGGCTGGTCATCGGGTTTTGGCTCAACTGTGACCAAAAACGGCTCGGCTTTCTTATGGGCAAAATTATAGGCCAGGCTCTGATATTTGTATTCTTTTCTTCTTTCCACTTCCAAACCTTTGCCCTTTCTCACCAGCGAGTAAATGCGCAGGCGGGGTTCCTCACCTGATAGGATTGCTGTCAGCTCCACGTTGAATTTGTTTGCCACCTGGTACAGGAAACTTACGGGTATGTCTATTTCCCCGCTTTCATATTTTTTGTACAGCTCAAGGGGGATGTTGAATTCTCGGGCCATGTCCTCTTCCGAGATGCCGGAAATCTCTCTTAGCTCTTTGATCCTCATGGCGATTTGTTTGATTTGCTCACACATAGGCTTCCCCTTCCTTGAGATATTTTATTTAAGCCTTTTACTGCTGCCAGGCACCTTTATTGTGCAGGCTATTTCCCTGTTATTGCAGCTTAACCCATAGCTTAACCGCTCAAATCTATTTGATATAACGGTCTGTCTAAACTTTTCTGTCGTGATGATTGACGATGACAATTGCTGCTTTAAAAGCTTACAGCCTGGTTTTGCGGTTTTTTGGCTTTCGTTAGCTTTTTTTCCCAGCCAGGCGGTTAAAAAGCTTTACATGGGTTTATACAAACACTGCGTTTTTGTATATAAAACTAGTATAGTAAATATTGTATAAATATGCAATACCTTAAATTTGTTGTATGGTGGATATTTCGCATATTATTCGTGAAATCGGGCGCCTTTCAGCTTTGGCCCTTTCCCCAAAATGCCGGACCAAATTGTGGGGGCCTGGGCCTTGAAAAAAAGAAAATAACAAGGTATAGAAAAATTTTCCCTAAGAATAATAATTTTTAGAGGATTTTTGGAGATGAAAGCGAAAATATAAAAGTAAAAAGGTAAAATGGTGGTTTGCAGTTGCACGAATTTATGCCAAATCAGGAGGTAAATATATGCGCATTGAAAACATGGATATAGACAAGGGCGTGAAGCTGTGGGTTTTGCCGACCAAGAAGTTTAAAACCGTTACCATAAGCTTTTGCTTCCACAGGGACTTGGATGAGGATTATACCTACAACGCTTTAATCCCAGCAGTGCTAAAGCGAGGATGTGAAGGCTTTGAGACACTGAAGGACATTGAGCGGCACCTGGAGAGCCTGTACGGTGCCTTGTTCGATGTAGGAGTGCAAAAAAAGGGAGAAAGGCAGATACTCCGCTTTTCCATGGAAGTGGTAAATGACGATTACCTGGCAGAGCAGGGAATACTGGCACAGGCTTTTTATTTTTTAAACCGCGTGATAAATCGCCCTGTTTTAGAAGGCGGCGGTTTTAAAAAGAGCTATGTGGCTCAGGAGAAGGAAAACATGAAGAACAGGATCAAGTCGCTGGTCAACGACAAGATCCAGTACAGCCTGGAGAGATGTGCTCAGGAAATGTGCAAGGGTGAAAAGTACAGTAGATATGTGTTTGGCGATGTGAAGGAATTGGAGTCCATGGATGATGCCAAGCTGTACAAGGTATATCTCGATGTTGTACAGACCAGCCCTCTGGACGTATTCGTGGTCGGGGATGTGGACTCGGCCAAGGTCAGATTGCTGCTTGAACGCAGCCTTTCAATGGAAAGAAAGCAGGTAAAGACAATACCCAAGACCGCCTACAAAAAGCTGCAGGTAGCACCCAAGACTGTCACAGAGGAGATGGACGTGAATCAAGGCAAACTCACCATGGGCTTTAGAACCAATATAAGTGCCGCTGACAAGGAGTATTTTCCGCTGCTGGTATACAGCAGCATTTTGGGCGGTGGGCCGCATTCCAAGCTGTTTATCAATGTCAGGGAAAAGGCCAGTTTGGCTTATTACGCCTTTGCCAGGCTGGAAAAGTTTAAAGGGCTTATGTTTGTGGGAGCTGGCATTGATGTGGACAAGTATCAGCAGACGGTAGACATAATTATGGAACAGCTGAATGCCATGGCAAACGGCCAGATCACGCAGCATGAATTTGAGGGGGCCATCAATGCCATGGTTACTTCGCTGAAAGGCAGCATGGACCAGCCGTCACAGCTCATCGATTATTATCTTGGCAACAGCGTGATGGATTCAGAAGTTACGCTGGAAGAGTTGATAGAAAAAATAAAGGGTGTTACCATGGATCAAGTGGTGGAAGTCTCCAATAAGGTCAAGTTGGATACCATATATTTTTTGAGAAATAGAAAGAGGGGTTATGTTGTCCATGAAAAAGGAAATTAAAAGCGATCTATTAAACGAAAAGCTGATACATGCAAAGCTAAAAAACGGATTAAATGTATACGTGCTGCCCAAGGAGGGCTATCAAAAGCAGTTTGCCATTTATGCCACCAATTATGGCTCCAATGATAATCAGTTTGTGGTGCCCGGGGAGGAACAGCCCACAAAGGTGCCCGAGGGCATCGCACATTTTCTGGAGCACAAGCTGTTTGAGCAGGAGGAAGGAAGCGTATTTGACGTTTTTTCAAAGCTGGGGGCCAGTCCCAATGCTTTTACCAGCTTTAACACGACAGCCTACCACTTTACATCTACTGGGAACTTTTATGAGTGCCTGGATGTGCTTCTCAATTTTGTGGGCACCCCTTATTTTACTGACCAGACGGTAGAAAAGGAAAAGGGCATTATTACTCAGGAAATAGTCATGTATCAGGATGATCCCAGCTGGCGCGTGTACTTCAACCTGCTAAAAGGGCTGTACCAGAACCATCCCGTAAAAAACGACATTGCCGGTACAGTGGAATCCATTCAGAGAATAACCAAGGAAATGCTGTATAAATGCTATGAGACTTTTTACCATCCCTCCAACATGGTTTTATTTGTAACAGGGGATGTTGATGCTGATAGAGTTATACAGCAGGTGGAGCGCCATTTTAAGGATAAAAATGTGTCAAAACAGGGCGAAATAAAGAGGATATATCCTAATGAGCCTCCCGCGGTGGCCAGCCAGATGGTGAAGGATAAGTTGCCGGTACCCCGGCCGCTGTTTATGTTGGGGTTCAAAGATACCCAGGTGGGACAGGGGGGTCAGGCTTTGCTCGATAAGATGATACTCAACGACATCATGCTGGATATGCTGGTGGGCCAAAGCTCCGACCTTTACAGCAAACTGTATGAGGAAGGATTGATTGACCTGTCCTTCAGTGCCGAGTATACCGGCGAGAAGGATTACGGGCATATAATAATGGGCGGTGAGTCACAAAATCCAGAAAAGGTTGTGGACATGGTTTACCGGGAGATAGAGAGGCTAAAGCAGGAACCCTGGGATGTGGAGTATTTCTCCCGGATCAAGAAAAAGAAGATTGGGGAGTATATAAGGATGTTCAACTCGCTTGAGACCATTGGCGTGCAGTTTGTGTCCTTGATTTTCAAGGAAATAGGGCTGTTTAATTACATTGAGAGGCTGATGCAGATAAATTATGAGCAGCTAAAAGGCCACTTCAACGGATTTTTTGAAAATTACCAAAGCAGCGTATCCATAATACTGCCGAATTAGAAAATTTTTAGGTAAGGGGGAAGTTTTATGTGGCCGGATCCGGTGGCATTTGAGATTTTTGGACGCCCTGTGTACTGGTACGGTATACTCATTGCAACAGGGGTGCTTATAGGGATTTACCTGGCGATGGGATATGCCAAGAGGCTTAAGTTTGACCCAGAGATGATTCTGGACTTTGCCCTTCTGGCCATCCCGTTTGCCATTGTAGGCGCAAGGCTGTATTATGTGGTCTTTCAATGGGAGATCTATAAGCACAATCCGATAGATATGTTTAAAATCTGGGAAGGCGGTCTTGCCATATACGGTGCGGTGATAGGCGGCATCGTGGCGGCTGTGATATTCTCGCGGTGGCGCAAGGTCAATTTCTGGGACCTGGCGGATATTGTAGCGCCCAGCCTTATACTCGGTCAGGCAATTGGCAGGTGGGGAAATTTCTTCAACCAGGAAGCCTACGGCAGACTAGTGACCGATAAGGCCTGGCAGTGGTTTCCGTTTGCCGTATACATAGAGGCAAAGAGAGAATGGCACATGGCTACTTTTTTCTATGAATCTATGTGGAATTTGCTGGTATTCATCTTTTTGATGTATTACAGGAAGCGGAGGAAAAGGCCGGGGGACATATTTCTACTGTATCTGCTTCTCTATTCGTGTGGGCGTATCGTAATTGAAGGGCTTCGTACCGATAGCCTATACTGGGGGCCGTTCAGGGTTTCACAGCTGCTGGCGGGTTTGCTTATAGCCTTTTCCATTATAATGCTTGTGGTCAGGCGAAGGAGGGTTGAGCCTGCTGCCGAACAGGGCGCTTTATCGGGTGATGATGAAAGGCTAGTGCAGATAGGCGAAAAAGAGGGAGAGCATAGAGAGCAAGAAAATCAGGGTATAAAAGAAGACGATTTACAGGATACGGGGCAAAAACCCGATTCGGACAGCTCCGATACTGCCGGGCAATGATAGTGGAACATCATGCCCTGTGCCCGACGCTTAAACAAGGTAGCTTTAAACTGCAAATTAAAAGTGCAAACCAGCAATTATGGCGCGATTTAAGTGCAGGTAAAAAGAGAGGAAGTAGCTCCTCTCTTTTTATTATTAAAGATGGGATGAAAAATAATAAAGTCGGAAAAAATAACGGATAGAAAACTGTTGGAGGTGAGAAAATGCCGGTGTTGGACATCAGCATAGTACCGGTTGGCACTGGTCAGCCCAGTTTTAGCAGCTATGTGGCTGAGGCCTGCAGGCTTATAGAGCAGCATGGGCTCAAATATCAGATTACGCCTACTGGTACGGTGATAGAGGGCAATCTTGACCAATTGATGAACGTGGCTCGACAGATTCACAGTATCCCGTTTCAAATGGGAGCCGAACGGGTTATTACCAGTATGACAATTGATGAGCGCCATGACCGGCCAATGGATATGGAAAGGCAAGTGCAATCGGTCAAGCGCAATATGAGTCAATAAATAATTTAATCATGAAAGGAGAAGTGAGGATATGGCAGAAGGAATTGAAAATAGGCAGAGTGAAAGGAACGAAGGCGGCAGAAGCTGGTTAGGCATAATCATCCGCTTTGTAGTTGCCGCTGTGGTGCTGATGGTGACAGCGCTGCTGACCCCTGGTTTTTCCAATATGGGGTTTGGCACAGCGTTGCTGGCCGCGGTTGTAATTGCAGCGTTGGATTACGTGATACAAAAGCTGTTTAAGATCGATGCTTCACCCTTTGGACGGGGCATAACGGGATTTTTATTGTCGGCATTGATTATCTACTTGACGCAGTTTATCGTGCCGGGAATGCAGATCAATGTATTCGGCGCTATTGTGGCGGCTTTGATCATAGGGATTATTGACGCCATTATCCCTACACACGTTATGTGATTTGGAAGCGAAAGGAGCACAACAAAAGGGACTTTTCCCCAAGCAGATGTACTTTGGGAAAAAGTCCCTTTTGTGTTAATCAAGTCGGAAGGCTTTTATGTCTATCCCTTTTGTTTTTTTCCGTCCCATGAAGCGATTCCTTTATCCAGCATTTCCTCTATTCCTTGCGGCAATGGGGTATCTACCGGTACCAGTTTTGCGATAGGCTTTCCTCTATCGGTAACTTGTATTGTTTTACCGTTTTTGACCAATTTTAGAACTTGGTGAAAACAGAACATAATAAAAATTAAAACCCTGTAACGCTTGATGTTACAGGGCTCTGGTGCGCCCAGCAGGATTCGAACCTGCGACCTCCAGATTCGAAGTCTGTCACTCTATCCAGCTGAGCTATGGGCGCGTAGTTTTAATTTTTGTCAAAAATAAATGGAGCGGCAGACGGGATTCGAACCCGCGACATTCGCCTTGGCAAGGCGACGCTCTACCACTGAGCCACTGCCGCATGATGGTGCGGGCGAGAGGACTTGAACCTCCACGGATACCTTCCACTAGATCCTAAGTCTAGCGCGTCTGCCAATTCCGCCACGCCCGCTCTCTATATATGCCGACTTTTAATCTCTTCATTCAAAAGTTAAAGTTCAAAGTGTTACTTGAACAACCACACCCCAAACGGCATTATTTATGACTTTAATAAATAGTCGATGATTTAGAATGGTGACCCATCGGCGATTCGAACGCCGGACACCTGGATTAAAAGTCCAGTGCTCTACCACCTGAGCTAATGGGTCACGTTGTGGCTGGGGCGGCAGGATTCGAACCTACGAATGCGGGAGTCAAAGTCCCGTGCCTTACCGCTTGGCTACGCCCCAACGCTATAAAAATAAATTGGGGTGGATAGTGGGATTCGAACCCACGACCTCCAGAGCCACAATCTGGCGCTCTAACCATCTGAGCTATACCCACCGTAATTTTCTCTCAATATGGCGCGCCTGAAGGGATTCGAACCCCTGACCTACGGATTAGAAGTCCGTTGCTCTATCCAGCTGAGCTACAGGCGCACATTAATGGAGCGGGTGATGGGAATCGAACCCACGCCGCCAGCTTGGAAGGCTGGAGTTCTACCATTGAACTACACCCGCATCACAATCTGAGCTCTTTATTTATTATTTCCTAACGGCAAAATATATTTTAACCTGTAGCGTGGGTTTTGTCAACATGCTTTTTTTATTTTTGTGCTATTATTCTGGCAAAACGCCATACATAAGGGAAGGAAAATTCAAGACCTCTAAAAGAAATTCTTCTATGATATGGACATGAATAGCAAAAAATATGATAGAATATTTCAGTACGGGCCAAGCTGTAGAGATTGACCAGACTAAACGTTGGTTTTGAGGAGGGCAGTATTGAATGGCAAAAGCTTATATATTGAAAAACAGGGAAAGGCGAACTCTGTACGGTCATCCCTGGATATTTAAAAGCGACATAGAGCGAATCGAAGGGGATTGCAAGCCTGGGGATGTTGTGGACGTGTACTCATACAGAGGGAAGTTTCTGGGTAGAGGCTACTACAATCCCAGATCCCAGATTGCCATACGGCTGTTGACGCGGGAACAGGAGGATATCAATGCCGACTTTTTCTACAGGCGAATACGCAGTGCCTGGGAATATAGAAAGCAGTTTGCAGATTTGAACAGCTGCAGAGTGGTTTTTGCCGAGTCGGATTTCCTTCCCGCCCTTATAGTAGACAAGTTTTCAAATTATCTTGTGATGCAGACCCTGGCGCTGGGCATTGACAGGTACAAGTATCTCCTGGCAGATATACTGGACGATATCATAAAACCCGATGGGATCTATGAGAGAAACGATGTGCCGGTGAGGGAACTTGAAGGCCTTGACCAGAGAAAGGGATACATTAAAGGGGAGTTTGATACAAACGTCGTCATGGTGGAAAACGGCATAAAATTCCTTGTTGATGTTGCAAATGGCCAGAAGACGGGTTATTTCCTTGACCAGAAGGAAAACAGAGCCGCTATACAACCCTTTGTGAAGGGAGCCAAGGTGCTGGATTGTTTTACCCATACGGGGGCGTTTGCTTTGCACGCGGTGCATTACGGGGCAGCCGGCGTTCTGGGCATTGATATTTCGGAGCACGCCGTGGAGTTTGCGAGGAAGAATGCCGCCTTAAACGGATATGAAGATGTGTGCCAATTTGAAGTGGGCAACGCATTCGATGTTTTGAGGAAATACCACAAGGAAAAGAACACCTTCGATGTGGTTATACTTGACCCGCCGGCCTTTACAAAGTCCCGCGATACCGTCGAAAACGCCATAAGGGGATACAAGGAGATAAACTTAAGGGCTATGAAGATAATCAGGCCGGGTGGGTATTTGATAACCTGTTCTTGTTCGCAGCACATAGAGCCAGAGCTGTTTATGGATATCCTGTATACCGCTGCCATTGACGCCAAAAGGGATGTCAGGGTGGTAGAAAGGCGTTCTCAGGCAAAGGACCATCCGGTGCTGCTGGCATCCAAGGAGACCGAGTATTTAAAATGCGTGATTTTGCAGGTATGCTGACAATAGTGTTGAGGTCACCTATAGCCTACCATTTGAAAAGCGCACTTTGGCATGATAACATATCTTTAAAGAGCTTTTTAAAGAATTTTTCGAGGAATGGTGAAGTTACAGCAGCTTTTTGGGAGAGACAGTCTGATGGAGGGGAGGTAAGGGCGTCCCACTGTCCATAACGAGTGAGGTGGGCACCTGTACATCGGGTCATGATGAAACTGATGTTGGTGGAAGACGATGAGGCCATTGCGGTGGGGCTAGAGTATTCCCTGTCTCAAGAGGGTTTTGAAGTCACAACCTGCTATAATGCCGCATCGGCTCTGGAAAGAATAGCGTCCGAGGACTTTGATTTTGCCATCATCGACATATCCCTTCCCGACGGCAATGGATTTGATGTGTGCAAAAAGCTTAAGGAAAAAGGGGATACACCGGTGATATTTCTGACCGCCCGGGATGATGAGGGCAGCGTGGTCATGGGTCTCGACATAGGGGCCGACGACTACATCACAAAGCCGTTTAGGCTGAGAGAGCTTCACTCCCGAATTCGGGCTGTACTCCGCAGGGCAAACAAGGCCGGCGAAGACCACATTATTAGCATTGGCAGCTTAACCGTCAACCTCGCTGAAGGCAAAGTAAAGAAGGACGGCAGAGAAGTGTTTTTGACAGCCCTGGAATACCGCCTTCTGCTCACGCTGATCAGCAACAGGGGGCGGGTGCTGACCCGGGATCAGCTGCTCCAAAGCATCTGGGATGTGTCGGGTGACTTTGTCAATGACAATACCCTCACCGTCTACATTAAACGACTGAGGGAAAAGATAGAGGATGACCCTCAGAATCCCACTATCATAAAAACGGTGCGGGGGATAGGATACCGTATATAGCGGCTGGGGCATGAAGTCGCTAGTCAAAGTATTTTCCTATAAAATTGCCAAGGGTATTAATGCGTTTTGTTGCATTAAAAGATGATATCCATTTTCATTATTTTAAATTGCTATCACTATACGTACTCTCAAATTGGTGAACCATGACAGGGTTTTAGAAAAATGATTAACGGTTTTGATTTCCTAATATCAGGAGGATTTGGAAGTGTCTTTATGGAGAAATAGGGAAATAAAGAGGTTTGCCGTGGCAGTTTCCGTTTTGAGCACTGTTTTGGTTATTATAGGTTTTTCAAGCAGCAGGGAAGCCGGAATCCTCGTTTTGATTACGGCTTTTTTGTTGTGTTCGACGTTTTTTGCTTTCACGGCCTACCGCTACATGCAGATAAGGAAGCTATCCGATTATTTAAGGCGGATTTGTGCGGGCGAGCATTCCCTTGACATACGCGACAATGTCGAAGGGGAGCTGAGCATTTTAAAGAATGAGATATACAAGGTGACCTTGATGCTTTCGGAGTACAACAATCAGCTGCAGCGTGAGAAATTGCGCCTGTCGGAGCACATGGCTGACATATCGCATCAACTCAAAACACCCCTCACTTCCATGATGGTCATGGTTGAACTGCTGGGCAATGAGGACTTGCCGCCCGAAAAGCGCAGGGAATTCACTGCCCGCATCTCCTCCCAATTAAAGCGCATAGAATGGCTGGTCTCCTCACTGCTTAAGATGGCCAGGCTGGATGCCGGCGTGGTGAAGATGAAGCGAGAGAGGGTTAAGGTGCGCACCCTCATAGAAAACGCTTTAAAACCCCTCCTCATACCCATGGAAGTGAAAGGCATCACTTGTACCGTTACAGGGCAGAATGAAACTTTAACGTGTGACCTGCAATGGACTACCGAGGCAATTATAAACATCTTGAAGAACTGCATAGAGCACGCTCCAGAGAATGGCAAAATCGAAATTGTCGCACAGGACAACCCGCTTTACTTTGAAATCCGTATATCCGATAACGGGCCGGGCATCAGCAAAGAGGACCTGCCCCACATATTTACCCGCTTTTACAGGGGCAAAAACGCATCCCCCGACAGCGTTGGAATCGGCCTTGCCATGGCCAGAAGCATAATCAAGGAGCAAAACGGGGATATCACGGTGGAAAGCCGGGAAGGTAAAGGGACCACTTTCTTCATTCGCCTGTATAAAGCGGTTGTATGAAGGGGTTTTGTTGAAGAGACGAAACGATGTATAAGCTTTCCGATTTCCAGCAAGTTCTTTGGTTTTGCAGTTTCAATATTTCAATTTCTGTGCCTCACGTTTCAGAGCGTGGTAAAAGTGACAAAACTGTCACAGAGTAGGTCACTCGAATGTCACCCGGCTGTGGTAGACTCGTTTTCGAAAATTAAAAATGCTCTGGAGGTGCTATATGGAGATACTACGGGTTGAAAATCTCACAAAGGTATACGGCAAGGGGGAGACGGCGGTCACCGCTCTGGACAACGTCTCCTTTTCGGTGGAGAAGGGCGAGTTTGTGGCCATTGTCGGGCCGTCAGGGTCGGGCAAGTCGACGCTGCTGCACATACTGGGCGGTGTGGATTTTCCCACCTCGGGCAAGGTATACATTGACGGCACCGACATCTACAGCCTGGACAGGTCAAGGCTTGCCATTTTCAGGCGCAGGCAGATCGGCTTGATCTATCAGTTCTACAATCTGATTCCCGTGCTCGATGTGGAGGAAAACATAATGCTGCCTCTGCTGCTCGACGGCAGGAAGGAAGATAAGGCACGCTTGAATGAGCTGCTTACCACTCTGGGTCTTAAGGACAGGGCAAAGCATTTGCCAAACCAGCTGTCGGGCGGGCAGCAGCAGAGGGTGGCCATAGGCCGCGCTCTCATAACCAATCCCGCTTTGATACTGGCGGATGAGCCTACCGGCAACCTGGACAGCAAAAACAGCGCCGAAATCATCGAACTGCTCAAGCTGTACAATCAGAAGTACAACCAGACCCTCATAATCGTCACTCATGACGAGAGGATTGCGCTGCAGGCAAGCCGCATCATCAGCCTCGAGGATGGCAGGATCGTAAGTGATGAGGTGATCAGGCCATGAACGTCATGAACAGGGTTACGCTGGCAACGCTGAAGAGGAGCAAAACCCGCACCATCGTCACCATCATCGGCATCATTCTGTCCACTGCCATGATAGCTGCCGTGACCACTTTTATATCCAGCTTTCAAAATTTCCTGATTAACTATACAAAGGCCGATACGGGAGACTGGCACGCAGTTCTTTACGACGCTGACCTTGATACAATTGAGAGCATTAGCCAAAACCGGGAGGTACAGGAGGTTGCTGTAACCAAAGGGATAGGCTATGCGCTGCTCGAGGGCGGTTTGAACGAGTATAAGCCCTATCTGTATGTGCTTGGGTTTGATGAAAAGGCATTTGAGATGCTGTCTATATATTTAAAAAGCGGCAGGCTTCCACAGAATGAAAACGAGGTTGTCGTGCCCTATCACGTATTCACCAACGGCGGCGTGCAGTATAAGGTAGGCGATACCATTGAGCTCGACATTGGCTACCGGGTTTTAGACGATGGTACCGTCCTGGGGCAGAAGGATTATTACAGGCATGAGGAGGACGGCGCATCGGAGAAGCTGGTGGTCACAGGTACCAGGACGTATAAGGTGGTGGGGATATGTGAAAGGCCGTCCTTTGCAATAGAGGAGTTCTCTGCACCAGGATATACCCTTATCACCGTCCTTGATAAAGATAAGCTGGGGGAGAATGACACGGCCGATGTGTATATAAAGCTTAAGAATCCCCGAAGGGTATACGACATATATGACAACCTTGGCATGGATAAGCTGCAGTACAAAGATTATGAATACAATGACGACTTGCTCAGGTTTATGGGCATAAGTCAGAACGACAATTTTATGGCTGTTTTGTACAGCCTTGCGGCCATACTGATTGCCCTGATCATGGCCGGCTCGGTGTCGTTCATCTACAACTCGTTTTCCATTTCGGTCAGCGAGCGCAAGAAGTACTTTGGCCTGCTATCCAGCATCGGCGCTACGGCTCAGCAGCTTAGGCATTCGGTGTTTTTTGAGGCCATTGTGTTGGCAGCTATAGGCATACCCGTAGGTGTATTATCGGGCATCGCCGGCATAGGCGTTACGCTGCATTTCTTGAAGGATATGTTCGCCAGCATCATGGCTCTGGGTGACCGTGTATCTATGACGCTGTCGGTGTCCATCCCCTCCGTGATAGCGGCGGTGATTTTGGCTCTGGTTACCATACTGATATCGGCCTATATACCGGCATGGCGCAGCGGAAAGATATCGCCAATTGATGCCATCAGGCAGACGACTGACATCAAGCTCACTGCGCGGCAGGTCAGGACATGGCGCTTGACACGCAAGCTGTTCGGCATGGAAGGAGATCTGGCACTGAAAAATTTAAAGAGGAGCCGCAAGCGTTACCGCAGTACTGTGGTCTCGCTGTTCATGAGCATAGTCCTGTTCGTATCGGCCTCGTCCTTTTCGATGTATCTTATGGACAGCGTTTCCAATGTATATCAGAATGTGGATTATGACCTGTATTACTTTACCAACGAAAGAGGCGATTTGAAGGATTCCACTATTAAGGTTTACAGGGATATCGTTTTGCTGGACAGCATAGAACAGGGCTCCATTGTGAGGACGCTTTATGCCAATACCAGAGTTTCAAAGGAGTACCTCAACCAATCGTTTTATGACGGGATTATAAGCAGGGGATTTATCTCCGGTGGAGAAGATGCTCCTGTGACGGTGAATATATACAGCGTTGATCACGATACCTTTAAATACTATGTCCACCAGCTGGGGCTTGATGAATCGCGCTTTACAAACCCCGATTCTCCCGCCGGGATTGCAATAGATTACCAGCACTATTATGATGACCAGCAAAAGAGGTTTATAAATTCCAGCATATTTAGCAGCAAAAAGCCCGAGAGCATAGCCTTGACTGTTGTTCATCGGGAAGATGGTGAAAGGCAATTTGAGGAGGATATCCAACTTGTCGCCTTTGCCAATGAAGCTCCGTTCGGGGTGCCGGATTATGCTCCCTCCTTTAATTCAATCCTTGTGGTGGTCAGCGATGAAATAAGAAAGGCCATTTTTGATGGTGACGAGAAAATCTGGAACCCTGCATATATGAATTTTGATGCCGTAGATCCCTTTGAAGCCGAGCAGGACATAATGGATATACTTGTGGATGCGGGTCTTCCAACGAACAACCTGCATAATATAGCAAGGAATATACAGAACAGCCGCAATATCGTCACCATCATATCGGTGTTCTCCTACGGGTTTATAATACTCATTTCCCTCATAAGCATTGCAAACGTGTTTAATACCATCTCCACCAATATTAACTTAAGGAGAATAGAGTTTGCAATGCTGAAATCGGTGGGCATGACTGACAGCAGCTTCAACAGGATGCTGAACTATGAGTGTATATTTTACGGACTTAAAGCCTTACTTTACGGGCTGCCGGTTTCTGTGCTGACCACCTACCTCATCCATATCAGCATACGGCAGGGGGTTGAAATGCCGTTCCGCTTGCCGACAGGCAGCATAGTGGTCAGCGTCTTGAGCGTGTTTTTCGTGGTCTTTGCCAGCATGGTGTATTCCATGAGGAAGATACGGCATGAGAACATCATGGACGCCATAAAGAGCGAGAGCATATAGGAGCATCTAGGAGCATATTTAGAGATAGGGCGAGTTGTAGAAGCTTTGTATATGGTGATGGTGACAGGATATTGGTGATGGGACACGGTAACTCTCGATGTTGACATTAGGCTTTGCTTTTAACCCGAAAAGGTCTTGTAAAGCATTATATTCGCCCCAAATATTCGGTGCTTAAAATTGATTACGTAATAAAAAAGACGCCGGCTTGTCTGTAAGGCCGGCGTCTTTTGTTGCATAATTACGCAGAATCAATGCTGATTTTTATGTTATGCGGGATGAATTTGATTTGAAAACAACATTAGTGAGAAAAACTCTAGCAGTTATGTTTTAAGTATTTGCTGTTTATTTTTAAATAATGGCAAGTATGACGAAGTTCAGTATAAACAGCAGCGTTGCTACTATCAATATTGGATGTACGTCTTTCAGTTGTCCCTTGCACATTTTAACTACTAAATAGAATATAAACCCTGCTGCGATGCCGTATGAAATGCTGTAGCAAAGGGCCATGAACACGCCTGCGAAGAAAGCGGGTATTGCCTCGTTTAAATCATCCCACTTGATCTCTTTGAAGGATGACATCATCATGATGCCAACCGCAATGAGCGCCGGTGCAGTTGCTGCTGCAGGTACCAGACCGGCTACGGGTGCCAGGAAAACGCAGGCCAGCATCAGCAATGCTGTGACAACACTGGTTAAACCGGTGCGACCACCAACTCCTATGCCGGCAGCGCTTTCAATATAGGTTGTGGTGTTGGATGTGCCGAACAGTGATCCAATTGAAGTGGCAATTGCGTCGGCAAACAAGGCCTTGTCCATCTTGGATTTGAAGCCGCTGCTGCTTTCCATAAGCCGTATATCCTCTGCGCTGAATATGCCGCTTTGACGGCCTGTGCCTATAAATGTACCGATGGTGTCAAAGGTGTCTGCAAGGCTGAAGGCAAATATGGTCATCAGCACTAGGGGGATCTTTTCCGGGTCAGCAAACAAAGAACCCATTCCTTCCGGCCCAAGGGCCGCACCAAAGGTGGTGCCCAGCTCAGCAAATGCCGAACCAAGCCCGGTGGTGGTTCCAACCTTGGAAACATCAACCACTCCCATGGGTATGCCGATGATGGTGGTGGCGATAATACCAAGCAAAATAGCCCCTCTTACCTTGAAGACGAGCAGGATAAATGTCAACACGATACCTATGATGGCAAGAAGGACCGTTGGGTCATTCAAAGTCACGAGAGCAGGCACAGCGCTTGAGTCGCTTATGACGGTACCGCTTTCCAGGATGACGTGGTGGCCGGGGTCCGAGGTAAAGTTCAAAAGCCCGGCGTTCTTAATTCCTATATAAGCTATAAAGATGCCGATGCCGCCGCCTATAGCGTTTTGCAGGCTGACGGGAATCGCTTTAATGATGGATTTGCGAATTTTGGTTACGGTGATGAAGATGTTGATAAGGCCGCATATGAAGACCATGGCCAGCGCCTGTTTCCAGCTGAATCCCAGCCCCAGACACACGGTGTAGGTAAAGAATGCGTTTAGCCCCATGCCGGGAGCCTGGGCATAAGGTACGTTGGCGAGAAGTCCCATGACCAGAGTACCCACTACCGAGGCGATGATTGTGGCCAGGAACACCGCTCCCCACGGCATGCCTGTTTGTGACAGGATAGCCGGATTGACGAAGATGATGTACGACATCGCAAAGAAGGTGGTAAGTCCAGCCAGGATTTCAGTCGATACCTTGGAGCCGTTTTCGCTGATTTTGAAGAATCTGTCCATCAAAAAACCTCCTCTTCAAAAAATAATCGAACGATTAGTTATAATTTTGTAAAAAACTTATGGAACTCTGCGATTCAATTATGACAATAATGTATTTTATATTCATATAATACCGTATATTCTTCAAAAATGCAAACGAAATTTGCAAAATTTTTTTGGTTTGATGTGTAAAAAATGCGCTATAAAAAGTGGTTATAAGGATGGGCTTATAAATTTTCATTTTTGTTGATTGTGGGCGTGTGAAGCGCTGTAATAAATAAATGTAATGACGATGAAACTAGGCATTTGGCTATTGACACGGTATCAACCGTTATATTATAGTATTATTTATAAAAATACAGAGGGGTGAATGGGATGAAGAAATACAGCATAATTTTCACGTTGGTCATTTCCATGTTAGTGTTTGCTGGTTGTTCTCAAACGGCGTCCACCAACCAGGATGTCATCAAGATAGGCGTTAACTACGAGTTGTCCGGCGGCGTTGCGACATATGGCCAGAGCTCTGTAGAGGGCATAGAGCTGGCTGTTGAGCAGATTAACCAGGCTGGCGGCATAAACGGTAAGAAGATTCAGCTTGTTAAATATGACAACAAATCCGAACCTTCTGAAGCCACTACCCTGGCCACCAGGTTGATGACTCAGGATAAAGTGGTGGCTATACTGGGACCCGCCACGTCGGGAGCTTTTATGGCGACCATTCCGGTGGCAAACCAGAACAAGGTGCCGGTAATCTCGGGTTCGGCTACAGCTGACAACGTAACAGTAGATGATAAGGGCGTAAAGGAATATGCCTTCCGCATCTGCTTTACCGATTCACAGCAGGGCAGCGCAGCAGCCAAGTTTGCCTTAGAAAATCTTTCTACTAAGAAGGCTGTTATAATCATGGATAGCTCGAGCGACTATGCCAAAGGCCTTGCAGAGACGTTTACTTCAACCTTTGAGGCCGGCGGCGGCACAGTAGTTGCCCAGGAAGCCTACATGGCAGGTGATACCGACTTCAACGCTGTGTTGACCAGCATAAAGGGCAAGGATTTTGATGTGATATTCATTCCAGGTTATTACAACGAAGCAGGGTTAATCATCAAGCAGGCCCGTGCGCAGGGCATCGATGTCCCAATACTTGGAGCCGACGGTTTTGACTCGCCCAAGTTGGCCGAGCTGGCCGGTGCACAGGCGCTCAACAAGGTTTACTTTACCAATCACTACTCGTCGGTAGATTCAAGTCCCGTGGTGGCAGAGTTTGTTAAGGCCTTCAAAGCCAAGTACAACAAAGAGCCGGATGCGTTTAACGCATTAGGATACGACCTGGCCAAATTTGTGGCTGACGCTTTGAGCCGGGCGGAGAAGATCGATGGAGAATCTCTGAAGAAGGCTCTGGAGGCAACTAAGGATTTTAAGGGTGTGACCGGGACGATGAGCGTGGACGAGAATCATAACGTTGTGAAAGATATAATCGTCATCGAATTGAAGGATGGGAAACAGTACAAGACTTATAGGGTTACAAATTAAAGAGTTTTATTTGAATTGAATGCCATATTTGGAGTGTATCATCATGCATATAAGTGAGGGCGCTTGCTGTGTCCTCACTTATATGCGTTTAAGCACAGCATGTGTGTCTCATTTAGGCCAGTGCGGAGGATATAGATGTATAGGGTGTGCAGAACGTGGTTGAGGTTTGGCGTCAAATCTGTATTGTTTTGCTTTGTTTGCTAAAATATTACGGATATCACGAAAATACCAAGAAAGAAGGGAGAGCTGGTGGAACAGCTGTTACAGCAGATCGTCAATGGTATATCGTTGGGAAGCATATACGCGCTTATCGCCTTGGGGTATACAATGGTATATGGCATTATAAAGCTGATCAATTTTGCGCACTGCGATATATACATGATAGGCGCTTATGTAGGGTATGTGTGCATGGCTAAGCTTGGGTTGGGCTTTGTACCGTCCCTCCTTGTTTCGATGCTGGTTTGTACCTTGCTGGGCGTTGCAATCGAAAAGATTGCCTACAAGCCATTGCGTAACGCTACAAGGATCGCCGCACTTATAACCGCTATAGGCGTGTCGCTGTTTTTGGAGTATACCACCATGTTCTTTGCCACCGCAAACGTGAGGACCTATCCCCCCATGACCGGCTTTATGGCAAAGACGTTTAAATTGGGAGATGTGGTGATTTCGGCTCAGCAGATTCTGATTGCAATCATAACTATTATTTTGATGGTACTGCTACAGCTTATCGTAAAAAAGACCAGGATTGGCAAGGCAATGCGTGCCGTTTCTCTGGATAAGGACGCTGCCGAGCTTATGGGCATCAATGTAGATTCCACCATTTCGTTTACCTTTGCTTTGGGGTCGGCTCTGGCCGGTGCAGCGGGGATTTTGGTTGGCGTGTACTATAACTCCATCAATCCGCTGATGGGCGTTTTGCCGGGCCTTAAGGCCTTTGTCGCCGCAGTCTTTGGAGGTATCGGCATAATTCCAGGTGCCATGCTGGGCGGATATGTCATAGGCATCGTAGAGGTTTTTGTGGCGGGATTAGGATATTCCATGTACAGGGATGCGGTGGTGTTTGCCATTCTGATATTGATTCTTATCGTAAGGCCGGCAGGACTGCTTGGTAAAAATACCAGGGAGAAGGTGTAGCAAGAGATGAAGGGGATACTGAGTGCTCAATTTACAAGGAGACTTATTCTCGTTGTCTTGACTTATGTGATTGTTCAGCTGCTTATTTCTGTTAATATTATAAATGATTACTTGCAGGCGACGCTGACCACCATCTGCATAAACATCATATTGGCTGTGAGCCTTAATCTGATTACGGGGTTTACCGGACAGTTTTCGCTGGGGCATGCCGGCTTTATGTCCATAGGGGCTTATACATGTGCTCTGCTTATCCTTAAGGATCCCACCCTGCCCAACTTTCTGCTTGGTACTCTGCTGGGGGCTTTGCTGGCGGCGCTGGTTGGTTTTCTGGTTGGATTGCCCACATTGCGCCTTCGAGGGGACTACCTGGCCATTGCCACGCTGGGAATGGCAGAGATCATCAGAATCATGTTTATCAATATGGATAAAATCACCAATGGCCCGCGAGGTTTGAGTGGTATACCCAGATTTGTTAACTGGACGTGGCTGTTTATCTTTACAGTTGGAACGGTGCTGCTGATAAGAAACTTTTTGAGGTCATCCCATGGAAGGGCCTGTATAGCCATACGCGAGGACGAGATCGCAGCCGAGACCATGGGAATCAATACCACATGGTACAAGGTTCTGGCTTTTGTAATAGGGGCTTTTTGTGCGGGTATAGCGGGAGCGCTGTATGCTTCATACTTTTATTTTATAAAACCCGACCTGTTTGGCTTTTTAAAGTCGGTGGATATTCTGGTCATGGTGGTACTCGGAGGGTTGGGGAGCATATCGGGATCGATTCTGGCGGCAATTTTGCTGGCCGTTATATCCACGTTGCTTCAGTCGTTTTCCGAAATCCGTATGATACTGTATGCTCTCATCTTGATTGTAATAATGATATTCCGGCCTCAGGGTTTGCTGGGCTCAAAGGAGATTTCTCTCTCTGTATTTAACAGGTTGAGCAGGTTGTTTGCGTTTGAAAAGGAGGAAAAATAAATTATGCCGCTACTGAAGGTGCACAAGCTCACAAAATCGTTTGGCGGGTTGACAGCCGTTTTGAATGTAAGCATGGAACTTAAGCAGGGCGAACTGGTAGGGTTGATCGGTCCCAACGGTGCCGGCAAGACCACCGTGTTCAACCTTTTAACCGGCGTTTACGTCCCAACCAGCGGCAGCATTATTCTGAACAAAGGCGGCGCCGAGCAGGAGCTACAGGGGCTGAAGCCGCACAGGATATGCAAAGCGGGAGTGGCAAGGACGTTTCAAAATATCCGTTTGTTTAAGGATCTGACGGTGTTTGATAACGTGCGCATCGCGATGCATAAAAACGTGCGGTACGGGCTGCTGTCCAGCTTTTTGCATCTGCCGTCGTACCACAGGGAAGAAAAGCGGATCAGCGAGGCCACAATGGAACTGCTCAAGATCTTCAAGCTGGACGGCAAAAAGGATGAGTATGCCAAAAACCTTCCCTATGGAGAACAGCGCCATCTGGAGATCGCGCGGGCATTGGCTACCAACCCCAGCCTGTTGCTGCTGGATGAGCCGGCTGCGGGGATGAATCCTGCCGAGACTGCTCAGCTTACCGAGCTGATAAAGTGGATCAGGGAGAAGTTCAACCTCACCATTCTTCTGATCGAGCACGACATGTCCCTGGTCATGAAGGTTTGTGAGCGCATCTATGTACTGGATTACGGAATATTGATTGCTGAGGGTACTCCGGATGAAATCAGGTCAAACAAGAGGGTCATAGAGGCGTATTTGGGAGAGGATGTTGGCGATGCTTGAAGTTAGGAATCTCCATGTGCATTTTGGCGTAATACACGCATTGAAAGGGATCTCTTTGACGGTCAACGATGGGGAGATTGTAACCTTGATAGGTGCCAACGGTGCGGGAAAAACCACCACGTTGCGCACCATATCAGGTTTGAAGAAGCCCACCGGCGGCGAGATTATACTGGACGGCGTGGACATAACCAATACCTCCGCACAAGAAAGGGTCAAGATGGGTATCTCCCATGTGCCCGAGGGACGGCGCGTCTTTTCTAACATGACGGTTTTGGAAAACCTTGAGCTGGGGGCCTATCTTCGGAAGGATAAAGAAGGAATTGCAAAGGATTTAAAGAAAGTGTTTGACCTCTTCCCGGTGCTGGCTGACAGGCGAAAGCAACTGGCCGGTACCCTGTCTGGAGGTGAACAGCAAATGTTGGCAATTGGTCGAGCTTTGATGAGCCGTCCCAAAATTTTGTTGCTGGATGAGCCTTCCATGGGCCTTGCACCCTTGTTGGTTCAGGAGATTTTTAATATAATAAAAGATGTAAACAGCAATGGAACGACGGTGCTGTTGGTGGAGCAAAACGCAAGGATGGCGCTGCAGATCGCACATCGCGCTTATGTAATAGAGACAGGGAGGATTGTGTTGGCGGGCCCCGGTGCCGAACTGATGGAGAGCGAAGAGATTAAAAAAGCCTATCTAGGGGGTTAATGTTATGTTTGTTAAAAACAGGATGACCACCAATCCGTTTACTATTTCTCCTGATCAAACCATTCCGGATGCGCAGGAAATCATGATGAAACATGGCATAAGACGGCTGCCGGTTGTCAAAGACGGCAAGCTGGTGGGCGTGGTCACAAAAGAGGACATCGAACGGTATTCGCCTTCCAAGGCAACTAGCCTCAGCATGGGAGAGATCACCTATTTGCTATCCAAAACCAAGATAAAGCAGATCATGACCAAGGATCTGGTTACCATATCGCCCAACGCCCTTTTAGAAGAGGCAGCCACGCTCATGCGGGATCAAAAGGTAGGCTTTTTGCCGGTGGTAGACGGGAATAAGCTGGTGGGTATTATAACCGAGAGCGATATCTTCGACGCTTTTATTGAACTGCTGGGCTTTCGTGAGCGTGGTACTCGGCTTACCGTCGAAGCATCAGACGAACCTGGGATTTTGGCTAGGCTGACAGGCATTTTTGCGCAGTACGGCGCAAACATCACTCGTGTGGCGGTTTACCGTGGAGCAGATGGTACCAGCAGCGTTGTGGTGGGTATAAACTCTTTCAACACTGAAGATATAGAGAAAACGCTGGAGGAAAACGGCTTTAGGATACTGTATAAGCTGCAGAATGAGTAGGCGTGATTGTACATGCTTTCCTGCTGAATTATGGCAGGAAAGTTTTTTTATATGAGGGAAATATACGCTTAATTGTGTAGAAGGGAGAGAAAAGTTTATATGACAAAAACGGGTTTTTTTGACTTCTCCCCGCCCTGGAAGGGGCGAGGATTCTTGACAGCTCCGAATTTCAGGCCGTCTTCCCTACTGGGTGGATATTCCACTCAATAGGGCAACACAGGTGTGGTGTGTACCTCACACCTGTGGGGCAAGCCAATAGCCCTACTACCAGGCTTAAAGAGCCTGTATACTTTCTGTATATGTTTATCGCTCCCACTCCATCCCTGTGATATCTAAAACCACAGCTTTTGCATTCATAGTTCCTGTTTTCTGGCTTGTTTTTGCTACCACACACAGGACAAGTTTGTGATGTCCCATTTTCTTTTATAAATTTGACTTCTATCCCCACAAACTCGGCTTTCTCTTCTATCCTTCTTGCTACTCTTCTAAACATCCATTGATGGATTTTTTGATTCGGTACTTTCCCATGTCTTGCCCCATTCCTTATACCCTTCAAATCACCTAATACAATTGTCCCTATACCATTTTTAATACAATACCCTACCAAATAAGATGTGTATTTTTCCAACATCTCTAATTTGATTGTTAACTCTTCTCAATACTTCCCTCTTTGCTCTCAAAAGCTCTTTGAATTTTCTTGAATCTTTCTGACACTTAGATAGTTTTTGCTGAAATTCTCCAAGTTTTTTCTTGTAGATGCTCTTTATAAGGAATTGCGGTAAATCTGCCATTAAACAGATAGTCAGTAGTGGGTGTATGAATCACCCTCACACTTTTCATGAAGCAACTAGCAACTACTTCTATGGCTGGGGTAGTTCACCTTAAGATAGGCTATTATAACGGTAGCCTATTTTTTTATTTTGGCGCCTTTAAAAGGGGAGAGCAGCGAAAGGACGTGGATCATGAGAATAACTATAAACGTGTGCAAGGATATGCTGCGCAGTTCATGGATTAGAAAGGTGATATTGACCGACTGGCACGGCTACCGGCACGATGAGGGTGAAGTAGAAACCAGAGTTGAAGATATGGACCAGGGACGAACGTTGTTTGAGGCGGTACTATCGCTGCCGCCGGCCTTCAAAGATGTGGTAATACTCTACTATTACCAGGGCTATTCTACATCGGAGATAAGCAAAATTTTGAAGGTAGCAGAGGGAACGGTTAGGAGCCGGTTGTACAGAGCAAGGGAGCTTTTAAAGAAAAAGCTAGAAGGGAGTGCTGACCTTAATGAATGATTTCCAAAGATTTAGGGATATCGCGGATGAGATTATGAGAGATATAAAGCCTAGTCAGGAATTGAAGCAAAGGACTTTGAACAGGTATAAAAAAGAAAAAAAACGTATTGGGCATAGCAGATTATTATTGGCGGCGTGTGTTGTACTGATGTTGGTGGTGGCCAACGTTTGGGAGCTCATTTTACCGCAACAGGAACCGGATGAACCACCTCAAGCCAATACACTGCTGGGGACTGATGAGGGGATGCAACCTCTTGTAGGCGTATCGGAAGGTGACGATGAAATGGCGTATGAGATAAAGACACTGGAGGATGCCAAAAGGCGTTTCGGAGATTCTTTTCTCGTGCCCTCCTATGTTCCCACTGGTTTTGAGCTCGACGATATATACGCCTATGGGCATGACCAAAGTGAAGCGAACAAGATTGTCCTTACTTATACCTCAGGTGATAAGTCCTTTACGATAATTGAGAAAAAGGCACCTATGGGATCAGAATGATCAAGTCAGACAGGGTGAATCGCCTGAAGAGCAAAGAGGAATCGATGATGAGCTACTCGAAAAGCAAAGGGAAATCAATGCATATCTGTTTGAACAGCACAAGGATGAAATTGCCAAGATGGGATTTACTGTAACCCATACGGCACCGGCGGATGGCTATGTAGAAATAGGTATCACGCCCTACAAGGAGGAGTATGCTGAATACCTCTACGGGATATTCGGCAGGGACATGGTTAAGGTGGTAGAAGGGCAACAGATACAGCTTTACACTACCGATACAGCTACTGCAGTGCATACTCAGGCCTTACCTGAGACGAATTCGCATGCTGTAATTGTAGCTGTGGCAGGCGCAATTGTGGTTGTTGCCGGTGCGGCTTTCATACTTCACAGGCGCAGAGTTGTAAACAAGTAAACCGCTCTGCCGCCTTTCCAAGTCAACCTCACTCACATGCATTTGATGGTAACTCTGTAGCTAAACGAGGGCAGGTTAAAAAGCAGTCTATCAACTTAAATGGCTAGATACTGGCGTAGAACAGGTTGTTACAGAATTACCGAATATATGTTGAAAAGCAGCCAGTGAAACTTTAAGGCCCCTTTCATGCGAAAGGGGCCTTTTGGCGTGATAAAAATAGCTTATACTTGTAATAATTTTTAATAATTGGATTTATGGTTGCCAATGGTATATAATCATATTCGAGTGCCATCATTAATCTTTTGTAAATATCTTTATCTGTTGAAATATTGGCAGTACAATTGGCGTAGCATAAAGATTGGTGAAGTGGAGGTATGCAGATGAGGACGGTAGGCACACAGGCAAGGGGCATACGCTTGCCCATAATAAACAAAGGCGATGACCTGGTGGAAATCGTTGCCAAAGCGGTTGTGGAGTCCAGCCGGGCTGAAGGATACCAATTGAACGATAGGGATATAGTGGGGGTTACAGAGTCGGTAGTGGCCAGGGCTCAGGGGAATTATGCCACCATTGATCAGATCGCAGAAGACGTGGCAGCAAAATATCCTGATGGTGAAGTGGGAGTGGTGTTTCCGATACTCAGCCGCAACAGGTTTTCGATGCTGCTCTTGGGCATCGCCAGAGGGGTTAAGAAGGTTTACCTTCAGCTGAGCTATCCTTCCGACGAGGTGGGCAACCCCATCCTCACCTGGGATGAGCTGGACGAGAAAGGGATCAATCCCTATACGGATACATTGACGGAAGAGGAGTTCTATAAATATTTTGGGCACGGAGCAATTCATCCCTTCACCGGCATAGACTATATAAAATACTACAAAGAGCTTGTGGAAGGGATTACCATAATATTTTCAAATGACCCGAGGGCGATATTGAGGTACACGCCACACGTGCTGGCCGCCGACATACACACCCGTTTTAGAACCAAGCGCCTGCTGAAACAGGCGGGAGCCAGGACGGTCTATGGGCTGGACGATATCTTGACCCGACCGGTCAACGGCAGCGGTTATCATCCACAGTATGGCTTGCTGGGCTCGAACAAGGCTTCCGAAACCACCGTCAAGCTTTTCCCCAGGGATGGAGAGGAGTTTGTGAACCGGCTGCAGGCGCGGCTTAAAGAGCTGACTGGCAAGCACATGGAAGTAATGATATACGGCGATGGAGCCTTTAAGGACCCAGTAAGCGGCATATGGGAGCTGGCAGATCCCGTGGTGTCGCCCGCATACACAAAAGGGCTGGAGGGTACCCCTAACGAGGTTAAGCTGAAATATCTGGCCGACAATATGGATGACAAGGAAAACATCGAGGAAAAGATAAGAGAAATTATAAGGTCCAAGGATAAAAACCTTGTGGGGCGCATGATATCCCAGGGTACCACTCCTCGACGTTTGACCGACCTTTTAGGAAGCCTTTGTGACCTGGTGAGCGGAAGTGGCGATAAGGGCACGCCTGTGGTACTCATTCAGGGATACTTCGATAATTATGCTACTGATGGTGAATGAACGGCTTGAATTGTTGTTGACAGCTTACTGCGAGGGTGGTATATTATCCTCAGAAGAATCATATAGTTTAGAATCAAATCGCCGGGAAAGCCCACTCTTTTAAGTGTGGGATGAAAGGCGGTTTAATGTAGTAGGGATGGAAGCCCATCTTCTTCAAAGGTGAGAGGAGGTCATTGTAATAAATAGTGGCTAGAGATGTGTGAGAGCCATATTAGTCAGGCTGTTTACAGCTTGATTAATATGGCTTTTTTCGTATGAGGGGAGGGGAAGAAACCAAATGTTTGATGTAGCCATTATCGGTGCGGGGGTTGTAGGCTGCAGCATAGCCAGGGAGCTTGCCAGGTACAAGCTGGATGTATGCGTTTTGGAAGCAAAGTCTGATGTGGCCATGGGGAGCTCGGGTGCCAACAGCGGCATCGTGCATGCGGGCTATGACTGCAAGCCGGGGACGTTGATGGCGCATCTCAATGTCGTGGGCAATGCCATGTATGATGACATAGCCCGGGAATTGGACGTCCCTTTCAAGCGAAACGGTTCGCTGGTTTTGGCATTCACCGATGACGACATGTCAACTCTTAAGCGCTTGATGGATCAGGGCATAAAGAACGGCGTAGCTGGCCTTAAGATCTTACCTGCTGAAGAAGTGCTCAAGATGGAGCCCAACTTAAATTCTTCCATCAAAGCGGCACTGTGGGCTCCCACGGGAGGCATTACATCCCCCTTTGAAGTTACCATCGCCATGGCAGAGAATGCCGCCGACAACGGCGTACAGTTTTATCTCAACCATGCTGTTTTATCCATTCAAAGGCACAGCGACGGCAAATTCCACATTGAAACCTCAGGCGGAACCTTTATCGCTCGGTATGTGATAAACGCAGCGGGCATAAACAGCGACTTGATAAGCCAGATGGTAGGCGATGATTCATTCCGCATACACCCGCGCAAGGGAGAATACTGCCTGTATGACAAAAAGTGGGGGAGCTTGGTCACCAGCACCATATTCCAGCCGCCGTCGGGGCTTGGCAAAGGCGTACTGGTTACCCCTACCGTGGACGGCAACCTGCTCATAGGGCCAAACGCTGTGGATATACCCCAGAGGGATGACGTATACACCACCTCAGATGGTTTGAGCTTTGTATATCAAAAAGCGCTGGAGTCGGTGCCTTTCCTGCCAAGAAACGACGTTATAACCGAGTTTGCGGGATTGAGGGCCATAGCCGATGGGGAGGACTTTATAATCCGTCCTTCCCGCAGGGCGGAGGAGTTCATTCAGGTGGCGGGGATTTGCTCGCCAGGGCTTTCGGCCGCCCCGGCAATAGGCAGGTATGTGGCAAGCATTTTAAACGGCGTTATGCAAAGAAACGGCCATAGGCTGGAGCCTAAGAGGGATTTCAACCCCTATCGCAGGGGTATAAGCCGTTTTAGCGATGCCGACTGGCATACCCGGGAGGAGCTCATAAAGAAGGACCAAAGGTTTGGACGCATAATATGCAGGTGTGAGATGGTGACCGAGGGAGAGATAGTGCAGGCCCTTCACAGGAATCCGCCGGCGCTTACGCTAGACGCGGTAAAGCGGAGGACCAGAGCAGGTATGGGGCGCTGTCAGGGAGGATTTTGTACGCCGCGCATTATGGAGATAATGGAGAGGGAGCTGGACATCCCCATGGAGCAGATAACCAAAAAAGGGGATGGCTCCAGGATTGTGATGGGGAAGATCAAAGAATTTTTGGGGGAGGATGCAGGATGTTGAGCATGAAAGCTGATGTGGTGGTCATAGGAGGGGGACCGGCCGGACTGGCAGCGGCTTTGTCCTGTCACAGATACGGCATACGGGACATCATCATACTCGAGAGGGATTCACACCTGGGAGGGATACTCCAGCAGTGTATCCATAATGGGTTCGGGCTCCACTGGTTTGGCGAGGAGCTTACCGGCCCTGAGTACGCCCAAAGGTTTATCGACCAGGTTGAAAAGGCGCAAATCCCTTATCTCTTGGATACCATGGTGGTGGACATTGATGAGAACAAAAGGGTCTATGCCGTAAACCCCAAGCATGGGGCGATACAGATACAAGCCAGAGCGGTGATACTCGCGATGGGATGCAGGGAAAGGACCAGGGGTGCCCTCATGATCCCTGGAGGGCGACCGGCAGGGGTGTATACGGCAGGCATGGCTCAGAGGCTCATCAACATAGAGGGATATATGCCGGGACGGGAAGTCGTTATACTGGGTTCGGGGGATATTGGGCTTATAATGGCCAGGAGGCTTACTTGGGAAGGCGCCAACGTCAAGATGGTATGCGAGATCATGCCCTATTCCACCGGGCTTATCAGAAACATAAGGCAGTGCCTGGAGGATTACGGCATTCCCATAAGATTCAAGCACACCGTCATAAAGATTCACGGGGGGGATAGGCTTGAAGGGGTGACCGTCGCCCAGGTGGACGATGAGCGACGGCCCATTCCGGGCACCGAGGAATACGTGTCTTGCGATACTCTTCTCCTATCGGTGGGCCTGATACCCGAGAACGAGCTCAGCCAGAAAGCCAACGTACAGCTTGACCCTGTGACAGGAGGGCCGGTTGTGGACGAGTACCGGCAGACCAGTGTACCGGGGATCTTTGCCTGTGGCAATGTGCTACATGTTCACGACCTGGTGGATTATGTAAGCGAAGAGGCCGAGATTGCTGGATACGGTGTATGGCGGTATTTGAACGGCCTGGCCTCTCAGCACGGCCAGCATGTGGATGGGCGGGTTAAAATAGAGACAGGATACGGGATACGCTACGTTGTTCCCCAGAGGATTTCGGGAGAAGAGGATGTAGAGCTGTTTTTCAGGTCGGATAATATATATGCTGATGGCGTGGTAGAATTGACTGACGGGCAGGAGGTATTGGTTTCTAAAAGGTTTTTGCGCATCGTTCCGGGGCAGATGGAGCGGTTTAAAATAAAAAAACAGGCTTTGCCTGGCATAAAGCCTGGTGATAGGCTGATAGTGAGATGGAGAAACCTTGGGTGAAGGGGGGTAAACGTCCATGGAACTGATATGCATACTGTGTCCCCGGGGTTGCAGAATGCAGGTTGAACCCAGCGGAGACTACCAGTGGGAGGTAAAGGGCAACGGATGCGGCCGGGGCAAAGACTACGCTGTTCAGGAGATGACCTGCCCGTTGCGCACCCTTACCACATCGGTGTGGGTGGAAGGGGGAACCCATAGGCTGGTGTCTGCAAAGACAGACAGGAGCATTCCAAGGGATAAGATAATGGAGGCCTTAAAGCAGACAAAAGGGTTGAAGGTCAAGGCTCCTGTAAACATAGGCGACGTGTTGCTTCACAATATAGCAGATACAGGCGCCAATTTGATTGCCACTCGAAAGGTGGATAAAGTGCAGCTTTACGTGTTGTTTGATTGTATAAGATGAAGTTTTGTTGCTAGGTTATGATAATAAAAATATTTGAATAAACTACCGTACCTAATCATGCAAAATTTTTTACTTTAAATATTTTTGATAGCGTTATATTTATTTTACATAAATTGGCAATTAGATACTGGAAAATTATTAACAGCGCTGAGGAGTAAAAATTTTTCGGGCTAATTGTAGGATAAAATACGCCAATCTCTTTCAAAAAAGTGCTAAATATGGTATAATAATACTATAAAAAGTCAGCAAAATAGCACTTTTGGGAGGGGATTGGGGTTGGCAACAAGAAAAGAAAAAAGAGAGGCAGAA
>NZ_JAHUQD010000012.1 GCF_023838525.1 Caldicoprobacter algeriensis
ATGATAGTTTACAGTTAAGGCCATTTGGCCAGGTATGCCAAATGGCCTGGAAACAATTATATCATTTGTTTTATGTTGTCAAGGTCGGGTAGTATTTTCTCGCTTACGCTCGAAAATCTCCACCCTTTCCTTGACAACATAAGGTTTTACATTTTAAACAGTAAAAATTTGGATATCTATATCATACTTTCCTTTAAAAAAGTGTTGCATTTAATATTGCAATTTAGAGGCAAAAATAAAATTAAAAGGGTTCTTGACTTAAGAAAGCAAATATCATATAATAATAAGCGTCACTGGGTTGAATATAGGGGAGTAGCTCAATTGGTAGAGTAGCGGTCTCCAAAACCGTTGGTTGCGGGTTCGAGTCCTGCCTCCCCTGCCAAAAAGGAAAGGAGTAACAAAACACTTCTTTCCTTTTTTATTTTTCTAGCGGGAATCGAATGCTAATTTAATGGATTTCCATTACGAACATAAATAGGTATAAACAGCTTTTGACCTACTCTTATATTGCAGCTTTTAAGTCCGTTGGCTTCCCTTATCTGGCGTATGTACTCCCGGATATCGGTGTGCGGCGGCAAGGTGCGCTCAGCAATACGCCAGAGGGTGTCCCCCTCTACTATCTCCACCTCTACCCAATCCATATCGCTGGCAGCTTTTCCTCCGTTCCATACAGCCGCTATGAGCGAAATAAACAGGGCTATAACTGTTGTCAGAAATATGCAAAACCTGGTTTTGGATTTGATCCTGATTTGCCTTGGCACAGCGTTTACCTCCTCATACACGTAAATCCGAACTTATGTTCGTGCTTTTGTCCATATTTTACCCGAACTTATGTTCGTTGTCAAGGAGGTAAAACGCGAATTTGCGAACATGTGTTTGATTTTACGCCACCAGCGTGATATAATAATGACATCCAGCAAACATGGAAAGGGGTTTAGCAACAGTCATGTACCAAAACATCACCGACAAGCAGCGAAAGGTACTGGAGTTTATAAAGAAAGAGCTCAAAACCAAGGGATATCCGCCTTCGGTACGCGAGATATGCGAAGGCTTGGGCATAAGGTCAACATCCACTGTGCATGAATATCTTGAAAGGCTCGAAAAGAACGGTTTTATACGAAGGGATCCCACAAAGCCCAGGGCTATAGAGATCCTGGAGGACACCACCTTTTTATCCAAAAAAGAGGTGGTCAATGTTCCCATTGTAGGCCAGATAACCGCGGGCAGGCCCATACTGGCGGTTGAAAACATCGAGGATACCTTCCCCATTCCAGCAGAAATGCTGCCGAACAGCCATGTCTTTATGCTGAGGGTCAAAGGCCAGAGCATGATTGAGGCGGGGATTTTGGACGGCGATTACGTGATAGTCAAACAGCAGCCGCACGCTGAAAATGGGGATATCGTGGTTGCCTTGATAGGAGACGAAGCCACCGTTAAGAGGTTTTATAAAGAAAAGGACCATATAAGGCTCCAACCCGAGAACCGTTATATGGACCCCATTCTGGTACGTGAATTGACAATCCTGGGCAAAGTAATAGGTGTAATACGATTTTTCAGATGATATCATCAGATGATATATTGAGATACCCACCAATGATATTAAAACGATATCATGTGAGGCTGATAAATCCTTTATGGCACATTTGAGCCAGCACTTTCATCAAGGCAAGTTTTACGTGCTCATAAGTCAAGCCGCCCTGCAGGTACACCACATACGGCGGTACGAGTGGCGCATCTGCGCTCAGTTCAATGGACGCTCCCTGGACAAACGTGCCAGCAGCCATGATTACCTGATGCTGATAGCCAGGCATATCCCAGGGATAAGGGAGCACATGGCTGTCCACCGGCGAAGCCGATTGTATGGCCTGACAGAAAGCGATGAGCTCTTCTGCGCTCCTCAATCGTATTGACTGTATTATGTCGAATCGCGGTTCATCCCAGCTGGGCGATGCCACATAGCCTAGTTGCTGAAACACCTTTGCCGTCAGCACAGCACCTTTTAGTGCTTCTCCCACCACATGGGGAGCAAGAAATAAGCCCTGATAAAACGGCGTATAAGGGGCAGCGTATGAACCCACTTCCCTACCCACTCCCGGGCAGGTTAGGCGATACGACAGTTTCTCAATGGCTTTGCTGGTACCAACTGCATATCCTCCTGTTGGTGCCAGCCCGCCTCCCGGATTTTTTATAAGAGAACCCACAGCCATGTCTGCACCCACATGGCACGGTTCCAGTTCCTCGGTAAACTCACCATAGCAGTTGTCAACCACAACAAAAACGTCGCTTCTCTTGCTCTTTATATCCTGTATGGCCTTTTTGATGTGCTGCACAGACAGCGAAGGCCTCAGGCTGTATCCCCTTGAGCGCTGTATCAAGACCAGCTTAATCTTCTGGTTTTCCAGCAATGACAGCACGGCCGGCATATCGATATTCCCTCCGGGAGTCAAATCAACCTGCTTGTAGCCCACTCCCCACTCAGCCAGTGAACCGTCAGATGGCTGCTTCCCCAGGCCAATGACCTGCTCCAGAGTGTCATATGGCTTTCCGGTAATCGACAGAATGATGTCACCCGGCCTTGTCAGGGCAAACAGGCAGTCGCTTATGACATGGGTTCCAGAAGCCCACTGGGGGCGCACCAAAGCATCCTGACCTCCAAATACTGCCGCGTACAACCTATCCAGCGTATCTCTTCCTTCATCTCCATACCCGTATCCGGTGGAGGGATAAAAGTGCCTCTGGCTGACCTGGCACTCGCCCATAAATTTCAAAATCCTAGCCTGGTGATACTCCCGCAGCGCATCTATTCGTTCAAATATTGCTTTTATCTTGTCATGGGCGTCTTGGACAAATTCGGCCACCTTTTGTGGTATGTCCAGATCATTGTACAGCTGTTGTATCGATTTCAAACTCAAAGCTACAATTCTCCCCCTTTAAAATGCGAAACCCTTTGGCCAAGCCGCAACACGCTGCGCTACAGCTTATAAAGCCAAAGGATTTCGAACCAGACTCACATAAAAACGTCACAAAGCCGATTTTAACCATCAATTTCCAGCTTCAGAAGAATTTGTTTTTTCCTTGCTGACATTGTTAGCGTTATTATTGGACGCATTGTTGTTATTGACGCTCGCAAAGGTAACCTGTCGGGCTGGGGTTACGGTAGAAACAGCATGCTTATATATCATCATCTGTTTGCCTTCGCTCTCAAACAGGATGATGAAATTGTCAAAACCCTTGATCAGCCCTTTGAGCTGAAACCCGTTGATCAGGTGAATAGTAACAGGTATCCGCTCCTTGCGTAGCTGATTGAGATAAGCATCTTGCAAAAGAATCGTAACCTTGTTCGCCATTTCAATTAACCACCCTTCAAAAATAATATGTAAAATTTATACCTTATTTTGTTATTTTGTTAATATTATACACGATTTTTCAATTGTTTAAAAGATGATTTTGGGAATTTATGTTCAACTTTTCTTTTATATAAGCCAAGCACCGCTTGACCAGGGCTTCATGCGATTCAAACTGATCCACATTTACCCATACGATATCCTTTTGGGCCCTGAACCAGGTGAGCTGGCGTTTTGCATACCGACGCGTCTCCCGCTTCAATATGTATATTGCTTCTTCAAGCGATACCTTGCCCTGGAGGTAATCGATCAGCTCTTTATAACCTAGGCCCTGCATGGATATCATATCCCTAGTATAACCCCTGTCAAGCAGCCGCTTTACCTCATCCAGCAACCCCTTTTCTATCATTTCATCCACTCGCTGGTTAATCCTCTCGTACAGCTTTGCCCTGTCCATGGTAAGCCCTATCATGGCCACGTTATATTTATAGTCCATCTTTTCCAGTTCCTGATTGTATTCCGACATGGGCTTCCCTGTCAGATGATATACCTCCAGAGCCCTGATC
This sequence comes from Caldicoprobacter algeriensis, assembly GCF_023838525.1. Classification (GTDB taxonomy): domain Bacteria; phylum Bacillota; class Clostridia; order Caldicoprobacterales; family Caldicoprobacteraceae; genus Caldicoprobacter; species Caldicoprobacter algeriensis. The sequence goes on from NZ_JAHUQD010000012.1 coordinate 3,911, forward strand.
ACCCTGCGCACATCGTTGGGATGAAGCCGTGCTGCCGTTTTGGGATCCACAGCCTGAAGCTTCTTATGAAGGTATTCTTTCCCCATGGTTTCAGCCTGGCGCTGAAGTTCTCTTCTGAACTCTGGATCATAGGAGGCATCGGTAAAATTCATGGGATACAGCAAGGATTTTATGTACAGGCCTGTGCCCCCCACCACTATGGGAAGCTTACTTCTACTGTGTATATCATCAATTGCCTGGATCGCCAATCTCTGGTATTCCGCCACGCTGAACTCCTGACCCGGATCGATGATGTCCATCATGTGATGGGGTATCCCCTGTCGCTCTTCCGCTGTAGGCTTTGCAGTGCCTATATCCATATACCTGTATATCTGCATGGAGTCGGCCGATACGATCTCTCCGTTCAAAGCCTTGGCAAGCTCAATGGACAGCTTGGTCTTTCCTACAGCAGTTGGCCCTACGATCACCACCAAAGGCTTTTTCTCCATCTTTCAATTCCCCCTACTGTATCCTTTTGAACTTCTTTTCCAGCTCGTACTTGGTAATGGTTACTACAATTGGCCTTCCATGCGGACAGGTCAAAGGGATCTTTTTGTCCTGGATATCGTTAAGCAGGGACAGAATTTCCCTGTCTGATAGAGGATCTCGCGCTTTTACAGCGTGCTTGCAGGCTATTTTCATTATATCATGTGGTTTGAATGCGATAGAGAGATGTGCATCTCGCTCCCCCTTCCACTGGTCCAAAACATTGTAAAACAGCTCCTTGATACTCGCCCCACTCACTACAGCCGGTATACCTCTTACGGCCCATGCGTTTCCTCCAAACGGCTCCAGCTCAAATCCCAGCGATTTAAAGGCCTCCAGAGCCTCCTGAAGCAGTATGTGCTCATCGTGTGAAAGCTGGATTACTACGGGAGGCAAAAGCTGCTGGCTGGCCACGTTGTGTTGAGCCATGCTCCTTTTAAGCTGCTCATATATCAGCCGTTCATGGGCCGCGTGCTGGTCTATGAAAAACACGCTGTCTTCACTTTCTACTATGACATAGGTTGAAAAGATCCTTCCAACAATCTTAAAATTTACCAGCCCATTTATATTATGCTCATAAATTTTTCGGTCTAAACCTTCACTGGCATATTTTTTCTCCTGTTGCTCAAAACGGTCGTCATATACATAGACATGCCTGACCTGCTCCGGCCTTGTTAAAAACGATACCTGTTCCTGCTTAAGTTTTAGCTCTTGAGAGCTCACATCAACCTGATCAATTTCCTTGCCATCTTGATTTGGGGCATCAGGATGGCTTGCTTCTTGAATGTCCTCGTGTTTTATATCAGGAATATATGGGTGTGCATCTAGTGCTTCCCTGACCCACTGGAATATGAGCGAGTACACCTCTTCTTCCTGCCTGAACCTTATCTCGGTCTTTGCGGGATGTACGTTTACGTCAACCTGGCTGGCTGGTATGCTTATATGCAGAACAGCCCACGGAAAGTGATGAAGGGGCAGATAAGAGCGATGGGCTTCCTCCAGGCTCCTCGACAGCAGAGGGCTTTTTACGTAGCGCCCATTGACAAAAAACGACTGGTGATTGCGGTTCATCCTGGCAAGCGATGGCCTACCCAGGTACCCATAAATCGATAAACCGCTCTTATCGTCGCTTCTGTCTATCTTGATGACCTGCCCCCTTACTTCCCTTCCATATACCGATATTATGGCCGACAACAAGTCGCCATTTCCCGGGGAATGGTATACAGCCTTGCCGTTGTTTATATAACGAAAGGAAATCTCTGGGTGAGCAAGTATGAGCTTAGCCACCAGATCGCTGATATATGCCGCCTCCGTTCTGGGGGCTTTGAGGAATTTAAGCCGCGCCGGCGCATTGTAGAATATATTTCTAACGATTACTGTGGTGCCCTCAGGGCATCCCACCTCCTGTACCGATATAACGTTGCCACCGTGATTTATGACGTGGGTACCCGACAGGGAGTTGCGCGGCCGTGTGAATATCTCCACCTGCGAAACAGCCGCTATGCTTGCCAGCGCCTCGCCTCTAAACCCCAGAGAATGGATTTCATAAAGGTCGTCGCTAGACTTGATCTTGCTGGTGGCATGGCGTTCAAAGCAGAGCCGGGCATCCTGCTGGTCCATCCCTTCTCCGTTGTCGGTAACCCTGATGAAGGGTATGCCGCCATCTTTTATCTCTATCGTAATGGCAGAGCTGCTGGCGTCTATGGAGTTCTCCACCAGCTCTTTTACTACCGAGGCCGGCCTTTCAACTACCTCGCCCGCCGCTATTTGATTTATGGTAAACTCATCCAGTATGTTGATTTTGGGCAAAGGATCCCCTCCTATTGCTGTTTGGCCTTCTCGACCAGGCGGTACAGAATGTTCATCGCCTCAATGGGAGTGATGTTCAAAACGTCGATGCTTTTAAGCTCCTCTTCAATCTCCGATGGCCTTGGGATAAAAAATGAAAGCTGCTCACCCGTAGGCTTTTTCTCGGCTACATAGGAGGTGGCAGCAGAGCTTTTCCTGGCGATGTCAGATTCTTCAAGCTGGGACAGTATGGCCTTGGCCCTTTCAATGACCGGTTCAGGCAGGCCGGCCAGCCTAGCCACCTGTATCCCAAAGCTCTTGTCAGAACCACCTCTCACGATCTTCCTTAGAAATATGATGTTATCCCCCTGCTCCTTGACGGATACGCAGTAGTTTTTGACGCCCGGCAGCTTGCCCTCCAGCTCGGTGAGCTCGTGATAATGGGTGGCGAACAGGGTCTTACAGCCCAGAGACTTTTGCGTGCAGATATATTCTATCACGGCCCATGCGATGCTGAGGCCATCGAATGTGCTGGTCCCTCGGCCGATCTCATCCAGAATGAGCAGACTGTCTGGAGTGGCGTTGTGCAGTATGTTGGCCACCTCGTTCATCTCAACCATAAAGGTGCTTTGACCGGCAGCCAGGTCGTCCGATGCCCCTATACGCGTGAATATTCTATCTACTATGCCGATTTTGGCCTCACGGGCAGGGACAAAGCTGCCTATCTGGGCCATGAGCACTATGAGGGCCACCTGCCTCATGTAAGTGCTTTTCCCGGCCATATTGGGGCCGGTGATTATCATCAGGCGATGGTCCATCTTGTCAAGGTATGTGTCATTTGGCACAAACATGCCGCTGGATAAGGTCTTTTCCACTACCGGGTGCCGCCCCTCTTTTATGGAAATAACGCCATCGGTGGTAATTTGGGGGCGCACATAATCGTTCTCTATGGCCACCTTTGCCAGGGAACAGAGAACATCCAGAGTCGAGATTATTTGAGCTGTGGCCTGTATCCTGTAAACGTGCCTGGCAATCTCCTCCCTTATTTTCAGAAAGATCTGGTATTCCAGCTGAACGCTCTTTTCCTCTGCACCCAAAATGGTGTCTTCCATCTCTTTAAGCTCGGGAGTGATATATCGTTCGGCATTGGCCAGGGTTTGCTTGCGTATATAGTATTCGGGCACCATATCGTAATATGACTTGGTAACCTCGATATAGTAGCCAAACACTTTATTGAAGCCCACCCTCAAGTTCTTTATGCCGGTTTTCTCCCTTTCCTTCTGCTCGAGAGAAGCGATCCATTCTTTGCCCTCACGCATGGCTCTTCGGTACTGGTCAAGCTGGGCGTCGTATCCGTCCTTTATGATATTGCCATCCTTGATGGTGGGCGGAGGGTCTTCGGCAATGGACTCCTCAATCAAGTTGTATATGTCATCCAAGGTATCCAGGTTAACGTATGCATCTTTGAGTATGGCAGACTTGCAATGCTCCACCAGCTTTTTTATATCGGGTAGATTCTTCACCGACTGCTTGAGGGAGAGCAGGTCCCGTGCGTTGGCAGTGCCGTAAGATATGCGTGCCATCAGCCTCTCAAGGTCGTAGACACGCTTCAGCATGGCGCACAGGTCATCCAGCAAAATCCTGTCGCTGCAAAGCTCCTCAACCCCATCCAGCCGGTACTCTATCTCTTCCTTTTTTATGAGGGGTTGCTGTATCCACTTCCTTATAAGTCGGCCACCCATGGCAGTGCTGGTCTTGTCAAGCAACCACAGCAGCGAACCCCTTTTGTCCTTCTCCCGTATGGTCTCGGTAAGCTCGAGGTTTCTCCTGGTGGCGGCGTCAAGCACCATGTAGGACTCAAGGTAATAGGGCTTAATGCGGGTTATATGGCGCAGGGCGTTTTTTTGCGTCTCGGTCAGGTACTCCATCAGCGCGCCGGCTGCACAGATGCCGTAACCCATGTGCTGACAGCCAAACCCTTCCAGGGAATGCACCGAAAAGTGCTGTATGAGCTTCTGGTATGCGGAATTATAGCTGTATGCCCACTCGTGGTAAAGGGTGATAAAGGGCGAACACCGTTCTTTCAATGTGCCCAGCAGGTGCTGATCAAGCTCGGCGCTCTGGTTTATCAATATCTCTCGTGGAGCGACCCTGGATAGCTCGTCCAACAATTTAGCTTGAGCATTCTGCCCTGTGATCTGGCTAACGTAGAATTCACCAGTTGACACGTCCACTATTGAAAATCCGAAATTCGGTCCGTCCTTGAATATGGATACAAGGTAGTTGTTGTTCTTTTCCTCCAGCATGGAGTCTTCCAGCACCGTACCTGGCGTTATAACCCTTACCACCTGCCGTTCCACCAGGCCCTTGGTCTCTTCAGGATCCTGCATCTGTTCGCATATGGCAATTTTGTAGCCCTTTTCGATTAATCTGGCAATGTACCCCTCAACCGAGTGATAGGGAACGCCGCACATGGGGGCGCGCTCTTTCAAGCCGCAATCCCGGCCGGTCAGCGCTATTTCCAGCTCTCTTGAGGCTATTACGGCATCGTCAAAGAACAGCTCGTAAAAGTCCCCCAGCCTAAAAAAAAGAAGAGCGTCTTTATATTGCTCTTTGATTTTCATGTATTGCTGCATCATGGGAGTAAGGCCAGCCATACAAAAACCTCCCCATCATCAACCACGTAATCGCTTTCAACCATTGTCGCTGCAACCAAGCTTTGATATTCTATCACACTAAAACTCCATCCAGCGTCCAGGCTTTGGGAAGCGTAATCTTCACATTTACAAGCTGTCCTGTCAGCCCTTCATCCCCTTCGAAGTGCACCAGCTTATTTGTACGTGTTCTACCCGACAGCTTTTCGGGATTGTTCTTGCTCACACCTTCCACCAGCACCTCAACAACCCTGTCCAAGTACTGTTGATTTTTGGCTTTGCTTATCTCGGTCTGGAGTTCTATCAGCCTGTTTAGCCTGTCCTTCTTGACATCTTCATCCACCTGATCAGGCATAGTAGCAGCCGGCGTACCCCGCCGCGGAGAGTACATAAAAGTGAACGCCGAATCGTACTGCACCCTTCTCACCATGTCAAGGGTATCTTGAAAGTCCTCTTCGGTCTCTCCCGGGAAACCGACTATTAGGTCCGTGGTAATGGCTATGCCGGGAATCCTCTCGCGAAGCCTGTCCACCAGCTTGAGGTAGTCCTCTCTGGTATAATGCCTGTTCATCTTGCGAAGTATGCGATCGCTCCCAGCCTGAAGCGGCAGGTGAATGTGCTCGCATACCTTTTCGCATTCCGCCATCGTATCTATGAGGTCCTGGGACAGGTCCTTGGGATGGGAGGTAACAAACCTGATCCTCTCAATACCATCAATTTTATTCACGTCCCTCAGCAGGTCGGGGAACAGGTACTCACCGCCCAGGTCCTTGCCATAGGAATTCACGTTCTGCCCCAGCAGGGTAATTTCTTTGTAACCTTGCTGCGCCAGTTCTCTGGCTTCGTCTAATATATCCTGGGGTCTTCGGCTCCTCTCGCGGCCGCGAACATACGGAACGATGCAATAGGTGCAGAAGTTATTGCAGCCGTACATTATGGTGATATAGGCCGATACGCCTGTGGCTCTGCGCGGCCTTAACCTCTCTATTATTCCTCCTTCTTCATCCAGCACTTCCACAACCGGATGTTCAGTTGACAGGGCTTCGTACAGCAGCTTGGGGAAATGGTGCAGGTTATGCGTGCCGAACACCAGATCCACAAACGGAAACTTCTTTATGAGCTCCTCGGCCGCTCCCTTTTGCTGCATCATGCACCCGCAAACGCCAATGACCAGGTTTGGCTTTTTGCGCTTATATGGCTGCAGTGCCCCTACGTTTCCGTAGACCCTCTGTTCGGCATGCTCGCGTACACAGCAGGTATTGAAGAGTATGAGGTCGGCTTCTTCAATGTTGGGCGTCTCCTGGTACCCCATTTCAAGCAGCATGCCGGCCAGCTTTTCGGAATCATGGACGTTCATCTGGCAGCCATATGTCACTATATGGTATTTAAGATTCCTATCATCTGTCAGCTGCCTTACAGCCTCGATGTAATCCAGTTGTTCCACCCTTATCGCCATTTTAGCCTCCCTTGCATCTCCTTTTTACGTTTCATTGATTATTATATCCTGGTACACAGCTTTATGCAAGCTACAACCTCAAGACGCGTCATAACTAGTGCCATCCAGCACATTTTCACGGCCCACCACCGCAATGGCCATGGTATCGGGAGATAGAACTTGGTCTACCACTCTCATCACGTCATCCATTGTGGCATTTTCAATCTTGGCAAGTATCTCCTCGGGGGTCCTTACCACTCCCAGGAGCAATTCAGATTTCCCTATCGCGTTCATCCTGCTACTGCTGCTTTCCAGCCCTAAAATGTAGTTGCCTTTCAGTTGTTCTTTGGCGGTATTGAACTCATCGCGGGAAATACCCTCTGTCTTGACCTTCTGTATCTCCTCCATGATCAAATCTGCCACCTTCTTGGCCTGCGATGGCTTCATGCTGGCATAGATGGTAAACAGGCCACCGCAGGTGTAAAAAGACGGATAGGACATGACGGAATACACCAGCCCCTTGTCCTCCCTTATGTTCTGGAAAAGCCGTGAGCTCATGCCTCCGCCAAAGAGGTTGTTGAATATCATGAGAGGATACGTATCGTCCTGTCCCAGCGGTATCCCTGGATACCCAATGCACATGTGTACCTGCTCTATATCCTTCCATTTAAAGAGGTTCCTCGACTGATAAAGGGGCGCCGGGACGCTACATTGTCCTACAGTATAGTCTGACTGTTTCTTCCAATCCCCAAAAAATTTCTCTAACAAATCGATCAACTGCTGTTCATCAAAGTTGCCAGCTACCGATATCACCGTATTTTGCGGCAAATATTTTTCATCCAAAAAAGAAACCAGCCTCTCACGGTTGAGGTCAAGTATGAATCTTTGGCTGCCCAGTATGGAATTTGCCAGCGGGTGCTTGCCCACCAGGGCTTCGGCCAGCAGGTCATGTACCAGATCCTCTGGCGAATCCTCATACATCAGTATCTCTTCCAGCACGACGCCCTTTTCCTTTTCCATCTCAACGGGGTCCAGCAAGGAATTGATGATCATATCCGACAGGACGTCTATGGCCCGCGGCAGGTGTTCATCGATCACGTTGCTGTAATAGCAGGTACATTCCTTTGCCGTAAAGGCGTTCAGCTGGCCTCCCACAGCATCCATGGCCTGGGCGATCTGCTTGGCAGTACGGTTTTTGGTACCTTTAAAGAGCATGTGCTCGATAAAATGCGGCATACCGCTGCTCTCAAAATCCTCGTAAAGAGAGCCCACCGCAAACCATACACCTATAGATACCGAACGGAAATATGGAATTTTCTCTGTTACGATTCGTATCCCATTGTCGAGTTGATATCTCTTATACATCCATTTCACCTTTCCTGTTTGACTTTTTAATTTCAGAGAGTATTTTATCAAAATATCACGGATGATATGGCTTTTCATTCATTCAGCAAATCGGATATACGCCCAATCTCGTAACCCCTCTGGCGAAGGCCATTTATGATTAGCGGCAGCGCCTTTATGGTGTCTTCCGTCGGGTGCATCAAGATAAAAGCGCCGTTGTGGGGATTTTTAAACACCCTCTTAATGATGCTGTCGACTCCGTCGCCTCTCCAGTCAATGGTATCAATGCTCCACATGATGGTCTTGTACCCCAGGGACCGAGCAGCCTGCAGGGTGGCACTGTTGAAATCCCCGTAAGGCGGTGCAAAAAGGCGGGTCTTAACCCCTGTTATCCTTTCTATCGCCTTTTCGGCCTTCATTATCTCCTCGCGATTTTGTTCTAAGTCGAGCTTGCTGTGGTACTTATGGCTGTACCCGTGGTTGCCCAGCTCATGCCCTTCCTGTACCATTCTCTTCAGCAGCTCGGGATTTTGCTCGGCCCATTGCCCGCCTATAAAAAAGGTGATCTTTATGCCGTGTTGTTTGAATATGTCCAGCATTGCGGGCACATACTCGGTACCCCATACCACGTTGCACTCAAATGCAACCCGGGGCTGAGATTCATCTCCCTTGTATATTGGGTTTCCCGATGAGAGGTAGCTGAGCACGTACAGCGCTTCACCACGCCCTGAAGACAGAATAAAGGCTATTAGTGCGGCCACCGCGAAGCACAGGATCAAAGTCTTTTTCCTTAAGACGATAATCATAAAATCTTTTCACCCCTGAACAAAAATGTTCCATTAAAATAGGTATTCAGCGGGTGAAAAGATATATGATAAAAATAAAATAAAACATAAACTGTTAAAACAGTTTATGTTTTATTTCTGGTTTCTCCTTAAAGAAGAACTACCTGCTTTGCGCTGATGGTGTTGAGGCGATCGCCTGTTCACTTCGCTTTTTGGAGGAGGTGGCAAGACATCCTTTCTTGAGAGGTTGATGCGTCCCAGTTCATCGATGTCGGTTACCTTAACGGTAATCTCATCACCCACCTTTACCACATCTTCAACCCGTCTGACCCTTTCGTGCGCCAGCTTGGAGATGTGAACCAAGCCTTCCTTCCCTGGCAGTATTTCAACAAACGCACCGAAATCAGTAATTCGCAGCACTTTCCCGGAATAGATCTGGCCCACTTCCACATCCCTGGTTATGTTCTCTATCATGGTCAGCGCCTTCTTTGCATCCTCTATGTTGGGAGAGTAAATATACACCCTTCCGTCCTCTCGTATATCGATCTTTACACCCGTTTCGCTTATTATCCTGTTAATGGTCTTACCGCCAGGGCCGATCACCTCCCGGATCTTCTCAGGGCTGATGGTGGTGGAAACAATCTTTGGTGCAAAAGGCGATACCTCTTTTCTCGGCTCGGATATGACCTGCATCATCTTATCCAGTATAAATAAGCGTCCTTCCCGTGCCTGCTCCAGAGCCATTTCCAGTATGTTTCGGTCAATGCCCATTATCTTGATGTCCATCTGTATTGCGGTAATGCCTTTTGCAGTGCCGGCCACTTTAAAGTCCATATCACCTGTAGCATCCTCTAATCCCTGGATATCGGATAGTATCACCACTTGACCGGTTTCTTCGTCCTTTATCAATCCCATGGCTATTCCAGCTACCGGCGCTTTTATGGGTACACCCGCATCCAGGAGAGCCAGTGTACTTCCGCACACGCTGGCCTGAGAGGTGGAACCATTGGAGCTCATCACTTCAGATACCAATCGAATGGTGTATGGGAACTCCTCTTCGCTGGGAATCATGGGTTCCAGCGCCCGTTCTGCCAACGCGCCGTGACCTATCTCGCGCCTACCTGGACCTCTCATTGGCCGCGCCTCGCCTACACTGTAGGGCGGGAAGTTGTAATGGTGCATATAACGCTTGAAGTCCTCTTCCCACAGCCCGTCCAGTACCTGCACATCGCCCAGCGCCCCCAGAGTGCAGGTGGTGAGCACCTGAGTCTGCCCACGCTGGAACAATGCCGAACCATGGGTACGCGGGAGCAACCCCACTTCACAGTGTATGGGGCGGATCTCCTTTGGCGTCCTCCCGTCAGGCCTTATGCCCTCTTTGAGTATCATGGTGCGAACGACTTCTTTGGTTATTATGTTGAGCACTTCCTTGATATCGGCCTCTTTTTCAGGGAAGGTCTCTGCAAAATGCTCCAGCACCTCTTTCTCTACCGCGCTCATCCTTTGTTCGCGTTCACGTTTGTCGGGCGTTCTGACGGCTTCCCTTATCTTTTCGGTGGCATATTCCCTTACCTGCGCTTCAACCTCGGGGTCGGGTGCATACAGCTCAACCTGGCGCTTGGGCTTCCCAACCTCCTGAACGATCTTTTCCTGGAATTCCACCAGCTCCTTGATATACTGGTGAGCAAACATTATTGCATCCAGCATCTCAGCCTCGGTTACTTCATTTGCTCCGGCCTCTACCATGAGTATGGCATCTTTTGTGCCCGAAACGATCAGGTGTAGCTTGCTCTTCTCCCTCTGCTCACTGGTGGGGTTGATGATAAACTGCCCATCGATCATTCCCACAGCCACAGAACCCGTGGGTCCAAAGAAGGGGATATCCGAAATGCTCAATGCAATGGAGGAACCCAGCATGGCAAACACATCAGGTGGATAGTCAGGGTCTACCGATAAAGCCATAGCCACTATGTGTACATCGTTGCGGTACCCTTTGGGGAACAGAGGCCTCAGAGGCCTGTCGATCAGCCTGGCGGTCAATATGGCTTTATCGGTGGGCTTACCTTCCCTCTTTATAAATCCTCCAGGGATGCGCCCTACAGCATACAGCTTTTCCTCGAAATCCACGGTAAGCGGGAAGAAGTCTATCCCTTCCCTGGGTTCGTCGGAAGCTGTAGCCGACACAAACACTACGGTATCGCCGCACTGTACAGTACAAGCACCATTTGCTTGTTCAGCCAGCTTTCCTACCTCAACCGTAATTTTGGCACCTGCTACCTCTGTGGTGTATATCCTGTGTTCCATCCCCAACCATTCATCTCCTTTCATGCTTAAATTCTTGTTATTTGTTATAAGTTTATCCAATCAAAAATTAAACTACATCTAGTTTATCTTATCCGTCAAATTTATATCTTCTTACTTTGAAAAAATCTTTCTATTATCAGTTATCATCGGCGTTATTCCCTAGGTAGCGTGTGAGGACATTACACGCCTCAGCTCAGCCACCATTATTAAACAGATACATAATAAGCAATGGAGCGGGCATCCCCGCTCCACCTTCTATCTCTATTTCCTCAAGTTCAGCTTTGACACAATAGCACGGTAACGCTCAATGTCCTTCTTCATGAGGTAATTGAGCAAAGCGCGTCTCCGGCCTACCATCATGAGAAGTCCTCTACGAGAATGATGGTCCTTTTTGTGTACCTTCAGGTGTTCAGTCAAATGATTGATCCTCTCGGTCAGCAATGCAATCTGCACTTCAGGAGAACCGGTGTCATTCTCATGGAGCTTATAAGCATCGATGATTTGCCTCTTCAATTCCTTGTCCATTTCTTTGTTTCACCTCCATTGCATTCTAATATAATCGCCACAACCTTAGTATTACGCCGGAGGCACGTAAAACCAAGGAAGTGGTTGGTTGCCCGAATGTTATTTTATCACACCTTGAACATTTTGTAAATGAGATTTTTGGCTGCAGCTACATCGCATTCCATCTGCTGCACCAGCTCCTGCTTTGAAGGAAACCGCCTCTCCTCCCTTATATATCTCAAGAAGTATAGCCTGACGTGTTTGCCGTACAGCTCTCCACCATGATAATCTAAGAAAAAGGTCTCTATATGCAATCCAGACTGGTCAAACGTGGGGTTTTGACCCACGTTGGTAACGCCCCAAAAACACTGGCCATCCAGATTACAGCGCGTCAGGTACACACCAAACTTAGGGATCACTATGTTTTTGGGTCCAATATCCAGGTTGGCAGTAGGATGCCCCAGCGTTTTTCCCCGACCGGCCCCGCGAACTATTTGGCCGTTGATGGAATAAGGCCTTCCTAGATACTGCCACGCCTTTGCCACATCTCCCTGCTGTATCATTTTGCGAATTAAACTGCTGCTGACCACCTCTCGGCCCACCTTGACAGGTGGTACCACCACAACTTCAAACCCCATTTCTTTACCCATTCGGATTAAGAGCTGTGCATCACCGCTTCCATTATGGCCAAAACGGTAGTTATATCCTACCACAATGAAGCGTACATCGTATTTTTCAAGCAAGTACCGCTGTATGAACTCCCTGGGCGCTGTGCGCGCAAATCCCTCATCGAAATTGTTGAGGACAAGGATGTCCACTCCCATCCTATGAAACTCCAGTATCTTCTTGTTAAGGTTCATGATCTGCGGCGGAGCTTTACGCGGTGGCAAGCAGCTTAAAGGGTGTTGCTTGAATGTATATACCATCGCAGTATAGCCATAGCGGCGCTTTATCTCTTTTAGACGCCGAATCAGGGCCTTATGCCCCTTATGAATTCCATCAAACATTCCCAGCGCGATGGCTACAGGATATCCCAGCGAATGGTCACTTTTCTCATTAAATATTACCTGCATAGCCGCCCCCTTACACCAGTACTTTGTCCATTTTTATATGGATGTAATCCTCCTCCAACTTGACCATTCCTATTCCTATGAACTCCCCCCTGCAGTATACCCTTATAGGGACCTGGTGGTCCAACTTCTCAAGCTTTAAGGCCCGAACAGCCAATTTAACGGGATTGCCGTTGATCAGCTTTTGATAGTGTGTGGATGGGACATCGACCCTTTCAAACCCCTCGACCGCTTTATCCATGGGTATGACGACTTTATCCAGTTCTCCCTTTAAAAGATGTTTCGCGATTTCGTGTAGCGTATAGGAATCATCGATGGTGTACCTTCCTGTGCGGCACCTCAGCAAAAAGCCCATGTAAGCACCACAACCCAACATGCGTCCTATATCCCGGCATAGAGATCGTATATAGGTACCCTTGGAGCACTCAACCTCAAACAGAACTCTGTTGGGCGGCAGGTATTGCAGTATGGTATTTCGGTAGATGGTCACTTCCCTCTCCAGCCCCGAGATATCCAGCTGCTGGCCCTGCCGCACATATTCATACAGCTTTTTACCCCTGTATTTTATAGACGAATGCATAGGTGGTAACTGCTTGAGGCGCCCCCGAAATTCTTCAAATGCCCTCTTTATATCCTCAAAACTCGGATAATCATTCGAAGTCGAAATGACCCGTCCATACGAATCCAGAGTATCAGTCTCGGCCCCTAAGATTATCTCGCAGCGATAGACCTTGTCCTCCTCAACGATGAGGCTGGCCAGCCTGGTGGCTTTGCCAATGCAGACAGGTAGGACGCCGGCAGCTCCCGGATCTAAAGTGCCGGTATGACCTACCTTCTTGACTTTAAGCAATCTGCGAAGGTATACCACCACATCGCTGGAGGTCATCCCCGGCGGTTTCAAGACATTGATAACACCGTCCAAACCGATGGTACATCAACCCCTTTTCATTCTAGCATGCCTTTTAGTGCTTCCAAGATCTGCCCTTTTGCCTTTTCTATACCTGCGTTTATCAAACATCCAGCTGCCCGTGCATGGCCGCCCCCACCGAATTTTGCGGCCAAAGCGCTTGCATCAACGGTACCTTTGGTACGCAGGCTAACCTTGGTCTTGTCTTTTTCCGCCTCCTTGAACAGTGCTGCACACTCTACCCCCACGATATCTATGCCATAATTGATTATTCCCTCGGTATTGTTTTCGTCAAGCCCGACCTCTTCTAGCATAGCCTTGCTTACCGTCAAAAAGGCCACCCTGCCGTCACAATGCATTTCCAGGGAACCCAGCACCTTTGCCAGCAATCTCACCCTGGCCAGCGTGGTATTTCTAAACAACAACCTGGTCAACCTGTCCACATCAAGACCGTATTCGATGACCTGTGCGGCTATTCGATGGGCTGCAGGGGTGGTATTGCTAAACCCAAAGCCACCTGTGTCGGTGGCAACACCGGTGTATACCGCCTCATGGACCGGCAGGGAAAAATAATTGCCGTCCATCTCCCGTATCAGGTCAAAGACCAGCTCGGCGGTTGAGGAAGCCCCTGGTTCCACGACGTTGATGCAGGCATACATGGTATTGGTTGCATGGTGGTCGATGTTTATGGTACAGGATGTCTGCTTGAGGAGATAGGCTGCATCCCCCAGCCTCCCCTCATCGCTGCAATCCAGGCACACAACCGCATCATAATAGGTGGAATGCGCTTGACTTTCGCCATTTTCGCCTGGCCTCACAAAATTCTGGATACCCTGCAAAAAGGCCAGGCTTTCGGGCGGAGCATCATGGCAGTACAGCTCAACCGTTTTTCCATGGTCCATCAAAAAATTTGCCAGTGCAAGACAAGAACCAATGGTATCGCCATCAGGAGATATGTGGGCTATGATGGCAAACCGCTTGCCCCGTTTTAAAGCTTCGACAACAGGCAACAGCTTAATGGCCCTCATTGGTTCTCATCCTGTTCTTTTTTCTTTAGTTCCTCAATCTTTTGGGCTATGTGTATGCTGTACTCTATCGATTCATCCAGTACAAAGCGTATTTCGGGAACATATCGCAGTCCCAGTCTCTGTCCCAGTTCTTTCCTTATAAATCCGGTTGCGCGATCCAGACCTTCCATGGTTCTCTGCTTTTCTTCCTTGTCCCCCAGCACGCTCACGTATATTTTAGCATGGCGCAAATCTTTGGATACCTCAACCTTTATAACGGACACCATGTCGGTAATACGAGGATCCCTTACATGGTTGCGCAGTATATCGCTAAGCTCCCTTTTGATCTCTTCAGCTATTCTTTTTGCTCTCTGATATGACATATCAATCACCCGCTTATTTCATTCATTTTGAACTTCTTCCTGGGTAAAAGCTTCAATTATATCGCCTTCCTTTATATCATTGAAATTGCTTATGCCTACACCGCATTCGTAACCGGCTGCCACTTCCCTGACGTCATCCTTAAATCGCTTGAGGGAGGCTATTTGCCCCTCGTGAACCACTATGCCATCCCTGATAATGCGCACCTGGGCACTCCTTGCTATTTTCCCGTCTGTCACATAGCAACCGGCAACCGTTCCAACTCCGGATATTCTGAAGGTGGTTCGTACTTCTGCATGCCCAAGCACCACTTCACGGTAAGTCGGCTCAAGCATACCTTTTATGGCAGCCTTCACGTCTTCAATGGCGTCGTATATCACCCGGTACAGCCTTATATCTATCTTCTCCTTTTCAGCCAGCTCCGTTACGCTGCTTGGCGGACGGACGTTAAATCCGATGATTATCGCGTTAGACGCCGATGCCAGCATTACGTCTGACTCGGTGATGGCGCCCACGCCGCTGTGTATGGTCCGTATGCGTACTTTATCAGTTGAAAGGCGTTCAAGCGCCTGTTTAATGGCTTCGGCCGTACCCTGAACATCTGCTTTGATGATAAGCTTCAGCTCTTTTAGCTCGCCCTGTTCAATCTGGTTGAAGAGGTCATCCAGCGATGCCTTGAGGGCAGAACGGGCACTTGCCTCCTTCGTCTTCTCTTTACGCTCCTCAGCCACCTGTCTTGCCAGCTTGTCGTCCTCCACTGCATACAGTATATCTCCAGCTTCGGGCACCTCCGAAAAGCCCAGCACCTCAACCGGCACAGAAGGGCCCGCGCTTTCCAGCCTTCTGCCGTTGTGGTCCATCATGGCCCTCACGCGACCGTAGGCCGTCCCTGCCACGATTGCATCTCCCACGCGAAGGGTTCCATTTTGAACCAACACTGTAGCAACCGGTCCACGACCTTTATCCAGCTTTGCCTCAATGATGGTACCCTTAGCAAGCCTGTTAGGATTGGCTTTAAGCTCCTGCATCTCGGCCACAAGCAGGATCATCTCCAGCAGATTATCAATTCCCTGCTTTTTGAGGGCAGATACAGGTACCGCTATGGTATCGCCGCCCCACTCCTCAACCAGCAAGCCTTGTTCTGCTAGCTCGCGCTTTACGCGTTCAGGATTGGCAGTTGGCAGATCAATTTTATTGATGGCCACTATGATAGGCACATTGGCTTCTCTGGCGTGGTTGATGGCCTCTATGGTCTGCGGCATAACGCCATCATCGGCTGCTACCACCAACACGGCTATATCGGTAACCTTTGCACCCCGCGCCCTCATGGATGTAAATGCTTCGTGACCGGGCGTGTCTATAAATGTAATGTATTTCCCGTTGACCTCCACCATGTAAGCACCGATATGCTGTGTAATCCCCCCGGCCTCCTGTTCGGTCACGCGGGAGTTGCGTATGGCATCCAGCAGCGATGTCTTGCCATGGTCGACGTGGCCCATAACTGTGACCACCGGTGGCCGTTCCTGCAAGCTAGCAGGGTCGTCTTCCACGTCCTCTTGCACCAGCATTTCCTCAAAGGAAACCGTGGGCTTTTTCTCAAGCTCAATGCCAAACTCGCTGGCCACCAGCGCAGCCGTATCGTAATCCAGCTCTTGATTTATTGTAGCTAATACGCCCAGCTTCATAAGGTGCTTTATGATCTCTGCTACCTGTATACCTATGGTCTCAGAAAGCTCCTTTACCGTTATCCTATCTCCGATGGTAATGGCTTTCTTCCTCTCGGCGGTAACAGGAGTCTTTTGCTGAGCTGCCTGCTGCGCATTCTTGTTCTTTTTCTCCTTCTCTCTCAAAAGCTTATTGTAAACCGAAGGATGTTCCTCTTCCCAGTAATCCTTCTTGGTCTTTTGAGCTTTGGCCTTTCCTGTTTCAGCAGAGGTCTTGGCAAAACCTTCCTCTTTCCCTTTAGCAACATCTGCTTTTTTATCTTTGCTTTGAGCAACTGCCTGTTGAGAGAAGAACTCGTCTATTACGTTCTTTGCTGGTTTGTCTTTAGGTCTAGGACGCCGCTTCCTTGACGGTCTACCTTCTTCCTGAACAGCCTGATTATCCTCTTGCCTGCGATTCTCTTCCTGCTTTCGAATATCCTCCTGCCTGCGGCTCTTTTCTTCCTGTCTCCGATTGTCCTCCTGTCTGCGACTATCCTCCTCCTTGCGTCCCTCCTCCTGCCTACGCCTGCCTTCCTGTCTGCGGCTTGCTTTCCTGCTGTCGCCCTCCTGCTGGCTTTGCCTTGCCTTTTCAGCTTTCAATGCCTCAGCCTTCTTCCTTTCCTCCATTTCCTTTGCCTGCTGCTGCAAAGCGTTCTCTATATCCTTTATCTTGTTTAAATAATCATCTATATCCTTGTTGAGCGCTTTTATCTTATCAAGCAGGGACTCAGCATTTTTTCTTACCTTTTTGGTTGTAACATAAACGTTTATATCTGACATTCATATATCACCCCCGCACTGGCATTTCTGAGTTTTGCAGCTGCTTAAGCAACGCCTCTTTCAGTCCCTCATCAGTAACCGCCAGAACCGTTCTGCTCCCCTTACCCACAGCCTTACCCAGTATCTCTTTATTTCCCACTACCACGTAATCGGTTTTGTAGTACTTACACATACTTACAAATTTCTTTAAAGTGTTGGGCGAAGCTTCCTCGCTTATTATCACCAGCTTTGCCTTCCGCATCCTTATCGCTTTTTGGCACAGCGTCTCACCCATCACCAGCTCACCCGCCCTTGCCGACAGGCCCAGCAGCTGGTAAAAGTTTTTAAGATTCTGATTCATGGACTTTGCTCAGCTCACCTCTCAAAGATTGATACACTTCTTCGCTAATTTTTTCATCGAGGGCACGCTCCAGCGATTTGTGCTTTATGGCCTTTTCCAGGCACTCGATGTTATAGCACAGGTAAGCCCCTCTACCCGGAGCCTTGCCCTTTAGATCTATATGAATCTCCCCTTCAGGGCTCCTGACCACCCGTATAAGCTCCTGCTTTGGCTTTGATTCCCTGCATCCCACGCACATCCTCATGGGTATCTTTTTTTTCTTCACCAGCAATCCCCCTTTCAAACTGGCAGGCCTTAAAACTTATTCACCTGTGACTCACTCTTTATATCGATCTTCCAGCCAGTCAATTTGGCGGCAAGCCTGGCGTTCTGGCCTTCCTTGCCAATGGCCAAAGAAAGCTGATGATCAGAAACAACAACCCTGGCCGCCTTTTCTTTTTCATCTATGGTTACGCTCTGTACCTTGGCAGGGCTCAAGGCATTTGCAATGAACTCTGCAGGATTGCTGCTCCACTTCACGATATCTATCTTTTCGCCTTTGACCTCATCCAGCACGTGCTGTACCCGCATACCCCTCTGCCCAACGCAAGCGCCTACTGGATCAAGCCCCGGCACGGTGGAATGCACCGCAATCTTGGTCCTGGAGCCGGCTTCCCTCGCTATGGCCTTTATGATCACCTCTCCCCGCACAATCTCGGGCACCTCGCGCTCAAACAACCTCTTGATCAGGCCGGGATGGGTACGCGATACGATGATCTGCGGCCCCTTGGTGGTCTTCTTAACTTCAAGGATGTACACCCGTATTCTGTCGTTGACGTGATACTCCTCGTTGGGCATCTGTTCGTTTGGAGGTAATATACCTTCAGCGCGGTCAAGGTCTACAAACACCGTCTTTTTCTCTATCCTCTGGACAATCCCCGCCACTATCTCGTTTTCCTTCTCAAGAAACTTTTGATACAGCACCGCTCTCTCGGCCTCACGAATCCGCTGTATCACCACCTGCTTGGCGTTTTGTGCGGCAATTCTGCCAAAGTTTTTGGGGGTCACCTCTATCTCAACGACGTCGTTGAGCTGATAGTTGGGGTTGATCTTCCTGGCTTCCTCCAGGTCAATCTCCAGGTTTTTGTTTGTGGCCTTTTCCACCACCTTTTTAAGGGCAAAGACCTTTACTTGCCCGCTTGCCCTATCTATGTCAATGCGCACATTCTGTGCTGTCCCAAAGTTTTTCTTGTAGGCTGATACCAAAGCGGCATTGATGGCCTCAAACAATATATCGGCATCAATGCCCTTTTCCTTGCCTATCTGTTCAATGGCCTCCAAAAATTCGGCATTCATAAATACTCCTCCTTCACCAGATATTTACATCCAGCCGCACCATAGCAACATTCTCTCGCGGGAACGAGTAGGTACATCCCCCATTCTGTATGACTACGTTGCCGTTTTCAAGTCCTACCAGTTCGCCGTAATAGTTCTTCTCGCCATTGACAGACTTGTACAACTTTACATGAACCCTGTGCCCCTTATAACGCTTGAAATCTTCATCCTTCTTGAGCGGCCTGTCAAGCCCGGGCGAAGATACCTCCAGGTAATAGCGATGCGGAATGGGATCAACCTGGTCCAACAGTTCGCTGATTCGTTCGCTGAATATCTGGCAGTCATCCAGCGTGATTCCGCCGGGCTTATCGAGGTAAAACCTTAAAAACCAGCTTCCACCCTCCTTTTTGTACTCTATGTCCACAAGCTCATATTTGAGATCTTCGAGGATGGGGCGCGCAAGCTCCTCCACCACTTGCTCAACCTTATTATGTGCCATACCACAACCTCCAAAATGAAATTTTCATATTATTAATCTTTCCTAATCGCGTATTTTAATCAATAACAACGAAAGAGTGGGTTTCCCCACTCTACCACACAAACAAGCTATGGTAAATCAAGTTCATTATATCACCACGTTCCAGCAAATGCAAGTTAAAAAAACGAAATTTGACTTGTCTCGGGCAAGTCATTAAGACAGCCGTAATTTTTTAATATTTCAACGACCGCCTTTGAAACCTTTGCCCTTTCACGGAAATCCTCTATAGATACGAATTTGCCCGCTTTTCTGGCCTCGGCAATGCTGGTTGCAGCGCTTATTCCAACTCCCGGCAGGGCATTGAACGGCATCCTTATGCCCTCGGGCGTCACAAGAAACTTCACGGCATCGGATTTATACAGGTCAACAGGAAGCAGCTTTATCCCCCTGGCATACATCTCCAGCGCCACCTCGAGCACCGATAAGGAGTTTTTCTCCTTTACGCTCAGGGCATTGCCCTTTGAGTCCATTTCCTTGATCCTGCGCGCAATGGCCTCTTTCCCTTTCAATATAGTATCGACGTCAAAGTCATCAGCCCTGACTGTAAAGTATGTGGCATAAAAGGCCTCGGGATAGTACACCTTGAAGTAAGCAATCCTGAATGCCATGATCACGTAGGCCACCGCGTGCGCCTTGGGAAACATGTATTTTATCTTCTTGCACGACTCAATATACCATTCCGGCACGTTGTTCTCCCTCATCTTTTGTTCCTGCTCGGGGGTTAAACCCTTCCCTTTGCGCACGTTCTCCATTATCTTGAACGACAGCACGGGTTCAACGCCTTTGTACATGAGATACACCATTATATCGTCCCTGGCCGAGATGACCTCCGAAAGCTGGGCAATCCCGTTCCTTATTAAATCCTGCGCGTTGTTAAGCCACACGTCGGTACCGTGGGAAAGCCCACTTATTCTCACCAGCTCAGAAAAGGTTTTGGGCCTGGTCTCGGTGAGCATCTGCCTGACAAACCGCGTGCCGAATTCAGGTATGCCGAAGGTGCCCACCTCACAATTTATATCTTCCGGCGAGAGCCCCAGCGGTTCGGTGCTGGAGAATATCCTCATGGTCCTCTCCTCGCCAATGGGAATGGTTTTGGCGTTTATGCCGGTTATGTCCTCAAGCATGCGTATGACGGTTGGATCGTCATGCCCCAGTATATCCAGCTTGACCAGCCTGCTGCTTATTGAATGGTAATCAAAATGGGTGGTGATGACCCCCGATTCCCTGTCATCGGCCGGATACTGCAGCGGCGTGAACTGATGGATATCGTACTTGTGTGGCACCACCATAACTCCCCCTGGATGCTGGCCGGTGGTGCGCTTTATGCCGGTACATCCCCTAACAAGGCGCTTAATCTCTGCATTCCGCGCCACCCTGTTGTGCTCCTCAAGATATTTCTTGACAAACCCAAAGGCCGTCTTTTCAGCTACAGTGGCGATTGTACCCGCCCTGAAGACATTTCCACGACCCAGCAGCTCTTCAGCATATTTGTGTGCGGTAGACTGGTACTCGCCTGAAAAGTTGAGGTCGATATCGGGCACCTTATCGCCATTGAAGCCCAAAAACACCTCGAAAGGAATGTCAAAGCCTTCTTTTCTATAAGGCGTACCGCACAGCGGGCAATTTTTGTCAGGTAGGTCAACGCCGCACCCGTATTTAGATGTGTCCACGTCAAAATCCGAGTGCTTGCAGGACGGGCACACATAGTGCGGCGGCAGGGGATTTACCTCTGTAATGCCAGTCATGGTAGCAACAAATGAAGACCCCACCGAACCCCGGGAACCCACCAGGTAGCCATCCTCTAGCGATTTTTTGACCAGCTTGTGTGCAATCCAGTACAGCACCGCATAGCCGTTGTTTATTATGGCGTTTAACTCCTTGTTCAAGCGTTCCTCCACAACAGGAGGGAGGGGGTCGCCGTATATGGCTTTGGCATTGCTTATAGCCATGTTCCGGACGTTTTCTTCGGCACCGGGAATCTCTGGCGTGTAGAGCTCATCGGGTATGGGCTTTATGCTTTCGATGCTGTCGGCAATGGCCCTCGGCGCGTATATCACGACCTCCTTTGCCTTGTCCTCTCCAAGGTATCCAAACTCGTCCAGCATCTCGTCAGTGGTCCTAAAGTACAGCGGCGCCTGCTGCTCAGCATCCTCGTAGCCTTGACAGCTCATGAGTATACGCCTGTAGTACTCATCGTACGGGTCAAGGAAGTGCACATCGCCTGTCGCCACCACAGGCTTGTTGAGCTTTTCCCCCAGCTCCACTATCTTCCTGTTGATCTCTTTCAAGGCATCGATATCCTTCACCTTTCCCTCGCGGATTAAATGTTCATTGTTGCCCAGCGGCTGTATCTCAAGATAATCATAAAAAAGCGCTATATCCCTAAGCTCCTCATCAGGCGCGCCATTCAATATTGCCTGATAAAGCTCTCCGGCCTCGCATCCCGAGCCTACTATTAACCCGTCGCGGTGGTTTACCAGCACGCTCTTTGGAATGCGCGGCTTGCGATAGAAATAATCCAGATGCGATTTGGTAATGAGCCTGTAGAGATTTATCAGCCCATCCTGTGTCTGGGCCAGTATGACAGCATGGTAGCTCTCAAGGCTGTTTAAGTTGCGGGTATGGCTAAACAGGGTATTTATATGGCATAGCTTGCTGGCCCCTTTTTCCTCCAGCATGTTCAGCATATGCACCAGTATATAGGCTGCTGTTTTAGCGTCGTCCAGCGCCCTGTGATGCCGCTGCTGGGGTATATTGAGATGCTGGGCAACAGCGTCCAGGCTGTGGCGCTTGATGTCCTTAAATAGCTCCCTAGCTAACGACAACGTATCCAGAATAGGATTGCTTATCCTTGCACCTATGCGTCTGCATTTCTCCTTTATAAACCCGAGGTCGAACGGTGCGTTATGAGCCACAAGCACTGCATCGCCGAAGAATTCAAGCAGCCTTGGCAAAACCTCCTCAATGGTAGGCGCATCCCTTACCATCTCGTCGGTAATGCCGGTAAGCTTTACAATGTCGCGGGGAATTGGCACTCCAGGATTGACGAAACAGCTGAAGGTATCCACGATCTCCCTGCCCACTATCTTGACAGCCCCGATCTCGGTGATCTCATCCCTTTTAGGATTAAGGCCGGTGGTCTCTATGTCCAGAACCACAAATGGCTGGTTAAAATCCCCGTCATTGGCTTTTATAACTATGGGCTTGCAATCGTTGATCAGATAGGCCTCCACACCGTATATGACCTTTATGCCGTACTGCTGGCTGGCTTCGTGAGCTTCCGGAAACGCCTGTACCACGCCATGATCGGTGATGGCGATGGCCGTATGGCCCCACTGCGCAGCGCGCTGTACCAGCGCCGTCGCAGGAGATACGGCATCCATGGCGCTCATCTGGGTATGCAGATGAAGTTCCACCCTCTTTTCTGGATATGTATCCTGCCTTTGCCTAGGAGAAACCAGCATGATATCGCTGGCCTGCAATACATCTTCCCTCTGAAACGGGTCATAACGGCAATTGCCTTTCACCCGTATCCAGCAGCCGCCCTGTATGCTATTTTCCACATCTGAAACCTTATCCTTGGGGCAGAACACCTTTACTGTAATCGAATCGGTATAATCGGTAACATCCAGGCAAAAGAGCACCTTCTCACCTTTGAGCTCCCTCTTTTCAACGTCGAACACCTCGCCCTCAATGACAGTTGCCTCAATGCCATCCTGAATCTGCGATATGGGCACCGGAGAGTCCTTTATGGCCTTGCCCAGGATAACAGCTTCCTTATCTTCTGCCTTACTCTCCTTACCCTGCTTCCCTGAGGATTTGGAACGCGACTCATTTACTTGCACCGCTTCTTGGACCAAAAGGGAGTCCTCTTTTTCCCTTTTGACAAAATACTCCTCATTCAGCCATTCCTGCTCATCCTCTATAAGCTCCATGCTCACCTTTATGTGCTGGTTAAACGTCTCAAGTAGCCACTTACTTATATACTGGTCTATCTTCTTTATTTTAAACAGTTCTAAGGCTACAGGGTGGTTGATCAAAAGCCTGAGCCCATCGGACGATAGCTGAGGGGTACAATGGTCTATCCATCCGTTCAAAGAAGGAAGTTCATTCTTCATCGATTCAACAATGGCATTCCAAAAATGAGAAAAATGGCGTTTTAGCATTTCCATGCCGCTGTCCCGGTACAATACCTTCAATTTTACCTGTTCCAGTTCTGGAAGCTTTTCTTTGATGTGCTGTTCGAGCAGGCGTATCCTCTCAGGGTCCACAAAAGAATCGGCATTTACGTATATGTCCCATTTTCTCTGGTTTTTGTAGACTATCGTCTTTACCAGGCTGAGGTTATCCAGCCATGTAGAGTACCTATCATCGACTATCTTTACCAGTGGGAACGCTTTTACGCTGTCATTAGCCATATGATTTCCCCCCTTAAAGCGCCCCTTATTTTCCATAATATTTCAGCAGAGACTACATCCTGAGCTGCTTTGCAATCTCCCAGTACATCTTCAGCCGCGCCGCCATACCGCGCATGACGCCCATCTTTTCCTCTTTCATGGCATGGGTTACGCCGTACAGCGGAACCTCCATAACTTTCAAGTCGTATTTGCGTACACAGCGCGTCAATGCCATCTCTATGCCGTAGCCTGTGTTCCACACATTATCGCTTAACATATCCAGCACCCATCTTTTAACAGCCCGTTGCCCTGTCAAAAAGGGCGTCAGCCTCTGGGCAAGGTCGGTCACACCCCTTCCCGAGCAAAACACTCCCAGCGCCATGTCAGCAGCCCCATGGTATACCGGTAGAAGAAGCGCTCGTACGTGATGGGGCTCTATCCCTACCAGGTCAGCATCCAAAAACAGCACTGTAGAAGCTGAGGTGTTATCCAGCCCTGCCTTCATGGCACACCCCTTGCCCATATTCCGGGGCAGCTGGATCACCCTTACGCCAAAGCCATATGCCACCTCTACCGTCCTGTCGGTAGAGCCATCGCTTACCACCACTATGTCGGCAATCTCGCCTACCCTTTTGACGGCAGCCAGGACCTGACCTATGTGCTTTTCCTCGTTATATGCTGGTATTATCGCCGATACGCTCATTGAGCGCTGTTCCCCTTCTTACCTATCATGTTGCGGATTTCGGATATCAGCACCTCCAGAGCCTTGTCCTCAGGGACGGTGCTTACCACCTTGCCTTTTTTGAACAAGGCCACCTTCCCCTTGCCTCCAGCAATCCCTATATCGGCCTCCCGTGCTTCACCCGGGCCATTGACCACGCACCCCATCACCGCCACCTTCAGCGGATAATCGATCCCTTCAAGTTCCTCCTGCAGCCTTTCGGCCAGGCGTATCAAGTCGACATTGCACCGCCCACAGGTGGGGCACGATATTATCTCGATGCCGTATGCCCTCAGCCCAAAGGCCTTCAATATCTCGCGTCCTACCCTTACCTCTTCAACCGGCGAAGCTGTAAGCGAGACCCTCAAGGTATCGCCGATGCCCTCGGCCAGCAAGGTGCCAATCCCGATGGCCGACTTTATGGTCCCCGAGAAGATGGTCCCCGCCTCTGTAACTCCAAGGTGTAGCGGATAATCCGCTCGCTGGCTCATCAGGCGGTAAGCCTCTATGGTCTTCATAACGCTGGAAGCCTTAAGCGAGATTACGATATTTTCGTATCCCAGTTTTTCCAGTATGGCCACGTGCTCCAGAGCGCTTTCCACCATGGCTTGCGGCGTATTGCCGTATCTGTACACTATTTCCCTGCTCAAGGATCCAGAGTTTACGCCAATCCGTATGGGTATGCCTTTTTCCTTGGCGGCCGAAACCACTCTCTGCACCTCGCTGTAACCACCTATATTGCCCGGATTGATCCTCAATTTATCGACGCCCTTTTCGATGGCGGCAAGCGCTAAGCGGTAGTCGAAGTGTATGTCGGCAACCAGAGGGATGTCGGTAACCTTCTTGATCTCTTCGATGGTATTGGCACACGCCTCATCAAACACGGCCAGCCTCACTATGTCGCACCCGGCCGCTTCCAGCTCAAGCACCTGCTTTATGGTGGCATCCACATCCCTGGTATCAGTATTGGTCATGGACTGCACCGAAATGGGGGCATCTCCCCCTATCTCAATCCTTCCTACCTTCACTTTTCTGGTCCTACGCCTTTCCATGCTCTTTCACCGCCAAAACAATATTTGGATATACTACACGCGCAATCCCTGGCTCATCTCATTATGTCCTGATAGGTCACCAATACCATAAGGAGTATGAGCACCACAAATCCTATGAAGTGGATGAACCCTTCCTTCTCGGGCTCAAGGGGTTTGCCCCTTACCCCTTCAATCAAAAGCAGCGCAAGTCGCCCGCCGTCCAGCGCAGGGAAGGGAATCAGGTTTATAATCCCCAGGTTCAAGGTTATGATTACCGCCAGGCTCAAAAGCTGCTGCATCCCGGCTTGAACGGCCTTGCCTATTTCGCCTACAATGCCTACAGGGCCCATGACCTCATTTAGTCCCTGGCCCCTGAATATGAGAGCCCTCAGCATATCCACCATCAAAAACATTATTCTCCCTGCCTGATTAAAAGCCAGGCCTATGGATGGCATCAGGCCGTAACGCCTAATCCGCCCAAAAACTATTCCTATCACATACGAATCGCTTTGGTCGCTGTACTCTGGTACCAGCTTCACGCTTATATTTTCCCCATCTCTGCGCACGACTATTTCTAGCTCATTGCCGCCTTTTTGCCTTATGGCATTACGTATAGCTTCAACCGCTTCCTGTGCTTGGAGGCCTTCCACCGATACGTCATCTACCTCTATAATCCTGTCGCCCGGCATGAGTCCTGCCCTGTCGGCTGGGCTGTCTTCTACCACTTCCAAAATCTCGGGTACCACCTCATATATACCGTAGCTCATATAAAACACGGCGAGAAGCACCACAGCCAGCAGTATATTCATGGCCGGCCCTGCTACTATGACCGCCATACGCCTCCACAGGCTGGCATTATTGAAGGCCCGCGGATCATCCGACTTTTCATCTTCGCCGAGAAATTTCACGTATCCACCTATTGGCAGGGCCCTTACCGAGAACTGTGTGCCTTTTCTGGAAAAACCAAACAATTTAGGGCCCATACCAATTGAAAATTCTTCGGCGTGTATGCCTACCAGGCGTCCAGCCAAAAAATGGCCCAGCTCATGGACCATTATGAGAACGCCAAAGAAAATCAGGGCAACCAATAACGTTAACATTCTTCCATCTACCTCTTTTTCACATCAATTGTCTGCGTACGCTGTGGTCCACCCTCAAGATTGTATTGAGGTCAGGGTTTTGAATGGCCTTATGGGACTTCATGGCCTGCTCTATCATTACAGGAATTTCTATGAAGGAAATCTCACCTTTTAAGAATTTTTCTACCGCCACCTCATCGGCAGCGTTCAATACAGCAGGCATGGTACCCCCTATCTCCAACGCTTTATAGGCCAGTGCAAGGCATGGGAATCTGTCAAAATCGGGCATCTCGAAGGTAAGGGGTTCCATGGCGGTAAGGTCCAAGCTTCCAACGCTAGATTTGATGCGCTCAGGCCAGGATAAGGCGTACAGTATGGGCAGGCGCATGTCGGTCTTGCCCATATGGGCTATTATGCTGCCATCAATATATTCCACCATCGAATGTACAATGCTCTGAGGATGGATGACCACCTGGATCTGCCCTATGGATAGGCCAAACAGCCAATGCGCCTCCATGACCTCAAGCCCCTTGTTCATCAAAGTGGCACTGTCTATGGTCACCTTTTTGCCCATCTTCCAGTTAGGATGATTCAATGCCTCCTCGACTGTAACGTGCCGCAGCTCATCCTTTGTATAATTTCTAAACGGCCCTCCCGACGCCGTGAGGTACACCCTGTTTATCCTGGCCGGGTCATCACAGCCGGCCAGGCACTGAAATATGGCTGAATGCTCGCTGTCCACTGGTATGATTTTACTTCCCGACCTTCGAGCAGCTTCCATTACTAGATGTCCACCAGCCACCAGTGACTCCTTGTTTGCCAGCGCAACGTTTTTGCCGGCTTCCAGAGCCGCTATAGTGGGCTCAAGTCCTGCAATCCCCACCACTGCCACCAGTACCAAATCAACCTCAGGCAGCGTAGCCAGTTTAACCAGACAATCCTTGCCCGATACAAGCTCCAGGTCGGCCAAACCATAATTTTTAAACTCTTCAGCGCTTTCAGCATCCACTATCCCAACATAAGAGGGGCGAAAGGCCTCGACCTGTTGCGCTAGAAGCCAGACATTTCGGTTGGTGGTCAAAGCAACGACCTGGTAATTATCGGCATGTTGATGTATTACGTCCAGAGCTTGCCGGCCTATAGACCCAGTCGATCCCAGTATTGCTATCCTCTTCTTCATCTTTGACCTCCGTATATCATCCTCTGTACTCTTAAGTTTTGCCATAAGTGCATACATTATGTAAACATGGGCAATTTAGCTTAAAAATAGGAGATAATAGAAGTATACAACCGGCACGGTAAATAAAATGCTGTCAAACCGATCCAGTATTCCGCCATGCCCTGGCAGAATATGTCCAAAATCCTTTATATTGCAAAACCTCTTGATGCTAGAGGCTGCTAAATCTCCCATTTGCGACGTTATACCGCACAACAGGCTGATGATGGCATAATGAAGATATCCCATCTCAAGCTTATAAAAACGGGTGAAAACCATCCACACCAAAATGCCTGTTACCAGGCTTCCCAAGACGCCACCTATGCTTCCTTCAACGGTTTTTTTGGGGCTAACCCTAGGACACAGCTTATTCTTTCCCAGCGCAAGCCCAGTGAAATAAGCAAATGTGTCTGTAGCCCATGTGGCAAACAGCGTAAATATAAGCAGATATTTACCATATATTTCAACATCATATAATAAAATCAATGACATAAAAGCCATGCCTGGATATATACATCCAAAAACTGTCAAACAGGCATCCAACAAATTCAAGCGCTGGGATACCACAGTAAGGAATAAACAAAAAAAAGCAGCCAGAAGGGCACTCAGCAGAATAGCATGAAAGTAACTTAAATGCAGGGCAATAGACCAGAACAGCCAAAAAATAAACAAATAACCTACCCAGGAAAGGGGATTGTATCCTCGATGGCGTACAGCGGTATAGAACTCGTGCATCCCGATCAATGATATACCTAAGACCGACAGGTCTAAAAACCAACCTCCTATGTAAAAAGCCAGTATCAAATACACAATGCCTATTGCCGCGCTCGCTATTCTTAAAATAAGCATTTTCAATCCGTCCTCTCATCCGTTGAGGCCGCCATACCGCCTTTGACGCCTCTGATACTCCATGATCGCTTCGAGGTAGGCCTTTTTATCAAAATCTGGCCAGAGAACATCGGGAGCTGTGAACACCAATTCGGTATATGCGATCTGATACAGCAAAAAATTACTCAACCTGAATTCTCCGCTGGTCCGAATCAAAAGGTCGGGATCAGGGATATTTGCCGTATACAGGTAGTTGCTGAAAAGCCGTTCGTCAATGTCATCTATTGAAATCTTTTTGTCCAGCACATCCCTTGCTATGGCTTTGGCTGCTCGTACGATCTCGGCCCTTCCGCCGTAGTTCAAGGCTATATTCACGTTCAATCCGGTGTTGTTCTTTGTAAGCTCTACCGCATTGGCGATTTCCCTCTGAGCAACAGTGGGAAACACCTCAACCTGTCCCAATACGGAGATTTTGACGTTGTTTGAATTAAGTTCCCTGATCTCCTTTCTTAAATACTCTACCAGCAGCGACATTAAAGCATCGATTTCCGCTGCAGGCCTTTTCCAGTTTTCGGTTGAAAAAGCATACAGCGTCAGATACTTTATCCCCAGCTCATCGCTGGTCCTTATTACCTCCCTAAGAGCCTCCACTCCCTGCCTGTGGCCGGCCACTCGGGGAAGCCCCCTTCTTGTGGCCCATCTGCCATTCCCGTCCATGATTATGGCCACATGCTGCGGCAGCGGCTTGCTCTTTACCTGCTCTATCAAGGCAGATAAATCCGACCCATTGGCATTCTTCTTGCTTCTAAACATTTAACGCTTTATCCTTCCTCCTCATGCACGGGCTTATATGATTCAAAATCAAGGGGGCAGTGTCTGAAAGAGGAAACAACCAGCTCAATCTGCCCATCTTCCACAATTCTTTGGCGAATGACCCTCTCTTCCAGATTATAGCCCTGCTTAAGGCCTTTTGATGCTGGTGGAAAATACCTCACTATCCTGGGAGTAGTACACAGGTCGCTCTTCTCCAGAATCTGAAGCGCATCCTGGAGCTTTAAACCTACCAAATCAGGTATGCCCATCTATACCTCCATGATCTCCTGTTCCTTCTCTTTGACTATATCGTCGATCTTCTTTACGTATTGATCGGTCAACTTCTGAATCATTTCCTCTCCGCTCTTTAAATCGTCCTCGCTTATCTCGGCGTTCTTCTTCATCTTCTTTAGCTGTTCATTAGCTTCGCGCCTTACCGAACGCACAGCCACCTTGGCCTCTTCTCCGTACTTTCTAACCAGTTTTACCAGTTCCTTCCTGCGCTCCTCGGTGAGCTCAGGAAAGATAAGGCGTATAACCTTGCCGTCGTTGTTAGGCGTAACTCCCAAATCCGATTTCAATATCTCCTTTTCCACTGCAGGAATCATCTTGGTATCCCACAGCGATATGACCAGCATTCGGGGCTCGGGTGCCGAGATATTTCCAAGCTGATTGATGGGAGTGGGCACGCCATAGTAATCCACCACTATGCGCTCGAGGAGCTTTGGATTGGCTCGCCCTGCTCGTATCCCTATGAGTTCCTTTTTTAACACTTCCACCGATTTGGCCATCTTGGAGCTGGCCTGGTCATGCACCTCTTTTATACTGGGGTTCATACTATCTACCTCCTTAACTCACCTATTATTGTACCTACTTTCTTGCCCAAAACAGCAGCTTTTATGTTTTCCTGGTTCTCCAGTCCGAATACTATAATCGGGATTTTATTATCCATGCAAAGCGAGATAGCAGTAGTATCCATAACGCCCAGCCCTTGATTCAGCACATCAATGTAGCAGATCTCATCGATCTTCTTGGCATTGGGATTTTTCTTAGGGTCGTCATCGTACACCCCATCGACGTTTTTAGCCAGCAATATGACTTCGGCTTCTATCTCAGCTGCCCGCAGCGCAGCTGTGGTATCGGTAGAAAAATATGGGTTGCCTGTACCGCAGGCAAATATCACTATCCTGCCCTTCTCCAGATGCCTTATTGCCCTCCTGCGTATATATGGCTCGGCTATCTGCCTCATCTCAATGGCGGTCTGAACCCTGGTCTGCACGTTTTTGCTCTCCAGCACGTCTTGAAGCGCCAGTGCGTTTATAACTGTTGCCAGCATCCCCATGTGGTCGGCCGTCGTCCTGTCCATGCCCATACCCACGCCTTCTCTGCCTCTCCATATGTTGCCGCCGCCGACCACGATGGCTACTTCTACCCCCATCTTTTGTATCTCTATTACCTGATCAGCTATCAGATTCAAAATATCACGGTCAATGCCGTACCCCTTTTTGCCGGCTAACGCTTCTCCGCTGAGCTTTAGAACAACCCTTTTAAATATCGGCTTTTCCATTAGAGTACCTCCATCTTTTAATATATTTCTACACTCATGCGGCATATCCTCTTTTTTGGAACAACAAAGTTCAAATTAATTTTCCCAAAAAAAGAGAACACGTATGTGTTCTCTTTTTTAATTGCCTTTCATCTGTTTTGCAACCTCTTGTGCGAAATTGTCTTCCCGCTTTTGAAGGCCTTCGCCTAATTCAAACCTTACAAACCGTCGAATCCTGATATTTTCGCCCAGCTTGGATATCATCTCCATGACCAGGTCCTGAATGGTCTTATCAGGATCTTTCACAAAGGGCTGCTCCAAAAGGCATACCTCTTTATAGAACTTGCTGATCCTGCCTTCTATTATTTTTTCTACTACTTTTTCTGGCTTACCCTCATTTAAAGCCTGGGCCCTCAGTATCTCCTTTTCCTTATCTATAACTTCCTGTGGTACTTCTTCCCTCGACAGGTACTGTGGATTAGACGCTGCTATATGCATTGCGATATCGCGCACAAAAACCCTAAACTCGTCAGTCTTTGCCACAAAATCAGTTTCGCAGTTTACCTCGACCAGCACGCCGATCCTTCCGCCAAAATGGATATACGCATCCACCAAGCCTTCAGCAGCAATTCGTCCAGCTTTTTTAGCAGCAGCTGCAAGGCCTCTCTCCCTGAGCAGCTCAATGGCCTTCTCCATATCGCCGTTTGCATCCTGCAAGGCCTTCTTGCAGTCCATCATTCCACATCCGGTCCGCTCCCTCAGCTCTTTTACCATCGAAGCAGTTATTTCCATACTAATTCCTCCGTTTCTTGTATAGTGTAGCTTTGGACTATCTCCTCATAGAAGTAACTTTACCCAAACCACCAAAAAACTCTATGTAGATCATCGAAAAGAAAGGGAAAGATAACGGTAACCCCTTCTCTTCCCCTTTTTTTATTCCTCTTGAGCAGTAAATTGTTCGCCCTGACGCCCTTCCAGGACTGCGTCGGCTATCTTGGACGTTATCAACTTGATGGCCCTTATGGCATCATCATTGCCAGGAATTACATAGTCTATCTCGTCAGGGTCGCAGTTGGTGTCTACGATAGCCACAATGGGAATACCCAAAATTCTAGCCTCTCTCACAGCAATGTGTTCCTTTTTGGGATCAACGATGAATACGGCACCCGGTAGCTCCCTCATTTCCTTTATGCCGCCCAGGTTCTTCTCCAGCTTCTCCTTTTCTGCACGAAGCTTTATGACCTCTTTTTTGGGAAGCACGTCAAACATACCATTGGTTTCCATCTCTTCAAGCTCTTTAAGTCGCCTTATCCTCTGGCTGATGGTAGCGAAATTGGTCAACATACCACCCAGCCATCTGTGGTTTACATAGAACATGCCGCACCGTTTGGCTTCGGTCTCAATTGACTCCTGGGCTTGCTTTTTGGTACCTACAAACAGCACACCTTTTCCTTCGGCAGCCACATCACGGACAAAATTATAGGCTTGCTCCAGCAATTTGACGGTCTTCTGCAGGTCCAGGATATATATGCCGTTTCTCTCAGTGAAGATATAAGGAGCCATCTTTGGATTCCAGCGCCGGGTCTGATGCCCAAAGTGAACACCTGCTTCCAAGAGTTGCTTCATGTTGACAACTGCCATAACTTTCACCTCCTCAAAGTTATGCCTCCCCATCCCTCATCTCAATTGACAACCAGCTTCACTGGCACCAGCCAATTGATCAGGAAGGGTGTGTATTGCACCACCTTTAGTAGTATAGCATAAGCCGTTTTTCAATTCAACAACAAATTTGCGCGGAACCTCAATTATCCTTAAGCCCCAGGATCAGCTTTACCTCTCCCTTCCCAATACCCAGCTTCCTGGCTATTTCCTCCTCAGTGCTCCCGCTCTTGTGCATGAGTATGACAGCCTTGCGCTTTTCATTATAACCTACATCAATATTTTGCCTCAAACTTTCGCCTGAATTTTGTAGTTGAGCTTCATGGTTGATCACACCATTATGGAGCAGCGCATTTTCTGCCTCGGGAAATGCATTGCGAATTATGTCTTCCACCGCATGATACAATTCATATAACCTTTTTTCCTTCTCTTCCAAGCGCTTTTCCAGCTCAAAGAGGTATAGCCTGTCCTTCCTTGTTTGCCAAAAGATCACAAATAAAAACATTAAGCCCGACAAGAGGAACATCAAACCCTCGCTCATACTCTTCCCCCTTGATATATTGCCAAATTTCTAAATTCTGATATCGATGTTGAACCCCTTATCCCTTTCCTTTATTTCAACCTTATTGCTTAAAACAGCTTGATCACATTTTTTATCTTTAACTTGATCAGATTTGGCATACCTTGAATGACGATGTCGTCTGTCATGTTCTTTGTCAATCCTTTTATGATATATATGTCCCGTTGGTATCACCTGACGCTGAGCATTATCGATGACCTGTTGAAACTCTCGGGTATTGGTAAACTGGTTTATGTTGACTTTCTGGTTTTGAAGGTCAGCCTCTTTTGTGTATTCGTTTGTCCTTTGTATGCTAATTTGGATATCTATCGGCCGCACCGACACATGTCCTTCTCCTCTCATCCTTCATATGTTACAAAACGTACTTCTCCTTCATCCCGCAAAAAGGTTACGTAATTGATGGGGTCCTTTATGTTAAGGGTTGACTGGCCAATGGTTATAGATACGCCAGGATAAATCACCTTTTTCACATGGACCTTGCCCTGTGCACCCCTTAAAAACGCCTCTTCCAGCTCAAAAATCCGTGCCTTGATGGCAGGAATCTTCACGCTGTACTCATCTCTCGCCCTCAACGCCTTCTGCTTGGTGATCAGCTTATCCGGAGGCAGTCTACCGCTTGATTCCATTCTACTCAAGACCGCCATCACCTGTTCGATCTTATGCTGTTCCTTTTCCAGCCTCTGCAGCTCCTCCTTGAGCTGCTCGTATTCCTGCCTGATTTCAGGGCTTATTCCCACCTCAAGAATGGTAGCAGTTGCCATAGGTGAGCCTATGGTGGAAGCCGATATGCCCAACGCCGCATGCACCCTGCCGCCCACTATCAACGCCCGTTTGCCTATCAGCCTAACGTGTTGGCCGCTTACAATGTTGCTGTGCATTATGGCCTCTGCGGTAACATCTCCTTTGGCGTACACACTGCCGTTTTCTATAAACCGCGCGGTTACACTGCCTCCTGCCTGAACTACTCCCTTCTTCATCCCCTGCAAGCCCTTTCTCAACACAACATCTCCTTCAGCAATCAGCGTTGCCCCTTCCACCACGCCCCTTACTTCTATGCTTCCACCAGCTCTCACCTCAAACCCCGACAGAACATTCCCATGTATGATGACGCTGCCCACAAAATTTATATTTCCTGTGGAGTTGTCTACATTGTTTTTTACCTCGTGTACGCTATACACGTGCACTCTGCCGCCTATCATCTCTACCTTTCCGTCTATGGCTGCCACAAGCTTTAACCCATCGTCCGAGACTACTACATTCTTACCTGCTGGTAAAATCAAAGGTTTGCCGGGTTTAGCATGCACCGCCGTTCCGCACACCGTCTTCCCGTCAACGCCCGGCGTAGGAGGGATTAGCGTCACCAGCACCTGGCCCTTGGTTACATTCTCTATATTGTCCAGCGAATGATAATTTACCGTTCCATCCTCCCTGATTTCGGGCTTTGATTTCCTGTCCGGTTTAAAATGGTAGGTAAGCCTGGCATCCTCTCCATCCTGTGGCGGCTGTCCATGGGCAACGATTACCTCCTGACCGTACCTGCGGCTGTTCAGCGCCTGGCGTATGGCATCCTCGTCAATGCCGTACACCACCCCCTTATCCTTCAAAGCCTGTATCACATCCTGGTACGTCAGCAACCTTCCCCCTTCGGGCGGCAGCAGCA
Organism: Caldicoprobacter algeriensis; assembly: GCF_023838525.1. Taxonomy (GTDB): domain Bacteria; phylum Bacillota; class Clostridia; order Caldicoprobacterales; family Caldicoprobacteraceae; genus Caldicoprobacter; species Caldicoprobacter algeriensis. Next base: position 38,823 of record NZ_JAHUQD010000012.1, read on the forward strand.
TGATGGTGGCCTGCATCCCATCCTGCGAGATATACACCAGCACCTCTTCATCCACCGGTAGCTCGGGCTGTGGCTCTGCAACCTTAACTGGACGGCCGGGATTTTTATACATTGCCTGGGCAGCGGCGTCTACCATTAACCCCTCAATCCTTTTTCTCCTCAAATGATGCATAATGGTCTCCTCGTCCGATTTTGTAAACTTTGAAGGGGGAATAAACACCGTAAGGTATACCCCATCTTCTTTGTATTCCAGAGCAAAGCTTTGGGGAAGCTGTTTGTCCTGGCTCTCCCCTGCCTGTCGGCTTTCCTCCTCTACATAAAGCAGGAGCCTGTACGGCTTGATCACTATGCCCATCATGGTCCTGCCTTCCTGAATGACCTCAACCTTTGCCTTTCCTGGTTCTACGCCAAGGGCCTTGAGGCCTTTCTCCAGAGCAGCGTTATAGGTGTTTCCCTCTACTATAACCTCCCGTCTCACGCCAATTCCCCTTCCAATAAATCGCTTTTAATCCTGCTTAGCTTATTTTTAAGCTTAAGCAGCGCCCTGGTATGAAGCTGTGAAACCCTTGACTCCGAAATGCCAAGGACCATGCCAATCTCTTTCAAAGTTAGCTCCTCAAAATAGTACAGGCTTATGACCATTTTTTCCCTTTCAGGCAGTTCCTCGATGGCCTTTGCCAGATAGCGTTTAAGCTCGTTTGCCTGAACCACATGCTCGGGATCGTCATAGCGGCTGGGGACTGCCAGGGAACTGGCAATCTCATAGAGCTGTTCTTCCAGCGAAACCACAGCAAAAGAGTGTACCTCTACCATCGTCTTTCTAAGCTCTTCAACCGAAATTCCTAAGGTCTGGGCTATCTCCTGATCGCTTGCGGACCTACCCATCTCTTTTTCGACCGCGTCAATGGCCTCGCTGAGCTGTTTAGTCTTTGTGCGCAGAGAGCGAGGAACCCAATCCTGCTTGCGCAGCTGATCTATGATAGCGCCTTTTATTCTAAATGTCGCATATGTCTCAAACTTAACGTTCCTCGATGGGTCATACTTTTCAATCGCATCGATCAATCCAAGTATTCCATAGCTTATCAAATCTTCCATATCCAAGGAAGGATTGGAGGGATTGTTTATATAGGTCAGCCTGGAGACCACACGCTTTACCAGATAGCTGTATTTGAGTATGAGTTCATTCCTCGATTCTATTGTATTATGCTTTTTATACTCGGTCCACAGGTTCTGAAGTTCGGTCACAGCCACTCTTTTCGACATGTCCCTCTCCTCATCTTCATAGTATCTTTACGCCGTGGCCGATAGTCTTAACCACCAAAATGCCATTGGCTGCATGAAGTTCAATGGTCCTCCCATAATTGCCGCCGGTATCCTGGGCAACAATGGGTATATCGTGCTGCCGTAACACTTCAATGGTGGCCTGTACGTTCCTCTCGCCGATATTCAAAACCTCGCTTGTACTGCCTTTGAACGAAAACATCTGTGCCCCTCCTGCTATTTTGGCGGTTATCCACTCCCTTTGAGCGTTCATCTTCATCATCAGTTCAAGAAGGTACTCAACGGCTGTATCGGCAAACTTTGCCCTGTTTTGATTGTGTTTTATCAGCTTACTTGAAGGCAGCATTATATGCGCCAGCCCAGCTGTCCTGGTGGTCCTGTCATACAGCGCAATTCCCACGCACGAGCCCAAACCCAGAGTGACAAGAACGCCATTCCCTGCAATAACCTTTAAATCAGCCATACCAACCTTGATTACCCGGTCCATTTACACAACCCCTAAAGCCTTTAGAATAACGGGAAAAGATTCCATATCAGGTATGACTATAAAATGGCTTCTGAACCGCTCTGTACCATTTATCAGGTCGGTTTCAATAAACATTGCCTTATCGCTGGTCTGACCGAATTGAATCATGGGAACGCTGAGTATGGCACCCAGCATATCGCACGCAAAATACGGAACAGATGGCTTCATGGTGAGCCCGGTAAACGACGATATGGCTCCCAGATAGGCAGCCGTGAGTATGTTTCCAAGCTCCTCCAGCGCCGATACTTCAATCTCCGAAAAGTCCTCCCACAAGCCATCGCAGTAGACATTCCCCAGCAACAAGGCGGTGATGTGCTTGGCTGAGATAACATCCAGCACCAATAGGACGGTGCCGCTTATATCGCCTCTGAACTCCAGATATATGCCTACCACCGGAGTTTCTGCCCCACCCATTATGTCTTCCACATCTCTGAATTCGGCTATCTTTATCTCGGGAACGTTCATGTCGATTCGCCTGTCAAGCATCTTTGAAAGGGATGTAGCGGCATTGCCTGCACCAATTGTGCCTATCTCCTTCAATATGTCCAAATGCAGAGAACTCAAGCTATCAAAGGAAAATGACATATTGCACCCCTGCTCTCCTTTCAGTTTAACAGCAATTCCAAAGTACGGGGTATATCCATCACCATAACGGGCTTATCTCCAAGGTTTATAAGTCCAGAGATGACCCCTTTTCTTTTTCCATCTAAAGCTTCCACACCCCATTGTACCTTATCATGGGGTATGTTCAATATTTCGGTTACCCGGTCAACTATCATCCCTATCCGATACTCATCGTACCGAACTATTGCCACCCGTGTCGCATCGGTAGAAGGCATTTCTTCATAGCCCAGCACACGCCTCGCACTCATCACCGGTATTACATCGCCCCTCAAGTTGATAATCCCCAACACCTCATAGGGGCTGTGTGGAACTCTGGTTATCTGTGCCATCCTCTCTATCGACTCCACAAACAGTACATCCACGGCATATATCTCATTGCCTATCTCAAAGGCTATGTACTGCTTAAGCTCGCTGCTTTTAGGCAACTTTATAACCCCCTCTTCAAACCAGATGGTTTATATCCAGGATGAGCACCACCCTCCCGTCACCCAGGATGGTGGCCCCTGACATAATCTTGATTTTTGACAGCGCTTTGCCCAGCGGCTTGATCACTATTTCCTGTTGGCCTATCAGCCCATCCACAGACAGTGCCGCCAGCCTCTCCCCCTTCTTTACTATCACCACAGTGACCAGCTCCCCCGATTTAGCCTCATCAGGGCATTCAAGTGCCTTTGCCAGTCGAATGAAAGGTATCAACAAACCACGATAATCGATGAATTCTTTTTGTCGTACCATCTTTATAGCCCCGGCCGGCACTTCTAGTATTTCCTTTATGGAACCTATAGGTATGGCGTAAACCTCCTGCCCCATGGAGACAAGCAAAGCCTGGATGATGGACAGGGTGAGCGGCAAGCGGATTATAAACCGCGTCCCCTGGTTTGGCCGGCTGTCTATATCAACCACACCGCCCATGGACTCGATTTTGGTTTTGACCACATCCATTCCAACGCCGCGCCCCGAGATATCAGTTACCTTTTCTGCCGTGCTGAACCCGGGTTCAAATATAAACTGCAATATCTCCTGCTGGGTTAAGCTTTCGGCTTCCTCGCGGGATACCAAATTTTGCTGTACGGCACGCTTTAAAACCTTATCGATATCTATACCTCTCCCATCGTCGCTGACCTCTATCACCACGTTATCACCATCGTGGTAGGCTTTAAGTTCGACAGCCCCAACAGGAGGTTTGCCAAGAGCTACGCGCTCTTGAGGAGCCTCTATACCGTGGTCAATGGCATTTCTGATAAGGTGTATAAGCGGTTCACCGATTTCATCGATGATGGTCCGATCAATCTCGGTTTCGGCTCCCAATATGTTGAGCTTAACTTCTTTACCCGTACTCCTGGACAGCTCTCGAACCGTTCTGGGAAACCGCTCAAACACGGTCTGTATGGGGATCATCCTTACTTTCATAACGGCATCATGGAGCTCGCTGGTCACCCGGCCCAGATACTCAACCGATTCGGCCATTGCCGCTGTATCGTTATACCGCTGCAAGTCCTGGATGCGATTTTTAATGATGATCAGCTCACTGACCAGGTTCATAAGCCTGTCCAGCCTTTCGATGTCAACCCTTATGCTCCTGCCGGCCGTTTTGGATAGCCTGTCCTTTACTTCTGGTATAGTCCCCCTGTCTGTACCCTGCGGTTGAGGTTTCCTGTTCTCGCTCTGGTTACGGCTTTTTATGTCATGTGGCTGAATCTCCCTTATATTGATGTTTTCTATCTCTGAAATGCTGTCCAGCTCTTTCTTTATGGTATCAAGCTCGGCTTTGCATACTGCCACCACAGAGAAAGACAGACCAAACTTTTCCTCCTCGATGTCCTGAGCCGACGGATGGGAATGAATTATGTGGCCAAAGTTTTCGATGGCTTTAAAGACTATGTACGCCCGGGCTGCCTTCATAAGGCAGGTCTCCTTGAGCTTGACCTCTATGTAATAAGGAGTAAAGCCGTTTTTCACAGCCTCGTCTATCACATGAAAATGATGCTCGTCGAGGGACAAACCTTCTTTATCGGGCTTCTGTGCACTCTGGCCTAAATCCTTGTTGTTTGTGCCATTAATAACTCCTTCAAGTTTTGATTTTATACCACTTATATCCTGCGGGTTTTCCATGCCAACTTGTATGACGTCTTGAATCAGCCCATCTAGGATATCAAGAGCCTCAAACAGCACATCCATAATCTCTACATTGACGCCCATATTACCCTTTCTAATTCTGTCCAGCACGTTTTCCATGGCGTGGGCCAGGTCTGCTATAGTCTTGAAGCCCATGCTGCCAGCCATGCCCTTCAAGGTATGGGCCGATCGAAATATCTCGTTTATCACTTCGGTATTATCTGGCTGCTGCTCCAGCACAAGAAGGTTGTTATTCAGGTTTTGAAGATGCTCTTTGCTCTCCTCTATGAATAGTTTCATATACTGTGCGTTATCCATTGAATTAACACCTCCAATCCTTTCGCTTTGTACAAGGTCTTGCCACTAAACGCGCCCTTTTACGGCATATACCCCCAATAAAACTATATGAGCCCTTTAGCCTTTAACCTGCGCTGCTGCTGAAATATGAATTGAATCAGCCTGTCTCGCTCGGCCTCCAAAATATCGACAAATTTAACCCCCACTTCAAATTTGTAGTTCCCCTCAACACAGGGAACAACCCTCACCACCAGGCCTTTTAACTCAAGAAAACCCCTCTCTCCGATTGGAATCCGGCATTCCACCTGCTGACCGGGCTCAAGCTTTTTATCGGTCAAAAGCCGCATTCCACCACCGCTTATATCTGCGGTATAAGCTTTCATATAATCCGGCTGCTCGGGACCCTGCTCAATCAACCTAAAAAGGACAGGCAGACTTATCTTCAACCTGTAAAAGCTGCGCCTCTGAAGCCTGTGTATCGGTGAGGTTTGCTTTAGGCGTATAAGGTACACTGTCTCTGTCCGTTGACGGTCAATAACCTCAGCCTCAAAGTAAAACTGCCCTCGCTCGCGGAAGAAATTTATCCTTATCCTCTGCCCAATGCTCAGCACAACAGGCTCCCCTTTTAGCATCGGCATGGTGATCAACAATTCATCATCTTGGGGGACATCCTGTACCATGCTGAAACAAGCTTTTTCGTCGGCATTTAAACGTTCCTGCACCACTACCTCGATCTTCTCGCCGATGTTGATGATCTCCTTTACAAGCATGACGTCTCTACCATCCCCCTAAAGCGCCTTTCGTTTAGAATCGAACAGCTTAAGAAGCTGGTTTACGTACCCTTTAAGCCCCTGCACCCTGCCATCGTCTTGTCGTCCTCCTGCCATTATGGCCTGGGCCATGCTGTACACCTGTCTGGATGCATAGCTCCTGGGATATTCCAGCACAAACGGCTTTTGCCGCTTGGTGGACCTTACCACCGCATCGTCATACAGTATATACCCCAGAGGTTCCAGCGTTACATCCAAGAACCTTTGAGCTACCCTGATAAGCTTGTCCATCACGTCCCTTGCCTCCTGGGCGCTCTCGGCCCTGTTGACCACCAGCCTCAAGCTCATATCCCTCTTTATGTTTACCACCGACTTTACTAGAGCATATGCATCGGTTACCGATGTGGGTTCGGGCGTGGTGATTACAATAGCTTCGTTGGCAGCTAGAATCATCTGAATGACCCTTTCAGAAACGCCGGCTCCGGTATCAATCATTATTATATCTGCCAGATCATCCAACCGCTCAAGCTGCTTCATCAAGACTTCCATATCCTGAGTGGAAAGGTTGATGAGCTCCCATATACCCGACCCCCCTGCTATAAATTTAATACCACAGGGGCCCTCGGTTATAACCTCTTCAATCCTCTTTTTGTGGGTGATTACGTGGAACAAGTTGTACTTGGGGATCATCCCCAGCATCACGTCTATGTTTGACAGTCCGAAGTCAGCATCTATGATGAGCGTCCTGTATCCCATGCTGTTTAAAGCAATGGCACAGTTGAGTGTGAAATTGGTCTTGCCCACACCACCCTTGCCGCTGGTTACAGTTATGATACGCGCCTTTTGAGTATAGGCACGCTGTTTTTCTTTTAAGTCCTTTACAATCTGCCTTAACCTTTCGGCCTGATCCATCAAACTTCCACCCTTTTCATAATGCAGGATAACAGCTTGTTTGGATCTGCCACCTCTATATCATCGGGAACGCTCTGGCCGGTAGCTATATACGACAGCGGCTTACCGCTGATATACCGGCAGTTCAATATGACCCCATAGTTGGAGGCCTCGTCCATTTTTGTGAAGAGCAGCTTGTAATCGGGCAGAAAGCTGTAGCTCTTTATTATATTTAAACACCCGGAATAGCTGGTGTTGCAGCTCAGCACCAGATAGACCTCATCGGCCTTGCTCAGGGAAATGAGCTCCAGTATCTCCTTTTCCTGTGCCCTGTCCCTGATGCTCTTGCCAGCCGTATCTACAAATATGACATCTTTATCCCTGTGTTCTTCCAGAGCCGCCAACATCTCCCTGGGCGAATACAGGATGCTCAAGGGAATCTCCATGATTTCAGCGTATATCTTCAGCTGGTCCACCGCTGCAATCCTGTATGTATCGGCGGTTATAAGCCCCACTTTCATCTGCTTTTGTATGGAAAATATGGCCGCCAGCTTTGCCAGAGAGGTGGTCTTGCCGACTCCCGTAGGGCCTACAAATACGACTACTTTGCGGCTGCCGGGGGACACCTCCAGAGGCCGTGAAGGGCCAATATGCTCCATAAGCACCCGCTTTAAGCACCGCTCAAAATCAACGGAGCTTCTCTCATGAATCAATCCTGCCTTTTCGATGATATCCTTTGCGATGCCCTCATTCACCTCGTTTTTGACCAGCATTTCATAATAGGGAACATACTCCTGTTTTATGCCCGGCCCTGCGTGATTTTCCATTATCTTAAAGCCACTTGTCAATTTATTTAAAATTTCTCCCATATTTGAGATCTGAGCCTCTAGCTTCTCCAAAACCTTGCTAGTATCATCCTGCCTTACCGGTGAAGCATAGTTTGTTGCATTAGCAGGCACTATCCTGCGGGGGGTGAAATTTCCTTCATTTGACTCATCTGCAGCTGCCACCACCTCAATCAGCGGCCTCTTAAACCAGCCGGTTATCCCCTTTTGCCGTATCTTGCGGGTGCTAAGTATGAGGGCATCTTTGCCCATTTCATCCTTAACCTTTTGCATGGCTTCCTGAGCGGTATGACCGATGTACCTCTTTACTTTCATATGTTTAAGCTCTCACCACCCCTACTGACTGTATCTCTACTGAGCTGTCCAGCTCGTTATACGATAAAACCACCAAATCCGGCGCTATCTGCTCGGTCAGCTTCTTGAAATACATCCTCACAACCGGCGCAGTCAGCACTATGGGCTGCAGCCCCAGAGAAGTAAACTTCTCCAGCTCCTTGGTGAGGTTTTTAAATATGGCTTGCATCTTATTTGGTTCCAATGTCAAATAAGATCCGTGCTCGGTTTGCTGAACGCTATCCATTATGGCCTTTTCAAGCTCGGGAGCAAGCGTTAAAACCTTTGCCTTCTTCTCGGGCACAAACCTCAAGGTAATGGTACGGGACAGGGCCTGGCGCACGTATTCGGTCAGCATATCAGGGTCTTTGGTTATATTGCCGTAATCGGCCAGCGTCTCGAGTATGGTGACCATGTCCCGTATTGGCACATTCTCCTTTATCAGGTTGGCCAGAACTTTTTGAACCTCGCCAAGCGTCAAAGTCTTGGGCACCACTTCTTCCACCAGCGCAGGATATTTCTCTTTTAAGTTGTCCAATAAAGTCTGCACATCCTGACGATTGATCAGCTCATGCCCATGCTTTCTTATAACCTCGGTGAGGTGAGTAGATATAACCGAAGGAGGGTCCACCACCGTATAACCCAGCATCTCAGCCTTTTCCCTCTGATGTTCTTTAATCCATTTAGCAGGCAAGCCAAAGGCGGGTTCCACGGTATCGATGCCTTCTATGGGCTGCTCAACGGTGCCCGGGTCCATGGCAAGCAGGTGGTCGGGCAACACCTGCCCCCTGGCCACTTCCACTCCTTTCACCTTTATGACGTATTCGTTTGGTTCAAGCTGTATGTTGTCCCTCAACCTTATTACCGGAACGATGAGCCCCACGTCAAGGGCCATCTGCCTTCGTATCATGACTATTCTGTCCAGCAAATCTCCGCCCTGATTCACGTCCGCTAGGGGTATAAGGCCATAACCAAACTCCACTTCCAGCGGATCGACTTCCAAAAGCCGTATTACGTTTTCGGGCTTTCGCATCTCCTCCAGCACGCTTTCGGGAGCAACCTCCTGCCCAGCAGACACCGACGACACCTTGGAAGCCTGGATCAGGGTATAACCCATATAAGCCATGCCAGCCCCCATTATAAACAGTATCCAGCGCGGAAACCCCGGGAAAAACCCCATTATAAACAGAAGAACTGAAGCCAGTATAAGCACAAGGGGCTGACCGGTTATCTGCTTAAGCAGGTCCCGCCCCAGATTGGATTCGGAAGCTGCCCTGGTGACGATGATGCCGGTGGCGGTGGAGATGAGCAAAGCGGGAATCTGGCTCACTAGCCCATCGCCTATGGTCAATATGGTGTAGCGCTCAAGTACCTGTTCAATTGGCATCCTCATCCTGGTCGAGCCAATTATAATACCGCCCACTATATTGATGATGGTAATCAGAATTCCAACTATGGCATCGCCTTTGACGAACTTGCTGGCACCGTCCATAGCACCGTAAAAGTCGGCCTCCTGCTGTATCCTCTGCCGGCGCCTTTTAGCCTCGTTTTCATCGATCAGCCCCGAATTTAGATCAGCGTCGATGGCCATCTGCTTTCCAGGCATAGCATCCAGGGTAAAGCGCGCCGCAACTTCTGCCACCCTCTCGGCCCCTTTTGTTATGACGATGAACTGCACGATTATTATGATCAGAAACACGATGGCCCCTACCACCAGGTTGCTCTGCACTACAAAATGGCCAAAGGTTTCGATCACCCTTCCGGCCGAGCCCTTACCCAGGATGAGCTTGGTGGACGATATGTTGAGCGCCAGGCGGAAAAGGGTAGTAATCAGGAGCACCGAAGGAAATACCGCAAAATCCAGCGGTTCCTTTACGTAAAGGGTAACAAACAATATGACCAGCGACAATGAAAGATTTATGGTGAGGAGTATGTCCATCATCACTTCATTCAGCGGAAGGATGATGAGAAGAACGACGGCTACGATTATAAAAGCGATGAAGACGTCTGCAAACTTCAACCCCAAACCTCCCCCTCAAATACGTTTCCCCCTCATACTGTACACAAAGGCCAGGACTTCTGCTACTGCACGGAACAGCTCGGGCGGTATGGCTTGCCCTATCTCGGTGGATTTGTATAGCATCTGAGCCAGAGGCTTGTTCTCCACTATATACACCCCGTGCTTTTTAGCCACCTCCTTGATCTTCAACGCGAGATAATCCTGCCCCTTGGCCACCACCACAGGTGCGTCGTGCTCCTTTGGGTCATAGCGCAAAGCCACCGCGAAATGTACAGGGTTGGTTATGACCACATCCGCCCTGGGTATTTCCTGCATCATCCTGCGCAGCCCAATCTGCCTCTGCCGCTCGCGTATCCGCGAGCGGATCAAAGGATGCCCTTCCACTTCCTTGTATTCATCCTTCAGCTCCTGTTTTGTCATCCTGAGGCTCTTTTCATACTCCCACCACTGGTAAAAATAGTCAAACACCGCAAGTATAATAAATACCACTGCCATCTTTATTCCGATGTTAAAGGCCATATCGGCCACGGCAATAAAGCTCCTTTTCACGTCCCATTTGGCCAGCTGGGCCAGAGACTTTATGTCTGCCATAAATTCTTGGTAGGAGATTAACACCACTATAGCCAGCTTCAGCAATGACTTCAAAAGCTCAACAAGAGTCCTCTTTGAAAATATCCTCTTCAGCCCTTCCAGCGGGTTTATGCGGCTCAAATTGGGTATCACCGGCCTGGTGGTAAATATGAACCCCACCTGCCAGTAGTTGATGGCCAGCCCGGCCAGCATGACCAGCCCGCACAGCGGCAGCGCCACCAGTGCCACTGTATACATTATCTCCTTGGCCATGGCCACAATGCCGGTATATGTATAAAGCTGATCAAAAAGGGCATTAGCTTGAAGATATCGATCATATGCCCAGCACAGCTTCTCCATCATAAAGGAGGACGTAAATTTTAGGGCCAACAACCCCACTATAAGGGTCACGGCTGAATTGAGCTCAACGCTTTTGAATACCTGACCTCTTTCCCTGGCCTCCCTCCTCTTTTTGGGGGTGGCCTTCTCGGTCCTTTCCTCGGCAAAAAGCTGAAGGTTCATGCGCATCATTGCAGGCTCAACCCTTGTATTACACTCCTTATCCCTTTGAACATGGACATGAAGGTGCCATCCATCACGCTTATCAATACAGGTATCGTCAAGAACAGCACCAGTAACCCTATCAGTATTTTAAAGGGCAACCCGATCACGAATATGTTCATCTGCGGTATCACCCTCACCAGCATGCCGAATATCACCTCGGCCAGCAAGGCCGAAGCTATAACTGGCACGGCCATCTTGAGTCCCAGCACGAAAAACTCCACAAACATATTGAACAGTGGAAGCGCTATATCCCCCGTCAGCGCCGCCTTCCCCAGGGGTAATGCTTCAAAGCTGTACATGAGCAGCCTGATGAGGTTATGGTGCCCATCCATGGCAAAGAACAGTACCATGGCAAGCACGTTGTTGAAATTGCCCACCAGCGGAATCTGAACATTGGTATGCGGGTCCAGTACATGCACAACGCCAAATCCAATCTGGGTATCTATGAGCTGGCCTGCCAGCAAAAAGGCCGAGAAAGCCAGCAGTACCACATAGCCCATGATGATGCCTATGATAAGTTCTTTGATAATATAAAAAGCCAGCTCTACATACGAACTTACATCAATTGCCTGTCCATAAACAGGATAATAAGCCACTGTAATATAAGTCAGCGCCAGTATAAGGCCTATGGCAAAGATGGCGGGGACGTTTCTTCTTCCAAACACCGGCGACATAAAGAACATGCCAGATATCCTGGCCAGCACCAGAAGTACAGTGTCAAGGTTTAAGAAAACCTTCACAAGTGCATCCAGCATTTTCAGTTCACAATCCCAGCATGGTATTTATGCTGTTATACAGCCTCAGCGTAAAATTGACTATGGTCTCCAAAAGCCATGGGCCAAATATGATAAGGGCAACAGCCACCGCCAGAATTTTGGGGATGAAAACCAGGGTATGCTCGTTTATCTGCGTAATGGCCTGGAATATGGCCATGATTAGCCCCACCACCAGGCCCAGCCCCAGCATGGGTGCCGACAGCAGTATTCCCGTGTATATTGCATGTTGTGCCAGCGTTATTATTTCCCTCTGGCTCACTGCACTACTCCTCCTTCATCTGAATCCCGTCACCAGATTTTTAATCACCAGGTCCCACCCATCCACCATCACAAACAGCAGAATCTTGAGCGGCAATGAGATCATAACTGGAGGCAACATCATCATACCCATGGACATAAGAGTGCTGGCAACCACCATATCCACGATGATAAAGGGGATGTATATCAAAAACCCGATCTGAAAAGCCGTCTTAAGCTCGCTGGTTATAAACGCTGGTATGAGTACATGGGTGGCAATATCGTCATAGGTTTCGGGCTGCTTTTGCCCCGAAAGCTCTAGGAACAACAGCAGGTCCTTCTCCCTGGTCTGTTTTAGCATGAACTCCCGGATGGGCTTGATAGCCTGTTGGGCAGCGGTTTGCTGGTCTATGCTCCCCTCCAGATAGGGTTGAATCGCCTTCTCATTTATCTGCGTCACAATGGGCGCCATCACAAAAAAGGTTAGGAAAAGGGCAAGCCCTATCAAAACCTGGTTAGGCGGCGTCTGCTGTGTCCCCAGGGCATTTCTCACAAACGCCAGCACGATTACTATACGGGTAAAGGCGGTCATCATGATGAGGATGGAAGGCGCCAGCGCCAATACCGTCAGGATGCCCAGTATTTCCAGGCTGTCCACCACATCCTGAGGAGATTGTGCGGCTTCCACCTCCAAGCGGGGAATGGGGATAGAGGGCTGTGCAAAAGCCCTATAAGCGCATACAAGCGATGATAAAGATATCAGTGTAGCAAATGCCACAACCATAAAAAACCGCCTTTTAACCATCCCCATCTGCCTCACCTTTGAGCTTTTTCAGATAATTTCCCAACAAATTGGCAAACAAACCGTTTTTCCCTTCGGAATGAAGAGGTATCAACTCCTGCTGGGATATTTGCCCCAAAAACTCCATATTCTGGCTGGTAATCCCCACTATGTAGTATTGACTGCCCACCTGTATGATGCACACCCACTTATCCTTTCCCAAAAAGATTCGATCAATTATTCTTATGTACTTCCCGCTTGTATAGCCGGCAAACTTTGTACCCACAAACCGCGCCGTCAGATAGGCTAGGACCAAGACGACTATAAACGCTATTAAAATACCTATAGCACGGAGGATCTCTTCCATCGTTTCGCTCATCCAATGATCTTTTTAACTGCTTCAATGACCCTGTCGGCCTGGAAGGGTTTGACCACAAAGTCCCGTGCCCCCGCCTGTATGGATTCGATCACCATGGCCTGCTGCCCCATAGCAGAGCACATCATTATCTTTGCATCAGGATTTATCTTTTTGATCTCTCGAACCGCCTGGATGCCGTCCATCTCAGGCATGGTAATATCCATAATGACCAGGTCGGGTTGAAGCTCCTTATACTTTTCCACGGCCCTTAACCCGTTCTCGGCTTCACCGGCTATTTCATACCCATTTTTGGTCAGTATATCCTTGAGCATCATGCGCATGAATGCGGCATCATCAACCACCAGAATTCTCTTTCCCATAACCATCCTCCCTTTTTGTCATGAATATTATCACAATGTAAAGCTCATTTAAGGCTTGATATCCTTTTGGCAGGGCTTATTATATCGGTTATCCTGACGCCAAAGCTGTCGTCGATTACCACTACTTCACCTTTAGCGATCACCTTTCCATTCACCAGGACGTCTACCGGCTCACCGGCCATCTTATCAAGCTCTATCACCGAACCGGTGGTGAGCTCAAGAATTTCCTTGACAAGCTTACGCGTCCTTCCCAGTTCCACCGATACCTGCAAAGGCACGTCCAATATCAGATCAAGGTTGCTCTTGCCTCCACTTGTCGGCTTTTCTTCCAGAGGCTGAAACGAAACAGGCTGGACATTTATAGGCTTAGCCTTAGGGGTATCATAAGAATCTCGTTGCTCCTGTAACCTGCTAGAATTTTGCGGGGTTTGTGATAGCTCACTATACAAAGAAACAGCACTTGATTGCTGCTCGACTGTTTGGTGCGTTGTTTGCTGATCGTATCCCCCCAGCAAATTGCTCAGCAGCTCCTTCGCAAAGTCAATGGGCAACAGCTGCATTATGTAGCTATCGATAAGCCCCTCGACCACCATCTTAAAGTTGATCCGGACTATGGGCTCATCGGATTTAAAAAGGGTATACGGGAAATCGCTGGTAAAATCCATAACAAACGTGTTGGGCGGCGATATCAAAATGCTCTTGTTGAACATGGTGGACAATGAAGTACAAGCAGAGCCCATCATCTGATTCATCACTTCACCTATAGCGCTTAAATGCAGGTCACTGATCTCGCCCTCAATATTGGTACCGTCTCCACCCATCATCAGATCAGTGATAATCTTGACGTCCCTCTCCTGCATGATCAGGATGTTGGTCCCTTCCAGCCCCTCGGTGTACTGTACCTCTGCCGCTATAAAAGGAATGGGATACTGCTTTGCAAGCTCTCGAATAGTGGTTATGGTGACCTCAGGGGTGGTGATTATCACTTTCTTGCCAATCAGAGTCGAAAGGGTGGTTGCGGCCGTGCCCATGCTGATATTACCTATTTCTCCCAAAGCGTCGATCTCTTCCGGGGCAAGCTGCTGTGATGGCTGCATTACAATAGCCTGATCCCTCAACAGAGCGTCTATTTCTTCCTGAGACAGCATATCGTTCATGTCCATGGTTCAAACCTTTCCCCCTTCTTTACATATACTGGTGATTTGAATAGCCAAGTTGTTCTTTTTCAAGCCCACAACCCCCCAAAATTTTTTGACACCGCCAACATAGACATCGATATCCTCGTCGACCTTCTTGTCCAGCTTGATCACATCCCCTTTCTGAAGCTCTATGAGGTCTCTGATGGTAATGCTGGTCTCCCCCAGTACCGCCTTTAACTCAACCGGGGTGGTCTCTATCTGAGAAGCCAGCAACTCATAGAATTTTCGCTCGTTTTCTTCAGCAAGCTTTGTAGAAAACCAGTGCTTGGAGCTCAACTGCTGTATGATAGGCTCAATCACTAAGTAAGGGATGCATATGTTCATCATTCCCTCGACGTCTCCGATGTGCGCATCAAGGGTTACTATGGCAATGGACTCGTTTGGCGAAACCAACTGCGCAAACTGGGCGTTTGTTTCTATGTGCTCCAGGGTGAACTCAGCATTGACGATGTTGGCCCACGAGCTGTTCATTATAGGCAAAAGCTGTTTTATTATCCTTTCGATCAGCACGATCTCGATCTCGGTAAAATCCCTGACTTTCTCAGGAGCCAGTCCCAGCCCGCCCAGCATGCGATCAATTATGGCATACACGACATTGGGCGAAAACTCCAGTATTATAGAGCCTTTCAGTGGCCTGAATTCGATGATTCCCAGGACAACAGGGTCAGGGAGTGAATTGATGAACTCGCCGTATGTCTGCGGTTCCACCGACACCAAATCTATCTGGCAGTATGTACGCAGAATTCCCGAGAAATACGATCCCATAAGCCGTGCAAAGTTCTCGTGTATGATCTGGAGGGTACGAAGCTGATCTTTGGCAAACTTCTTGGGCCTTCTGAAGTCGTATACGCTTATCTTTTTTCCGGGCGTTTCTTCTTTGATCTCGTTTATGTTTACCGCTCCCGCCATAAAAGCTGCCAGGAGCTCGTCAATCTCTCGTTGCGACAGTACTTCAGCCACCAAAACGTACCTCCCTTATCCCTTACTGCATCACAAACTCGTTGAAATATATGCCAGTGATGGTATCGATCTTCAAACTTTCCCGTAAATCCTGTTTTATTCGATCTTTCAAAATTTCCTGGATATCGCTGCGCTTCATGTCTTCCTCTGAAACATTTCTCAGTATCGATATGATCCTGTCCCTTACCTTGTGCAAATTCTTGTTTAAGACCTCCACGTCCTTCTGGTTTTCAACCTCTATGGATATATCTGCCTTTAAATAGGAATCGCTGTCTTTTAAATTGGTAATAAAAGGCTGGTCATCGTGAAACACGAAAACCTCTTTCTTTATATCGTCCTTATCATCCTTTTGAGCGCCATTGGCTGGATTTGATGGATTCAGCATCAAATACAATATAAACCCCATTCCAACAAATGAAATCGCAAAGAGTGGTACAATGATTGCCAGCAATTTCTTCATATTCATAGCACCACTTAACCCCTTTACTCTATAGTTTGTGCATTGTTTACGTTGATGGCCTTTACAATCTGTACATCCACTCGCCTGTTTTTGGCCCGTCCTTCTTCGGTCTCATTGGAGGCTATGGGATAATACTCTCCGTAACCCTCACCCGACAGCTTATTGCCGGGAAAACCATGCTTTTCCTGAAAATACCTTACCACTTTTATGGCCCTGTCCACCGAAAGTTCCCAGTTTGTAGGATAAAACACCGTGTTTATCGGCTGAGTATCGGTATGCCCCTCGATGCGCACCCTATCAATCTGGTCAACGTAATTGAGCAGTATCTTAGCAATCCTGTCAAGTATTTCCTTGGCTTCAGGTTTGAGCTCGGCCTTGCCTACATCAAACAGCACATAATCCTTGAAGCGGATGAGGATTTCGGTCTGAGTCGGCGAAAGCTCCAGCTGTGCTGGAATTTTATTTTGAGCTATATACTGGCTCATCTGCTCATAAAGCTTTAAAAACGGGTCAACCTGCCCAGTATTTTTCTGATTTTCATTGTTCTCTTCCATCTTATCCCCAATTAGCTCTGACAGGTCGACAGGTGAGGTACCTTCTTTGTCCACCTTAGGCACATCGTCGATACTGGAACCACCTTCTAAAACCCCAATGCCTTCCCTCAACGACTCAACCAGAGCTTCCCACTTTTGCATGTCTATTATCGAAAAAGAATACAGCATTACGAAAAACGTCAGAAGAAGAGTCACCATATCCGAATACGTAACAAACCATTCAGCGATTCCGCCGCTTGACTTTTTTCTCCTTCGTTCTCTTTTCATTTCATTCCTCACCTGCGGTTGAATTGTCGTTTAAAGCCTTCCTCTCCTGGGGCGATAAAAACGCTTTAAGCTTTTCTTCAATAATCCTGGGATTTTCTCCTGCCTGTATGGAAAGTATGCCCTCCAGCATGATCTCCTTGTAGAGCATCTCCTGCGCGCTCCTGTGCTTAAGCTTATTGGCAGTCGGGGTAAAAAATAGATTTGCCAGTATGGAACCATAAAATGTGGTAACCAGCGCCACCGCCATATTGGGTCCTACCGAAGAAGGGTCATCCAGCATCTTTAGCATGTTTATGAGGCCTATAAGGGTTCCAATCATTCCAAACGCTGGTGCCAGCGAGGCCATGGTTTCAAAAATAGCCTGGCCCTGGCTGTGACGCTCTTCAATAAAGGTGAGCTCGGTTTCCATTATGTTTCTGACAAGTTCGGGGTCAGTGCCATCAACGATGAGCAGTATCCCCTTCTGCATGAAGGGCTCATCCAGTTTATAGGCAGCCTCTTCAAGTGCCAGCAGCCCTTCTTTCCTAGCAATATTAGCCAGATCTATGATCTGGCGTATGATTTCGTTGGGGTCCTTGGCCTTGGTAAAAAATAAATTTTTGGTAACCTTTAAAACCCCTATGATGTTCTTTATAGGGTAGGATATAAGCGTCGCAGCAAAGGTCCCGCCCAACGTGATCATTATGGAGGGCGCATCATAAAAATTGCCCAAGTCCCCCGACATCAAAATTCCTGCAACGATAAACGATATACCGGCTATAATTCCTGCCAGAGTAGCTATGTCCATATTCATCATTCACCTGCCAATTCCTCATTCCTTTGAACAAAACCGAAAATTTGCCGTTTAAAGGTTACAATGCGCTGAATTACCTCTTCCACTTCTTCCCTGACCACTACTTTTTTGTCGTTTGTCAGGGTTATTACCGTATCGGGCGTCTTTTCAATATATTGGATCAAATCGGGGTTTATGTAGAATTCCTCACCGTTCAAACGCGTCACCTTAATCAAGAGCATACCCCCATTCAAAGGTTCAGGTTCACAGCCAGAAGCCAATACCCGGCTGTGAACCTAAACTAGCTTTACCTCTTCATATTAACCAACTCCTGCAGCATCTCGTCTGCCACAGTAATAATCCTCGAGTTGGCCTGAAATCCCCTTTGCGCTACTATCATATCGGTAAATTCCTTAGCAAGGTCCACATTAGACATCTCCAGCGCACCTGCAATAATTGTACCTCTACCGCCAACGCCCGCTCTTCCATATACTGGATATCCGGAATTGGTGGATTGCTGGTACAGATTATTGCCCACTTTGTTCAATCCTCCCGGATTATTGAAAGTGGCGATGGCCAGCACGGCATCCTCCCTGGACTGGCCGTTAGTGTAGTACCCTATCACGCGGCCTTCAGAATCGATGCTTATCGAATTCAATATCCCGGCAGCATATCCCGTCTTCGTAGCCTTGACAGTGGTGGCATCCGCATACTGCGTAAATTTCATTGGGTCAAACTGAATATTTTCTCTCCTCAAAAAGATGTCAGCCGCGCCAGAAACCGCGGGGTTCATTACTATGGTGATATCGGAATTCATCAAGGATTGCACCAGTCTACCGTCTTCGCCAAATATCAGAACGCCATGGGCTTGGCCGGCAGGGATATCTTCAACCCCATTATTGTCCCAGTCATACCCAGGAGCTCTGCCAGGCACGCTTGCATCTACATCCACCATGGGAACGACATGGCTTACAGCAAAATCGTTGTATTCAATGTAAACCGTATTTCCGGCTGCCAGGTCATCGCCAAATGCTACCTGCACTGAGGTGCTGCCGTCCACCAGAATCACAGCCTGACCCGAACCTAGAGTAGTCCTGAGATTATTAAACTCGACTGGATCATTGACAATCGTGAACTGATACTGGTTTATGCCACTTGGCGTCTCAACTGATAATGACCTGATATCATGCGCATATAAAATAGGCCTGTTTGCTCCTCCAATAGTAACAGGGTCGCCTGCCAATGTATCCCCTACAACCTGATTAACGGTATAAGTTTCAGCCCCGCTTTGCGGTGCAGGTACAATTTTCCACGACCAAACGTTGGGAGCCTGCTTTGTAAATATATAGTTAAGCTTGTGTTCGTTACCCAGCGAATCAAATACACTGAAGCTATATTGTATTTCATCACCGACAGCAATGTTGGCATCTAGGTTCCCTTCAAATTTAATCATGTCAGTAGCTTTTGCCGGCATCGAGAGATTCGATAGATTGATGGGGCCAGGCGCGCCGGTTGTATCCACATACTGTGCTCCCGTCGTCGGATCTGTGATAAGTTTGCTCCACCCCAGTACTCTTAATCCTCCAGGATAAACCAGGCTCCCTAAGACATCTATGTCAAAGTTCCCTGCACGGGTGTAATACACGTTTGTCCCGTCTGAAACCATAAAGAAGCCTTCCCCGTCTATAGCCAGGTCAGTGGCCCTGTCGGTTCTCTGTACGCCAGTACGCGTATGAAGCACATCGATTGAACCCACAGATACGCCCAGTCCGATTTGCTGCGGATTCGTACCTCCCCGTCCTCCTGCCTGCGAGGGTGCAGAGGCGCTCCTGAGAGTCTGGTTCAAAATTTCCTGGAAGGTGACGCGGCTGGATTTAAAAGCGATGGTGTTGACGTTGGCGATGTTGTTACCAATGACGTCCATCTGAACCTGATGGACCCTCAAACCCGAAATACCCGAATACAATGACCTCATCATAACACAACAACCTCCTTTGGTTTATTTGCGCAGCTCATTCCATCTGTCGTTCAGGAATGATGCAGCCTCCCCAAAGGGGTCCGGCTACAGCACCACTGCGCCATCGATATTTGTAAAGATATTCTCCTTTATGTTCTCACCATCGACTGCTGTAACGACGGTCTTGGTGGGAACGTTGACTATAAATGCAAGATTGCCCATGAGCACCAGCGAATCCCGCACACCCTTCTCCCTGGCCTTTTCAATGGCCTGGCCAATCCTGTTTATCTCATCCTGCGACAGCCAGATATTCCTTTGCCTCATCCTGGTTTGAGCATGCTTGCTGAACTTGATGGCTTGCTCCTTCTGTACTGCTTCCCTCAGTATTTCATCAAAGCCGATATCTCTTATGCCGCTACCGCCTTTTTTTTTGAGAGAATCAGCTTGCGAAGTCCCTGATACCCTTCCAGAATAGACAAGGCGGTTACACTCAATTTTACTGCCATCCACCTTACTCATCTCCCTGTGTATCTGCCTCCTGAGAATAAATCTCCTTTACATCCTCCAAAGCGATATCGTATCCATTGACATGTAGGGTAACTTTACCGTTAACTAATGAGACGCTCTCAACTCTGCCGCGTACAGGGATAACCCCGGCCGAGTTCTCTGCCCTCTTCTCGGCATAAACCATCTTGTCTATCAACCCCACCGCCTTCATCGAGGTAAAATCGCTGCTCAAATTTTGCATGAGTTCCAAAGTGCTGAACTGTGCAAGCTGGGCGATAAATTCCCTATCCTCCATGGGGCGCAATGGGTCCTGATACCTCAGCTGCGTTATAAGGAGCTTTAAAAACGCGTCTTTGCCCAGATGATTGACGGGCTGTTTCTGATTTTTTACGATATCCGCTTGATTGTTTACGCCTCTCACATACATTTCTATACCTCCTTTTTACACAAGGCAGTCAAACCTATGATGGCCGTCGTAATACGCAGCGGGCTTGATGGTGCTGTGCTGTATCTCTACCATACCAACCCTTGCCCTCCTGGGTATCGGGTTTTCAAATCGCCAGCCATTTTCCACGTCATCCCGCCGCGGCTGCTGATAGCCCTGGCCGATGTTTACGTCAATATCTGCGAGGTTATAACCCTCCTGGGTAAGCAGCGCTTTAAGCTCCTGAGCATGCACCTGTATGAAATCCTTGACAGCATTAGATTCCACCGTGATTCTAACCGCCAGCGTTCCATTTTCCATGGCCACTTTTACGACCATCTTGCCCAGCTCAGGAGGCTTTAAACTCACTTCCATCTCCGACCGTTTGCCTGACAGCAAAACCCTTACCCTGTCAGCAATCTCCACCAGCGCTTCATGAAGGTTCAAAGGCCTTTCCCCAGATACAGTACTCATCTCATCGTCAAGCATCCGCAGCGGCTGCCCCACAGAGTATAATCGCTCTAAAGTATAGCCTTCCTGATTGTCGTTAAGGTCAAAGTATGAACCATCCTGAACATTATCTAAAGCAGCCACATCATCGTGTATGCCTTGCTGTATAGCATCTACACATGAAGCAAGAGATCCAGCGTTTACGCGCTCAACGGTGGTCTTCACGTTTATAGAAGAACCTTGGTACCGTGAAGCTATGCTCCCTAAGGAATCCAGGCCGCTGCTTTTAACATCGTCATCCTTTTTTAAAGCCATCCCATCTTTGATGTCTGCCACTGCTTCCTCAATGTACAATGAATCGTCATACGCTGGTGTGCCTAAAGCCTGAGATTCCTTCACAGCAGACTTTGCATCACCAGCAGGCATACCATATACAACGTTTAAGCCCTGCCCCTGTGCTTTAGCGCCATAAAATACTTTAAGCTTTTCTGTACCATTTGCTGAATGCAAAAGTCTGGATACATCCTGGTCAGGCACATCCCCGGTACCATCAACCTCTTCAAACATGGGATATACCTGCTTCAAAGAAGGCGCGGTTTGATCATCTGGGAAAATGCGTTCTTGAAGTGCTTCCGCAAACTCATGCGGAGCTGCATCCCCCAGCGCTTGACACCCGAGTAGGCATATAGGAACTTTTAATACCATCACCGTGGCTTTCAACAACACCTGGTTTGTAGATGACAGATTTTCAGATAAGGGCATTTCACTCCCTTGGGTACCGCCTGCTCCCCCAATATACGCGACTTGAAGCGGCATGAGGCTTTGCAGCATCAGGCCGAACTCGCCGGAACATCCTTCATCTGGCACAGCACATGAGCGCTTTTCTTTGGATTTAACGCTGCTTTGCAGGACACCCTGTATCAAAGCCATCTCCACAGCCTTCTCACCTCCTTTCGAGCCAGGTTTTATGCAAAAGCTGTAAACCTATTGTCCAGCCATTTGCCCGGTCAGATCTGCGGCCTTTTTGGAATCCATTGCTCCCAGTATCTCAGCGCTCTTCTCTTCCGGCATGTTTTTGAGTATCTGGATGACAAGAGAACTGTCTTCCATCTCGGATAAAATGGAGGCGGCCTGCTCTGCTTCCATATTCTCATAAACTTTGGCAATGTCCTTTATATCCTCAAACTGGGCAGACAGCTTCTGCTGCAATTCCTCCACTTCCTTTTCCTTTTGCTTAAGCTCCACCTCCCGTTGCTCCAATTCCTGCTGCTTACCCTCCAGCTGGCTCTTTAAAGCATTGAGCTGATTCTCAAAATTCTTCAGCCTGTTTTTTTCATCCTCAATGGCTTTTAGCTGCTGTAACTTGAGGCTTTCCTCTGACTGCTGATTGCCGGCAGCTTTAGAAGAAAACAACAATCCCACCACGACATCCCTCATACCGCCTACGTTGAAAAAAAGCAATAATCCTGAAGCGGTGACAACAAACAGCAGCAACACGACCATTACAAGCCATGCAGCACCGCTGGTGTTCGTCGCTAAATCATTGCCTGTGTTTCCCTTAATAACCCTGTCATACCTTGCCATTTATCAGTCCACCCTGTCTGTATATTTTATAGCCGGCGTATTCGTCCACTACCTTTTGATGTCTCTTTTCCATCTCCATGCGGTATTGGTAATACTGCCTCTCCTTCATCTCGCTCAACACGTTGACCTCCCTGACTAAACCAATAAGCCTGGCTTTTATGGCATCCAAATTATTCATTGCCTGGGCAACCACCTGCTCCTGAGATTTTATGCGCTTTTGAAGCGAGTCAGAATAAAAGGAGTACAGCTTGATATAATTCACAGTCGTACCCTTTGCAGTCAGATGTCCCATATCTGAGGTAACACCGCGGTATTCATCAAGCAGCTCCGACAATACCGCCAGCTGCCTGTCCAGCTCTTTTTGCGCTTTGGCATATTCTCCTTCAGCCTGTTTTTTCTTCAGCTCGTTTACCTTAAGCAAAACATCAAGCGAAAACTTAAACTTAGCCATACACCGCGTCTCCCCGCACAACAATCTTACAGACATCATTTTTCGGATACCCGCAATCTCACTGGCCGGCTATCCTTTCCATCCACCGGCGAGTATCCTCAAAATCAGCCTTTTCGTCTATGGCCTGCTGCAAAAATTCGGTTATCTGGGGCATCTTCTCGATGGCCTCATCCACCTCGGGATTGCTGCCACGGCGATAAGCACCTATATTGATGAGATCCCTGGCTTCCTCGTAAGCCGCCATCAGCGCCTTTATTCTGCCCGCCAGCTGCATATGGCTTTTGTCCACAACATCGGGCATTACCCTGCTCACGCTGCCCAACACATCAATGGCGGGATAGTGGTTCCGGTTGGCTAACCTTCGCGACAGGAGTATATGCCCGTCTAGTATCCCACGTACCGCATCGCTGATGGGCTCATTGAAGTCATCGCCATCCACCAATACAGTGTACAGGCCGGTTATAGAGCCCATCTCCCCGTTGCCCACCCTTTCCAGCAGTTTGGGCAATATTGAAAACACCGATGGGGTGTATCCCCTGGAAACCGGCGGCTCGCCTATGGCCAACCCCACCTCCCGCTGAGCCATGGCAAAGCGCGTTAGGGAATCCATCATCAGCAGCACGTTTTTCCCCTTCTCCCTGAAAAACTCGGCTATGGTGGTGGCAACAAAAGCCGCCTTCAGGCGCATCAGCGGCGGTTGATCCGATGTGGCAACCACTATGACGGAACGCTTAAGCCCCTCTTTTAGGTCTTTTTCTATGAATTCCCTGACCTCCCTGCCCCGCTCGCCTATAAGGGCGATGACGTTAACTTCGGCCAGGGTATTGCGCGCAATCATCCCTAGCAGGGTGCTTTTTCCCACGCCACTTCCTGCAAATATCCCCAATCTTTGGCCCTGTCCGCAGGTCAGCAATCCGTCTATGGCCCTTACTCCCAGCACCAGCGGCTTTGAGATCCTCTGCCGATTTAGAGGATGCGGAGGGACATTTTGAATATTGGCCCATCTTTCAGGTTCCACCGCAGCGCCTCCGTCCATGGGATTGCCCAGGCCATCCAGTATTCGCCCGATCAATTGGCTGCCCACGGCAACCGTAAATGGCCTGCCGGTAAACACCACCTTGCTGCCCGGCCCTATGCCGTTGAGCTCCCCATATGGCATGAGCAGTATCCTGTCCTTACGAAAACCAACTATCTCTGCAGGGATGTACGCGGTTTCCTTTGTGTTGTATACATGGCATATTTCCCCTACTTCTCCAGCGGGCGCTTCGGCTTCTACAGTAAGCCCGATAACCTGCACCACCTGCCCGGTACACCTTATAACCTCAATCTCGTTTACCATATCCCTGTATTTTTTAAGCGAGATGTATGCCATGTCAACGTCCCACCAGAACTGCTTCAATCTCTCTTAAACGGGCATCAATGCTGCCATCGACCATACCGCTGCCTGTATCCACCACGCAGCTTCCAGGGCCCAAAAAATCATCCTCCACGATATCCATATCCTCAATATGATGCAGCTTGGACAAGAAGCGCTCCTTAAGGCCGGATATCCTTCCGTAATCATGCTTGCTCACCCTAAGCTGCACCTTTACTTTGCCCTGGATTTTCCTAAGCGTTGATTCAACTACATGGGCCAAAATCTCATCATCCGTCTCCAGACGGTCATATATGACCCGTTTGGCGATATCCACTGCCAAAGCCACCAGGTCTTGCTCAAACTGTTGGTAAAGCGCCTCCCTTTCCCTTATAATCTCTTCCTTTATGCGCTGGACCTCATCGATTTCGAATAAAAACTGTTTTTTTGCGTCTTCCAGCCCTTTTTGAAAGCCAGCCTGGAACCCTGCCTGGAATCCAGCCTCTTTTGCCTGCTCCTTTATTCTTTGAGCCTCCCTGGTCGCTTCTGCTATTATTGCCTTCGCTTCCTCCTGGGCATTGCCTCGAATGGCTTCAGCATCCCGCTTTGCCACTTCCACAAGGCGTTCAACAGGCTTTACCGCTTGTACAGCAATATCCGAAGTATCCCTGCCAACCTCAAATTGCATCTTCTTTTGCAACGTAAACCGGCTTTCGGGGTTCAAGCAGATGCTGTGGGATTTGAGCACGTTAGACAATGATCTCATCACCGCCTCCCCGTGATATTATGATCTCGCCGGCCTCTTCAAGCTGTCTGATGATGTTTACAATCTTCTGCTGAGCGTTTTCCACATCCCTGAGCCTTACCGGCCCCATGTATTCCATGTCTTCCTTTATCATCTCCTGCAGGCGCTTGGACATATTGGCAAATATCACCTTTTTGACTTCTTCGCTGGCTCCTTTAAGCGCCAGCGCCAGGTCGCTGTTGTCGACCTCACGTAGGAACCTCTGTATGGAACGATTATCCAGCGTAACGATATCCTCAAACACAAACATCCTTCTCCTTATCTCTTCAGCTAATTCCTTGTCCCTCAGCTCTAGATTTTCCATTATATACTTTTCTGTACCTCGGTCAACCGACAGCAGTATATCCACCAAAGCCTGGATTCCGCCGGCATTTGTAAAGTCGGCTGTAAGCATCGAAGAAAGCTTTTTCTCCAGCACCCTCTCCACTTCTTTTATGACATCTGGAGAAGTGCGGTCCATGAGCGCTATCCTGGTAGCCACCTCCACCTGCTTTTCCTGAGGCAACGCAGAGATTATGGCGGCTGCTTGCTGTGGGCGCAGGTAGGCCAAAACGAGGGCTATGGTCTGTGGATGCTCGTTCTGTATAAAATTCAGGATCTGTGCTGGCTCAGCCTTTCTTATGAAATCAAAAGGCCTGACCTGCAAAGACGAGGTCAGCTTGTTTATTATCTCCAAGGCCTTCTGGCTGCCCATGGCGCGCTCCAAAATCTCCCTGGCATACTCGATACCGCCTTCAGATATGTAATTCTGAGCCAGGCATAACTGATAAAATTCCTCCATTACCTGGTTCTTAACTTCGGCGTTCACCTTGGATAGATTGGCTATCTCCAGGGTCAACTGCTCGATTTCATCCTCGCTCAAGTGCTTGTATATCTCGGAGGCCTTTTCTTTGCCAAGGGCTATGAGCAAGATTGCAGCCTTTTTACGGCCTGTTAACATCCCTCTCTCGGTAGGCATACAAATTCCCCCTACTCCTCGCTCAGCCAGTTGCGCAACAGCTGCGCCACAGCTTCAGGCCGCTCAGTCGCCAGCCTTTCAAGCTGTTTTTTGATCTCGTCGTGCTCATCGTTCAACTCCAGTTCGGATATAGCCGGCTGCTGGGTTTCTTGAGCCAATATCTCCTGGGCAGTGGCGGCTTCTAGCCGTATGCGGCGCGAACGCATGCGCATCGCCAACACAGTGGCTATGGCAACCGCTAAACCTACTGCCAGAGGCACTGCCCAGTACTGCCCGCCTATCCTTTCAACTTGACGCCGCTCAAAGCCTTCAAGCAGCTGCTCCTGCAACGAGGTATCAAATTTCATATTTTGCACCACCACCCTTGAAACATCAGTCCCAACAGCGGCTGCCACCAGCTCTTTAACCTGCCCAAGGATTTGTGGGTCTAAGGACTCGTTGTCTATGATAACCGAGATGGAGAGGTCCTCCACCTTTCCCTGCTGCTCCTCCAGGATTTCCTTTATCTCATTTACTTCATAATTGATTATCTCATGCGTCTTGTCGTATGAACCGTTTTCAGCGCCTTCAAGTTCGGGATACTGAGTGGTGTTGGAGGTCTCGCCCACAACACCTTCAGGTATCGCATTTCTCACCTTTTCCCTCAAAACCTCGCGGCTGGCTATTATCCCATCCTCGTCAAACACCGGTTCAAACCTCACCGACTCGGTGGTCTTCTTATCGAAATTCAGCTTGACGTTTACAGTAGCAACAACCTTCTTGTAGCCGAACACCGGCTCCAGCAAGCTGATGACCTGATCCCGTATACGGTCCTCCAGCCGGTGTTCCAAGTCAAACTGGGAGCCAACCATTTCTTCCTCTTCGGCTTGATTACCTGTCAAAACGTTCATATTTGTATCTATAACGGTGACGTTCTCCTCTTTTAAACCGGGTACGCTCTTGGCCACCAAACGCACTATGTTGTTGGCCTGAGA
This sequence comes from Caldicoprobacter algeriensis, assembly GCF_023838525.1. Classification (GTDB taxonomy): domain Bacteria; phylum Bacillota; class Clostridia; order Caldicoprobacterales; family Caldicoprobacteraceae; genus Caldicoprobacter; species Caldicoprobacter algeriensis. The sequence goes on from NZ_JAHUQD010000012.1 coordinate 65,867, forward strand.
AGGGGTAATGCTATAGCCCGGCTTGGTCTTAATGATTACCGAAGCCGTTACAGGTACCTGTTGGCTCTTCAGTACAAAAGTATCGTTTTCGGGCATTGCAATGGTCACAACGGCATCCTCTACCCCATCCAAAAACTTGATGACCTGGCTTAAACGCTCCTGCAGCTGCATGATGAGCAAAGCCCTTTTTTCATCATCTGTCTGACCAAAATTGCTGTTTTGCAGGAATATATCATAGTTGAAGCCCGTTTTGGGGTATCCTTCGCTTGTGAGCTGCATCCTCACCTCTACTTCCTTATCCTTGGGAACCAATATGGTGGACGTTCCTTCCACCTTTGGCTCAACGTTGAGCTCTTTTAACTTGGAGTATATCTCCGCGGTCTCTTGACTGTCCAAGCCGCTGTAAAGCACCACGTACTCCTGCCGCGATAAAAGCAAAGCAGCAAGCACTATGATCAACAACAACGCAATTGCAATGATGATAAAAGCCTTCTTTTGTGCGCTGCTCAACTTTTCCCAACACTGGTTTAATTGTTGCTTTATGGTGTCCAGTGCCGACGCCATTTGATCCCCGCTTTCCTAGTGCCTATTATAATTTCAGCAGGTAACATATGACTGTTCCCTGCTGTTCAGCCTGCTTTGAAAGCCGTCGTCATTTAACAACATTTATCTCCATATTACATAAAATTACCAGACAAATAAATCGGTCTTTCGACCTATTTTTCGTGTATATTATCGAACTTTATCGCCTGTGGTACTTTACAGATTGAGAAATGAAATCATATCTGCATGCGCATAATTTCCTGATAAGCCTCCAGCAGCTTGTTCCTGACCTGGAGGGTAAACTGGAGTGCGATATCGGCTTTTTCAGCATCTATCATGACCTTGTGGAAATTTTCCACCTGGCCAGTGGCCAGAAGGTAATTGTTGTATGTATTGATCCTCTGCAGCTGCTGTAAATCCGAAATGGCTTGCCTCATAACATCGCTAAACGACAGGTTCTGGTGTTGTTTTTTTAAACTGCTTGATATTCCGGCAACATTTTTAGAAGCAGTAATGGAATCTACCTGCATAAACGCTCACTCCTCCTATCTACCGATCTCCAGGGCTTTCATGGCCATATTCTTGGACGCATTAAAAGCGGTGACGTTGGCCTCGTAGGAACGCGTGGCTGAAATCATATCAACCATCTCTCTGAGAATTTCCACGTTTGGCATCAGCACATACCCATCTTCATCGGCATCGGGATGGCCCGGGTCATAAACCCTCTTGAAAGGCGTGGGGTCACCCTGAATCCTAACGGCTTTAACCCCGCCGCCTGAAAAGGCCTTTATGCTCTCCTGGAGATACTGACCAAATGGCTTAGTATCCTGCTCTTCCCTTACCACCACCACTTTTCGGCGATAAGGCTCGCCGGTTTCTGTCCTCGTGGTCTGAGCGTTTGCAATGTTTTGAGCGATCACATCCATGCGTAGCTTATTCAGCGTAAGGGCTGAAGCGCTTATGTCAAACGCCCTGAACATCTTTTACCTCCTCCCCTCGTTTATGACCATCTTTAACTTGCGAAACTCGCCAGATATCTTTTGTACCAGCGCATTGTACATGATGACATTCTTGGCCAAACTGGTCATCTCCTCATCCATATCAACGTTGTTGCCGTCTTCTCTCATCTGTGTACCATCAGTGCGCACAACTTGCGGCCTCACTTGGTCAATAGAACTTACCCCTATATCAAGGTGCTTAGGCCTTGTCCTTTTGCCCTTCAATGTACTGGCCTCAAGGGCTGATTTCAGCTCCTCCTCGAATTCAACCCTGTATTTTTTATAGCCGGGGGTATCAGCGTTCGCAATATTGTGAACTATGACTTCATTTCGCAGCCACGAAGCGTCCAAGGCCTTTTCTAAAACGCCCATATGGGAAAAAAGCCTGTGAAGCAATCTTCATCACCTACCCAACCACAATTATCCAACAACATTTATCAACTATATTCGATAAAAAATCACAAAATCCTTGTTAAAAACAAAATTTTTATAAAAATAAAAAGCGCATTTTGTAAATGCGCTTTTTATGAGTTACTATTCGGGTTTTATCTGTCTTCTTCCTCATCCTCAAAAAGCTCTTCTTCATCGTCATCAAACGCTTCCTCTTGACCGATAACCTGGAGAAATGCCTGGAATACTTCCTCCAGTTCTTCTTCATCTTCAATGGACACGTATATGTCGTTCCCCTCATCATCCTGTTCTACCCTGAGGATGACCACTCCACCCTCATCAGAGTCAAGCTCATCCTCCTCTTCCATGGGCAGCAACACCATGTATTCCCTGTCACCGAAATCCAGGGTAAGCAGATGTTCAAACTGCACAACCTCGTTGTTCTCATCGATGAGCTCAATTACATTGGATTCCATTTCCATAAAATCAACCTTCTTTCTTTTTGTTATTTAAATAATCCAGATAACTTTGAAGAATGAGCACGGCTGCTATCTTGTCAGCCTTTTGCTTCCTCCTGTTACGCCGAACCCCTGCATCGATCATCAACCGGTGGGCTGAAAGCGTAGTAAGCCTCTCATCCCAGTAAACAATTTCTCCCGAATATATATCTTTGAGCTCCTGGACGAATTGCTTCACCTTTTCAGCCTGGGGACCCAACGTACCGTTCATGTTTACAGGCAGGCCAATCACTATCTTCTCAGGATTGTATTGTTCCAATATGCTGCACAGGCTTGAAAACAATTTGTCCTTGCTGGATTTTTCAAGGGTCTGAAGCCCCTGCGCGGTCCACCCCATCGCGTCACTGACAGCCACCCCTATGCGCTTATCGCCTACGTCAAATGCCAGTATCCTCACAGGCCAATCCCTTTCCCCATATTTCATATTACTTTTATTGCCAACTCCGGGCAAACGCTTCCGCAGTAGCCACAAAGCACGCACCTTTCATGGTTAACCTGTGCTTTGCCTTCCTTTCCAATGGTCAAAGCACCTTGCGGGCAGCGAGCCACACATCTGCCGCATCCAGCACACCAATCCTGTATAAACAGCTTCCTCTTATAGGATTTCAAAATCATTTCCAGATTATGCGGTATCTCTCCAGTATCAAAAAAGCTGACGTTAGCGTATACCTCTTCCAGCCTCTGCATCCCTATGGCAATGGAATGGACGTATGGAAAATCCAGCACATACCTCAAAGCCTGCTTCAGCTCAGAAATAAGGTGTCCTCCTCCTAAAGGCTTCATGGCGTATATGCCTTTCCCGTTCCTGTAAGCCAGCTCGATTGCGGCTGTCATGTCTTCTAGTGTACCATCCACTATGCCCACTCCACGGTAGTTGAGTATGGGGTGTATCACATCGATCTCCTCCATGACGGCTGCTGCTTTGACTGCCGCCACGTAATGGGTGGATATCCCCACCGCCCGTATAACCCCTTGCTGCTTTTTAGCAATAAAATATTCCAACGCCTCCCTGTGACCCTTTAGGGTAAGAGGACCTTCCTGTTCATGGAGCAGAAATATGTCTATATAATCACGCCCTATCCCCCTCAAAGCCTTTTCCAAAGTCTCACGGGCGGTCTGAGCATCATAAGCATACGATTTGGATGCTATTACAAGGTCCCTGTGCGACTTTAAAACCTCGCGTATATAAGTATATGTGCCGTACAGGTCTGCCGTATCGATGAAATTGACCCCCAGCTCCACAGCCTTGCGTATGACGGCTGCTCCTTTATCCAAAGGAAGGTTCCTCTGTAAGGGACCTATGGTCAGGCTTCCAAAACACAGCTTGGACACCACAATCGGCGTATTGCCCAGCCTGTTGTACTGCAAGAACGCTGCCCCCCTATCTATTGCGGTTATGTTCTATATAGAATCGGAGCAGCTCCTCCAGCAACTCATCCCTTTCCAGCTTTCTTATGATGGAACGAGCGTTTCTGTGGCTGGTTATATAGGTGGGGTCACCCGATATAAAATATCCCACCAATTGATTTATGGGGTTATAGCCTTTTTCCTCCAGCGCTTGATAAACGCTGAGAAGGATATCCCTAGGGGTCTCAGACACCTCTTTCTTGAGCTTGAACATCATGGTTTCCTGAGGATCGCCATTCATACAATATATACCTGCCTTTTAAGAGGAATTCTTCACAGTCTATCATACTCTATTTTGTATCTTTTTTCAAACATAAAATGGTCATCTTCTATTTAATTTATACCCAGCTGCTTTGCCAGCAAAACGCATACCTGATCTAAAGCTTCCTGCACCTTGCCGGCATCCTTGCCCCCGGCCTGGGCCATATCAGGGCGTCCACCGCCACCGCCACCTGCTATTTTAGCCACTTCTCGCAGCAAATTCCCCACATGGACTCCCTTGGCCACAGCATCCTTGGTGGCCCCGGCAGCAAAGTGCACCTTGCCGTCCTTTACGGTGGCTAGCACCACAACGCCCAGCTTTATTCTATCTTTTACAACATCAACCATATCCCGCAAACCTTCCATGTCCTGACCTTCTACGCTGGCAGCAATGCACTTTACGCCGCCTACATCCCTGCCCGACTCAACCAGCGAGTCCACAAGGCTTGAGGCCAATTTGGCACGCAGTTGCTCAATCTCTCTCTCCTGCTCTTTAATCTGCGCAACCAACCCTTGTATTCTACCTTCAAGGTCAGAGGGATTGGTCTTAAGCTCCCTGCAAATATCGCCTATAAGCCTCTCCTGATTCAAAATATGGTTGTACACCTCAAAGCCGGTTATGGCTTCAATTCTCCTTACACCGGCCGCAACCCCCGATTCGCTGAGTATCTTAAACATCCCTGCCTGACCGGTATTGGTAAGATGCGTTCCTCCGCACAGCTCAATGCTGAAATCCCCTATTCTGACAACACGCACTATATCCCCGTACTTCTCTCCAAACAGCGCTATGGCTCCCATCTCCTTGGCCCGGTCAAATGTGGTCTCAACCACCTCGACAGGGATGGCCTCCATGATTTTCTGGTTGACCAACCTTTCTATCTTGAGTATCTCCTCGCTGGACAAGGCCGAAAAATGCGAAAAGTCAAAGCGCAATCTTTGAGGGGTCACCAGAGAACCTGCTTGTTCCACGTGCGGTCCCAAAACCTCCCTGAGTGCGCTGTGCAACAAATGGGTAGCCGTATGGTTACGGGCAGCCGCCAATCTTGTGTCCTTATCCACTACAGCCTGTACAACGTCACCCTGCTTCAAGGTTCCAAAGAACACCTTACCGTAATGTACCACCTTGTTGCCAAACAGCTTCTTTACGTCGCGTATCTCCATCCTTCCATTGTCCCACAGGAGCACTCCTTGGTCGGCCACCTGTCCGCCGCCTTCGGCATAAAAAGGAGTTTGATCCAATACCACCGCTATCTCCTGGCCCTCGGCAGCGCTTTCAACTCTGGCCTCGTCTTTTATGATGGCCAATACGCGGCTCTGACTCTCAAGAGCGTGATACCCCACAAAATTGGTTGAGGCATCCGCATCAATCAGCTTGTATATATTGCTGTCCATACCCATATAATCGGTTACGCGATGAGCTGCCCTGGCCCGTTCCCGCTGAACCTCCATCTCCTGCTGAAAGCCCTGTTCGTCTACCTCCAGGCCTTCTTCCTGCAAGATCTCCCTAGTCAGGTCAAGGGGAAAACCGTAAGTGTCGTACAGCTTAAAGGCCTTTGAACCGTCTAGTACCTTCTGACCCCGCTGTTTCAGGTCATCTACATACTCTTTCAAATAGGCCAATCCCTGGTCAATGGTCTCCCTGAAACGCTCCTCCTCTATCTGTATTATCCTTAAAATATAATCCTCTCTCTGCTTGAGCTCGGGATAGGCCTGGTGAGATTGCTTTATGACCGTTTTGGCCAGCTGGCTCAAGAAAGGCTCTTCTATTCCCAGCAGCCTGCCGTGGCGCGCCGCTCTCCTCAAAATCCTGCGAAGCACGTACCCGCGCCCTTCGTTGGAAGGCAGTATTCCATCACCCACCATGAACGTGGTGCTCCGTATGTGATCGGTTATAACTCGCAAAGACACATCGGTTTTGTATGACTTCCCGTATTCAACCCCAGCAATTCGGCTGACGTGTTCGAGTATATCCTTTATGGTGTCGACTTCAAAGAGGGAGTCCACCCCCTGCATTATGGCAGCAATTCTCTCAAGGCCCATACCGGTGTCTATATTGGGATGCGGAAGGGGATGATAATTCCCTTCTTCATCTTTGTTGAATTGGGTAAATACCAGATTCCAGAACTCCACAAACCGGTCGCAATCACAACCAGGGCCGCAATCGGGGTTGCCGCACCCTTTGTCCAACCCTCTATCGAAGTATATCTCCGAACACGGACCACAGGGCCCTGTACCTATCTCCCAAAAGTTGTCTTCCTTTCCCATCCTCACGATTTTATGCTCGGGAAGCCCAACAACCCTGTGCCAGATTTCAAATGCCTCATCATCCTGCTCATATATGCTGACCCACAGCCGCTCTTCTGGCAGCTTCAAGTCCTGAGTGACAAATTCCCATGCCCACTCAATGGCCTCTCTTTTGAAATAATCGCCAAACGAGAAGTTGCCCAGCATCTCAAAGAATGTGCCATGTCTGGCTGTCTTGCCCACCCTTTCGATGTCGGGGGTGCGTATACACTTCTGGCACGTGGCAATCCTCTTTTTAGGAGGCGTTTCCTGCCCTGTAAAATAGGGTTTAAGCGGAGCCATGCCGGCATTTATGAGCAAAAGGCTCTTGTCCTTCTGTGGAATCAGCGGAAAGCTCGGCAGTATCAGGTGATCCTTTCCCCTGAAAAACTCTAAAAATCTTGTCCTTATCTCGTTAAGGCCCAGTTTCTTCATTTATGTACTCCTCCTCGTAAAACAATTAAATAAGCGTCTCCCCCTACCGCAGGAGCGGGACGCATCTTCAGGTCCTCTATCCTACTAAAAAGCTAAAAAAATGGCAAATTCCGTCCTAATCCTGCTATTTACTCATGATTATATAGAACCCCAGATGTTTTGTCAATTATATCAAATCCTACTTTCAAATTCGTTGTTCATTCGACTTTTTAAGCCCTAGTGTGATACTGTAACTATGCTCAGATATATGTTTTTCAATATAACCCGTATTATGAGCACCACCGGCACAGCCAGAAGCATGCCCGTTATTCCAAAAAACATTCCGCCAATCCATAAGGACAATATTATATAAACAGGATGGAGCCCCACGTGGTCACCCATGATTTTGGGCGTGATAAAGCTGCCTTCCAGCTGCTGAACTGCTATCATCACCACTATAGCCCAGATTATCTTTGATGGCGCATTCAGTGCGGTGATCACCATAGCTGGCACTGCTCCCAGCCACGGCCCAAAATAAGGGATTATCTCAAATATGCCAGCCACAATTCCCAGGATCAAGGCATAAGGTATTCCGATGATAAGAAAGCCAAGGGTGGTAAACACCCCTATCACAAGCGATACGATAATCTGGCTTCTTATAAAGCGATTGAGTATGTAATGGACCTCCGAGAAGGTGCGCATTATGCCCTTTCTGTATCGGATGGGAATGATGCTAACCATCAATCTTGTGAAATACTTCCTGTCCTTTAAGAAATAAAAGCTCAACACAGGAATCATGAACAGTTCAGATATACTGGATGCACCATCCATAAACCTTTCGAGGGTATCACGCATGATCCCAATCAGGCGTCTCTGTACACCCTCTATGGTTTCTTCCATGGCCTGCTGCACACCATAAGGTAGCCCCATATTTTTTAGCCGCGATTGAAATCCAGCCGCAAACCGCTTCAACTGATAGGCATATTCTGGGATATACTCGCTCAAGGAAATCACCTGCCTTATAAAAGGCGGCACAACCAGAAATCCAATAGCAATCAGCACTAGGAACAAACTGCCAAATAGCACTATTATCGCAACATTTCTGGGCATAAACCTTTCCAGCCATTCGCTTACTGGCACCAGAATATAGGAGATCATTGTTGCAAAGAAGACGACGCGAAATACGCTGGATAATTTCTCCCAATGGGAGACCACGATAAACAACAAAATGAAAAAAAATAAAAATACCAGTCCAAACATGATATAACTCCTGTAAGCCTTCACCTGTCAGCCTCCACCCTGTTTTAATATTTAAAAATAGGCCCGTTTCCGGGCCCATTGCTTATCTCCTTTCCTTCATTTCTGACAACATATTAGCCATTATCTGAGAAGCATTGTCCATAATATTCTTACTATTGCCCCAAAATTTTCGCCTCATCTCGTTGTCCTTACCTGGCATAAAAAGCATGCTTGCTGCAATGCCTACCATGCTTCCCGCTATAAAACCCCTTAAATACTTATTCATCAGTATCCCACTCCCTTCTTCCTAATTTTATTTGATATCCAGTAAAGCTTTAATTCCCCTGTTGTATGCCTTTATCTGCTGAGTCTGTTCCATCGATACAATCACCGCATCTTCGCTTATACTGTTGGATGCGTCATATGGCAGGATATACCGCCCTTCTAAAAGGTCGTCGATGAGACCCCTGGAGATTTCAAACCCTTCTATTCTGCCATCGTTTGGGTCAAGTATTATATCGCTGATAAGCCCTAATTCCTGCCCATCTCCCCTCAAAAGCTGGCGTCCCAGAATCCTGTTTCCATACTCTTCGTTTCCTTCTATGGGCAAACCTCCAGCCTGCCCATCATTTTGCAGGGGCTCATCTACTATAACCGCATGCCTGCCTATGGTCCGCACTCGTTCAAGAGGAATATGCTTCTTCCTTTCCACAAAACCCTCACTTGACACCAGCAACCCTTTTATCTTTTGCTGCCCGGGTTTAAATATTATATCTGCCACAACACCCATCTTTTTGCCCGTCCTTGAGGATATGACAGGCAACCCCACAAGCCACCCTCTTTTCATTCCCCGCAGCATTTTCCAAGCATCCCCATTGGCATCAACCCCATTTTTGATTTGCTATGCATTCTTATTATCCCTCAATGTTTAAAAAAAGATGACATGAGCGATAATTATAATTTTTGGCAAAAAATAAGCCGGCATTGAGCCGGCATTTATGCAATCATTAAATTATAACTTTATGAAGCTTACCCTCAAAACGTTATCCAGCATCTCAATTTGCTTCAAGGCCTGAGGACTGACTTCCTGGTCCACGTTGAGCACCATCAAAGCCTTGCCTTCCTTGCGGTTCTGGCTGACCCTCATGGTCTCAATGTTGACGTTTTCATTGCCAAGTATAGTACCTATCTTGCCTATAACCCCTGGCCTGTCGTAATTCTGGATGACCAACATATACGGAGTGGGCTCGAAATCCACCTCGTATCCACCGAAATTGACTATCCTTATCTCATCCTTTCCAAATACGGTACCGGCAAAGGTGACCTGCTTCTTGCTGTTGGTGACTTTTACTGTTATCAAATTTGTGTAATGGTCCACCTCGCTCCTGATGCTCTCGATCACCTCGATGCCCCTGTCCTTTATAAGCATTTCCACATTTACGAAGTTAACCCGCTCCTCTATGATAGGCTCCAGCAGCCCCGATAGATACGAAAGCGTTATTATCTTGGTCTCCTGCTTTGCTATATCTCCGCTGTATATGATTTCAACCTTTTGCACCGGAAGTTTTTCTGCGCGATAATACAGCCTGCCCATGATTTCAGCCAGCTTCAGGAAAGGCGATAGGGCGTGTATATTGTGAACGTGAAGCCCGTGCAGATTTACGGCATTGACGATGTTCCCTTTTAGCGCTTCGGATACCTGCTTTGCGATCTCCAACCCCACGTTTTCCTGAGCTTCCTCGGTGGAAGCTCCCAGGTGGGGCGTATATATCACGTTTTCAAGCTCCAGTAGCTTATGGGAAAAATCAGCACCGCCGGGCATCTCCTTGGGTTCCTTCTCAAACACGTCAATGGCTGCGCCGGCGATCCTGCCGCTCTTCAATGCGTTGTATAGAGCCTCTTCGTCCACCAGTCCACCGCGGGCGCAGTTGATGATCCTCAAGTTGGGCTTTGCCATAGCAAGCTCCTTTTCGCCGATTATGCCTACCGTCTCATCGGTCTTGGGAAGGTGTATGGTTATAAAATCGGCCACCTTCATGACTTCTTCGATGGAGTTCAATCGCTTAACACCCAGCTTCTCAAACCTCTCATCGGTTATATAGGGGTCATAACCCATAACGTTCATGCCCAGTGCTTTGAGCCTGGTTGCCACGTTGGAACCGATTCTGCCAAGGCCCAGTATCACAACCGTCTTGCTATAAAGCTCCACTCCCTTGAACTTGCTGCGGATCCACTTACCGCTTTTTAAAGTGGTGTATGCCTGGGGGATGTTTCGCGCTAAAGCCAGCATCAAGGCGATAGTATGTTCGGCGGTGGATACGTTGTTGCTCTCTGGAGTGTTTACAACTATGATTCCCTTTCGCGTGGCAGTTTCAATGTCTATGTTATCCACGCCGGTACCGGCACGGCCAATCACCCTGAGGTTAACCCCTCTTTCTATGACCTCGGCGTTTACCTTTGTAGCGCTCCTCACGATGAGCGCATCGTACTCCCCTATGCACTCAAGCAACGCCTGGGGGGTAAGGTCTGTGCGCTCATCAACCTCAAAATCCTTGCGCAACAGCTCAATGCCGCACTTTGCTATCTTTTCGGTTACCAGTATCTTCATCAAAACCATCACCTCACATCTTCAGTGTCTTCAGAGCGGCCGTCACGCCAGTACCCAACTCCAGCTTGTAACCTGCCTTGAGCAAAGACAATTCCAAAGCGGTAATGGTTTTTAAAAGGTCAAATCCATCCACATAGCCCATGTGGCCGATGCGCATGATCTTCCCTTTAAGGTGCTGCTGTCCACCCGTTACCATTATGTCGTACTGCAGATTCATGGTCTTTCGCACCTGGTCTATGTTTATCCCTTCGGGCGCCTTGATGGATGTGATGAGGTCAGAGGCGTATCTCTCATCGGCAAACAGCTCCAGCCCTAAAGCCTTAATTGCAGCCCTGCATGCCTCAGCCAAATTCCTGTGCCGTGCAAAGATGTTCTCCAGCCCTTCCTCAACTATCATGTCCAGCGATTCGCTGGCGGCTATCACCAAAGATACCGCGGTGGTGTAGGGTGTGGTGTTGTCATTCAAGGACTTCCTATATGCAAGAAAGTCAAAGTAGAATTTGGGCAGTTTGGATTTTTCAATAGATCTCCAGGCTTTCTCGCTCACGCTTACAAACGCCAACCCAGGAGGTAACATCAGGGCTTTTTGCGAACCGGCAATCACCATGTCAATTCCCCATTCGTCGGTTTTGACCTCCATCCCACCCAGAGAGCTTATGGCATCCACGATATACAGGCAATCACGGCCTTTGAGTACCTCTCCAATGCCCTTTATATCGTTTGCCACGCCGGTGGACGTCTCGTTGTGGGTCACAAAAACTCCTTTTACGCCGTCGCCTTCTGGGCTGTCCAGGAATTTCTTTATCTCTTCTGGGTCAGCCCCACGTCCCCATGGAACGCTTATCACTTTCACGTCCAATCCAAAGCGAGTGGTTATCTTGACAAACCGATCGCCAAACACCCCTGTGCTGACCACCAGTACCTTATCCCCAGGGGAAAACGCATTGGCTACCGCAGCTTCCATACCGCCGGTCCCAGATGATACTAGCGTAAGCACGAGGTTTTGGGTCTGAAACACCTTCTTGAGGCTTTCGTTCATCTTGACAAAGTAGTGCTCAAACTCCTTGGTGCGATGGTGAATGATCTGCCTTGCCATGGTCTCTCTAACCCTATGGGGAATCATGGTAGGCCCTGGAGTCATGAGTAACTTGTCTTTCCTCATTTACCATTACCTCCTCATTTCAAAACTTTTATAAAAATTTAAAAACCCGTCCTTGCGAGCCAAGGACGGGAATACCTTCACGTGGTGCCACCTTGTTTCGCCCGGGAACATCCGGGCCTCATTTGCGGATAACGGCCTTTGCCGGCATTGGTTATTTCCCAACCGACTCCGAGGTGGATTCAATAGGGCCGCCTTGGCAGCTCGCACCAACCGCTACCTCTCTGGACAGGCTTGCTCCCCATTTACTATTCCTCTTCATCGTCTTTACCATTTTAAATTTTATCGTTAATTTTACAACAAATTTTACGATATGTCAATTACTTTTGGCCATGAACTACCAATTGCATATTTTTGGTTCGTTGTAAAATTAAATGCAACACCTAAAAAATAGTAGAACCATAGTGAGAAATCCTGTATGATATAGATATCCAAAATCACTAAACATACAAGGGGGTCTCACTATGGCTCAACATAATTGTA
>NZ_JAHUQD010000013.1 GCF_023838525.1 Caldicoprobacter algeriensis
AATAGATCCACTCCCTAGCATTTATTTCCCTCCGATTCTTTGTAGGATTAATCAGAGGGATAATTCGCCAGGGGGTGGGTCAATTCCTTTTCGTTGCTCCTGGGTCAATTATACACCGGCGGTGACAAATTGAACTTCTTGGATTTGAGACTCGAATTGAAGTCTATTTTTTGACGTGTACTTTCCTACCATGTAGAGTTCGTATTATAGTTACTTTTTGATGCGTACTTACCAGCTCCATTATGTTTTAAGATATGTTAAACATTTTTATCTTCTATGTATATTTTAGAGAACAATTTGTTCATAGTCAAGTACTTTTTGTTCCAAATTCTGATTACGCAAATCGTTTATGCTATAATCCAAGCAGGTGGTGAAATTAAATGATAGGGAAAAGAATACGAGAACTCAGAGATATGAAACAATTGAGCAGGAAAGACCTAGCAAAAGTTCTTGGGGTAACCGAGAGAACAATAGGTTTCTATGAATCAGAAGAAAGAAATCCGCCTATTGATATATTAAACAAGCTTGCAGACATATTTGATGTATCTGTAGATTATCTATTGGGGAGAACCAACATCCCAAATTTAAATAGACATTATCACAAAACTCAAACATCTGATATGTACTTCACCCTGGAGGAACTAGAAGAATTTATACTAAGCAAACGTAAACATCGACAACAGAGTACAGATAATAACAATCATACCCCAAAAAAGAATGGCAATAAAGAATGACAGCAAGATGCTGTCATTCTATTTTTTTATCAAATTTCTTTTCCAGGTGAACTACCACTCACCTATGGAGGTGGTGGCTTCCTGTTTCATTGACCAGACTTGCTGCGAAAGAAAAAAAACTTCTCCTTTCGCAGTAGAGGCCCAATCTCCACAGGCGTAAATTCGGGTAGTCCCTACCCTATCTCTTTTATCAAAACTGCACCATATCCCCTCAAATTCTTCGCCGCATTCTCGTCTCTGTCATGTACACTTCCACATACAGGGCATTCCCATACCCGCTCCCATAGTTTAAGTCCAACATAATAATGTCCACATCTGCTGCATACCTTAGACGACGGGAATGTCCTTTCTGCAACCACTAACAACCTGTTATACCACTTCGCCTTGTAACATAAATAATCCAAAAACTTCGACCACGAGCTGTCCAATATATACTTCGCAAACTTTGTCCTTGCAAGCCCTTTTATGTTCAAATCCTCAACCACCACGACTTGGTTATCGTCTATGATGGCCTTGGACAATTTATGCAAAAAATCTTCCCTGCTATTCTTTACATGTTCATGCTCCCTAGCAAGCCTCTTTATCGCTTTCTCCCTGTTCCTTGAACCTTTCTCCTTCCTTGACAACTGCCTCTGCAACCTCTTAAGCCTCTTCTCAGCTTTGATAAGATACTTTGGATACTCAACCTTGAATACCCCTACGTCATTTGCAATTGTTGCAAAGTGCTGTAAGCCTAAATCTATTCCACAAACCAAATTACTGGGCTCCTTTATTTCGTTCCTCGGATCCTGTACCTCCACAAGTATACTTACGTAGTACCTTCCTGATTTCGTCTTAACTACTGTAACTGATTTTATCCTCCCTTCAAATCCCCTGTGTAATACCGCTTTTATCCCCTCTTTTATCTTCGGAAGATAAATAAATCCTTCCTCAAAATCCACCCTTATCGTCTCGTTCCCATTTGGAAGTATCTGATTCTTCGTTGTATATGACTGCTTATCTTTCTTCTTCTTGAACTTCGGCATTCCAAAATGCTTTGGATTCTTGAAATAATCTCTAAAAGCTTTTTCTTGATTTAATTGCACGTTGGCAAGGGCAAGGCTATCTACTTCCTTCAAAAAAGGATATTCCTTATTTATATTTCGCCGGTGTTACCCTCGGTATTTTTTTGCCCTGCTCCAAAGCTTCAAGCTTCTCTTCCAGCATCTTGTTCCAAACAAACCTGCAGCATCCAAAAATCTTTTCAAAAAATTCCTTTTGCTTATCTGAAGGATATATCCGACACTTATATGCTTTTAACATAGCTTTTTTCTCCTTGACTTTCAATGTATCTTCTAATTACCTCAACTGGAGCTCCACCGCTTGTCAATAAACAATAGCTTCTTGACCAAAAATATTCCTTCCACAATTTCTCTCTAATTTCAGGAAATTCTTTCTTTATCAGCCTTGACGAAGCACTCTTATAGGCATTTATAAATCTTGAAAGTTGAGTTGTAGGAGTTGCTTTGAATAGGACATGAACATGATCTTTGTCGTAATTCCATTCAACTAAAGTTATGTTGTAGTTTAGTTGAATATACTCAAAGATTTCTCTTAGCCTTCTCGAGATTCTTTCATCTATAACATTTCTTCTGTATTTTGTCACCAAAATCAAGTGATAATATAAAAGAAATACTGAATGTTTATTTGAGTCTAATTTCATTGACATCACCAAATATATTATATACCGAAACTGAGTTTCTATCAACCACAATTCATCTCCATCTTATAGAAGATGGAGACTTCTTACGGCAAAGGTGTTAAAAACAAAAAAGACCGTACCCCATCTCTCAATAGATGAGGACGATCTTTTTTGCATCTTTACTCCACAGTGAAAGGCAACAGCGCCAGGTTGCGCGCTCTTTTAATGGCCACCGTCAACTGCCTTTGATGTTTAGCGCAGTTCCCGGAAATCCTGCGCGGAAGGATTTTACCTCGCTCGGTCATATATTTCCTAAGCCTTTGAATATCCTTGTAGTCTACCTTCTCAATTTTATCTAGACAAAAGCTACAAACTCTCTTCTTATTGCGCCTTCCTCTAGCAGGCTTTACCGCATTCTCAACCATCCACCTTTACCTCCTTCCACTTTAGAATGGAAGCTCATCCTCTTCTCCTTCAATGTATTGGAAACCAGCAGGGGCATCCTCGTACTCTTGCTGCCCTCCGTATTCTTGCTGCGAATGCGACAGGTCATCAAACGGCACCGCACTCCTATCCATCCCAGAACTATCGCGATCCAGAAATACCACTTCATCTGCTACCACTTCAGTCACATAGCGCCGCTGTCCATCGCGCCCCTCGTAGTTGCGGGTCTGAATCCTTCCCGAGACGGCTACCAATCTGCCCTTACTGAGATATTTAGCGCATGTTTCGGCCAAACCCCGCCATACCACAATAGGAATAAAGTCAGCTTCACGCTCCCCTTGCTGGTTGATAAAATTCCTGTTTACCGCCAGGAAAAAAGTCGTTACCGCAACGCCGCTAGGGAGGTACCGAATCTCCGGGTCCTTGGTTAAACGCCCAATCAACACAACCTTGTTTAACAATTTTTACACCCACTTTCTACTATTCGTCCTCCCGGACAATCAAATAGCGGATGACCTCATCTGTGATCTTATACACGCGTTCCAGTTCCTGTGGGACAGAAGGCCCTGCAGTAAAATTCATGAGCACATAATAACCCTCTCTGAAATGGTTGATGGGATAGGCCAGCTTTCTCTTGCCCCACTCGTCCACCTTTTCCACCTGTCCGCCCTGTTCAGCGATGAGATTTGAAAATTTCTGGACAGTCTGTTTAATGGCCTCTTCTTCCAGATCAGGGCGGAGCACATACATGGTCTCGTACTTCCTTATCCTCATCCGTCTTCACCTCCTTTTGGACTTTGGCCCTGCCTCAAAGCAGAGCAAGGATGCAGCATGTATACTGCTTTTCCAATTTTTCATCATTTGCATTATATCACCGTCCGGGGCTAAATGCAACAAAAAAGTTTATCTCCTCCGCATTGTAAAAAATTTACTATGAATTGGGATCCAGAACATCCCTCAGGGCATCGCCAAAAAGGTTAAAACCCAGTACTACCAGCATGATCATAAGCCCTGGAAAAAACGAGATCCACGGCGCCTGATCAAGCAGCCCCTTACCGCTGTCTAAAATAACCCCCCAGCTGGGCTCAGGCGGTTGAGCCCCCAATCCCAAAAAACTTAAGGAAGCTTCTATCACAATGGCCTTGGGCAATTCCAAAGTCGCCATAAAAATCACAGGTGCCAATGCATTGGGAAGCATGTGCCTGAATATTATTCTGGCATCGCTCATGCCAAGGATGCGCGCGGCTTGAACAAATTCCCGCTCCCTTAAAGAGAGGAACTGGCCCCTTACCACTCTGCAGTATCCTGCCCAGCTTGCAAGTGCAATGGCTATTATCACGTTTTCAACCCCTGTCCCCAGGGCAGCAATAAAGGCTATGGCCAAAAGTGTAGTGGGGAACGACCAGGCAATATCGGTTATAGAAGTGATGATATAATCCACAACTCCCCCGTAATATCCGGCCAAGGCCCCCAGCACCGTACCTATCACCAGCGAAATTCCCACCGCCACAAATGCCACCCTTAGCGATATTCGCGCTCCGTAAACTATTCTGCTGAATATATCCCTGCCAAACTCGTCTGTACCAAACAGATGCTCAGCGGAAGGAGGCTGCAGCACAACCGAAATATCAGGCTTATCATACTCGTACGGTGCCAGCCAGGGTGCGAATACCGCCGTACAGACAAACAACAAGATGATCATCGCTCCAAATACAGCTCCTTTATGCTTGAAAAGCTTTGCAACGAAATCGGCAAAGGGCTTCCGTACTTTTTCCTCTCTCACTTCCAAAGCCTGCTGCTCAATCCATTCATTTTCAATGTACACTCCTCCATTTCTGCTCTGAGGCGCAATCATCCCTCATATCACCTTCTTTCGGCAAGATTAACTGTATCTTATCCTGGGGTCCACAATGGCATACAGTATATCTGCCAAAATGTTGGCCAGAATTATTGAGGAAGTCAGCACTATCATAGAGCCCTGGACAACGAGCCCTGGACAACGGGATAGTCCCGCGCCAGTATAGAATCTACCATCAATCGGCCTATCCCTGGAATGCTGAATATGATCTCAAGGGCAACCGACCCGCCAATGATCCATCCCAGCCTAAGACCCATAAGCGTGATAACTGGAATCAGGGCGTTTTTGAGCGCATGCCTATAAATCACCACTTTTTCCAAAAGCCCCTTGCTCCTGGCGGTTCTCACGTAATCCTGCTTCAAAACCTCCAGCATGCTTGACCTTACCATCCTTGCTGTTATGGCCGTATTGGTCAATCCAATGGCAAAGCTGGGAAGTATGAGGTGCCGTATGGTCCCGTAGCCCGAAATGGGGAACCATCTTAACTTATAAGCGAAAAAGTACATGAGCAGCATGCCAAGCCAGAATGTGGGAATGGCTGTCCCCAGCAGAGTGCCTGACATACACAAATAATCCACCATGGTATTCTTCTTTACTGCAGCTATCACCCCTGCCGGAATGGCAATTAAGAAGGTTATCAAAAACCCCAGCAGGCCGATCTCCAGCGTGACAGGCAGTCTTTCTTTAATCATCTCTATTACCGGCCGCTCCTGTAGAATGGAAACGCCTAAATCACCTTCAATCACGCTCTTTATAAACCTCAAATACTGTATAATGAACGGCTGATCTAGACCGTACTTCCGCCTTATGCTCTCATAAACCTCGGGCGTTACGTTGGGCCCAGCAATTTGGGACACCGGATCCCCTGGGGCAAAGTAAAATATCGAAAAAACGATGATAGTCATGACTGTGACTACTGGTATCATCAAAACTATTCTTTTTACAATGTATTTCAGCATAATCTACACTCCCCGGATTTTTTGTTTGATAACAAGCATTAATAGCAATATCATCAGCTGATAGAGCGACTTACTGTACTTTTACACCTTTTCTGCCTCCAACCCGTATTGGGTCTTCACAGTTTGCCTGTCACTATATAAATAAACCAGTAATCCTTTGAGGTCATCAATGTTCATCAAACCATGCCTACTTTTTGATACTTACGAAAGATATGGATTTGGCGAGAATTTGTAGTATGCATTCTCACCAAATCCCCTTACTCTACCTCGATGTCAAATCCATCGTTGTACTGCAGCATCCAAGGATGATATTTGAAGTTTTTCACTTCCTTGCGCACCACGATTATCTGCATGGGCACGTAAATGGGCGCCCACACAGCTTGCTCGATCAAGTAACGCTGTACCTCCTTGTACGCCTTGGCCCTTTCAGCCCAGGTCGGCCTTCTAGCCGCATACATGATGAGCTCATCAGTTTTTGGGTCCCTCCATCTCGAATGGTTTGGATATGGGAAGCGCTCCGAAAGCAAGAACCAGTCAAGTATATCTGCATTTGGCCAGCTGTACTCCCTTATAAACAGTTCCTGTTTGCCTTCCTTAAGCATATCGGTATAGCTAGCAGAGTCGTACAGCTGAATCTTGGTTTCTATACCCACTTCTTTAAGCTGCCGCTGGATAATCTCAGCCAGCTTGCTGCTCTTGGATGAATTGTCGGCCGAAAGGGTTGCCTTGAATCCATTAGGATAACCTGCTTCGGCCAACAGTTGCCTGGCCTTTTCAGGATTATACTCATAAGCCAGTCCACGGCTTTCCTCAAGGTACTCGTCTTTGAGGGCAGGGGGTAGATACCCATACGCCACCTCTCCAATCCCCCTGAACACAAACTTTATAATCTCTTCTCTGTTCAACGCATGATTTATAGCCCTGCGAACCCTCACGTCGTTAAAGGGTTCCTTGTCAGTAGCATAGGCAAGATATCCCAGCTTTGTGGCCGGTTCCTTGTAAACTGTAATATCAGGATTTTTTCCCAGCTTTTCCACATAGGTTTCGGGAACATTCCTGAGTATGTGAATGCCTCCCGTCTCAAGCTCCATGATCCTGGAACTTTCATCGGGTATAACTTTCAAGATTATCTTGTCGATGAGGGCCGGTCCCCTGTTGGACATCCACTCGGGGCCCCAGTTGTAATCCTCGTTTTTGACTAGGACCGTCCTGTCTCCCGGAATCCACTCCTCCAGCTTATAAGGCCCTGTACCTATCACGATCTTTTTACCATAATCGTCGCCGTATTTCTCATACGCATTGGCAGGATGTATGCCGGCAGCGGTGTTGGAGAGATTGAACAAAAGATTGGGAAACGGATAATTCAGGATTATTCTCACCGTGTGGTCGTCAACAACCTCAACTTCCTTTATGGCTTCTAGATCAGCTCTGAAAGGCGAACCCGTTGCAGGGTCTTTTATGGTATCAATAGTCCATTTAACGTCATGGGCCGTAAAATCCGAGCCGTCGTGGAACTTTACGCCCTTTCTCAGATAAAAGGTCCATACCAAACCGTCTTCCGATACCTCCCATCGCTCGGCCAATCCCGGCCGATAGCCAAACTCATAGTCTCTGCTGACAAGCCTGTCATGTATATAAATTAGGGCATCGGAATACCACGCCGTCTTTATAGTATCCAGAAGCTCGGCATCCCTGTCAAATCCAATGACCAGGACCTTCTCGGAAGCTTTGGTATCAGCCTTCTTGGAACACCCTGCCACAGCGCTCAGCAAAAACACGCCCAATAAAAGCAACGCCGCAATTTTCCTCAATGCCTTTTTCACTCTGCTCATCCCTCCTTATTGATTTTTGTGTTATAGAAATTTTTTGTGCTTCCACTCAGTGTGGTTTTGGCAACACTCTACACAAAACGTCTTTTAATAGAGATGACAGGCCACAAAATGCTGGTTGCCTACCAGCTTTATTGGCGGTTCAACCTCACTGCACTGTTTTGTAGCATATTTGCATCTGGTGCTGAACCTGCATCCCGTCGGGGGATTGACCGGATTGGGCACTTCTCCCTCCAGCACCAGCTTTTTTCTCTTTTGACCAGGCTTCAGAACGGGTATGACCGAGAGCAGGGCTTTCGAGTAGGGATGCAGTGGTTCTCTGAACAAATCTTCTGCAGGCGCCATCTCCACAATCTTGCCAAGATACATCACCGCCACACGGTCGCTGATGTGCCTGACCACCCGCAAGTCATGGGATATGAACAAGTAGGCCAGCTTTAAGCGGGCCTTAAGGTCCATGAGGAGGTTTATGATCTGGGCCTGAATGGACACATCAAGGGCTGATACCGGCTCATCGCATATCAGCAGTTTGGGATTGACGGCCAGAGCCCGTGCAATTACCACCCTTTGCCGCTGTCCCCCACTGAATTCGTGAGGATACTTCTCCATATCTTCTTTTCTAAGCCCCACCATATCAAACAGCTCTTCAACCCTCTCTCTTCGCTTAACACCATCTTTCATCCCGTGAACAAGGAGAACCTCATCCACAGCATCACCTACTGCCCTTCTCGGGTTCAAAGATGTAAAGGGATCCTGAAATATGAGCTGCATATGCTTGTATACCTGCCTGAGCTGCTTTTTGTTAAAGCGCGTTATATTTTGCCCTTCGAAAAATATCTCCCCTTCTGTAGGCTCCAGCAACCGCATAATAGTGCGCCCTGTGGTGGATTTACCGCATCCACTTTCTCCAACCAAGCCCAACGTCTCCCCATACCCTATATGAAAATCAACCCCATCCACCGCTCTCACGTATTCCATGGCCTTGCCCAGCAAGCCCTTTTTAAACGGAAAATATTTTTTCAAACCTTTTACTTCTAAAATATTTGCAGTCACGACCATACCTCCATATTTCGCTTAACTTCTCTTCATTTAGCGCAAATAGCCGGTTTTCTCAAGCACAAGCACTTAAAGTAATGTTCTTTATAAAGCAATTAGATTTCTTGTTTAATCTCTAGAGTAGCACCTCTGCCTTCTCTTTATCTATTCTATAGCTTTCTATAGCTGCACATCTGCGCATGGTGCCAAAACTTTACGCGTAATTCCAGCAACGCACAAGGCTGGAACCCACCTGCATCAAGGGCGGCTCATCGACCATGCACTCAGCCCTTACATATTCACATCTGCTTTTAAATCTGCAGCCCACCTTTATCTCATCGGGCAACGGAACCACCCCTTTTATCTCCTTAAGCCTTTGGCCTCTGGGCAAATCTATGTCTGGAATAGCCTCGAGCAAGCCTTGCGTATAGGGATGTTTTGGGTTGTTAAAAATGGAGTGTACGTCTGCCTGCTCGAGGATCCTGCCTGCATACATTACAGCAACCTTGTCGGCTATCTCGGCTACAACCCCCAGGTCATGGGTTATCATGATGACCGATGCCCCAAACCTCTCTTTCAGCTCGTTTATCAGCTCTAGTATCTGCGCCTCAATGGTCACATCCAACGCCGTTGTGGGCTCGTCTGCAATAAGCAGCTCGGGATTGCATGCCAGCGCCATTGCAATCATAACCCTCTGCCTCATACCGCCGCTCAGCTGATGGGGATATTGCTTTATCCGCTTTTCGGGGAGCGGAATTTTAACCATCCTGAGCATTTCTATAGCTCCTTCTAAAGCCTCTTTTTTGGAAACATTTTGGTGCTGCATGATAACTTCAGAGATCTGATAGCCCACAGTGAATACAGGATTCAAAGATGTCATGGGTTCCTGGAATATCATGGATATGTCGTTGTCTCGAATCTTTCTCATCTCTTCATTGGTTTTGTCCAAAAGATTTTCTCCTTTAAACCAAATCTCGCCTCTCACTATTCTAGCCGGGGGACTTGGTAGCAATCTCATAATGGAAAGCGCGGTTACGCTCTTGCCGCATCCCGATTCTCCAACTAAGCCCATCGTCTCCCCTCTTGAAACTGAGAAACTCACCCCATCAACCGCAGGAACTATTCGTATATCCATATAAAAGTGAACGGCTAAATCGTTTATCCTGAGAATTTGCTCATTCAATAACATCCCCCCTTGGCTAAAAAAAATTTATTACAAAATTTACGTAAATTGCTAAGACAGCAAGTAAATTAAGTAAACGAAGCTGACATTAATATAGAACTATTAGAATTTGTATTTTAAACTAAAAATCTATACATAAATAATTTATGTATGAAATAATGAGTTAAAACAGAGAGGTGCGCATTTTAGCTTTGGGAGCGCTCATAAAATAGCACTGCTAATTCATTAAAGTATCGTTACGAGGTTGACAATAACCACTCTTGGAACTTAAAGCGATAAGATATTTAGTGCAGAAAAATTAAAAAGCCATGGGGAGACCCACAGCTTTTAAGTGCAAAAACACTACCGAAGCTATCAATCTCCCCTTACCACGCTTACGGGGTTAGCTGACAGGTTCGGGCCTAAGGGTGTAGCCCTACACCTTTCAGCATAAGCCTTTACGGCTTGCCTATAAGTTGCCTTTTATTGCAAGAAAAAATTTTATTAAATCGGTCGCCAGTACACCGAAATGTAGTCTTTTACTCTATACGGAATACAATATAACTCCCAGCACTCCTGACAGCACAATGAGAAGAATTGGATGAATCTTGTACTTTAAGCTCGCTATTATGGCAACAACGAATATCAGCACAGCCCGCCAGTTGACCACCTTCAAAATATTGCGAGTGTCCGCAAATACACAGGCGCTACCGTTGGGCGTCATAAAAAATGTGGTGCGGGCAATCAAAAAGGCAGCTGATGCTATAAGCCCTATAACCGCAGGCCGCAATCCGTACAGCGCATATTGAAGCAGCGGCTGATCCTTAAAGCGCGCAGAGTACTTGGCCACCAGCGTAACTATTATGAACGACGGCAGCACCACTCCCACGGTAGCAAAAGTAGCACCAGGTATACCGCCAGTTTTCACGCCGAGAAATGTGGCGGCATTGATGGCAAAAGGCCCGGGAGTCATCTCTGATATGGCTATTATATCAATCGTCTCTTTAAATGTGAGCCAGCCATGCCTCACTATTTCCTGCTGAATGAGAGGAATCATGGCATATCCTCCACCAATGGTAAACAGCCCTATTTTGAAGAACGTTACAAGCAGCTCCACATACAGCTTGTACATGCTTCATACTTCCTTTCTCTTCTTTATGTAGCTTATAATTATACCCGCTGCAGCCGATGCTAAAAGTACGTATATGGCACTTATGTTGGTTAAACTCATGATGGCAAACACAACAGCCGCAATTGTCCATCCATAATCATCCTTTATGCTGGGCTTTATAAGCTGAAACAGCGCTGTTATTATAAGCGCCACCACACCAGCGCTGATCCCTTCAAAGGCCCTTGCGACTACCGGTATATTTTTAAAGCTCGAAAATAAAAGCGCTATGGCAGAGATGACAATAAATGAAGGCAGCACAACCCCCACAGCAGAGGCCACCGCACCCCATATGCCGGCTATGCGGTACCCGACAAATATAGCAGAATTCACCGCAATTACCCCCGGGACGGACTGCACCATGGCAAATATATCAACGATTTCCTCTTCTTCAATCCAGTGGTTGCTATCCACAATCTCCCTTTTGATGAAGGGAATCATGGCAAGTCCGCCGCCAAAGGTGAAGGCTCCTATGCGAAAAAACACAAAAAACAGCTTCCGTATCTTTTTCAACTTATCTCCTTTATCCATATTGACCTTAACTCCTTTTGTATATTGTTATTTGTTTATTATAGCAGTGCATATGGTCATTTTCAAGCAAAACGGCATCCTGCTTCTGTCAAAAAATTGAAATGAAAATTGAAAATATTATTAGCTGTCTTCCAGCTTTTAAAAGTTTACTTGTAATTATGCAATATAGTGTTGTAAAATGGATTTGATCTACTAAAAATAAACATCAGAAAGGGCGAATCCAAAATGTCCATACTATCATCCCACAAAGACATGTTTGGCTCTTCATTTTACTGTGAATGCGGCAGACAGCACACAGTACCTCTAAAACATGTGGTCATAAAACAAAACGCTGGAAAAGAGATTCCTCCAATTCTCGGTAGAGAAAATCTGGGAAAGCGCGGCCTGATGGTGTGCGACGACAATACCTGGGAATTGGCAGGCAGGCACATAGCCCAAACACTGTCCTATTACGGGTACTCTGTAAAAGCATGCATACTTACTCAAAAGCCCATAGTAAAACCCGACGAAAAAGCCATCACGCAAATACTGCTGGAATTTGAGCCCTCAATGGATTTTTTGATAGCAGTAGGCTCCGGCACCATCAACGACTTAACGCGCTTCATAAGCCACCGCACCAGCAAGCCCTATATAATATATGCCACCGCCCCCTCAATGGACGGTTACGCTTCCACCGTGTCCCCCCTGCTAATAAACGGATTCAAGCGTACATATATCACCGTTCATCCACTTGCAATAATAGCTGACATAGATATGCTGTGTTCGGCACCGAATGATATGATACTGGCTGGGTTTGGCGACATACTGGGCAAGGTCACCTCCCTGGCTGATTGGCAGCTGGGCGTCATCCTGGCACAGGAAAGACTTTGTCCTACGGCTAAAAACATGGTGCAAAAAGCCCTGGAGGAAGTCATCTCCAGAGCGTCCCAAATAGGTCAAAGGAAGCCCGAAGGCATACAGTCCCTGATGGAAGCCCTCATCGTATCGGGCATAGCCATGATGCTGGTGAGCAACTCCCGGCCAGCTTCTGGCAGCGAACACCACATATCCCACTATATTGAGATGAAATATTTTATGGAAGAGCGCCAGCCGCTTCTACACGGCACAAAGGTAGGCCTGGCCGCGCTTTATACGGTGGCATTATACAACGAAATAGCATCCCTGGATCCCAAAAACATAGACATTCAACAATTAGTAAAAACGAGAATCTCCTACGAAGAATGGTGCCAGAAGATAAAAGGAGTATTCGGCCCTATTGCACAAGAGGTAATAGGCTCAAATAACAGGCAAAACTGGGATTCAGTTGTTTATGAACACAGGCTACACAACATTAAAGAAAAATGGGAAACCCACCTTAAGCCATTGCTCTCATCGGTACCCCGGCTTAATACAGTAAAGGAATGGCTACACAAGGCAGGGGCCAATTTTACCCCTCAGGCCCTGGGCATAGAACAAAATTTGATGGAGGAAGCCTTGCTTTATGCCAAAGAAATCCGCCCGCACTACACCATCCTTCGCCTAGCAGATGATCTGGGCATTTTGGAAGAGAAAGTAAAAAAGATAATAAACCTTGTATGTGTATAAAAGGTATTGTAAGTTACTAATCACCTTAGAAAATGGTAGTTTCAAGAATTGGAATCTTTTTGCATATTTTTTCGATAAAAGAGGAGAGCACCCACGATAACCAGTGAGTGCTCTCCTCTAACCTTAAATCGGCCAAGCCAACGGCCCTGTTTATCTCTTTTAATACAATAACGTTGTTTTCCTTAATATTTATAGTACCCATTTAATTAGCATCATCAGCACCAAAAATCTTCCTATAAGCCTCCTCAATCCGTTTCAGCTGCTCTTCAGACAGTTCCCATTCACCTGCTCCTGCATTTTGCTCGGCTTGCTCAGGGGTTTTAGCTCCCACCAGCGCCGTCGTCACACCATCCTGCTGATTTACCCAGTTGATGGCCACATGTGCTACAGGCTTGCCCACCTCTTCAGCAACCTCCCTCAGCACGCCTACCAGCTGCATGGCCTTACTCCATAAAGGTTCACGGAAAAACGGATAAAACTTATCCCTGTTGTCGCTTTGTTCGAACTTGGGCTTTTCTTTAAATTTACCGGTCAGTATGCCTCCTCCCAGTGAACCGTATGTGAGGATGCCAATCCCTTTTTCTCGACAGAAAGGAAGCACATCCTTTTCTATACTTCTCTCCAGCAAAGAATACTGCGGCTGCAGGCTAACAACCTCGGTCATGGATGTAATTTCTTCCATAAGCTTCCTGTCAAAATTGGAAACCCCGAGATATCTGAACTTGCCAGCCTGTTTTAGCTTAACCAGCTCATTCACTGTATCTTCCAGAGGAGTATTTTTGTCAGGCCAGTGGATCTGGTACAAGTCTATTACATCAACGCCCAAACGTTTTAGAGACTCGTCAATCTCTTTTCTTATGGATTCAGGCTTTAAATTGCGTATAAAGCGTGGCCCTTCACGGACGATGCCGCACTTGGTGGCAATGATTACTTTATCACGCCTTCCCTTTATGGCTTCACCTACAATGCGTTCAGCATGGCCATTCCCATACGCTGGCGCCGTGTCTATAAGATTTATACCACAATCTATGGCCTTCTGTATGGTTTCAATGGAAAGCCTATCATCCACACTGCCCCAGAAATCTCCTCCAATGGCCCAGGTTCCCAGGCCTACCACCGAGACGACAAGATCGCTGTTGCCAAGTTTTTTATATCGCATCTCTTTGCCTCCTTTTTTGCTTTTCTTACACGATTCTTGAATCTTAAAAAGCGATTATTTCGTTTATATCTAGATTTTTTATCCCTTGAATTTTTTCAACTGCTCCTGCATCTGAGTATTAAACATACCGTTATCTCCCTGTGTATCTCTACCATGCCTCCTAGACGACTGTGGAACATCGGCAGAACTCCTCTCAAACCCCCTTTGTTGTCTGGCACCGCCAACGCTTCCCCTGTGGCCCATTGATGGCAGAATATCATGTATATTTCTATTATCTTCACGATTGTTATGCCTTTTAGGTTGTTGAGCTTTCACCAAACGCCTAACCCAGCCAAAAACATAATACAGCTCGTTTAAGTTTAATTCCCTAAATTCTTCATTATTCATTTCATATTTATTAGGTGGGGACTTCTTCGATATTTTCAAGAAGCCATCGATAAAACCGCTATAGGCTTCTTTAAGGCTTCGTCCCCCTCCTAGTATCTCCAAATTAGAATTCCGCACATCATAAAGCACCTTATAAAAGCCTTGAAGCTTTTCCGCCTCAGCCTCTTTCCTTTCTCGCATCGCATTTATCATATCCAGTATAAAGCTCACAAAACCAATGCTACCCGACTTTATTATATAATCGGCAGCATGTTCGGCGCAAATTAATAACTCCTCTTTACTCTTGGACACTTTGATCACCTCTTGTATATTGGCCTCTTATATAGCGCTGAGCACATCATGAAGCTTTCCTCCGTTAACCCATCAAGATAATATTCCGCCAGATAATTGCCATTCATCCCTCATATGACTTCAACGCGTTGCTGTAGTTTAATATTCTTATAAGGGCACTTATGTTTTTCTTGACTTCATCGTCGCATTCATTAACGTATTCCCGTGCCTTATCAGCCCACTCAGGCTGTGAATTTATTTCAATGCTGCCGTAAAAATAGGGCTTCCCATAGCCAATTTTAGGCTGAATGTCACCACTTAAACCCAATGCAAAGCACAAAAGCCTTACCTGTTCATCGGTTAAGCCTCTATATATAACCTCTCCTTCAAACTCTGACCCTGCATTTACAAACTCACACAAGATGGGGCCCGATGGTTGAATTCCATTTATTCCATGTTTGTAAAACTTATATCCCTTATACTTGCCATTCTCCATATAATAATTACTCTCCGGGTGAGGCCGAAAACTCCTGGGTATACCCCTCACCTCGGTTTTGTAGTTCACAGCCATAAGGTCATTGAACTGCACCTTACTCTTATTACCCATACTCCCAAACATGTCACATATTATACACTTTTGTTGCCCCCCATGCCACTTATTTTCAGGCATCCTTCCATCCCGCGAAGAGTTTTGCAAACAGCTGTAAGATAAGCTCTCTGCGATGGCTCTGACACATCCCTTAAAGCTTGTACCCGGGATAACAGGTCTACCGTTTATTTTTATAAACTCCCTGTAGATTTTTCCATTATCCTGCACCCTGAAATGGCCTGAAAATATATGGATAGGCGTCAAAACTTTCACTTTAATGGGAATGCGCCCCTCTAGATTACCGCTTTCATGGTAAACTTTACACTTCAAAAAAGGTACAAAATCATAAGATTTTATCATATTCAAGATCACATCCTTGTAATACGTTATGGTCATTAATGGACACATCTTTAAGCAAAGCCAATACCGTTTCGCGGCCTTCTATCCGCTTTTCTTTATAAAACCCCTTATCGAGATAATCTTTTGCCTCAATAGCCTTGCCATAGTACCGCACCATCATGTCCAAATTCTGAACCTTCATCCGTCCAAATCCTTTGGAAGTAAGTCCGCCAAAAACCACCAACCCCTGGTCAATTCTGTCGAATATTTCAAACAGCAGCTTGATATGCCATCTGAAGAAATTTTTAAGGGATATGCTGCATTTAAATACAGCATCCTCTACATATTCAAATTCGTAGAGTGCCCCTCCTCTTGCTGCCCCCGTTATGCGGTCTATTGCCACCGATGCACGAGAGCCTATCCGGTAATCCCCCACGGGGTAAGCATCGTCAAAATATATGCGGCTTTTCAAGACAGTTGAGCCAAACAGTTTACATGCTGGGCAGCTGAGTTTATATCGTTCCTTCCCTATAGAGAACTCTGCTCCTTGCTGTCGTTGACTTGCGCTGCGTTCTTCTTGCCTGATTCTTTGAGCACAGGGAGCTCTAAATATATCACAGCTGCCTGGCAACAGTTGTTCAGCGCAGCTTCTGAAAACCCCTTTCAGAGACGAACCCGGCATGACCGGCACCAGCTTTCCATTCCTATACATGGTAATAAATGTATTATCGGCTGCTGTAGGATCAAGCTGGTCCTCGCGTCCTGACCTGATAAACAGCGGGCTTACAGTTTTTAGCTCAAATGATATTATAGCTTCATTGTATAAATTTCTAAACATACTGCCACCTCATTTCTTCTTTCAAGCCTTGCATGAGATAGCTTTTGAGGTTGTGCTGTTCTATTTTGTATACCCTGGTTTCGATTAGCCTCACGCGACCCAAACCTACAGAGGTTTTACCTCCCACCCTTAACTGTCCGCTCTCCAGCACATTTAATATAAGCTTTAAAATATCCTCATATTCTGGCTCCAAATTGTCCACTGCCATGTAAAACTCAAACCGAGCTCCAGCATCCACCTGCTCAAAGTCATATTTCTTCTTATCAGCAGCTGTTCCCGTGTCCCTGTCTATCCCCACGCCATCTCGTATGCTAAGGTGGGCATCTCCTTTAAGCAGGCAATCGTTCACCGTAAGCTTGGAAGCAAAGTAGGGATTACCAAAAATCTTGCACACAGTACACAGCCGCTTGTATATCTCTTCTGCAATTATGCGATCAGCATCCTGTTTGGCTTTAACCGACTCTTGTATATTCTTTATCTCATCAAGCTGCTCTTTCTTGCCTAGGCATGGGTCATTGACTATCAGGCAAGCGTTAAACCTTTCATCTATTCCACTTGATAGTAGCGTTTCAAGGCAACTCCTCAGCACACCTTTCAGGGAACTACCAGGGATATAGGGTTTGCCATTGCTGTCCCTTATGATCGAGTTATCTACCTGCACCGGATCAAAACTCTCACCACTGGCACCTATATGTATAGGCGTCTCAGCCAGCAAAGTACCTTTTATGATGTATTTATTATAAAACCTATCAAGAAGCGTCACAAGCCTCATCCCCCTTCATCTTTTCAGTGCTCTCAGCTTCCAATATAGATAGCCGAAAAATCTGCTGATTTCTTTCAAAGCCTCCTTGTCATCCTTATTGCATTTTTCATATATTTTATCCATATATTCCGTTACCACATCCGCAAGCGCTTTATTATTGGAAAAAGGTTTCTCCCAGCCATTGCCCTTGCCTTTTTTGTATTCCATAAACAGCTTAAACTCCTTGTAACAGCTGGCATTAGCAGCCATAGTGGCCAACTTTCTTATATTATTACTACCTATTTCGCTATTCTTTTGCCAGAAACTCGTATTTTTCCCCAACTCCTCTACAAAACTCAATAACATCTCGGTCATTTAACATACACCTCCAAAGTGGTAGTCAAACTTCCCAAATCCGTCATTGGTATCTTGTCCAAATCCCTCTAGAGAGTCGAAATAGTCGATAACCTTATCAAATGCAAGATGTGTCTTAAAAACTATCACGCTACCCTTCTCAACCATGTGAACTGGCTGTTCACGCTTGTCCTCTCCTACTTTTGACGTATCATACCCTCTGAAGTTAAAGACTTCTGCATACACTTTTTCTACTTGTACATCCAAATTGATGCCAAGGGCTTTTAACCACACCGCTTTGTATTGGTCGGTAGACATATATTCATTTACATCGGCAAAACCAAAATCCAATTTAACATCCGATATAAATTTGATAGCAAAATATCTGCAGCCGTCATCATTTATACCGTTGTTTCTTTTATACTGGGCATCAAATTCCCTTAATGACTGGATAACCTTACTTACATCAGGGGTATTCACTTTTTCACCTATCACCGTAACATTGCATCTGCCCAAGCCTACTGATGTGTATTTCCCAATCCTCAGTTCATCTATGATACTCAACTCCTGCGGCATCAATCCTAAAATTTGACCTTCAAAGACGTTCTCCTCATATCCCGTGTTTTGGTCTTGCAAAGTGGCTGAAACAGCTAGCAGCGAATAAAGTGAACCATCCTTTGCAGTGCCGGTATACCTGTTTATAGCCGTTCTGGTAACAAAGCTTTTGACCACGTTGTATTTTTTACCATCTTTAAACAACCCCGACACGAATTCTACTCTGCCTCTACCCCCTTCACATTTGGGGCATTTAGGCTGCTCTATAAGCCTGTCCACAAAACCGTGTTGTGGATTTGCCTTGCACATCATCAAAGTAGATGGAATGACTCTTGTGTCTTTAGGATAGAAAAATGAAATTTTTATGTCGCCCAGCTTTTGGCAAAGGGTTTTCAACTTACAATCGCTGCACCGAGGTTTGTCTTTAAAGTACACCCAGTTTTTCTTCTGTACACCGTCTACCGTGACCACTTCATCAGGGTCATAGTAATAGCAATTGTTGAGTATGTATCTAGCAAGGGCTGCCCTTATTACATTTCCGGGTATGTAATCTATGCTTTCAATGTAATTTGATACCAGTTTTATGCCACCCACTACAAAAGGTGAGATAAAATTTATCCTAACTTTCATCAAGTCACCTCCTCCAGATAAACCTTAACCCTGCCGTAGCCCCTGCTTCTACCATTGCCTACGCTGTCTATCATTTTTATAGCCAGTTCTAAGTCTTGTTTGTACCTCAAAGTATCCTCATCAAAGTATACCGTTATAGTGCCAGTAAAAACAGCAGGCTTTACCATTTCTGTAATAAACAGCGCTTCATGTTTGGCAGTTTTTTTATATCTATCAATGGCATTACCTACCTTTATAAAAACTGGGGCCTTCTTTTCCCGGCATTGGCCTTCATCCTTCGCCGTATCATTCAGCACGAAATCATCAACATAAATACGAGAGGGCTTGTATCCCTGCCCACCAAATATATTGCACACCGGGCAGTCACACATGCCATCGATATGGTTGGCCAAAGTTAATTTGTAAAAATTGCTACGTACTTTGCCTTTTATGGTACTACCGGGAATGTAAGGTTCCCCCTTAAGCCGTACTGTCCTTTTGTGTATATAGCCATCAGCCTCACCTGATGCTATATTAAAGGGCGTTTTAACCTCTATACTTACGTTGTATTTTTTAAGAAACACTGCCTTCACCCCCTCCAACGCAATCCCAAAGCATTACTATGTCTTCCCAGGGTGACACAAATGATTTGCCTTTATTGGCATTTGGGTTTTCAATAAGGCCGCTGAACCGCCTGGGGTCTATGCCGAAAATCTCTGCTATAAACTTGTTATAATCCTGTGACAGCCTGGCCATCTGATATGCATAAAAAAGCTGGAATTCGTAAGGCTTTAGCTCTCTGGCCGCATACCGGAGTTTATAAAGCTGCGAACGATTTATTCCTTCAGTACTCTTCATGCGCTTAATTACCTCTATAAACTTGGCTAACTTTAAACTGTCAGCGGGAAACAGCGCCCATCTCGACTTTGATAGGTCTACGCTTATATTGCTCTCTATTACCTCTACATCCACCGTTCCATATTTTGACATAGATTCCCTGGCCAAAGCCTTGGCACTCTTTAACTTGGCTTGGGCCACCTGAAACATACTTTGTAATGGTGTATTGTGTTTGGCTATGCAAATCCCTGCTGACATGGTAACCTCATAGTTAAAACTTTGATCAAATCCTTTTATTATCTCGCTGGTAACTTCTAGGCTGACATTGCCTGGTACGATGATAAACACGTCATCGCCGCCCAAAGCAATTGCTTCAAACCTTGTATTATCCCCCATTACTTTGCGTATAGCGCTATATACACATCGTTTGGTGGTATAATCCACCTTTCGGCTAAAATACATATTTTGAAGGGGATTACTTATGTTCATCACCACATTGCCCATGTTGTTGCCATCAGCATAAATCACAGCTACATGGCCATGACTATCCTTCAAGTCAGATATGCTGGCTACATCCCATTTAGGTGAACAACCAATAACTCTTTGATATTCTTCATAAAATATAGCTTTGTCTTTGCCAACCATATTCTTTCTCATGCACGAGGGACAAGCCGGCATCCTGCCTTCCGGCGTTACAACAATGTACTTGGCATCCCTTACATTACAAAGTCCGCACACTTCACCCAGAGAATTTGTGCGCTCAACATGAGTAAAATCTATTTTCTTACCATCTATAACGATTTCTTTCAAATCGCTGTCAGGATTGATGAGATATACCTTGGTTTTCTTCCTTTCCTCCATGCGTTCATGCAAGGTCCTCATCTTTTGACTGTAATTATTAAAAAGTTCATTGATAGTACAGGGTATAAACTCAAACGCAACCTTTGCGGTTAAAGAAACCTTAGCAAAGCATTCCTCAAGCTGCCTACATGCCTCACTGCCTTGTCCTCCGGGTAAAAGCATCAAAACGTTGCCACCACCGCAATATAAGGCGCATTCCTCTATATAACGTTGGGATAAAAACTCCCTTGTCAATTCTTCGTTCATATACTTGATTATGGTGCTGGCACCGCGAATATCCTTTATCCGGTTATTTTCTAAAAAATACTTCTTTATTTTGTAAATCGATCCTAATACCAGGTCCACTGGTACGTCACTTTCAAGTTTCGCTGGCTTTTGTGCAACAATGTCGGCTATAAACTCCTTTACCTTGTCATGCCCGCCTTCAAAAAATTGCCTGTAAAACTTTGCGGTATCAAAAGGCATGCCAGGCTTACCATACAACAGGTAATTGAGCAACACATAAAGGTGAGCTGCATCCCTGACAGACGGCCAGCATTTCCTGTCTTGACCATCGGTAAAATAATAAGGAATATCCCAGTAAACTTCCAGCAAAGTCCTAATGCCATTACCCGCACCCTTTATATTGCCTTTGAGTTCTTCCTTCAATTTTTTAAATTCCGAAAAAGAGATAGGTTTGGGGCTCAAAATATTCATCAAACCTTCAGACATTGGCACTACCTCTCCTTGTTATTTGATTTTTTGATTAAAATAACCTGTACTCCCTGAAATCTACATGCTCAAATTCTCTTTGGCTCACCACCTTGTCCCCCCGTTTTTCCTCCTTCACCACCCTATGGGTGGTGGCATATACCGGCTTTAAATTGCGTTTTATGCAGTGTGATACCACCATCATGGTAGCACCATAATCACCTTGAACCAAGACATAATCGCCTCCCCGGGCATTATCGTCGATCCAATTCAGAATATCTGCTAAGTAATCATCAAGTTTATCAAGGTCAGGTGGAATATTGCTCCATTTCTCAAGGAGTACAGGACTTAATGGAATGAATTGAGTTATCCCCAATTTCTCTCTTGCCTGAAGCTTTTGAGACTCCGTTAGGTCATGAGAGAATACCAATAGCATTTGCTTTTCGGACACGCTGGAATATATGAGTTTTTCGGCTTTCGTTAAGAATTCTTCTAGCTTCTCTTTGAATGTTGAAGACTTAACAGGATGCTTGGTCCAACCGGCATGGTTTATATCGTTGCGGATATAACACACATCATACAGCAGTTCGTAAAACTCCTTGGTAGCATTAAAATCCTTTTCAATAAACAAACTCTTAACGAGATTGACATCCGTATTATTATGTATTTTGTGAGCATATCTATTTATCTCTTCCCTTATCTCCTTATCCTTTTTGTCCAATCCGTATGTATCACAAGCAAAGCTTATGAGCCCCTCTTCTAATATGGTAAGCCCCTGCTGGTACATATTGTTTTCAAGGCACCATCTCACAGCTTCTAGCATATTTACATGCTCATCCTGTCCGAATCTGTCAAAACGATTTTTGAGCAGGTCCATTATTTGTGCCAGTGGTTTTATATGCTCATAAGCTTTAGTTTCCACAACCTCATTTATAGCTCTCTTTAGCTCCAAAGCTTTTATTGATAAATCCTGGCCCCTGCAAGCAAAAACTGCACTGCTAAACTGCATCATTGCATCCGACAATCTTCGCAACAGTCGAGGTTCTCTAAACAGAGTAGCAGCATCCACAGGCAATTCGCTTTGTGAGATATCCTCCCTTATGCGTTTTGAGAGCTTGCTGCTCTCTTCACCGGTTAACTGATTGATGATTGATGCATCACCCGTCTTAAGATAGCGTTCAACGCCTATTACCCAGTCAAATAAAACCACAAACGGGGTTAGATCAAATACGGGAGCATTGCGTTCAGATACGGGCACATCTTTTACTTTTTCTAATCCTCCCAGCACATCAAATGCACCGTAGTATACGCCTTTTATTTCGCATTTTTTGATAATCCTGGCAAAACACAGAACGATAAAGGTTAACATGGGCAAAAAGCGGAATGAATGGGTAATGTCTAGTACTATTTCATCCCCATCTTCAATGTTGGCCATAAATATATCAAACAGTTGCCACAATTCTTTTTCACTATTGCCACAAGGAATGAATATATTCTTAACACACTGTGGGTCATGCTGGAAAATTTCTTTTAGCGCTTTTTCAAGGCCAGACCTTTGTTCGTTATTTTTACTGCTATACTCATTATTGATCCAATTCTTTTTATAAGCTGCTTCGGTTGTAAAAATCAATACCGAGTCGAATCTCAATCCCTTATTGGTCAACAATCTAATAAGGGCTTCTTGAATATAACAGCAATTCTCAACTTTTTCATTGTCCAATACGTAATTGCAGGGCCAATATGCGTTTGTACCCAAAAGAGAAACAAACTTAAGCATAACTTGCCCCCTCGTTATATTATCGAATTGCTTTGGTCGTTGATTATACTATTCTTTTATCCACTGATTATGTCTTCATACAGTTTAAGTGCTTCTTTAAAGAGCTGCTCAAAAGTATTAAGTTGTTCTACGGTGTCTTGAGTGCCTCTAGCCTGGGAACCGTGTACAGCAGCATTTCGAGTGTATTCCAGCTTGTAATAAATTTCCTTTTGAGTATCGGTAAATAGAGAATAGTCGTTATCTTTAATAAACTTTCTGATACCCTCTCGCGCGTCATAATGTAAATAATCGCCAAAGCCGTATTTTCTGCCTATACCGATTATAATACCTTCATATAGCAATATAATCGCCTTTAAATATTGTTTTTTACTGAAGAAGAGTTTAGCTCTTTCCACCATTCTTCCATCCAATGTGGGACTCAACAAAGGCTTTAATTGTTTATTTAAATAACCCGCAATTGAGGCCTTATAGTCATTTCCTCCAGAAAGGCTTTGTAATTCCTTTGTTATCTGTACAAGCTGGCTACGCGGCTGCCTATTCATTTCAAGCCAGAAATAGGTTCTTTCGGTACCTTCTATACCTAAAAGGCTTAACAGGTCCACAAAATACCCTGAATTGTTAAAAGTGGCCAGACTCTCTGCCATCGAAACCAATTCTGCTATTAAATCGATTTTGAGCACAGGCACTGAATCAGCTGGTATATCGTCCACAAACTTTCCCATATCCAATGCTCCATAATATACGGTTACACCAGAAATGTTTTTTACATACTTTAGCACCATCATCGAAAAGGCTATTATGACCGGCATATGCCTGTAAGCATGGGTAATATCAAGAACGACCCTGCATCTTTCATCTGTAAATTCTTTTAATAAAGTATTTATGTATATCTCATAGTCAAGAGGGTCAACCGTTAAAAGCCTTACCCCTGGAATTTTATTGGAAAGCAAGGCCTCCCATCTATACAAAATATCATCTGAAATTCCTTTTTGTTCTTCTTCGTACACCTTTAAATACCATTCAATTAAACTATCTGCTTCTCCAGCATTTTCACCATTCATTTCTAAAGCGCTTATAAGCTCAGACCAGTTAGAGTGTCTCGTACCAAAGATCAACCATTGATTTATCTTATAACCAAGCTTTTTTAATACTTTATATAGTGCTGCACCAAAAAAAGATGTATGTACAACCTCATCGGTTTCTTTAAAATAGTAACCCGCTTTCCTATAACCGTTCTCTTCAATTTTCCCCTTTCCGATTAAAGAAATTAAAACAACATTTTCTTGTGTGCTCACAAAACATCATCCACCTTAAGACATGCAAAATACCATATTTTACATTTTTGATAATATATTTCTACATCAAACGATAAAATCCTTCTCGTTTGCCCAAAATTATTTTAAATTTAAAACTTCTTTAGCAGAAGCCTTGTCCCCTTCGAGGGTGACAGTAACCCCCCAGTAATTCCTTGAACCACCGCTTACTGTTTTATAGTTGAAAACCCAATAATCAAGGTCGTGAACAATACGATGTGCCAGCAGCAATAGGTCAATGTCCTTTTTCTCGTATGCCTTTTCAAAAGCCAATGCAAACGCTTCTAGGTCTTGTTTTAAAGTCTCGGAATCAATTTTAGCTATAATATCATAAACGCGATCAACAATGCTATTTTCACCTGCCAAATAAGAAGCGACAGTTTCCCACCCTGACCCGCTTTTATCTTTATACTTTCCAAGCTGTCCCCAACCAGTGAGGTTATTCATTATAAGATGAAGTTGGTGTACTTCCTCTTTAATGGGAGACAATTCTTGCAAATTGATATTGCTAAGTTCTTTCTGAGCTTCTTCCACCTTTTCTTCTTCAGGAGGTTTTATTCCACCCTTTTCTTCAACCAACGGCGCACCAAAGCAACTACTTAAAAATGACAGCATGACAATACAGACCATGATTGTGAAAAATCTTTTTAACCGTATCATCACGAGCCTCTCCCCTTTTTGGCATAATGTACTATGAAAATTTGCAGACTTAAGTCCGCAACTTGTCGTATGAGTTTTTCCTTTTGGGCAACATATTCATTTTAATTTTTAATACTATGAATGAGCAAAATCACAGGAATAAATTACCACTCCTCAGATTAAACATGTTATAGCTTTCATATGTGCCATGATGCTAAAAGGCTATAATGGCAAGGTTTCTGATGTATCAGAGCTTGCTTTTCACAGGCATCGGACCTGCATAGGGAAATTCCTAAGCAATAGCCCGTGGGAAGAGGAGTTGGTTTTAAAATCCCTAAAGGAACATGTTATCGATCGCATATGGAAACTATCCGAAGCCACAGGTGAGCCGATTTATGTAATTATTGACGACACTATCTGTGAAAAGACTGTGCCCTCGTCAAAGGCAAAGCAACCAACAGAGAAGTGTGGGTTTCATAAATCTCACCTTGAAAACAAGACCGTTTACGGGCATCAGCTAGTTACGGTAATGCTAAGGTGTGGCACCGTAGTTTTACCATATGCAATAGTTATATATGATAAGGCTAGAATGAGTAAAATCAAAATAGCCGAAGAAATTATTTATACCTTACCACGCCCTGTTTCTAAAGGCTTTGTCCTGTGTGATAGCTGGTACAGTTGTAAAAAACTTTTTGATGCCTCTAGGGAACGAGGATATACCTATATAGGAGCTTTAAGGACTAATAGGGTTATATATCCAAAAGGTCATGGAAGCCTTGGAATTAAAGTTCATGCTTTTGCTAAGACACTTACAGCAAAAGATGTCAGCCTAGTCAAAGCTGGTGGTCATGAATATTATATTTACACATACCAAGGCAAGCTCAATGATGTTAAGATGGCAACCATAGTTCTCAGCTGGCCTAAGAATGCCCTTTTCAATGAGAAAGCATTGAAAGCATTTATAAGTCTTGATCCTAATATAGATGCCCAAAGCTTGCTAAATCATTACGTTCACAGGTGGCCAATAGAGACATTTTTTAGAGAAAGCAAGAGGTACCTGGGGTTTGATGATTACCAGGTAAGAAGCGAGAGAAGCATAAGGAGATATTTTGTACTACTCATGCTTACCTATGTTTATTGTGAACTTGAAGTAAGCAGTGATGTACTCAATTTTTCTAAGCGACTTAAGCTCTCTCGCAAGGAGATTAAACAAAACCAAATAGCCTGGATTTATAAGCAAGCTCAGGCGGGAACCCCCTTAGATCAGATTTTCCAATTACTAAAGATTGCATAAGGGTATACTAGCTTCTTGTAATGGTAAATATTTCTAGCAAATTTGCTCATTTATAGGTATTACCTATTTGTTTCCAATTTTTGGCTTCAATCCCTTATAGGTAGGCTAAAAACTTGCGAATAAAGCGTTATAGAACCATGTTCACTTGCGCGTTTCAATCCCTTATAGGTAGGCTAAAAACGCAATTTTATCTTTTGTCGACCGGTTATGTCCATTCCGGTTTCAATCCCTTATAGGTAGGCTAAAAACTCCGCCATATCCGCCAACCTTGGCACGGTTACGGCGTTTCAATCCCTTATAGGTAGGCTAAAAACGTAGAGTCCATGGCGGAAGAGGCGAGAAAAGAACGCTAGTTTCAATCCCTTACAGGTAGGCTAAAAACATATCATCCTCGAGGGGACGTTCTCCCCCGAGGAGTAGTTTCAATTCCTTATAGGTAGGCTAAAAACTGTGTTTCACCTCCCTAATCGTAGTATGAATAAAAGGTTTCAATCCCTTATAGGTAGGCTAAAAACTGCCCGGCAGAAGAAGGAAACCATGGATTGCCCGTAGTTTCAATCCCTTATAGGTAGGCTAAAAACTGATGTTCAGACGGCACTACCTCAGGGCTACTCTCAGTTTCAATCCCTTATAGGTAGGCTAAAAACCTCAAACTCACCATCTGCTAGCATCTTGAGAATCCTAGTTTCAATCCCTTATAGGTAGGCTAAAAACAGGTTAACCCTACGGTGAGTTTCCCGCCTATATCTGCGTTTCAATCCCTTATAGGTAGGCTAAAAACTTTGCATTTCAGTATGATGCTACAGCGGTTGCAGAGTTTCAATCCCTTATAGGTAGGCTAAAAACTATACCAAACAAAATTCGACTCAACCGACAACACCCATGTTTCAATCCCTTATAGGTAGGCTAAAAACAATCTAGCAATATCATGAAATCCTGTGGTTGTTCTAGTTTCAATCCCTTATAGGTAGGCTAAAAACTCCAATTCGCAGTTCCATTTGCAAAATTACCATTTTGTTTCAATCCCTTATAGGTAGGCTAAAAACTATGGACGAGGTAAAGGCGAGCAGATAGAAGAAGGACAGTTTCAATCCCTTATAGGTAGGCTAAAAACAGGAAATAGACCCAAAGAAAATCGCAGTAAAAATCCAGTTTCAATCCCTTATAGGTAGGCTAAAAACACGCATTTAGCACTAATGGATTAGCATCTGGTATATGTTTCAATCCCTTATAGGTAGGCTAAAAACTGGGAAAATAATCCTGATTGGTCTTTGAAGGATGAGTTTCAATCCCTTATAGGTAGGCTAAAAACTGTCTGGAATGGTATAAAAACAATAGCATCTTCTGTAGTTTCAATCCCTTATAGGTAGGCTAAAAACTAATGCAGAAAGAAAAAACGAAACAGATCTTGAGAGGTTTCAATCCCTTATAGGTAGGCTAAAAACTAATCCCAGCCAGACCTACAATGCATGACAAACCCATGTTTCAATCCCTTATAAGGTAGGCTAAAAACTTTAATGATTTTCTCAAAAAAACGGGGATGAAGCATAGTTTCAATCCCTTATAGGTAGGCTAAAAACGGGCCACGGAAAGCCCAAATCGATGGAGGGCAGTAAGGTTTCAATCCCTTATAGGTAGGCTAAAAACAAGGCTAACTTGGGAAGAGTTTGTTGCTGGTGTACCGTTTCAATCCCTTATAGGTAGGCTAAAAACATGATGAAACGGAGCAGCATCTGATATTGCCAGTCAGGAGTTTCAATCCCTTATAGGTAGGCTAAAAACCCAGCACAGTCCTGCCGCAGCTGCAACATTCGCAGCTGGTTTCAATCCCTTATAGGTAGGCTAAAAACCGGAAACCAAAACAGGCCAAGCCAGAGGATTTTTTGGAGTTTCAATCCCTTATAGGTAGGCTAAAAACTACAGCTCCCACCTTCCCCGCTATTGCCATATCAAAGTTTCAATCCCTTATAGGTAGGCTAAAAACTCGAAAACTACAACACCGCCTGCTCGTTCAAGAGTAGTTTCAATCCCTTATAGGTAGGCTAAAAACCTTATTTCCGAATGAGGCGAGAACTTGTTATAACGGGTTTCAATCCCTTATAGGTAGGCTAAAAACCGATTTCGTTTATGCGCCTCAGTCAGCGCTAAATGGTTTCAATCCCTTATAGGTAGGCTAAAAACAGTTTATCGTAAGTTTCCAGCATTAGTAAAATCCTGGTTTCAATCCCTTATAGGTAGGCTAAAAACGCCAACGCTTTATATAGACCAGGAGCAAAGAAGTATATGTTTCAATCCCTTATAGGTAGGCTAAAAACCTAAACCAAATCCTCTTAAGCCTCTTCTACGATAAAAGTTTCAATCCCTTATAGGTAGGCTAAAAACGAAATTATTGCAAGCCGCAATCGAACTATAAACGAACGTTTCAATCCCTTATAGGTAGGCTAAAAACTATGTCAACTTAACACCTAAAAGAGGGCCAGCAAGGGGGTTTCAATCCCTTATAGGTAGGCTAAAAACTCGCATTCTTAATGGAAATGGGGACAGGCAAGAGTCGTTTCAATCCCTTATAGGTAGGCTAAAAACTCGGGAGAAGCCAGAACGGTGCCTTTGTCTGATGCAAGTTTCAATCCCTTATAGGTAGGCTAAAAACCGGCCGAAACCCTCACCATACCAACGACGGGGGTGTGTTTCAATCCCTTATAGGTAGGCTAAAAACCGTCTCTCATATCACATTGCAGTGCGATTTCCCCATGTTTCAATCCCTTATAGGTAGGCTAAAAACTTATTATTATTTTTTCTTATACCTATTGTTTGCTGCAGTTTCAATCCCTTATAGGTAGGCTAAAAACGTTTAATTTTAAGAGTGCTATCTCTAGCACTCTTTTTGTTTCAATCCCTTATAGGTAGGCTAAAAACTTGTATGGTCGTTTATCTTCAATAAAGTCATCGATGTTTCAATCCCTTATAGGTAGGCTAAAAACGTTTATGCCCCGGGGCGGGGCGGTTTAGCGAAGGATGTTTCAATCCCTTATAGGTAGGCTAAAAACTAGGGATAATTCAGAGTTATCTGTTTCCTTTCTTATGTTTCAATCCCTTATAGGTAGGCTAAAAACCGCTTGGTTCGACCCAACGCATGGCGAATGTTCTATGTTTCAATCCCTTATAGGTAGGCTAAAAACTGCGATTTCGTGGAGACACCTAAAAAGAGTAAAGACTTGTTTCAATCCCTTATAGGTAGGCTAAAAACTCAACTTTTACATTGAACATTTCCATGACCACAACTGTTTCAATCCCTTATAGGTAGGCTAAAAACGTTTTCGGATACTACAATTAAGTGGTTGATTGAAAAGTTTCAATCCCTTATAGGTAGGCTAAAAACAAGCGTGTCGGCTGTGGGGGATAAGCCCATCAGATCCAGTTTCAATCCCTTATAGGTAGGCTAAAAACTGGCGAGAAAACGCTTTATCACAAGCGATATGAGTATGTTTCAATCCCTTATAGGTAGGCTAAAAACGAGAGGTGTTAGCGATGGGGCGAAAGGCAAAGCCGAGTTTCAATCCCTTATAGGTAGGCTAAAAACTAATAAATTCGTTTCCTTTGGGTTTTTCCATTTCAAGTTTCAATCCCTTATAGGTAGGCTAAAAACTATGATGAACCACATCAGCAGTTCTTATTATCCCTTTGTTTCAATCCCTTATAGGTAGGCTAAAAACTAGATATTGCCAATCACTATTATGTGTTTTACTACCTGTTTCAATCCCTTATAGGTAGGCTAAAAACGAAGATATCCGTTAAAAATATCGATATTAAAGAGGGGTTTCAATCCC
This sequence comes from Caldicoprobacter algeriensis, assembly GCF_023838525.1. Classification (GTDB taxonomy): domain Bacteria; phylum Bacillota; class Clostridia; order Caldicoprobacterales; family Caldicoprobacteraceae; genus Caldicoprobacter; species Caldicoprobacter algeriensis. The sequence goes on from NZ_JAHUQD010000013.1 coordinate 30,066, forward strand.
TTATAGGTAGGCTAAAAACAAACGTCATATTATTAAGCAGCGTATTGAAAATGGGTTTCAATCCCTTATAGGTAGGCTAAAAACACCAAGAAGTAAAACACTATCAAACGGACTTAAACTAGTTTCAATCCCTTATAGGTAGGCTAAAAACGCATATGCACAAAGTGTGTTATTTGCTGTGTATACAGTGTGTTTCAATCCCTTATAGGTAGGCTAAAAACTGCGAACAAGTCCCTGCCGAAAACAGTGCAGTAAAATGTTTCAATCCCTTATAGGTAGGCTAAAAACACAATGTAAAAAGACTTAAAAAAATGTTCCAGATAGCAGTTTCAATCCCTTATAGGTAGGCTAAAAACCTGATAAAGAGATTATTAAGAAAATGCAAGTTATATTCGTTTCAATCCCTTATAGGTAGGCTAAAAACAAAGCATATCTTACGGACTTTTCGTTGGAGGCTCCTTAGTTTCAATCCCTTATAGGTAGGCTAAAAACTATTTTTACCTTACTGAAGAAGCCGGAGGGAAGAAATGTTTCAATCCCTTATAGGTAGGCTAAAAACAAGGCAGGCTTGTCTATTGAAGATACGTTTGCAGCAGTGTTTCAATCCCTTATAGGTAGGCTAAAAACCTCTGCTACTGCGCCAGGGCAATCGCATTGTTCCAAGGTTTCAATCCCTTATAGGTAGGCTAAAAACTCAAGCGCAGGAAGAAGGGCCTAACAACCATAAAGAAGGTTTCAATCCCTTATAGGTAGGCTAAAAACTTACTAAAAGACGGTAAGGAATATGTCCTTACCGTCTGTTTCAATCCCTTATAGGTAGGCTAAAAACTCTCGGAGGCTGCCGAGGGGCGGCTTCTCTATCTTGGTTTCAATCCCTTATAGGTAGGCTAAAAACTTGATTTTGTGTTTTTCCTCATCGCTTGCAGCTACAGTTTCAATCCCTTATAGGTAGGCTAAAAACCTATTGCTACGACCACAGCTGCGAATGTTGCAGCTGGTTTCAATCCCTTATAGGTAGGCTAAAAACTATTCTGCCGGTTTTGTGATGCAAGCCTGCGGGGCGTGTTTCAATCCCTTATAGGTAGGCTAAAAACCTTGGACGAGAGACGGCTATATTACAGCAACAGAGGGGTTTCAATCCCTTATAGGTAGGCTAAAAACGACGTAACATTTTTGATGCTCTCAAACGTAGTATTTGTTTCAATCCCTTATAGGTAGGCTAAAAACGGTTACAAAGTCGAGCGGTAAGCGTTTCGCTTCGCAGGTTTCAATCCCTTATAGGTAGGCTAAAAACTGCTGCCTCCTCCGATTGCATTGCTTTGTATTTACTGGTTTCAATCCCTTATAGGTAGGCTAAAAACCGAAAATGGATTGATGCTTACCACACGGCAGGCACATAGTTTCAATCCCTTATAGGTAGGCTAAAAACGTTGAGCCGATTGAACCTATGCCACTAAAACCACACATGTTTCAATCCCTTATAGGTAGGCTAAAAACGAAGGGGAACCGCCGAAGGCCCTGGATCGCAAGAAAAACGAGTTTCAATCCCTTATAGGTAGGCTAAAAACTGGCCATGCAGGCCCACGCTTCATTAAGCGGCTAGTGTTTCAATCCCTTATAGGTAGGCTAAAAACGGTTCAATGCAGGAACGCAGAAAGACGCTCAAACAGTGTTTCAATCCCTTATAGGTAGGCTAAAAACATTATGTTCATTTCTGCTCACGCTCCATTCTTTTCAGTTTCAATCCCTTATAGGTAGGCTAAAAACACACAAAATTCATTAGTATTGCAAGGAGGCACAATTCGGTTTCAATCCCTTATAGGTAGGCTAAAAACTGCGAGGAAGAATGCAAAATCCCAAAGCCTTGCATGTGGTTTCAATCCCTTATAGGTAGGCTAAAAACATCAAAGCAAGTCTCAGTTAAGCAGGGAAAAGATTAGTTTCAATCCCTTATAGGTAGGCTAAAAACCTATCTTCTTTGGGTCTATCTCCTGCGCTGCGGCCAGTTTCAATCCCTTATAGGTAGGCTAAAAACAGATTTTTGAGTGATTTGTTTTTCTTTTCTTTTATCTCGTTTCAATCCCTTATAGGTAGGCTAAAAACGCTCGAAACAACAGAGGCAGAACTGGCACAGATGATGATGTTTCAATCCCTTATAGGTAGGCTAAAAACAGATGAATCTGGCGCAGTTATAAGCACTCGCCAACGCTAGTTTCAATCCCTTATAGGTAGGCTAAAAACGGGAGCAGGGATACATTGTATTGGTCGAAGGAGAAAGGTTTCAATCCCTTATAGGTAGGCTAAAAACTTAAGAATTGTGGTGTAACCCCCATTATCTGAGCTGCCGTTTCAATCCCTTATAGGTAGGCTAAAAACAATAATCATATTGTCTATGCCTACGTTAAATTTTGTGTTTCAATCCCTTATAGGTAGGCTAAAAACCAGTTCGCCAAGAGTAATGTTACTTCTTTCATTTGTGTTTCAATCCCTTATAGGTAGGCTAAAAACTGAAATAGACGTAACACTCCAAAGGAGGGGTTTGGAGTTTCAATCCCTTATAGGTAGGCTAAAAACCCCACCCGATGGAGGTGGAAGCATGAGCGAAGATAAAGTTTCAATCCCTTATAGGTAGGCTAAAAACGTACCATGCTCAAGCTGCAGTACAGCAAACGAGTGCCGTTTCAATCCCTTATAGGTAGGCTAAAAACGGTACCCCGCCCAGGCGCACGCCAAACGCTGGCCGGGGTTTCAATCCCTTATAGGTAGGCTAAAAACCTGGGAGAGTGCAGAAAAAGGAGGTGGTCAATACCGTGTTTCAATCCCTTATAGGTAGGCTAAAAACGCGGTATATACGGATGGTTATGATTATGAAATTATTTAGTTTCAATCCCTTATAGGTAGGCTAAAAACGTTTAGGCTATGTCAAAAATCCTTCGCCAGTGCAACGTTTCAATCCCTTATAGGTAGGCTAAAAACAAAATGCCTTGTTAGATGCTTTACTGAAAGGACCAATGTTTCAATCCCTTATAGGTAGGCTAAAAACGTTTCGTTGTTAGTCAAGTAGAGCATATTTGGGCTTGTTTCAATCCCTTATAGGTAGGCTAAAAACGATGTGGACTCCAAGCTGTTGCGTTTTCGCCTTCTTCGTTTCAATCCCTTATAGGTAGGCTAAAAACGCAAAAAGCGCTTATTGTGTATCCGTCACGCAAAATGGTTTCAATCCCTTATAGGTAGGCTAAAAACCGTTTGAGACATGCTGCTGGATACCTGCATCCGTATGTTTCAATCCCTTATAGGTAGGCTAAAAACTGAGGCCAAGATTATAGATTTTTATCTGGTGTTGATAGTTTCAATCCCTTATAGGTAGGCTAAAAACTTACTGGGCCGAGGGTTTCGGCCGTATGTGTGATATGTTTCAATCCCTTATAGGTAGGCTAAAAACCGAATATAAAGACGAATCCGGCGCTGTTGTAAGCACCAGGGTTTCAATCCCTTATAGGTAGGCTAAAAACTTTTTCATGCTTTCGCAAAAACACCAAAAACACATGCGTTTCAATCCCTTATAGGTAGGCTAAAAACTGGTCCGGGTACCCCGCCCCGACGCACGCCAAACGCGTTTCAATCCCTTATAGGTAGGCTAAAAACTTTCTCTTTAGCGACCAAACCTTCCGAAGAAAATCAGTTTCAATCCCTTATAGGTAGGCTAAAAACGCGGTGTATCCTTGCCCTGGCCTGGCTGTAATTAGCGGTTTCAATCCCTTATAGGTAGGCTAAAAACTCAAGCAATAACAAGAAAAATCTAGTATAACAGCAAGTTTCAATCCCTTATAGGTAGGCTAAAAACCACCACGCCTTGGTGTTGTCCCTGTTGCAGTTATATGGTTTCAATCCCTTATAGGTAGGCTAAAAACTGTAATGCAATAGGCGATGACGAAGCATCAGAGATTGGTTTCAATCCCTTATAGGTAGGCTAAAAACGATTTAATGAAAATGGGATATTTTATACGCAAGATGGGTTTCAATCCCTTATAGGTAGGCTAAAAACAAATTAAAAACTTTGCTACAAAAATAGAAAAAGAATAGTTTCAATCCCTTATAGGTAGGCTAAAAACTTTTTCATGCTTTCGCAAAAGCGCCAAAAACACATCCGTTTCAATCCCTTATAGGTAGGCTAAAAACACATTAAATCAGTGGACATATGAACAAGAAAATAAAGGTTTCAATCCCTTATAGGTAGGCTAAAAACAATCAACATGAGATTTCATCATTTTAAATCCCTCCATAGTTTCAATCCCTTATAGGTAGGCTAAAAACTTAAAAGCAACCCCAAAATAAAGCGGAGGTGGTAAATGTTTCAATCCCTTATAGGTAGGCTAAAAACCTTGATCTTCCAATAAAACTCATGCAAGCCTAATTGCGTTTCAATCCCTTATAGGTAGGCTAAAAACCTGTATGCAGGATACATCCTTTCGGATGTATCCATTGGTTTCAATCCCTTATAGGTAGGCTAAAAACTTTATTGGAAGATCAAGGTCGATGGTTATCCAATGTAGTTTCAATCCCTTATAGGTAGGCTAAAAACGCAACAACAAACCGATCAGGAACAGCACTAATCTTCCGGTTTCAATCCCTTATAGGTAGGCTAAAAACTACAAAAAAGGTTTATAGGGATTTTTCAGTATTTTAGTTTCAATCCCTTATAGGTAGGCTAAAAACGTATTGTTTTGATATTTTCGTTTTGTTTTTATTTATAGTTTCAATCCCTTATAGGTAGGCTAAAAACATGGATCTGGCCAAAAATTCTAAAAATGGTAGAAATGTTTCAATCCCTTATAGGTAGGCTAAAAACAGAGAATGTTCATACTTTCGGTTACTATCAAGACTTGTTTCAATCCCTTATAGGTAGGCTAAAAACAGAATATACCTGCTAAGCGATTGGGCCCACCAGTTCCAAGTTTCAATCCCTTATAGGTAGGCTAAAAACTGTAATGTGAACTTTATTGGTGACCCTGCGCTACAGGCGTTTCAATCCCTTATAGGTAGGCTAAAAACGTTTTGGTGGTAGCTGATATCGCTCAGCTACCGAAGGTTTCAATCCCTTATAGGTAGGCTAAAAACTTCATCCAGCCATTTGTTTAATGCGTCTATATCATGTTTCAATCCCTTATAGGTAGGCTAAAAACTGTGCCACTTCAGTTAGTTCAACGCCGTTTTTATCATAGTTTCAATCCCTTATAGGTAGGCTAAAAACAAATTAGAGGACATTCAGGCATGTCTAGCTGGTGCAAGTTTCAATCCCTTATAGGTAGGCTAAAAACTAAACCTCATAAGCAGCCTAAACCATTGCCAGAAATTTGTTTCAATCCCTTATAGGTAGGCTAAAAACAATTACCAAGATCGCAACAGAAAAGAAAAAGGAAAGAGTTTCAATCCCTTATAGGTAGGCTAAAAACCTCGATGGTCGGCGGTTCCCCGAGTTTGACGAGCCGAGTTTCAATCCCTTATAGGTAGGCTAAAAACTGTTGTGTCTTATTGTGCTGCCCATTCTTTCATCCAAGTTTCAATCCCTTATAGGTAGGCTAAAAACCATCGATACTTTTCTTTGTACAACCTGCAGTACGCTGTTTCAATCCCTTATAGGTAGGCTAAAAACCTGAAGCACTTGAGCATTGGCTTGCTCCTCCGCTCTTTGTTTCAATCCCTTATAGGTAGGCTAAAAACTAATAAAGCCCCCGAATGTGCCCAGCATAGCAACAAGTTTCAATCCCTTATAGGTAGGCTAAAAACTTGCTAGGCGATATAAAATCAGAAAAACCAGAACATAGTTTCAATCCCTTATAGGTAGGCTAAAAACGTATGGATACTCCGTTTTTGTACATCAACTCGTATATAGTTTCAATCCCTTATAGGTAGGCTAAAAACTGTTGGGACGGCTATTTCGAGTATTTGGAACGGTATGTTTCAATCCCTTATAGGTAGGCTAAAAACTAGTCGGCACTATTACGCTCAAGGATGGTACGGTTATGTTTCAATCCCTTATAGGTAGGCTAAAAACGGTTTTTATGCAGTATGCCGTTATTCAAGAGAGAATGTTTCAATCCCTTATAGGTAGGCTAAAAACATCGTTCGCCCATCCTCGCTGTACACTGGGTCGCCGAGTTTCAATCCCTTATAGGTAGGCTAAAAACTTTGGAAAGGCTTGTTTGGGTTGACCACGTTGTCGAGTTTCAATCCCTTATAGGTAGGCTAAAAACTTGAGCAAAAGGTAGAAGGTATATACTCATGGCTGATGTTTCAATCCCTTATAGGTAGGCTAAAAACTGTACCACGTTTTGCCGCAGTTCGGGCAGGTCTTTTGTTTCAATCCCTTATAGGTAGGCTAAAAACGTCTAACGGTGTTCTCTCCGCCAAGGTGGACACCGTGTTTCAATCCCTTATAGGTAGGCTAAAAACGTAATTGTAAATTCTCTCTTTTCCCTCTTTAATTCTCCGTTTCAATCCCTTATAGGTAGGCTAAAAACTTTCTGCAAATTCCCATTTCCTTATCTGTCCAAATCCTGTTTCAATCCCTTATAGGTAGGCTAAAAACCCGCTTTATTTTGGGGTTGCTTTTAAAAAGGTTTAAGTTTCAATCCCTTATAGGTAGGCTAAAAACTCTTGGGCCCAAATATGCCGTCTACAGTGCCACAATGTTTCAATCCCTTATAGGTAGGCTAAAAACCTCTACTAAGGAGAAGGCATTAGCCTTTATAGAGAGCCGTTTCAATCCCTTATAGGTAGGCTAAAAACCCTGGAAGAAAATAAAGAGGAAATGAGGCAATGGATGTTTCAATCCCTTATAGGTAGGCTAAAAACGTAGTCTCGTTCTTACGGATGAGCACATACCCTGTTAGTTTCAATCCCTTATAGGTAGGCTAAAAACAGCATAGCTTTGAAGCAGGCAAAAGCAAAGGCGCCGGGTTTCAATCCCTTATAGGTAGGCTAAAAACACAAGGCAAGGTTGGAGTGAAGAAGAGATATGTGAGGTTTCAATCCCTTATAGGTAGGCTAAAAACGCTGCACCTGAAGCCGTAGAATTGCTTCGTGAAGAAAGTTTCAATCCCTTATAGGTAGGCTAAAAACATTGCTATTCCAGCACCTGTAATGCCTCCATGTTTTGTTTCAATCCCTTATAGGTAGGCTAAAAACCCGACTAAACTTCCTCCCGTGAAGAGTGTATAATAGTTTCAATCCCTTATAGGTAGGCTAAAAACTGGCTTGGACCAATTTAGAGCCTTAGAGCCAGAAACTGTTTCAATCCCTTATAGGTAGGCTAAAAACATTTACCGCCTATATATGGTACTTCTTTCATTTTCTGTTTCAATCCCTTATAGGTAGGCTAAAAACTGAGAGAGCATCCTGCCAGCAAGGTTTACAATTCGAGTTTCAATCCCTTATAGGTAGGCTAAAAACAAAGTCAATAGGGGGATTATAGATTTTACAATTTATTTGTTTCAATCCCTTATAGGTAGGCTAAAAACTTTTCTAATACTGTGCTGGCTAATAATGCCCTTTCTAGTTTCAATCCCTTATAGGTAGGCTAAAAACTTCATATGTCTTGGTTAGTTCTTCACAGATTTGTTTAGTTTCAATCCCTTATAGGTAGGCTAAAAACCTGTTGAGAGAGTTGCTTGACCGCCTTCCCAATATCGAGTTTCAATCCCTTATAGGTAGGCTAAAAACGGTTATACTTGTAAGGCTGATGGACAAGTTAGAACGGCGTTTCAATCCCTTATAGGTAGGCTAAAAACTCTTCATACCTGGTTCCACCGACTAAACTTCCTCCCGGTTTCAATCCCTTATAGGTAGGCTAAAAACTGGCTGAAAATGTATTATCCGGAATTATTCAACAAACGTTTCAATCCCTTATAGGTAGGCTAAAAACGTAGATAAGCCTAATGCAACATGTAAGAAGTGCGGTGTTTCAATCCCTTATAGGTAGGCTAAAAACGCCTGTATTGTGTATACCAGCACGTTTTCGTTATCGATGGTTTCAATCCCTTATAGGTAGGCTAAAAACACCATTCTTGCTAGAAGTTTATATATCTGCTCATTCAGTTTCAATCCCTTATAGGTAGGCTAAAAACGGGTAAGAGACATGCCTAAATATGATTATGTTATTAAGTTTCAATCCCTTATAGGTAGGCTAAAAACGATACCAGTAGTGGAATGTAAGGAAGAAATAGAAAGAAGTTTCAATCCCTTATAGGTAGGCTAAAAACCCGACGCTTCGCTGGCATCTGCGTGATGAAGAATAATGGTTTCAATCCCTTATAGGTAGGCTAAAAACGGCGGGTTGACAGTGAATGGTTGTATTTTTGAGAACCGTTTCAATCCCTTATAGGTAGGCTAAAAACGCTCGAATCTGAATTACAAGCCGCAAATGCAAGAGTATGTTTCAATCCCTTATAGGTAGGCTAAAAACTTACCTTCAAAAACGAAATCCGCAAATATGTATGCACGTTTCAATCCCTTATAGGTAGGCTAAAAACGGCTCACGAATTGGAATGGGTAGGGACAGAAACAAAGGTTTCAATCCCTTATAGGTAGGCTAAAAACGGAGCAATATTGCGGTTCATGAAGGGGTATTGGGATTGTTTCAATCCCTTATAGGTAGGCTAAAAACCTCTTATACTACATCTACGCACCTCGATACGCCCATGTTTCAATCCCTTATAGGTAGGCTAAAAACCTCGGCAGTTGAGCGGTAATCAGCTGCCACCACACCAGTTTCAATCCCTTATAGGTAGGCTAAAAACTTTTGAGATTGTTTCGATATTCTTCCGATACGAGTAGTTTCAATCCCTTATAGGTAGGCTAAAAACTTGTACTCTTTTCTTTGCACTTTTGTTTCTATGTTGTTTCAATCCCTTATAGGTAGGCTAAAAACTATATTGTGCGCCACGATTTCGTCATAGACGGACGGGTTTCAATCCCTTATAGGTAGGCTAAAAACCTACATTAAGCCACTTTTCAGGCCCTATTCTTACCTGTTTCAATCCCTTATAGGTAGGCTAAAAACTTTTTGGCGCCAAAAACGAGGAATCGCCCAGCAATGCGTTTCAATCCCTTATAGGTAGGCTAAAAACGGAAACTCCCGAGGGGGCACAAGACAAAGCGGATACCGCGTTTCAATCCCTTATAGGTAGGCTAAAAACTAATCTAGCATACAGGGATTATTGCAATGCAAAAAAGTTTCAATCCCTTATAGGTAGGCTAAAAACTGTTGTCACCTCGTTTTTATATTTTTAATGTTTATGTTTCAATCCCTTATAGGTAGGCTAAAAACCTGGGCTATCCTCCCCTTGTAGGTAGACTAAAATTTGTTTCAATCCCTTATAGGTAGGCTAAAAACTTTCATTACCCCGAAATTCCTTTTCTACCGATTTTAGTTTCAATCCCTTATAGGTAGGCTAAAAACTGCTGTTCAAGAATAAACTCATTAAACTCGGGTAAATGTTTCAATCCCTTATAGGTAGGCTAAAAACGAAAATAATGCCAAAACGTATGCGGACGGTATAAAAAAGTTTCAATCCCTTATAGGTAGGCTAAAAACAGTACTGCACCAAGCAATCCAACAACTGGTCAACTCGTTTCAATCCCTTATAGGTAGGCTAAAAACTTTAGCTGCTTCTCTTTTTACTTTATTTATCTGACTCTGTTTCAATCCCTTATAGGTAGGCTAAAAACAATGGCAACAAAAAATCCTGCACAAGGCAGGATGAAAAGTTTCAATCCCTTATAGGTAGGCTAAAAACTACGCCGATTTAGCACTAGCTAAATTTGTTTTTGCTGGTTTCAATCCCTTATAGGTAGGCTAAAAACATGCAGTTGGCTGGTTTGTAGAAATAAATACACTAGAGTTTCAATCCCTTATAGGTAGGCTAAAAACCCCTCGCATAAAGGGCATCCATGTACCCCATATGCGTGTTTCAATCCCTTATAGGTAGGCTAAAAACAAGTAATAAACCATTTGGCGTTATCCCCCAATCCATTGTTTCAATCCCTTATAGGTAGGCTAAAAACCTCCTGAAATGAAGCTGTTGTATAAATCCATCAAATGTTTCAATCCCTTATAGGTAGGCTAAAAACGATGTGGACTCCAAGCTGTTGCGTTTTCGCCTTCTTCGTTTCAATCCCTTATAGGTAGGCTAAAAACATAGCAGTCTTCGCACAAGACATGGCCGTCCTCTGTAGTTTCAATCCCTTATAGGTAGGCTAAAAACAAGACGGCCGTGTAGAACGACAAAAGTTTGAGTTACGTTTCAATCCCTTATAGGTAGGCTAAAAACCTATGCGGACTCGTACGCCCACTGCGTCGAGTGCGGGTTTCAATCCCTTATAGGTAGGCTAAAAACGCAAAAATAAAGCAGCCTTTAATTCGGCTGCCTAGATGAGTTTCAATCCCTTATAGGTAGGCTAAAAACACGAGCGCAATATACGTTATGTTGCCAGAGATAACCCGTTTCAATCCCTTATAGGTAGGCTAAAAACCTTGTAGGAGATGGGGCTACCATGACCAATGCAGAATAGTTTCAATCCCTTATAGGTAGGCTAAAAACTAATCCATTTATTAGGATTATTAGTATCAACAGCTGTGTTTCAATCCCTTATAGGTAGGCTAAAAACCTTCAACGTCAGCATTCTCATATTCTACTTTGTGCTGTTTCAATCCCTTATAGGTAGGCTAAAAACAATTCTATATATACCATCTTGCATCTCGTACAGCACATGTTTCAATCCCTTATAGGTAGGCTAAAAACCTTTCAATCCGGCGGTATTTGTAATCGCCCCGCCGGGTTTCAATCCCTTATAGGTAGGCTAAAAACGCGTTGTTACACTAGTCTCAACAGACTCAACACGGGTAGGTTTCAATCCCTTATAGGTAGGCTAAAAACAAATATAAATTCTGCGTATTCTTTCTGTTTTGCAAGTTGTTTCAATCCCTTATAGGTAGGCTAAAAACTTACCAAAAGTATCAAAAAACACGGGGTAAATACTTTGTTTCAATCCCTTATAGGTAGGCTAAAAACCGTTGCAACGGATGCAGCACCCTTCTAGCACTCTTTTTGTTTCAATCCCTTATAGGTAGGCTAAAAACCGTTTGGCGTGCGTCGGGGCGGGGTACCCGGACCAAGTTTCAATCCCTTATAGGTAGGCTAAAAACAAGCGATCAAAAATTTATACTTAAACAGGATATATATTCGTTTCAATCCCTTATAGGTAGGCTAAAAACCCAGGAGCTTGAACAGCAGCTTGCAAGGCTGCAAGGGTTTCAATCCCTTATAGGTAGGCTAAAAACTAGAAAATATTTGTACTATCCCACACTAGAAAAGGCGTTTCAATCCCTTATAGGTAGGCTAAAAACTCGTTCATAATTGGGGAGATAGCCGCAGCGGAAAGAGTTTCAATCCCTTATAGGTAGGCTAAAAACTCTTATATCTACCTCTAAAGCATCAGCTATTTTTTGGTTTCAATCCCTTATAGGTAGGCTAAAAACTTGGTCCGGGTACCCCGCCCCGACGCACGCCAAACGCGTTTCAATCCCTTATAGGTAGGCTAAAAACTTTTATGGTATGCGCTTCATCAAATGCTATTTAAACCGTTTCAATCCCTTATAGGTAGGCTAAAAACATGTCAGGACTGTTATGATGAATACTACACCACATGGTTTCAATCCCTTATAGGTAGGCTAAAAACCCTAGCACATTCGATAGCTTCCTGTTTAGCTTCCTTGGTTTCAATCCCTTATAGGTAGGCTAAAAACGAATACGGAAACTGTTGTGCAGTCTACAGTCGAATTGGTTTCAATCCCTTATAGGTAGGCTAAAAACAAGATTTTACTATTGCATTGTATGTATCGGTATGCTAGTTTCAATCCCTTATAGGTAGGCTAAAAACTGGTAGTATAATACCTGCTATTTTGGCATATCAAACGTTTCAATCCCTTATAGGTAGGCTAAAAACAATGATGTTATAGGTGCTGAACGGCATAGAGAAGCAGGTTTCAATCCCTTATAGGTAGGCTAAAAACAAAGAGTATGATGACGAAAGAGTACCGATTCACGAATAGTTTCAATCCCTTATAGGTAGGCTAAAAACTTGTAATACGATTCAAAAACTCTTTCTTTCGGTTTCGTTTCAATCCCTTATAGGTAGGCTAAAAACCCGCATGTGCCGAATGCGGCGACGAGTTCCGTATCGAGTTTCAATCCCTTATAGGTAGGCTAAAAACTTTAACGGAGCAAAATCTTCATCCGTGTATCTAGTTTGTTTCAATCCCTTATAGGTAGGCTAAAAACTTTGCCCAGCAATATTACATATGGGCTACCAGAAGGTGTTTCAATCCCTTATAGGTAGGCTAAAAACCGGCATTTGCTGGAGAAAGGAGGAAGACTCCGCAAAAGTTTCAATCCCTTATAGGTAGGCTAAAAACACTTTGCACCGAGCTCGATTGCAGCATCTCGCAGCTTCGTTTCAATCCCTTATAGGTAGGCTAAAAACTCGCCCCTATGTTTTGCAGCCTTTCTCCTACGCTCCTGTTTCAATCCCTTATAGGTAGGCTAAAAACTAACAACAGCAAGAGAAATGGCAGAGGAATACACCAGTTTCAATCCCTTATAGGTAGGCTAAAAACCCTTGACGGTAATATGGAACCTTGCGCAATTGTGGAGTTTCAATCCCTTATAGGTAGGCTAAAAACATTGTTCTTGTAGAGTCTTAACGCAATATTTATCTTCGTTTCAATCCCTTATAGGTAGGCTAAAAACACAGCTGCGAATGTGTAGCTTGTGGTCGAACTGTGCGTTTCAATCCCTTATAGGTAGGCTAAAAACCTGCTGCTATCCCGAGGGCGGCGTTTTGTATCTCGGGGGTTTCAATCCCTTATAGGTAGGCTAAAAACTCGGTTGCTTTACCGAAAGGAAACCAAAATAAGTTGGTTTCAATCCCTTATAGGTAGGCTAAAAACATACACTTCTTATTCTTATGCAATATCCACATGCTAGTTTCAATCCCTTATAGGTAGGCTAAAAACTGACAACCGGTGTCACATACGGCCTAGAGACCGGCCCGTTTCAATCCCTTATAGGTAGGCTAAAAACTGGGGGAGACCAGGAGGGAGACACCGTTTCGGTGTATTGTTTCAATCCCTTATAGGTAGGCTAAAAACCGACGATATGCTCCAGGCCGGGGCATATCAAACCGAAGGGCGTTTCAATCCCTTATAGGTAGGCTAAAAACGCAGAGGCGAAATAAAGCCTCTGCCTTTTTAAGTTTGTTTCAATCCCTTATAGGTAGGCTAAAAACATGGATTTGGCCAAAAATGCTAAAAATGGTAGGAATGTTTCAATCCCTTATAGGTAGGCTAAAAACGTGTTGTACCGTGTGCGGTACTTCCAGCTTGCTATACCGGTTTCAATCCCTTATAGGTAGGCTAAAAACAAACGAGCTGAACAAATACAAAAGCATTGTAGATAATGGTTTCAATCCCTTATAGGTAGGCTAAAAACTTACTGGAGGTTGATTGGTATGTCCAAAAAGTTTAATTGTTTCAATCCCTTATAGGTAGGCTAAAAACTACGAACGACAATCATCATAGCCCATATGTAGTGTGGTTTCAATCCCTTATAGGTAGGCTAAAAACGCTAAAAATCAGCAATTTTAAGACTTTAAAAATATACGTTTCAATCCCTTATAGGTAGGCTAAAAACTCAACCAGCTGCGTCCACCATGCCGATGCCTGGATGGTTTCAATCCCTTATAGGTAGGCTAAAAACTTATGCGGGAAGGTCCAAAAAATAGTTCGGCAATTGTGTTTCAATCCCTTATAGGTAGGCTAAAAACTTGCTCTTTGGAATGCAGATATATTATATTTTTCATTCGTTTCAATCCCTTATAGGTAGGCTAAAAACTGTTGTGGTTTTAATGTTGTTAGTCAATGGAAATTAGTTTCAATCCCTTATAGGTAGGCTAAAAACGACGAATATTCGGATATAACAACTGTATTGCAAGCCAGTTTCAATCCCTTATAGGTAGGCTAAAAACGGATGAGTATGAGCGAAACGGCCAAGCGGGTACTGGGTTTCAATCCCTTATAGGTAGGCTAAAAACTATAGGCAAGAATACGAACCCGTATATCCCGAGGGCGTTTCAATCCCTTATAGGTAGGCTAAAAACTATAGGCAAGAATACGAACCCGTATATCCCGAGGGCGTTTCAATCCCTTATAGGTAGGCTAAAAACCATATTTGAACGTTGCACGCAATACTTCGTCTATATGTTTCAATCCCTTATAGGTAGGCTAAAAACATAAAGGAGGATAAAATGAAAAAGGTTTTTAAGGATTCTTTGTTTCAATCCCTTATAGGTAGGCTAAAAACTGTAAAAGTAATATTTTTAATAGTCTTTGCTAATTCAGTTTCAATCCCTTATAGGTAGGCTAAAAACTTTAAAATTGAATTTTGTTGTTTTAGCGGGCACTGGGGTTTCAATCCCTTATAGGTAGGCTAAAAACGCGCAATGCCCGAGCCCCGCCAGAATACATGCATGGGTTTCAATCCCTTATAGGTAGGCTAAAAACTTGCTACGAGCACTATTACACATTTTGCCAGCGCTGGTTTCAATCCCTTATAGGTAGGCTAAAAACGCTTGAACATGGTGAAGCACCGCAAATTGAAGAATTCCAGTTTCAATCCCTTATAGGTAGGCTAAAAACATACAGGCGATTGCACATCCTTACAAGCATAGACAACAGTTTCAATCCCTTATAGGTAGGCTAAAAACTGGTAAACGCCCCGCAGATGAAGGAACTTCGAGATGGTTTCAATCCCTTATAGGTAGGCTAAAAACGGAGGAAATACATTACTTACAGCTATACGAGTATGGGCGTTTCAATCCCTTATAGGTAGGCTAAAAACACTGTGCTAGAGCAGGTTTGCCTGTGCCAGAAAAACTGTTTCAATCCCTTATAGGTAGGCTAAAAACACTGGGTCGTGCTGGGGAACAGAGTAATTCCTCCATTGTTTCAATCCCTTATAGGTAGGCTAAAAACACATAATTACCGGGGTAAATGGCGAACAATATCCATGGTTTCAATCCCTTATAGGTAGGCTAAAAACGGGTTACAACTGGGAAATAAGTTACAAAGGCGAGAACCGTTTCAATCCCTTATAGGTAGGCTAAAAACTGTTTTAGAATGTGTTTTTCTAGATAGCTAATAAAGGTTTCAATCCCTTATAGGTAGGCTAAAAACTTGAAAACAATTTCAGTACCTGGCGGTACAACAGCCAAGTTTCAATCCCTTATAGGTAGGCTAAAAACCTTACTTTCCAGGTTATACAGGCACCTTTGGGTAGAGAGGTTTCAATCCCTTATAGGTAGGCTAAAAACACAACAGAGCAAATTACAGCACAAGAAACAGCCATGTTTCAATCCCTTATAGGTAGGCTAAAAACCGGTACGGACTACGGCAATTTAATTGCATTAGCATGGTTTCAATCCCTTATAGGTAGGCTAAAAACACATTGAAGCAGCTATAACTTTCTTGTTTGGGGGTAGTTTCAATCCCTTATAGGTAGGCTAAAAACTTTTGAAGTGGATTCGAGAGAATCAAGACGCTTTTCCGTTTCAATCCCTTATAGGTAGGCTAAAAACGCAAAAAGGAAGTAGATAACGACATAACGCAGGATAGTTTCAATCCCTTATAGGTAGGCTAAAAACTTTCGTATTTGTTTCTTCCCTTTCTGCCTTTTGCAAAAGTTTCAATCCCTTATAGGTAGGCTAAAAACTTATGCACAAGTGCGCAGAAAAGCACAGATTACGAGAAGTTTCAATCCCTTATAGGTAGGCTAAAAACTTTAATTGTCTATGGTGCACTACTTCACCAGTTGTACGTTTCAATCCCTTATAGGTAGGCTAAAAACCAGCGTCAAATCGTAGGCCCACACTGGATACCCTGCGGTTTCAATCCCTTATAGGTAGGCTAAAAACCAGAATCACCAAGTTTCCCTACACTTTTGCTCGCTTCGTTTCAATCCCTTATAGGTAGGCTAAAAACGTGTGCTCTTATCGGCCTTGCTTTGGCTCTTTGGGGATGTTTCAATCCCTTATAGGTAGGCTAAAAACCAACTGATATAGGCATAAATAAGAAATTGGGTGCTAAAAGCAATCCCTTATAGGTAGGCTAAAAACCAACCCATTAAGTTATAGCAATATTAACATTTGTTATTTATTGTAAATTCAATCCACCATATTTATCGATTATCATTATATCACTCTTTTCCCCAAAAATAAAGGTTTTTGAAAAAGAAAGGAACAAAAAAATTGTCGTCGATCTCCAGGGGTTTTTGCACTACTGGAGGTCGACGACAAATATAATAAAAATCATATGAAAATATCATCGCCACCCTTTTTTATACCCATAGTTTCACGTTCTGAATATTTCATTGTCCTCAATATATAGAAAATGACCGAATCCTCCTCTTCGTTTATTACTTTCTTAAGCTCCAGCTTCAGCTTTTTGAAATTTGCCTCTGATATCTCTCCCTCTAATACTGAGTTTTGTACCCAGTTTAAATATTTCCTACAAATTTTCAGTACCTTGCTTACTCTTTTTTCCCCTACATCATAAACCAGTATTAAAAACATTCCGGCCTCCGCTTAGCTACTTTATTCAAGGGTACATCAATAAAATCGGATTTATAGTTGAACTTGTATAATAATTGTAGCTCTTAATAAACCGAGAGACATTACTTATTCACTTTTTATTTTAACGGTAAGTAAATAAAAACATCTTTTAGCATACCCATTAGCTGCACGAGCTTCTGGTATACTAATCTTATACGGATATCCGCTTACCAATACATGACAAAAGCCTTATATTCCTCCTCTCCTATCAAATGTTTTTCCAGCTTATATAGTTCCAGCCTTATTAGGCGCCTGTAGGATACGTTACGTCCAAGATGCCTGTGATTAAAAGTAGTCTTTAATTTGTTTTCCATCTCTTCTACAAACACCTTTTGTGCTTTTTCCTTTAAAATCAACCCCTCCATACCTTTCTCAAAATCATCTTTGGTAATCATATTCTTACCCACAACCGTAAAAATCACTCTATCTACAATTATCGGCTTAAATATTTCAGCTATATCTAAATTGAGGGTAAATCTTCTAAAATTGGTAGTATGTAAAAAACCAATGCGGGGATCGAGGTGAGTTTTATAAATTTCACTCAATACAATAGTATATAATAACGAGTTGCCAAAGCTGATTAAAGTATTCAGATAATTTTTAGGAGGCCTTTTTGTACGCTGTTCAAAAGCAAAGTCAGCTTTGCCTAAAATCAAATCAAACGCTCTATAATAATGTTCTCTTATATTGCCTTCAATGGCCATAAGTTGATCTATATCCCTGCAATCCCCCAGCCTTTCTTCTAAGCCCTTTATATTTTCCTCTACCACCCCTAGATCTTTGCCTCTGTTTATGTAGTATTTTAGTACTTGCCTTATGTTTTTGGATGCACCGCTTACAAACTCCAAGGCTATATTAAACCTTTTCTCAAAATCAAGATAGTGTTCCGCCTGTTTCAATATCATATATCCTGAATTCAAATGTCCCCTAGGATAAAATGTCCCTACATAATATCCGTAATGATTAAAAAAGTGCATTATTATTTCAGCCTGCGTCAAAAATTCAAGAAACCTCTTGTTTATATCTACCTCACCAAATACATAAATTTCGCTTGTGCCCTCAACAGGTATAAATTTTTGCCCCTCTTCATTCTCAAAGTATATGGTATTGTCCTTTCTTTTTAACTCGCCACTTGAAAATATATAAATTGCTTTCTTCAATGTAAATCCCCTCTTCATGACCAGCAAAATTCCCTATACCCGCAATTCTTACAATAGCCTATTTTTTGTGGGGGCGGTGGCATATTCATCGAAACCACAAAATTTATGCCTTTAAATATGTCCTCCAGTTCCTGCTCTAAAACGGGAGTAAGCTCCACAGGCACCCTTTTTCTCTCCTCAGGAAACAGCAAAAGCCCTTTGGCATCAATCCCACTCTGTTTTAGCTTATACAGATAAAAAGCAAGCTGCAATTTTGCGCTTTCCTGCGCTTTAGAGCTCTTTTTTACCTCTCCCACTACTATGTCCCCTTCATCTGACCTTATTATGTCAATCACAACATTCTCAAAGCTTATTTTCTTCTTGTCCCGGCTATACGTTTCTTCGTCAAGCAATCGCCCTATCTCTATATACGGATGGTCCTGGTCAGGAACTATTTGATGAGCCATAAGCCATGTCTGCCTTTTACATATATTGTAACTCTGTACCAAAGTACCTGTTATGGCTACCATATTGCAGTCACTCCTTTAGTGATAAAGCCAGTATCCTTGTCGTAATATTCACTCAACGTATTGTTAGAAACATACAAGAAACCTTTAACTTCTGGTGGAATATTATCCATTTTCAACGGCACCGATACGGTATACTTATAAAAATCTGCTTTAATGTGGCTAAAGTGCAATCTCCTTTCAAACAAGTCTTTTATTTCCTTTATCTGTATATATCTCTGCCAAATCTGCTTTGCTTCTTCATTCAATTCAACAAATACGTCAACCTTGGGGTAATCCTCTTCAATCAGCTTAAAATCCGCTATACATCTAGTACCATCTACGCTTTCATACTTCATCTTGTAAACAGCTTCTAAAAGTTCTCTCGACAGGTCATTAGATTTTTTGGCTTGTACTTGAACGTAATATTCTTCGATTATGTTTAAAAAGTCCCTTTCGGCCACAAGATCTCTCCCCTGCAGTATCTTTCTAGTTATATCTAAAAGCACAGAATCGTAAACATAAGAAGCGTATGACCTTCTTTCATCTTTAAGCGAGACCACTATAACTTCCCCTTTTCTCATGCCATTCCGGTTACAGCGGCCCGCTGCCTGGTTTATTGAATCAAGAGGGGCTAAATCTCTATATACTACGTCAAAATCGATATCCACACCTGCCTCCACCACCTGCGTAGTAACTGCAAGCCTTACCTTTCCAGCCTTCATGAGTTTTATGCGTTCAAGCCTTTCATAAGGCACCACGTGAGTCGACAAATACGCTATTTCTTCCCCTGTTTTTTCTTTTAAAAGCTCGTATAAGGTTTTTGCCGAGTTGATTGTATTTAAAATAAACAAATAGCTTTTATCATTTTGCAATTCAATTCTTTCCACAAATTCCTCCAGCGTTAAACTCTCCTCTAACCTTGGTACGATAGTCACCCTATCCATGCTGTTAAAGTAAAACTCCCTGTTTACCAAACAGCTTACCTCATTCCGGGAAAAAATTAAGGGCTCAGTAGCAGTTACAAATATTACATAAATATCAAGTTCCTGGATTAACTTTTTAAAAAGTTCTCCGATAAGCAACCAATAACGAGTAGGGATAGACTGCACTTCATCCAGTATGATTATGCTGCCGCTTAAACGGTGAAATTTGCGCAGGTCATGATTTTTATTTGACAGCAAAGTGTGAAAAAGCTGAACAAAAGTGGTAACCACTATCTCAGAATTCCATCCCTCTATCAATATCTTAGCGTCATCAATTTCAAATTCTTCCTGTTCTTTTCTATAACGCACCTCTGCTAAATGATGATGTTTTAACAATAGGCTGTGATCAACATTAAACCCATTAGCGGCTAATACCTTTTCAATTATCTCTGCATTTTGCTCAATGATGCTTAAAAATGGAAGCGAGTATATAATGCGCGGGGTATATCCTTTTGTCAACTGAATTTGTTTCCTCAACTTAAAAGCAAAAACCAGGGAGGTCAAAGTCTTGCCTAAACCCGTGGGAAGATTTATTGACATAATTTTGGCATTCAAATCCAGCGGGGCAGATAAGACCTCATGATATGCTTGTTGTCTTAAGCTATTGAGCCAACTATCTCTTATATCCATAGTGGTTTTATATTTATCCACGACATATTCTCCCAAATCAACATTTGGCCGCTCAACATTTTTGCCTATAGTAACCTCACTTTTATCAGCATCTATCAACAGGGAAAACACAAAATTAGTCAGTATATACGGTTCAACATCCCGAGCCTTTTCTAGCTTGCGCAGTCTCATTCTCAGACGCCTCAGTTCATCCGAAAAAGATATAACCCATTCTCTTAGTCTTGCAACAGTTATATCTACCCTTAATCCCGCTTGACGGAGACTTTTATTGACAACGGCCAATTTCAAATCATCTATGCTCTCCACCTGTCTTAACAAAATGCTTTTTTCTCTTTCGCTCAATATTGCCTCATTCATCACATCCACAAAGTTACCATGGTGGCGACGAACAGCCAAAAAAGCGATGAAGGGCAAAAAAATCCCTTCATCGTTTTTAAATGTATCGCCTTGAAACTCTGCTTTAGCAGCAAAATATGCTGCTATCGCAGATAACAATCCGTGATGGGTTTCTTCTTTCCCCTTAAGCTTATTTTTAATACTCTCTGAAGCAAATAAATACTCCTGGAAATACGAAGTTGCTTTGCCAATATCGTGGCATAGAGCACAAACTTTAACTAACCTAAATAATATGTCTTTGCCGTAATGTTTAAAAATATCATCGGGTGCACCATATAAATTCTGTACAGCTATATTTGCAACGTTTATCAGGTGTTCTTCCAAAACCTTATCCTCATGAGAATACAGCTCAGAAGAATACAATGCGTTCTCCATTTTCAACCTCCCAGTATACCATTGTCTGTGCATAAATCGATTTACCCTGGGCTTCAAATAATACGTCTTCATAACGCTCTACTATACGACCCTGCTTCATATCAACAGCCATCTTTTCTTTGAAATACCTCTTACCTTCTTCAAAACGTATTCCGTACTCTTTTACTATATTCATAGGTATTACAGTAGCAATTTCACACTCTCCCATGTGATATTCCTCTGCTTCCCATACCCCCACGTATTTAAAATCGGCCAAAAGCTCGCTTAAACCCATGGAAAGGGTATAAACCGTCTTGTGCATCATAACATATTCTGATAATTTATCAAAAATGCTTCTATCATTGTGATATACGTATATTCTATAAGCCGGGTTTTTCAAAAACTCGGTCCTAATTTGAGTGCGAGCTTCATGGTTCTTCTTTTTAAGGGGAATCCAGTAGTTGCCCTTGGTGTTAATATGATTTATCCCCATTCTAATCTTTTTTACCGGCGAAAGAATCCTTATAGCAATCTTGCAGTTATTGGATGAGAACACATTTAAATATTCGCTCTTATCCACTCCTACTATGGCACCTAACATCCCCTTCACGGTAGGCGGGGGAGGGAAAGAAAAGGTAAGAGGCGACGAAGTAGTATAAAATTTCTTAAAATGTCCAAAATCGCCAAATATGTCAAACACCAACACTTTCATGTCCCATACCCCTTAAAACGGAAGTTCGCTTAAATTAAAGCCCGCCAAAGCATCCTTTATTGATACCTCTACCCCATCAGACATCAAAATCACACGCTCGTTCACCTTATAATTGATCTTTTCAATAGTGTCCTTATGATTCTTCAGAGCATTTACCAGCTCAGTGATATCCAACTTACCATCTTTTATATCTCGGATCTCCTCATCGTTTTTATCGCTCACAAATTTTACCCTCTTATCCAATTCCCCTAAATGGAAATTCTTTTCCTTATGTACAACTTGTAGCAACAATCTTGGCATCTGCCCAGCTTTTGAAGTGGATATAAGGTTCTTTGTCCCGTTCCACAGCCCTTCTAACAAATACATGACATCCTGCTCTGTCAAGTCAATCCCCTGGCTCGCTGCTGCATTTTCATTTACAATGCCGTAGAATGCTATCAGAGAGTAAGGAAGTATATACTTCTCTGTAAATGTACCCTGCTTTTTGTCCTGCTGTGAAGGCATCACCGTAGTTCCCTTAATATACATCATATTCACTCTATGTAATGACCTACCGAACTTGAACTGTACCGGCCCCGTCAACGTCATGGTTTTATCCTTAACCGCAATAGTAGCCCCAAAAAGCCTTACGTCAATGCATTTTTTCACAATATCAGCATTATCTTTAAAATCAGCTATTCTTTCCTCTTTAGTTTTTAAATTGCCGTTTGAATCTCGTATTTCGAGCACAAAAACGTCCAACCCTTTATAGTAATGCAAATAATCCCTCACAGT
Source organism: Caldicoprobacter algeriensis (assembly GCF_023838525.1). Classification (GTDB taxonomy): domain Bacteria; phylum Bacillota; class Clostridia; order Caldicoprobacterales; family Caldicoprobacteraceae; genus Caldicoprobacter; species Caldicoprobacter algeriensis. The sequence continues at coordinate 52,288 of NZ_JAHUQD010000013.1, forward strand.
CCTCTTTAGCCTTACATCTGTCACTATATTGACCCCTGTTTCCTCATCGATCCTGGGTTTATTTTCATCCACAGGGTCACCATTGGGATTGGCATCAGTCACATCATAAAGAAAAAGTATTTCAGACCTGTTTTTTATAGCAGACATCTTACATACCTCCTCATTCATATGGTTTTATTCTTGAATTTGAATTTCTTCAGGCTTTTCATCAGGATAAATTATTCTAGCCACTTCATCCACCATGTTCATACCCGCTGCAAAATAGAAGTTGAGCTCATCGAGCGGCATTTGCCACTTGTCTTGAGCTAACAATAAATAATTAGCTGCTTCCCTTGCTAAAATCCTCTTCCCTTTATCAAAAGCATTGTATTCTTCCAGCTTGTTTTGTATTTTAGGCAGGAGTCCTTTAAAGTCACTTTCGTTCATCTTCAAGCTCTTTAAATTTTTCATAAACGGCTTTGCGCCTCTTTCTTTGTACTGCTTCCTCAGCAGCAGCTCAGTAAGAGCTCCCATGAGAAACAAGCCCCTTTTCAGAGGTGTCTCAAATGCCGGCCCATATTTTGCAAATAGCCCGTCAAAAACCCTTTCTTCCATAACCTCCTCCTCCATTTCTATTAATCCTAACGTTTGCAAGAAGTATATTGTCATCAAGCCATCTTTAACGGCCTGATAAAAGTAGCCATCATTTATAAACTCATGCCTTACTTTTTTCATGATGAATTTCAGCAAGAAATGATAGCTAACTGGCCTGCCTTTAAATACCCTGTCCACTATGTCAAGGAAATATCCGTCTAGGTCATACTCTCTCTTATTGGGATCGGATTTGGCAAAGAAACTTCTTATGGAGCCAAATGTAAAAGTGTTTGAAAAAACTGCATCGGTTTTGTATTTTGCATCGAATATTCTCCGGATGCGAGAAGGGAATACGTCTTCTATCAATAAAAGGATCCTTTCAGCAGCATTCGTTTTATTAATGAAGAGGAAGTTAAGAGCTATAACATCTTTAATGTCTTTCAAATAGTATAAAATATCGTCTTCGTCGGTTGTAATCCTGTCTATAGCTTCCTGCTTAAGCGAAACCAATTTAGAGGTATTAGCAAATATATCAAGAACTTCTTCAGGAATCATTTCAGCCCCCATGATGAATTTAGGGATGAGATTGTATTTTATTCCACAAAACTTAAAAGTCAAATGATTTTCGATATATTTTTTACCTTCGTCCAGCGCAAACTTACACTCCCTGCATACAGGAAAATTCTTCCATGCATCTTTTTCTTTAAAACCGCTAGTTATATAGCCGATTTTATCTAGAGTGTAAAATGCATAGGTATCTAGATTCCCAATCACCAAATCCTTTTTTTGACCACATATAGAACAAACTTTGTTTTTTGCCGCACATCTTTGGTTCTTTTCATCATGCTGGTATAAAAGCAGTTGCTTAAAAACAGAAAAATCACCTACATACTTTTCTTCGGACTTTTGCCTAAATTTAAGTGTTACCAATATACCTATTTTATTTGGGGTCTCCTCTCTTATTTGAATGACTTTGTTTCTTATGTAGTCGGCGTTTTTACTCAACGCTTCTTTGATTTGATTCAAAAACTCCCTTTCCTCTTTTGATATGGGTAAATCTCTTTCTTTAAGAATATCAAACCAGCCTAGTATCTTGTTGTCAAACGTCACGCTAGGCTTACCGCTTACCCTTGCTGTAGGCGTAAAATCTGCCCCATTGGCAGCACCACTTTTATATAGGTACCTCATAACCTTTGCTTTGTCATACTCTTCAAGCCCTACTTCTTTGAAATCCCATGCTCCATCTGCTCTTTGTTCCAAAACAACAGCTATTACTTTCTTATAACTGCCATTTGAATCAGGGTCTTCCACCAGTACCTCTAAAGGGTCCAGCTCTTCTTGCTTGATCCTAAGCTGCCCTATCTCCTTGACAGCTACCAACACAGCTTACTCCCCCTTTTTGTTTGATTGTACGCCCTTAAAGTCTAAGAGCTTTACTTATGTATGTTTCAAAGTTTAGCTTTTCAATTTCACCTCTCAATCTCCTATGACATCTCCATCTAAATTTCCAGGTCTTTCTGTATGCTTCACAATTACTTTTCGAGATCATTCTTGATAAATAGGCAAATACCTACTAAATAGCTTTTTACCTATAAACATAACAGTTTAAATTTTAGCTGCTAAATAATCCCCCTTCTCAACACCTTAATCCCATTATACCACCTAATCAGACATTATTTTTGTCCTATAAAATTTTTGGCGTAAACTTTGTGAAAATTGCACAAAAATCTCTATTTCCTTAACCCCTTTATAACCTCAAAACACCCAAAACCTTGGGAGTTCTTGCTGCCCAACCCGGCCTCGTATGCAACCTTTATAAGCCTTCTATCTCCTCTTAACCTGTATATCCCATTCCAGCCTTTTATCACAGTATCCTTGTACTGCAGTACCTTGCAGTATCGGTCATCTTTGGGCCCCAGAGGTTCTATCCTGATATCGCTGCCCTCTAGCTTTTGACCGTATATAAGCTGGTACTTCCGCTCAAGGTTTATCCTTACAAGTTCAGAAAACCACTCATCCCACGGAGAAAAATAGACAGTTCGCGAGCTGTTGCCTTTTTTAACGGTGTTGTATGCCACAACCGGCGAGAGCATCTTTATAGTTACCTCTTCGCTGAAATCCACGTCCTCAAACCCCGGAAATACCGCTACACTCGTAAGCATCACTCGCTGTCCATATATGGTCAGGTTATCATTTCTCAGCATACCCTCTGCCAGCTCGCGCAGGAACCTTTCAACCGGTGAAGCCACAACAAGGCTGATGGGCGGCACAAATTCTATCATTTTATCCCTTATTGTGAAACGCCCCTGCAGCCGTGAAAATGTAAACAGCTTAAACTGCCTGCCGTTTATGATAAATCCATGATCATGGAGAAAATCCGAGAGCTCCTTTGAAATGTTGTTGTATATCATAGCCTGTACAAGATAATTATACTGCACCGGTATAACTATATTTTTCTCAGCATGAAAGGTAAGCTTTATTCTCATAAGTTCTTACACCTCTTTGTCTTACTTTGTTCAGTTTATACAAACAACATTGTGGTAGTATCTATAATTTATCGTTTGAACATCCCTATGCCCAACAAGCTGTATTTAAAGAAATCTGCTTGACATCCTGGTTTTTAATCGCCAAGTTTAAAGTGAACGCAGTTTCACGACGGTATCCAACAGTCCACCCGTTAAAAAACAAGTCTTATTAATTAATTCTACATTGCTTCGACGATTCCTTCTTTGATCGGACAATATATGCAAAAAATCCCACGAATTATCCTCTCCCCAATAAAAATAAATTTTTTAAGTAAATAGTTTTACCCAATACTGAAGTGGTTAGGAGTAGCTCAATTTCACGCATCACAAAAGCGTTATAAATTACCCCCTAACAACATTGACCTTCACGTTGATTTTTTTACTATTCATTATTATTTTCATTAACGTAAAAAAAGAGGGCCGCACCGGGATTAATCTCCCTACACATAGCCCTCTTTTCCCTTTTACGCTTATTGAAAAATTAAATTTGATTTTGGTACTCCTTGTAACTGTTCCGTTGCTACCTTTAACTCTTTGTCAATCACAACTCTCTTTGAAAATGCCCTTTCCACTATTCGATGCTTATAGCTCCGCTTGGGCACTGTTCCTTAGCATCCTTTGCGCAGTCTACAGCATCCTCTGGAATCTCTCCGTCTATAGCTACTGCAAACCCGTCATCGTCCATGCTAAAAACCTCAGGGCATACATCCGCGCAAAGCCCGCATCCAATGCATGTATCCTTATCCACATATGCTTTCATACAATGTCCTCTCCCTTCATTATAATCTCAGCAGATAATGCTGCCTTTGCTGTAAAGTTAATGTGCGCGATAAAGTAATGCTTTACTTAATTTATCATATATGGAAACTGAAGGCTTTTTTGGCTCAAAGCTAAACGCTCTGCTTTAGTCAGCAACATTGCCTTTTCTCGCCAGAATCAATTTAGCTCCTCAGTAAAGGCTTCTACTGCCTGCCATAAAACCTGGGACTGGGCACTTTCACCACAAAGAATTCCAATACCTCATCATGCTGGTTGTACACATTCATCTTAGTGTTATAAGGAATATTCAATATGGTCCCGGCAGGATAAACATGTGGGTCTTGATCATCCAGCTTCACCGTGATATTCCCCCTTACCACAATCATATACACATTTGAATTGGAATAGTGTTGTGGCAAGGCATCGCCCTTTTTAAGTATCATATGGTTTATATTCACATTCTCATCGTCCACTATCTTTTCTATAACCTTATCGTCCACCTGTTGAAACACAAATTTTTTCTCTATCATAAAATCACTTCCTTCCTTATATGTCACTTACCCAATATTATATGCTACTATTATATGCTACCTACCCAGACATAGCAGTTCATCGATATACGATAGCGTTTTTAGGACACCTATCAGCGCATGTACCACACAAAAGACATTCCTCTTTGTCTATGCCGTATGTTTTTTTGTGTAAATTCTTGTCCCCTATTGAAAAATTCTTGGTTTCATCGCTACCCCCCGAGGATAAAGGTGATGTTTCCCTAACAGCATCGGCCGGACATACCCTGCTGCATATGCCACAGGATATGCAAGCCTGCTCAATGACCTGATAGCTTCTTCTTGACAACTTACCCATCATGCTCAAAATGGTGCCGTACGGACATAAATATCTGTGCCACAATTTTTCAGTGAAAAATAAGGTGAGGAGCACTCCCACAGTCAGCAATCCCGGCAAAACAGGAAGCTTTTTACCGCTTACCATCACAAATGTAAACAGGAGAATAAAAGTAAAAAGAACCAAATAGCGGTAAACCGGCTTTCTCAGGGATTCAGGCACAGCTAAATCCTTAACATGAAACCTCTGCTTAATCCGAGTCACAATGTTCATAACAGTGTTTATTGGGCACAGCCATCCGCAGTAAAACCTTCCTAAAAATGGCGTCAAAATCACGCTCAAAATAAATATGCCCATCCATAGATGAATCCTTCCCAAATCAACGAGCATAAAAAATAAGACCACAAACACCCATTGAGAGAAGACCTGCACAGCCTTTGCCATCTTACCCACCCCTCATTCCATTTTACACATCCATTGTATGACATATGGATGCAAAATTCGGTATCTGATGTTACCGTTTTCAAGGGGTGGAAAAAACATGGGGGCCTATTCCCATCAGGCTCCCTTAAAGCCATTCCAGCACACTATAGCATCAAGGCTCTTGCGCTGCACTGCGTGCCTATCCGGGTTCCCTTTATCAGCAGGATAACCTATCGGTAAAAGAACCACCGGTTCAATGTGGGTAGGAAGATTCAAAATCTCTCGGCACTTTGCGGTATTAAATGCACAAATCCAGCATGTACCCAGCCCCAGTTCAGCTGCTGCCAGCGTCATGTGGTCCACCGCAATGGCCACATCGATATCGCAATGGTCCTTGCCGTCGCCCCTCTTCCACGACCTGCTGTGGTCACCACAGGCCACAACAATCACAGGCGCTTCCTTGAGCCACTTCCCGCCATAAGTCGCGGCCACCTTTTCCTTCAGCTCCCCCTCGGTGACCACAACAAAGTAGAAAGGCTGCAGGTTACAAGCCGAAGGGGCTACCCTACCTGCTTCAAGTATCCTTTCCAGCTTCTCCTTTTCCACCGGTACGTTTTTGTAACTGCGGCATGAATACCTGCTTTTGGCAAGCTGTAAAAAATCCATAAGATACACCTCCTGCATTTTATGTAAACTTTAGGCTTTTGCACTCAGCTCCATATATAGGATTTTAATAGAAATTTAACTTTGTATATTGCCACATACACGCATGGTAAGTTAGCGCTGCTTTGCAGCTGCTTCCGTGGCCTTAGCTTTATATACTACCACATACACCAGTTAGACATTTTTTCAAGTACTGTTTAAATAATACCCGCTAGTTTCCCCTTTAAACAGCGGTTTTCCATAACAGGCCGAAATCCTTTACAGATTTTTATAACAAAAAATTGACGGACCAAAGCATCTATATAAGTTTAATCGCTCAGGGGAAACCGCTTTACGGCACTCATTTACTTTTCCCCTCACATCCGCAGCTCCACCACCTGAACATCCAGTTTACCAGCCAACCTTTCCACCAGCCAATCGTGGCAGGTAAATATGAAGACCTGACGTTGTTTTACCAGCTCCTTTAGCAAACCCAAACCATTATCCAGACGGAAACCATCCCAGTTGACAAACACCTCGTCGAGAAAGGCCGGCAGGAGATTCCCTCCCGGATCGAGGTGTTCCATGAAAGCCAGGCGTAGTGAAAGGTATACCTGTTCAAGAGTGCCCCGGCTTAAAAATCCCTCTTTCACCTCTATCAGCTCTTGGCTATCAACGCATTTGACAAGTAGAGCAGCCTGCTGGTCCTCTTTTGTAAATAAACGCGTATACCTTCCATCGGTAATGGCTGAAAGATACTTGCCAGCTTTCTTTAAGACATCGGGCTGGTGCTCCTCTCGAAATCGCCTTTCGGCCTCCAGTATCACGTTCCTCATAAGAAGAAGCCTATCTCTCTGCCGGGCTATTCTTTTGAGTTCCGCTTCGAGCAGGGTAATCTCGCCTTCTATTTCGTCCATATTTCCCTGCCCCATGCCAATTTCGATCTCCTTCTTCAATGTACCTATCTCGTTATTCAGGACATTGAGCTCCTGTTCTATCTGGTCCCGCTCGGCCTTTGCCCGTGCCAACGTATCATCGTCAAATGACCACTCTTCATCTCTTTGAGTGAGCTCCATGATCTGCCTCTCTATGTCTTCCAGGTCAGGATAATCCCTTCTTAAGTCTTCCAGTATACTATCAGCCTGGCGGGCCAGCTCCCTGGCCTTCATAAGCCCTTCAACCTTGGCATCCATATCCTCGCCAGGCAGTTCATTTAAACGTGACAGTATGTAACCCTTTTCTCGTTCAAGCTGTGCTATAGTCTCATCGACTTTCGATAACTCCAGTTTCAAGTCCTCCAACTGCCCCTTTGCATTTTGTGCGTCCTGATACCGCCTTTCGGCTTCCTGCAGCATGACTTGAAGAAGGTCTATCATTCCGAGCACATCGCTCTGTTTTGCACCGTTAATAGCTTGGCGGTAACCGCCCTGCGCCACGTCGTTATATACGCCTGCAAAAGCTCCCGCACTAGAATCATTGTTGCCGCTGTTAGGTAAAATGCTGGCATCGGGATGACCGTCATCGTTCCGGTTATCATAAAACGATCCAAAGTTGCTACCAACCCAGTTTTCATCAAGCCCACACTCCCCAAGCAACTTCAATGCCCTGCGTTCTGACTGGATTATCCGTTCAACGATTACCTCCTTCCTATCCAAGCTCTCCTTTATATATTGTAACAGCTCTTTTAGTTTGCCTATATCGAGCAGCAGAGTGCTGTCGGGGGATCCAAGCCTCTGGGGTACAACCGGTACACCGTTTAGCAACATCTTAATACGAGCACGCCCCTCTTCCACCCTTTCATATAGCTGCTGAAGGCGCTTTTCCTCAAGTTTAAGCCCAATGTGTTCGATAGACCTCCTACCAAAAAGCCACCATGTCAGCAGCAAAATTATACCCGTCACCATTACAAGTGCAGATAAAAACTTTACCTCCGGCGCATGGGCCAGTATGAACCCCAGCATTCCTAATATGGAAAACGCTCCAGAAAACCATGGTATAAACCCGACACCTCGTTTTTGCCTTGCGCTTATCTTCAAAGCCTCAACCCTGTTTTCCTGTTCCTGGTAATGCTCCTGTACTTGCCTGAATGAATCTATCGCTACTTTCAATACAGCCGTATCAACAGCATCTAACGCTTTTGCAAGCTCCGGCCTCCAACCACCTACCAGCACTTCAGAGGCGTGGTGTTTGAGCTGTTCGCCCTTGCTCTTTATATCAAACTCTAAATTTTTAAGCTCCTGCTGATCAGCCCTTATGCGGTCATACGACTTGATAAGCAGCTTGATCTCCCCGGCATGATTGAGCAGTACCTGGTCCCGTTCGGTAAAGGCCTGTACCACTCCTTCCAGCTGTCGCTTTTTCCCTTCCAGCTTGACTCTTTGAAATTTTAGCTCTTCTAACTGTGCGTCAATATTCTTTAAATGCCCAGCCGGGTCTTCCGGCAGGTCATCATAATTTGCCGCATAAGCCGAAACCTCCTTAAGCTCCTGTATCCTCTTGAGCTTTTTGCGTACGGGATTTAGCCGTTCGCAGCGATCTATATATGCTATCAACCGGGATTTTTTGGCTATGTTCTCTTCCAGCACACGCTGGCGCTCGGCCAGTTTCACTTGCGCTTGGCGCAGCCGTTCTTCCCTTGCTCTAGCCTCTTCCAGTAGGGTTCTGAGCTCCCTCAGCCGTTCCCCTATCTCCCTAGCCCGTGGCTTACCCCTTCTGTCAGGGCGCCACAAGCGGTTAGCCTCTTCTTCCAGCTCCCCGGCCACCTGGCTTATCGGTCTGAGAAAAGAGCCGAACTGCCCTCCCAGGAGCAACTGCTGCATAGTCTCCCATGCCCTTTGCTGAGGAAATTTCAAATTGCTTAGTTCAACAGCGTAAACCTCCCTGAAAACCTCCCGCGGCAAAACCTCTACATACGGAAGCGTTCTGTTTCTGAGCTCGGTCACCCTATCCGCCCGAATCAACATTCCTATAGGAGTATTCCTCAACCTGCGGCTGACGGTGACGACTTCCCCTTCTTCTATGAGAAGCTCACCTTCGCAGGCAGCCTCTGACTCTCCCCACGGCACATATGGATTTGCATCCCTGTTTGCCGGGTACCACCCGTAAAATAGCGTGGTTATAAGGTTAAAAAGCGTGCTTTTGCCCGATTCATTGCGTCCAAACACCAGTATAAGACCCGGCTTAAGGAGCGGGCTTTCCCAGTCTTTTAAGCAGCCGAAGGCCTGCGCCTTTAACTTTTGAAACCTCATACCATCTCCTCCATCAGCCGAGCTGTTACCTCATAATCCAGCCCTTCAAGCAGCTCCTGAAGATAAGCAATGACGTCACCGGTATCCATCGGAGGACAGCCGGCTAGTATATCAGGCTTTAACTTAAGTAAAACCTGCGGATCACTCCTGGCCTCCTCTAGGATATCCAGGGCAACACCCAGTACATGCGGCTGCCCTCTGTAAGATTCAGGCACTACAGGGCGAGTAAGCCCATCAGGCACCACTTCCACATATCTAAACCCCAGGGCATTGTACAAATACTCTTCCAGCACCTGGATATTTTCTTCATGGGTACACCCAATCTCCTGAAGGCGGAGCTGGCTATACAGCAGACACGGTCCCTCCAGCAACACTCTGGCTATGACATCATGTGTTCCCACACCTTGCTCCTCATTTTCAAGCTGCTGTACCACTGCTCTGTATACATGTTCCTGCAATTCGGCCAGGGTCTTCGCTTGAGCGAGGCTACCCACTTTGAACGTGACCCATCGCACCGGCGCCACAGGGTAAAATTCAGCCTTAACTCGACCTGGATCATCTATCTCCACCAAATAGGCTCCCTTTGAGCCCTCTTCACCATGGTGTCGCCCCATTAGATTACCGGGATATATCACCAGCGGCTTCTCAGCCAGATGAACTCTGGTATGAATGTGCCCCAGCGCCCAGTATGTATAGCCCTTATCCATCATATCCTCAAGAGTACAGGGAGCATACCTGTCGTGCTCCCCCTCACCTCTTGCACCGGTAACCCAGACATGCGCAAGCCCTATATGGGGTATATCAGCATCCCCAGCCCGTGGAAAATCCTTGATGATGTTATCCTTTTCCCTCGGGCCTTCATGCCCTGCTCCCGTAACCCAGGCCACAAGCCGGCCTTCTCTGTCATAAACAGGGCAGGTTTCGGGCTGCCTGGTATTAAACACCTTCATATTGTCGGGCCATTCAATCAAGCTTCTCCGGTACATCACACCCGCCGGGTCATGGTTGCCTGGAGCATAAAACACCGGTATTTGAGCCTCATAAAGCCTTTTCATCTGCTCTACCATAAATCTTTCCGTGGCAAAACTCAAGGTCTGGTTATCAAACAGGTCCCCTGCGATGAGGACGGCGTGTACCCTTTCGGATATGGCTAAATCCACGGCCTTTTGGAAAGCCTGACGAATTGCCTGGCGCAAAAACATACGCATATCCTTTGTCCTGACCTGAAAAGGCGTATCCAGATGGACATCGGCTAAATGCAGAAATTTGACCCCCACCATGTGGCCCTCCTTTACTTCATAAGAATATTTTACCACATTTTCTCAGCCAATTCAGCTGCTTTTGTAAAGTAGAACGTTCCCTTAATGGCCCGATATGATAAACAACTGCTAATACTTCTAAACCCCGCTCTGTTCTCCCACTTCGTTTATCAGCTGGTTTAACAATCTGAAAAATTCAACAAATCCTTTATTCCTTTCCTCACATTCTTTTCTACATTTTTCCAAAGCGGCGTTGGTAGATTCAAGCGTTTTTTTAAGTTCTTTCTCAATGGCTTGTATCCTGCTTTGCAAATCAGCATTTTCCTGTTTCAAGGCTTTTTTGCTCTGTAATAGCCTCTCTGCCATGGCTATCATGGTGGTAACATCCACAGTCCCGTTCTGCGGCAACCCGGCTAACTTTTTGAAGGCATTTACAGCAGCCTCGGTCTCGACACCGAAAACTCCATCGATCCCATATTTAGGCAACTCATAACCCAGTTCTATCAGAAGCCTCTGAAGCTTTTCAACCACCGGTCCTCTGTCTCCTTTCTTCATGACATCTACCTCCTTAACAGCTAGGCTATTGGTTGCTGTTCTAATGACTTCCTGAAGTGGAAAGAAACTACCGGGACAGGCAGTAGCAGATCCCTGCACCTCATTGTGGCCTTTGATCCACATAATAGAAGGATATTCCTCCACCAAATCTTTTACGACCTTAACCAGAGCATCAAACTGCTGCCGGGGCATCTCTCTGTCATACGGCTGACTGTCCGAGGAATGATACATCCCTTCAGCGCACACGCCTATGCTCTCAGAATTCACCCCTTCGGCATGCGCCCCCACAGCCCACAGCGGTCGCAACTCCCACACCGAGCCGTCCTTGCGCACATAAACGTTATACCCTGCACCCAGCCATCCTCTCTGAAGATGCCATTCGTGTATCTGCTGTGGTGTAGCTCTTTGAACCGCAGCGTGATGCAGCACAATGCCGTTGGTGACAGTCCTCGGCCTTAATTTACCATTGAACTTTAGATTGGCATTTTTCATGTAGTCTCTAATGGGCATGGGCACCCACCTTCCCTCTACTAAGCAAACTATGTAAAGTTTATAAAGAGGTACCTTAAAGTCTGGCTGATTAAAGTTTACAGCGGTTATTAAACATAACAGACTTGTTTAATAGTACTAAAAGTCTAATGAATTGCGCCGAACTAGAAATACTTACTAAATAGTATAAAAAACACATCAAAAGTGGCACCTATAACACCCCGCCAAAACAGCACTATTATTTAGCCATTACCAAAAAATAAAAGTTGATAAACTTGACAACCAGTGCGTCAAAAACGTAAGCATAAAATAATCCCCACTTTGAACAAAAGTGGGGATTATTGTGTAAAGTTGTTGACCATAGCAAAAGCTCCTACAATGCATTTTTATGCTGAATATCCAAACAGCTTCTCAAACTAAAAATTGAAATATCCAAAATGAGTCAGTATTCTTCTTTCTCTACCTTTACCAATCATAGAAAATAAAGCTTTCGCCATCCCACAAGTTTGGTGTAATTTCATACTGTTCTTGTTTTTCAATGTCATATATTATAATTTGTGATTTGGAGGACGAGCCTTTTTGGAAAGCTATATATTTACCATCTTCTGAAATATTTAGAAAAATAGAATTGCAAGCATTATTTAACGCACCCTATCAAGCTATACAGCTAATAAACCTACTAATACGAACATCTGCCCCAGCAAACTTGTTGCACCCAGCACATCACCGGTTATTCCACCTATCTTTTTCTCCGATATGTATTTTATGTAAAGAGCTGTAAGCTGGGAAACCACAGCTGCAACAACAAAATAGTGTGGCCTAAAAAACAACAGAGGTATCGTACACAGAAATGATATAAGGAGGTTGATTTTTAAAGTCGGATAGAAAAATGCACCCAGACCCTCTTCTTTTGAGGGATGCGATATGTGCAGCAATGTTGTCATTGAGAGCCTTCCAAATACAGAGGCGTATAGAAGCTTTACCGGAAGGGAGCTTTTGAACATCTCCCAAAATGCAATCATGTACAGCATACCAAAAAAGACCGCAAACGGCCCCACATTCCCACGGGACATTATTTCAAGCCGCTTCTCTTTTGCCCCTTGATTGAAAAAGCCGTCAAAGGTATCAAGCAAACCATCAAAATGAAAGAGATCAAATAACCAGAAGCTTATAGCTATTGACATCAAATAAAATATGGTGTGGTGTGTCATCCTGCCAAGCGCAAAGATTAATCCGGGAAGATACCCTATAAGCGAAAAGTATTTGACACATGCTTTTATATCTCTATCCGTTACAGCCATCTTACTGGGCAATTTAACGGGTATACGCGATATAAACGACAACGACAGCAACATAATTTTGATTTCGTTTATTGTTCTTTCTAGGATTATTCTTCCCATCACTTTTCCCAACCTCTGCTCATCATCTTGTCCCATAATTCTAAAGAATCTTCCAGCAGCTCAATATCAAATATTTCAAAGCAGAGATACGGCACCGAATACAGCTTATCACCGAATAAAAGGCATAGCTCCCGCAAAGTATCCTCATCAAGCCCCAGGTGATCCTTACCATTTCTTACGCCCATGAGATGAATCTCAACAACGCTATCGATGAATCGAGCGGGAAATTTCTCCCCCAGCATGTGATGGCCTATGTCAAACACCATCTTCTCGTGTACTTCAATTCTTTCCACCATGTTTTCTACGGCCACCTTTTTATTCCATTTGAAATTCTTAAAACCGTCAAGAGGATGCAGTACATAGCTCACCACATCAAGTTCAGAATTTTCAAAAAACTCAAAAGCATACCTTGCATCCTCAATATCGTTTGTAGGAAGGTGTACGGTATACAGCAAGCCCTGTCTCTTAAGCTCCATCAATCCTCCAATTTCTTCGCCAAACAGCTTTTGCGTTTCTTCATCCCACTGATACACCAATAATTCCACAAAATCAACTTTTTGCACAACAGACCTTGCATTTTCGTAGTAAGTGCCAGGAAAAAGCCATGAGGTAGTACCTATCGACTGCCTGAACAAAACAACCACCCAAATCATTTAATTCTAACCGGTATGCCGGATACAACCAAATAAACCTCCTGCGCTTTGCGCGCTAATTTTAAGTTCAACAAGCCAAGCTTTTCGGTGTATAGCCTGGCTGTTTTATCAGCAGGTATCAAACCAAAACCGACCTCATTTGTCACTATTATCTCTTTGCCTGAAATTGATGCCAACAGCTTTTCTGTTTCCTGGTCAGGGTCCAAGCTGTAATGAAATACATTCCCCAGCCATGTCGTCATACAATCAACGAGGATAACGTCGTATTTATCTTTTATTTCCTGTATAACATCATAAATCCTTACCGGCTCCTCAAAAGTATCAAATTCATCGCCCCGTTCAAGCTTATGCTTGGCAATTCGAAGCCTCATCTCTTCATCAAATGGTTCTCCGGTTGCCACAAAGGCCTTATTGTTAAATTTTCTTGCCAGACTGAGTGCATAAGAGCTCTTCCCCGATTTTATGCCGCCGGTTATCAGTATCATACCTGCTCACTTCCTCTTGAAATGCCTGCCGAATCAAATGTCGCCATTTCACGAATCATCTTTACAGCCGCTTCAATGATATTCATAGCCAAAACGGCCCCCGTTCCTTCGCCAAGCCTCATATCTAAATCCAATATTGGCCTTAAACCGAGCGAATTAAGAATTACGCTGTGGCCTTTAACAGAAGATTTATGACCAGCAAAGACATAATCCAAGACATTTTTATCCATATTATAGGCTATCAAAAGCGCACAGGTTGTCGGAAAGCCATCCACAACAACAGGAACACGCGAATTTGCCGCCTCCAGTATGAAACCAGCCATTTGTCCTATACAGTAACCCCCAACTTTTGCCAAAATATCGAGCGCATCTGTCTTATCTGGCCTATTTATCTCCATAGCCTTGAGGATTACCCGCCTCTTGTTCTGCAAGGCAACGTCATCAATCGGCGTGCCGATATCAAGTACATCGTCTATGGCATATCCAAAGCTCACAGCTATAGCTGTAGCAGTCGTCGTATTGCCTATTCCCATATCTCCAATTGCCAACAAATCAGCCCCTGCATCTATTGCCTGACTAGCAATTTCTCTCCCATAGTCAATACACATCCGCGCTTCTTCCATGCTCATTGCCGGCCCAATTGAAAAATCATTTGTACCAAAGCCTATTTTTGCCTTAATTAAATAGGGTGAATCGCCAAATTCATAATCAACACCCGCATCTACAACAAAAACTTCTGCTCCAACATGCCTGGCAAAAACGTTAACCGCAGCTCCACCGCTTAAAAAGTTGAATACCATCTGATAAGTAACATCCCTGGGATAGGCCGAAACGCCCTGAGTAACAACTCCATGATCGCCCGCAAAGATGTAAACCTTCTTGTTTCTTGGAAGCTCGGGGAGCTCTTTTCCTTGAATGAGCGCCATCTTCAGAGCTATTTCTTCAAGATATCCAAGACTTCCAATGGGCTTAGTAAGGTTATTAAGTCTAGCCAAAACCTTTTGCCTGATGATTTCCGAGTTAGCCATAAATTCCCTCCATAACTTTAATACAAAAGCTAAAAATATCTTAGGTTCTATTTTAAACTGAACAAAATAAATTATCAACTGCCATACTTTTATATATTTATCATTAACCTTGATATATATCCACCTCGGTGACTTGAACAACAGTGCCTGTAAAGAGAGGTTAAATGACTTCTAGGCCTATATAAAACAGCGAAACATGAAGCGTGCTACAAAGCATGATTTTTATGATATAATTATACAATAGTTGATTTAAAGATGAGGGGGCATAAAAAATGGCCAAGATAAGGCTAGACAAGCTTCTGGCGCATTCAGGCATCGGTACTCGAAAGCAGGTTAAAAAATTCATCAGGAAAGGACTTGTCACAGTGAACGGCAAAGCGGTAAGAGATGCCGGAACGATTGTAGATACCAAGCACGATGAAATCTTTATCGGCAACGAAAAGATAAAATATAGAGATCTCATATATATAATGATGAACAAGCCTAAAGGCGTTATCACCTCCACATATGACCCGGCGGAAAGAACCGTTATTGACCTATTACCACCTGAATTGACAGCCGTAGATCCTTTTCCGGTAGGGAGGCTGGACAAGGATACAGAAGGGCTACTCCTCATAACAAATGATGGGGAGCTGGCACATCAGCTTCTATCGCCTAAAAAGAACGTTGTAAAAAAATATTACGCTCAAATACAGGGAATTGTTGACGAAAATGACGTCAAAGCTTTCAAAGAAGGCATAATTCTGGAAGATGGATATAAAACCCTTCCTGCCGGCCTTGAAATTCTCCGTGCCGCCGACGTGTCCGAAGTGTACGTTTACTTGAAAGAAGGAAAATACCACCAGATAAAGAGGATGTTTAAAATGCTGGACAAACAAGTGGTATACCTCAAAAGGATAGCCATGGGTGGCCTCATCCTCGATGAAAGGCTAAAACCAGGAGAATGGAGAGAACTGACTGAAGAGGAGGTGGTTTCTTTGCAAAAGTCGATTATATGTGACGCTGACCCTTTAAATGTTTAAACAAAATAACCACCTAACTCATTTGATTCTAACTGGGTATAATGGAGACAACCAAATAAACCTTCTAGGCTTTGTGCACTAATTTTTAAGTTCAACAAGCCGAGCCTTTCGGTGTATAGCCTCGCTGTTTTATCAGCAGGTATCAAACCAAAACCAACCTCATTTGTCACTATTATCTCTTTGCTTGAAATTGACGCCAATAATAATGTTAGTTGCAAAATAACCGAGTCTCCGCATGTAAAAAATAGGCAATTTAATTACATATATTACCAAAAGGATTTTTGAATTTTTTGTCGAATATATATCCCCTGTAGAAAGATGCAGGGGTGATTGTGAATGGATATAAATGATGTTAAGAATATTGTGGCATACAATGCCTCCAGCATATCAGTATTGTTTGAGATGTGCCGTATTGCAAAAATAGCAGAGACTGTCAATGATATGGTAGAATGGAAAGTCGATAATTCCAAGGTTTCGCCAGGATTCTTAATAGAAGTATTGATAGTAACCATAATGCATAGGAGACAGCCTCTATGGAAAAATTGAAGAATACTGGAGGAAACAAAAACTTGAATTCATGTTAGAGGGTAGCGATATCACAGTAGAACAATTAAACGACGATGCATTTGCTCGTGCTTTAGACAAACTGCATACAGTAAACATGAAAGAGCTTGTCAGTCGTATATGTCTTAACATGTTAAAGGCTCATAATTTGACTATAGAGAGCCTACATTTGGATACAACATCTATTTCTGTAGAAGGGTTGTATGAAGGGGATGAAGAAGACGACTTTATAATCTGCTATGGTTACAGCAAAGATAATAGGCCTGACCTTAAGCAATTCAAGATAGGGGCAGCAGTACAGCAGAGTGGACTTCCTGTAATGGGTCAGTTTTTATCTGGCAGAGAGTTGTCAAGAATTTTGTGTTTGATTAAAGTAACGCAACTGGAAAATTTGTTGTATTTCATAAATGTGAGCATTTATCATTGGTACCGCTTTTTTCCATTTTATTCGCCTTAAGTTCTCCCTCTGTAAATATATGTTGATTTCCAATACTTCAACAGAGTTGAAGTAACCACCCGACCTTATCCAAATTTTTTCAATCAGGCTATTGATACTCTCTACACTATTGGTAGTATAAATATGCTTTCTCAAGGATTCGGGGTATTTGGTAAAAACATAATGTTCTGCTTTCTCCATAAGAAGGTTCATGTATCGGCTATATTTACTCTTAAATTTACTGCAAAGGTCATAAAACTTTTGAACAGCTTCATCAAAGGAAGAAGCAAACTTTATTTTATCAAGTTCTTTATTTTGAATTCTGCGGCATCAGCTTTGGTCATGTATTTGCGGATATTTCTCTAAAGATGTACAAAACAGAGCTGATGATCAGCATATGGATATACAACTTTGACCGTCTCAATAATTCCTGGAAAATCATCGCTTACAACCACTAAAACTTGTTTAAGACCGCGGTTTATCAAGTCTTCAAAGACCTTGTTCCAATCGGCTCTGTTTTCCTTGCCGAAGAAGGTATAAAGACCGAAGATGTCTTTCTTACCTTCCATATCGATGCCAAGGACTATGTAGCATGCGGCTTTCCTCACTTTTGAGCCGTCTTTTATCTCACAGTGATAGGCATCGATTAATAAAGCAAACACCGATTCGGGTAATTCCCGTTGTTTGAAAAGGTCTAACTCGCTTTTTAGGTCATCTTTGATTTTATTAAGTTCATCATCAGAATAAGGGAGATTGAGGCTTTTGAGGGTATTTAAGAGAGAAGATTCTGAATAACCGTTGACAACAAGGGACATAAGAAGGTCTGTATAGGATTCATCCACCCTTTTATAGGGTTCAGGGAGGATGTGGGGTCTGAAATCGCCAGTGCAAGTTCTTGGGACAGAGATGTCCAGGTTACCCATAGGTGTACCAAGTTTTCTATCATAAAAGCCGTTACCTTTGTCGTTCTCGTTTTTCAAGAGATAGATTTGGCGTTCAGACAACATAAACCAGTCAAGTAAATCCTCCAGCAATTTTTTCAGGGCAGGGCGTGATGGATCCGAATCAGAGCAATACTGATTTAATACTTTTTCAACCGCCATATTTTTAACTGTTTGGTAATAGGTATTTTTATCCATAATTACCAGCCTCCTTTGTGATTTTATTATACACCAGACACAATTTTATTTTAACACCCAAGGTAGAGGTACAAAGGTGCATAATCCACCAGATGCGCAACTCATTCAAATACGTGTCATATAAAGATTTAAAGGAGTTTACAAGGGATTTCAAGAGTGTATATACAGCACCAAGTGAGGAAGCAGCTTTAGAGAGGTTGTATGAACTCAAAGAAAAATGGGGGAAGGAATACCCTTATGCATTCCGTAGCTGGGAAAACAACTGGGATGTAATAAGTCCGTTTTTCAAGTATTAACCAGAGATACGGAAGATTATGTACACTACCAACATTATTGAAGGTTTGCATCGCCAATTTAGGAAAGTTACCAAGACAAAGGCTGTATTTCCCTCTGATGGTGCGCTTGAGAAGATACTGTATCTTGCGTCTATAAATATAATGAAGAAATGGACGCAGAGGTATCGTAATTGGGACCAAGTATTAAATAAGCTGTTAATAATGTACGACAGTAGAATAGAAAATTATGTCATATGAATTGTTGTTAAAACATTTTTAGAGCAGTAAAAAATTGGTTTTTATGATAGAAAACATTTGTGGAAAGTTCTTTGAAATTTTGCAGAGGAAGGAGGAGGGCATATATATTACACCAGTATAAAAAATTATCACCAAAAACATTCTGTTTTATGCATAACCCACATTTCGCATGTTAAAAAATGGGATTTATCTTTTTCGTGTAAATGTCAGAACTAAATCCCAACCATTCTAGCATCTTCAATATCTTTGGTGAAGTATCATTTGGCAAATACAGATCACC
>NZ_JAHUQD010000014.1 GCF_023838525.1 Caldicoprobacter algeriensis
CTCGCTTACGCTCGAAAATCTCCACCCTTTCCTTGACAACATAAGGTTTTACATTTTAAACAGTAAAAATTTGGATATCTATATCATACTTTCCTTTAAAAAAGTGTTGCATTTAATATTGCAATTTTCACAGAAAAAAATTATAAAAATTTCTGTTAAAAAGTATGGTACAAAAGTTAAAGATATTGTACAATAGTATGTAATATTTATCAGGTTGATTTTTTATCCAGCACAAGTGTACTTAAAAATATATGTGTTGTAAGATGTAAGGGGAGGGAGAAGGAATGGCTAAGACTTTTGACGAGATTAACGAGAAAATAAAAGATGGTAAAGTGGTTGTGCTGACTGCCGAAGAGTTCAAAGACCTGGTCGAAGAAAAGGGAGTTGCTCAGGCGGCAAAAGAGGTGGACGTGGTTACGACAGGGACTTTCAGCCCTATGTGCTCCAGCGGAGCTTTCATCAATTTTGGCCATTCAGACCCCCCTATCCGTATGAATAGGATATGGCTCAATGATGTGCCAGCCTATGGGGGATTGGCTGCAGTAGACACATATATAGGCGCTACCGAGCTGTCTGAGACGCAAGGTTTTGAATACGGTGGAGCGCATGTGATTCAGGATTTAATAGATGGAAAGAAGATCAAGCTGCGCGCAGAGTCGTATGGAACGGACTGTTATCCAAGGAAAGAGATAACCACGTACATTACCTTAGATGACTTGAACCAGGCGTATTTATTCAATCCCAGGAATGCGTATCAAAATTACAATGCTGCTACCAACTCATCGGATAGAATACTTTACACCTATATGGGTACCCTTCTGCCTCAATATGGGAATGTGACCTATTGTACATCGGGGGAGCTGAGCCCGTTGCTCAACGATCCCGAACTCAGGACTATAGGTATTGGGACCAGGATATTCATCGGCGGTGCTCAGGGTTATGTTGCGTGGGAAGGTACGCAGTTTGTGAGAAATAAAGAAGTAATTAGGGATGGAGTTATTCAGTATTCAGGAGTCACCCTCGCGGTTGTAGGGGATATGAAGCAGATGAGCAGTCGGTTCATAAGGGCGGCCAGCTATGAAAAATATGGTACTACCCTGTTTGTGGGGATTGGCATTCCCATTCCGGTTTTGGATGAGGATATGGCTAAATTTTTAGCGGTACGCAATCGTGACATTTATACGCAGGTTGTAGACTACAGTGTGCCCAGCCGTTCGAGACCTGTGCTGCGCAAAGTTAGCTATGAAGAGCTGCGAAGTGGTACAATTGAGCTCAACGGTAAGAAAGTACCTACAGCACCGCTATCCAGCCTGAGAAAGGCGCGGGAGATTGCACAGGTACTCAAGGAAATGATGTTAAAAGGCGAGTTTTTACTGCAGGAACCTATACAGAAACTGCCTGAAGACCGGCGCTTTAACCCTTTGAAGGAAAGGGAGGTGAAGTAAGTGCAGTTGCAGAAGATAAAGCTGTTTATGTATTTTCCTCCTGAGAAGACCGACAAGCCTATAACCTATCGCCTGGTCAAGGATTATGACCTCATGTTCAATATCCTGCAGGCTCAGATCCAGCCCAACAAAAAAGGAAGACTGATGGCTGAGCTTGAAGGTACTGCGGAAAACATAGAAAAGGGATTGCAGTATTTAAAGGAGCAGGGGGTACAGTACAGGATATTCAACAAGAATATAATTTGGCATGAGGAGAAATGCGTTCACTGTGGTGCCTGCACCGCTGTCTGCCCGTCCAGGGCTTTGAGCATGGATAGAAATGAGTGGAAGCTCACCTTTGACCACAGCAAATGCCTGATATGCGAGCTGTGCGTCAAAGCCTGTCCTCTAAATGCCATGGATGTGAATATTTTTCTGTAAAATATTTGTTTCGTATGTTTTTTAAATAGAAGTGGTGTTATGGCAGAAAAAAGGTTTTATAGAGAGTTATACAGGGCAAAGGATTTGGTGTATTTCAATGTAAAGGTGGAACAGACCGATCTGGATATCGGTGCACATTCAATGCTGCGTCAGGAGGCCCTACAGCTGGTCAAAAAATACAGAAAGGATATTGAAGATTACATCAGGAAAGATAGCAGGTTTTTAACCTCGTTGGTGCCAATTAAATGTTTGCCGGATGCACCGGCGATAGTGCGACGGATGTGCGATGCTGCGCAAAGGGCCGGCGTAGGGCCTATGGCAGCGGTTGCGGGTGCCATAAGCGAATTTGTTGGGATGGAACTATTGCAATATTCGCCCGAGGTGATTGTAGAAAACGGTGGGGATATCTTTCTCAAGAGCTTCCTCGAAAGGGTTATAGCCATATTTGCGGGCGCTTCTCCTTTGAGTCAAAAGATTGGGCTTAAAATCTCTGCGGAAGACACACCAATAGGGGTTTGCACCTCATCGGGCAAGATAGGGCATTCGTTGAGCTTTGGCAGGGCCGATGCAGTGGTCATATTGTCCCATGATACTGCGCTGGCCGATGCAGCCGCTACCGCTGTGGGGAATGTTGTGAAGACTCCGGATGATATTGAAAAGGGTGTTCACCTTGCCAGGCGGATTCAAGGGGTTTTGGGTGTGGTAATTGTTGTAGATGACAAGATGGGTGCATGGGGAAAAGTGCGGTTGGTAAAGCTGTGAAGGACGAATAAAACAATTGTTTTCCAGGTGCTTTCTTCGGTGTGGAATTTTCAATAGATTGGCAATTTTTATAGCGGGGTTATACCATAAAAATCATTGGGTAGTATAAAAAGCCAGGCTTTTGTTCAAAATAGTGTCTGAAGATTTAAAAATATTGTTTGACTTTTTGAGTTATTTATTTTATAATATAAGCGTTGCAGAAAGAGTGGGAAAAATATGCGCACCCGTAGCTCAGGAGGATAGAGCACCGGTTTCCTAAACCGGGTGTCGGGGGTTCAAATCCCTCCGGGTGTACCACGAAAGGCCGGAAAATCAAGCTCTCCGGCCTTTGTTATTTTAACTGCGGTTTCAGAAATGGTGTCGTTGCAAACATTTTGCAAACATAAATCTACTTTGCAAACAGCTCCTCTATTTTGGATACAGCTTCTTTTTGAATATTGGGTAGGACATGGCTGTAAGTATCAAGTGTAACAGAAATTTGACTGTGGCCAAGACGTTCGCTCACTATCTTTGGGTTTACACCTTGCTGTAAAAGCATCGTAGCATGGGTATGCCTGAGATCGTGGAAACGTATTTTGGGGTAACCCAGCTTCTTGACCAGTTCCGTAAATTTTTCACCCAGGTAATGGGGGTCATACGGCCTTCCGTCATTCCATGCACACACAAAGCCTTGGTCATTGTAGGCAGGTCCCATCATTAGCTTGATTTCGTTTTGCTTTCTTCTGTGTTCCTTTAAAGCATGGATAGTGTAATCCATTAAAGCTATTGTACGTTTTGATTTGGCTGTTTTGGGTTCTTTTAGTGTAAGTGCGCCGTTTATGCGCTGTAGGGCATATTTGACCATCAAAAATCCCCGTGAGAGGTCCACGTTCTCCCATTTTAAGCCGCATATCTCACCTGCCCTCATGCCGGTTTGCAGTGCTAACAACACCGGGATATAAATTGGCGTATCGGCAATATCATTCAAGAATCTCTTGGCTGTTTCGACGTCCCATACTCGCATTTCTACTTTTTCAGGACGGGGTGGCGTAACGGCAT
The DNA here is from genome assembly GCF_023838525.1 of Caldicoprobacter algeriensis. GTDB lineage: Bacteria > Bacillota > Clostridia > Caldicoprobacterales > Caldicoprobacteraceae > Caldicoprobacter > Caldicoprobacter algeriensis. The sequence goes on from NZ_JAHUQD010000014.1 coordinate 3,666, forward strand.
CGGTGGGATTTGATATTATAATCTGCCAGTTTACTGCATGTTTCAATGCCAGGTGCAGCATACGGTGTATTTTTAAGACAGTGCTTTTACTTAAGTTTTTCTCCAGCAGGGATGAGTAAAAGCTTTGAATGTGAGCTGGTTTTAGTTTCGGCATTATAATGCCACCTATATGAGTTTTTATATGAGCAGCAAATTCTGTGTAGCGCCTATAAGTGCTTGGTGCCACATTGGTTTTGGCGTAAGTATCCAGCCAGTAATTGAGGTATTCGGCTACAGTCATATTGGCTGGCTCAAAATATTCACCCTTCTCTATTTTTGCGATTATGTCGGCCAGCGCCTTCTCGGCTTCCTTTTTTGTTTTGTAGCCGCTAAACCACTTTTGTTTACGCTTGCCATTTTCGTCACGGCCGATATCGACAACAATGCTATAAGTAGAGCCTCTTTTGCGTATGTGGCCACGCATGGCTCATTCCTCCTTTTTTGGAAAATAAAAGTTTTTGTATTTAGTTGTTACTTTTACGAAAATAAATGATATACTATATATAAGGTGGTGCGATATCTATGAGAATGATAAAAAGGAAGATTTTGAGAACACTTAATTATGAGCTAGATAATATAATCAAACAACAGAAAAATCCTCCTAAAGAGAATCCTATTTTTAAGGATTTTAATGCCAATTTTGCTAAAAAGTTAAAAAAACATACTGAATTCATGGCATCTATTGAGCGTACTATAGAAAGTACCAAATAGATATAGCGCTCATAGATGGTGTAAAATATAAGTCCTCTGCAAGCGAAAGTCGGCTGCACGCCGTGTGCACGTCAAGTGCCTAACTGCAGAGGGCTTATTTTATTGATTGATATTATTTTATTAACACTGAAACGATCATGGCTGCTATTCCTATAATTGTGGCAATTGCTATACCTGCAATCCACTGCCTATCTCCTTTTATTTCTCTTCGGATGTCCTCTATCCTTCTATTTACTTCCAAAAATTCTTGATGCCTTTGATTATCTCTATCTCTCATTTCGGTCAATGCTTGATTAATCATTTGGGCAATTCTGTCTTCTGTATTTCTGAGAGACGCTTTCATTTCTGCGACGTCTCTATCTAGCTTATCCAGATATTTTTCTTGCCAATCCATATAACCACCCTCCTTAGTTGAGGCAGTTTGAGAATAAGTATCCCATACCTCAGACAAGATTCTTCGCATGGAACTTTTTAAATATTGGTCACTTATATAACGTGGGATAATGTTATCGATAACAATATTATTATACCATTCGTTGATGGCTATGTCATTTTCAAAGTCTGTATCATTGGTAGTTTTTGCTTCTTTTTTCTGTTTATAAGATAGCAGGGATGTAACCTTTTCTTTTTGGGTAGCGGAGGATTTAGGATTAACCAATGTTGAACACCTCGCTTATTAACTGTTTGGCATTTTCGAGATCTTCTTTCAGCTTGAGATGAATGTCTTTGGCTAAATCAGCTAGCAAAAATTTTTCATCATGGTGCACATTAATATGTAGCATTGAGAATGGTTTACCATCAGAAACTTCAAGCAAAAACAAGTTCTCATTTTTCTTAAAAGTTAGTCTCAAAAAAGTATTTGGCTGATAAATAAACGAATTTGTTTTTACGGTTATGTTAAATAGCCCTTTCACTTCTTTCATTTCAGAACATGTAAAATGAAAATTAAAGCCGTATGCTATTATAGAGCGCTCTCTTGCAGCCTGCAATACAGTTTGCAAAGTATCAGAAAAGTAAAAGGGAATATCGCCATTAATCGCTGTAGATTGTATTTGAAGACGGTTATCGACTACTACTATTTCAAGGCCCATAGTTTGATAGTTAATTATGCCAGGGCTTAAAGGATCAAGTTGCCAAACTACTGAGGGTATTTGGTTGGGGAATAAACTTGTTAATTCATTTACTTTGATTAAATGCTTGCCGTTATCAGAAAAGATTGTTACAAGATTAAGATTATTAAGTTCATACTTCATAAGAATTCCTCCTTTGCTCTTTAATATTGTTCACTGTTCAATTTATATTCTACAAGCTTCTCGTTAACCTTCAAGGCACTTGCAATAAGATTTATTGGCTCATAACGTATTTCCTTAATGTCGTAATCATCAATAAGCAGTTCCGCTGCAAACTTGTTGGCCTCGGCCTCATATGGTCCTATGGGAAACAATGTATATTCCCTGACAAAATAAATCGGCTCTGATGAGTGCAGGATGGCATGTCCAAGCTCGTGAGCTAATACGATACGTTGGCTGTGCTCATCAAGGGTGCTATTCACTACTATGAATTTGTTTTTTATGGTCTTTATGTAATACCCCTTTGTGTGGGGCGAGTATTCCTTATGGACGACGTGGATGTTGAGGTATTTTGCTAATCTGAGTGGGTCTCTTGTCTCATATTTTTGTACGAGGTGCTTCACACGTGCATGGATATTCTTTTTCATCGTGGAAGCACCTCCCTTATTGTTCTGATTTTTCTTTTTTCTTTCTGCCGTATTTCTTCTTGTTCATCTCTTTTGCTTTCCAGAAGAGTTCTGATATATCCCTGAAAAGTTTTTCTTTGTCTTCTTCGGCGACTTCATCGTTCATGAAGAAGATACCTGCTTGTTTGATGAAGTCTTCGTATTGCATTAGGTCACGTTTGGTCACTTTATGTTTTTGGGTGTATTCTTCAGGGATGTAGGGGTTGCGGATATCAGTGCGCCCTAAAAGATAATCGACTGATACAGAGTAAAATTCAGCCAATTTTTGCATTGTGGCAAAATCTGGTTGGCTTTTGCCTGTTTCGTATTTTGTATATGTGGTTCTATCCACTCCAATAGCATTAGCTACATCTTTTTGGCTTAATTTTCTTTCTGTTCTTAACTGTTTAATAATTTCATTAAAGAGCATTCTTTTCACCCCTTTAACTTATTATATGTGAATTTGTTTCACATATCAATTATAGTGCAAAATTTTCACTTTGCCTATTGACAAAGTGAAGGTACTTCACTTATAATTAAACTCGGGAGGTGAAGTTAATGCACAATAAATATGCTAAAAGTGAAGTAGCAGCACTTATAAAAGAAAAACGAAACGCCAAAAAACTTACGCAAAAACAGCTTGCAACCTTAGTTGGCGTTGACAGAACGACAATATCAAAAATTGAAAATGGAGCAAGGCCGTCTATAGATAACGCTAAAAAAATAGCACAAATTTTAGGCTTTAATTGGACAATTTTCTTTAATTGCACTTCCGATGACAAGCAAACCGAGACTGCTTAAGCATATGTGCAAGCGCAATTGCACCTTGACAACCGAATAGAGAGCCTGTGAGTACCGCTGAATAGGCGACGACCCGTGGCCAGCGGCGAGCCCGAAGAGCGAGAAAGCAGGAATAAAGACGGAAGAGAGGGGGTGAACCGCACAATGAGATATGAAGACTTGCCCGACGTTCTAACCATACCGGAGATGGCAAAATTCCTGCAAATAGGCATTACTAAGGCATATGAGATGAGCCACTGGAGGGGCTTCCCAGCCATACGAATAGGGCGGGCAATACGGGTGCCCAAGAAAGCATTGCTGGAGTGGTTAGAACAACAGCATCAGCAGGAACCGAAACTAACCGCAATTAGGGGGAGGTGAAAAAAATGAAGATGAAAGTACGCATCGAAGAAGTCCAAAAAGGTGATTTCATTAACGGCAAAAAGGTTGTGGAAGTTTTACATCGTTTTGATCTTGTTGTTCACAAATGGTATGTCCGTCTCATATTAGAGGGTGGGCGGGACATAGTGGATGGTTATTTTGGCACCAAAATAATTGAGATTGAAAGGCCGTAAAAAGAAAGAGCCGTTTCCAAACGGCACAAACAAAACCTAGCATCCCCATTATACCACATTCGGTATAGTGGGGCAATAAGGGGGAGCGAGAATGTTGTATCGAGTTTATTCACCAATGCTTGAACAAGAAAGCATAATTGAGGCTCAAAATGCAATGCAGGCTAAGCGTAAATTTTGTCGGTTATGGGGGATAAGCCCCAGCGATGAATGGCACGGGATTAGCACGATGCAGGCAAGACGGCTTACAGAAGAAGAAAGGCGAGAAGAGCTCAAAAAATGGGGGTTGGAAGCATGAGAATATTTCGTTGTGATTATTGTGGATTTATCGCACCAGAACCCATGTTTAAGTGGGGAAAAGGCAAAGAGTTTGGGCAGCATCCAGAGCATAGATACTGTCCAAGATGTTATAACTCTATAGATTGGTACGGATATGGGGTGTTAAAGGTCGTTAACGATACATGGGAAGATTTTTTGAGTAAAGTGCGGACAAGGAGGATGAAAGCTTATGCAGGAAAATAAAATGGTTAAAACTAAAACTACAGCTCTGGAGAATTACCAAAAAATAAAACACTTGCTTAACAATGTAAATGTGAAAAAGAAGTTTGAAGAGGTACTTGGTTATAGAGCATCTCAATTTATCACTTCTGTGGCCAATGTGGTAAATGGTAACCCACTATTACGTAACTGTGATGCCAATTCTGTTTTGTCAGCTGCTATGGTAGCGGCAACTCTTGATTTGCCTGTGGATCCGAATTTAGGTTTCTCTTATATAATCCCATACAATACGAAAGATGGCTACAAGGCACAATTCCAGATAGGTTATAGAGGGCTTATTCAGCTTGCACTTCGGACAGGCCAATATCAACGTATTAACGTGATTGAAGTATATGAAGGGCAGCTTAAAGAATTTAACCCACTCACTGAAGATATCGTTTTTGATTTTACTGCAAAAACATCGAATAAGGTCATAGGGTATGCAGCATTTTTTAGACTCATAAACGGTTTTGAAAAAACAGTTTATTGGCCTATCGAGAAGGTAAAAGCACACGCCCAGAGGTTTAGCAAAACATTCAACAATGGGCCTTGGAAGACGGATTTTGATGAAATGGCCAAAAAGACAGTTTTAAAAAACATGCTTAGCAAGTGGGGAATATTGAGCATAGAGATGCAAGAAGCAATTCGTTCCGACCAAGCAGTAATTAAGCAAAGCGAAGAAGGTGTTGAGTATGAGTATGTAGACTCACCCTACTATGAGGAGGAAGAGAACAATCCAACCACCACAGATGAAGTAGCACAAGAAGAGGAAGTTCAATTGCCATGGGAGGAGGGCAAGCAATGATAAAAGAAAGGCTATTGGCTTTACCCAATGAAATTGCAGAGGTCAAAATGGAAGTATTAAAAAAGCAAGAACAAGCAGCTGAAATACGGGAGCTAATGAACCAGTGGGAACTAGTAGAGATGGATGAAATAGCAAATGCCTTGGACGATAAAGGCAAGCCGGTCTTTTCTAATGATGCAAAACGAAAGGCTGAGCTGGAGAGAAGAAAAATTGCCGATGAGCGATACAACACATGGGCAAGAATTTTGAAACAATTAGAGCACGAAATAGCAGAGCAAAACATCATTTTGGATAAGCTTTATAACGAGCAAGGCAACTTAAGGGCTATATGCAGATTGGAAGGTGCTAATAATGATTAAGCTAACAAAGGAGCCGCCCAAGCGGCGGCTCCGAATCAAAAACAAAACAAGATTCGTGTTGTTTATCACTCTTCTAATTATAACCTCGCTAATGATTTTTATACCGAAGGAGAGCCGCAGCAACATAGAGTACAAACCCTATAGAGTGGCTTTTGGAGATACGTACTGGCACATTGCAATGGAGCTCCAGGAGGCGGGATATAGACCATGGGCAGAAATAAGAGACATAGTACACGAGCTTGTGAAGGTGTCGGGAATCCCGGCACACGAGCTTAAGGAAGGGGATACGATATATATCCCAGATTTAAAGGAGGGGAGATAAATGGCACATGGTGATTACAATTGCTGTGCGGTGTGCGATTGTAAGTTAGAATATGCTGGTTGGGATGCAGTAAGCAAAGCAAGAATTTGCGAAGATTGTCTCTTAAAATTACAAGAGATGAATTTACCCATAGTAACGGTCTGGCAGCTGATAGAGTGGATAAAAAATGAAGAAATAGAAACATTGAAAACAAAGTTGAAAGAGTTAGGATTTCGAGGTTGTTATTACGAAAATGATGTGGATGAAGCCGTAAAATCAAGAGGTATTAATTGGGATTGGAGAACTGGAGTAATAGAATGACGTTACTAGTAGGCAGGTTTAAACCTGCCTACTCCACTCAACCCTACGGCAAAGGGGGACAGTCATGAACTATATAAAAGAAATCGAGGCCTTCGAGGATTGGTTGGAGATTAACCACTTGCCGACAACGGCGCAGTTGTTATGGTACAAACTTTTTGTACTATGCAACAGGGCCGGCTGGGCCGAGTGGTTGTCCGTGACCAATCAGGCTTTGATGGCCAAAATCGGGGCCTCATCAGAAAAAACGCTAATCGAAGCAAGAAACAGACTAAAACAGGCAGGGCTAATTGATTTTAAGCCGGGGAAGAAAGGGCAGCCGACAAAGTACAAACTTTTTTCAGTGGAAGAAATACTTCAAAAAATACACTGTAAAAAATACAGTGTAAATAATGAAGTGTTTAGTACAGTAGAAGATACAGTATATCCTACAGTAAAAACTACAGTAAAAAGTGCAGACATATATAAACATAAACAAGAAACAGAAACAGATATAAATAATAATTCTATCTCTAACGAGATAGTGTCGGCTGATGCCGACACGCCCTCGCAAGATTTACGTCGAACGAAAGAAAATATACCGTACCAACAGATAGCTGACTTATACAACCGAGTCTGCCTTTCACTGCCCAAAGTTGAAAAACTTACTGATAAGCGGCGGAGGCATATTAAAGCTGCATGGAAGAACTTTAAAGGCGATATATCAGTGTTTGAGAAAGTATTCCGCCGCGCCGAGGCCAGCGACTTCCTCTCGGGGCGGAGCGGAAAGTGGACGGGATGTAACTTTGATTGGCTTATAACCTACAACAACATGGTTAAGGTCCTAGAAGGCGCATATGACAACAAAGTTATGGGGGGATATTCTGATGGGCGAAATTCTCAACATAGGCGAAGCGATGAAAAGAATGCATCAACCGGCACCTACGACAAATTCTACGAATAACGAAGATGATTGCGGGCTTGTGGACGATCCAAGATATGAGCCCGAACCCTGTCCTTATTGTGGGCGAATGCTAAAGCACAGAGCGTACTCTTTATTCGGGAAATTGTTTGGAACTCATCTTGAAAGATGCAATTGCCCTGGTGCAGTGGCGGAGCGGGAAAGACTTTATCAGGAGCAGCTCAAAAAACAGCAAGAAGAAGAGTTGCGTCGAAAGATGGAAAGAATAGAGCGGCTTTTTCAACAGAGTAGGCTTGGGAAAAGGTTCAGGGATCGGGTATTTGAAACGTTTGAAATCAGGGACTACAACAAGAAGGCTTTCGAAATAGCCTTAGACTATGCGAAAAACTTTGACATGTACAAAGAGAAGGGAGAAGGCCTCTTTATCACAGGCGGCTATGGTGTGGGCAAAACCCACTTGGCTGCGGCAATAACAAACTATTTGATACGGAGCAAGATGGCCACAGTTATCTTTGGTAATGTGACGACACTTCTGGGCCGGTTGCGGTCAGCATACAGCGATGACAGCGAGTATGAGGAAACACAGATCTTAAAAGAACTGTATGATGTGGATCTACTGGTGATAGATGATCTTGGTAAAGAAAAACCAACGCCATGGGTGGAAGAAAAGCTATACAACGTTATAAATGAACGATACGAGAACTACCGACCCATAATAGTTACCAGCAACCTGGAGCTTGAAGAAATTGAGCGGCGGCTGGAGACCTGCGGTGGCGCAATAGTCTCCAGGGTTATCGAGATGTGCCGTGGCGTGAAGATTGTAGGTCCTGACTACAGGAAAGAGAGAATAAAGTAGGAGGAGGGAGCACGATGTGGGTCCTAGTATGGGAGAGGGCTAAAGGTGAGGTTAACGTTTATAGGTATCATCCTGACGACAAATACGACATCGTTTTGGGGTATTACGACGACTTGGAAGAGGCAAAGAGAGAATTGCGGGCGATGTACCAGAGGCAGCCGTGGGGCGTATACGAGGATAAAACCGGACACTTGCTGGTACATCGTGTAGACACGGTTGGCGGCGACCATGCGTATTTGAAAAGACGGGGGTATACATTGCTAAAAGTGTTCAAAACGAGGGATGAAGCAGAAAAGTATATGATGCAGATAAAAGGGGACGAGAAGCTTATGAGGTGCAGGGAGGGAAAAGGCAATGACAAAGAAAGTATGCGTTAACTGTGGACGGCCTTCCTACAGCGCAGCGATGGAGAGTGCCTGGATTTGTCCGCACTGTGGGACCGACATCACAAAAACGAAAACAGGATTCACAATGCCGGCGGAATGTTTCTGGTGCGGGGAGCGGATGGTGAGACTTAAAAGCGGGCAGAGTGTCTGCCCTAGCTGCGGGTGGAGATATGAGGAGGTAAGACGATGATTACTTTTTTAAGTCTTTTAAAGGAAACAGAAAGTTCAAAGCAATGTGCTAAAGCGCTTAAAAATATTACACCTATCAATTGGTGGGATGCTACTTATAGACCTAGAACATTTGAGATAATCCAGATAGGGGATTATAAATTATCAATTCAGGCGAGTGTATGTCATTATTGTGAACCTGCACGTACATTGGACGACTTAACGCAGTACAAGTCTATGGAGATTGCGATTGTAAAGGGCAATAAATGGATACATCCACGAAATGATGAATATATCAGGCAATTTGCACGATATGATGAGCTGATTGATAAATACCAAGAAGGTGAACAACCTGTAGGAGAGTTTGTACCAGTGGATTTAATAGAAGATTTAATTGAATATCTGCGCTGTGGAGATGAGAAGAAATGAGGCGGACTGAAAAACAATACGAACAATACATCAATAAACGTGGGAGCAAAAACGTATATACGCCGGCCAGAGAGCCGATTAGGATTGTTATTCCTGGCCGTCCAGTGCCGAAAGAACGTCCCAGGTTGTCTGCGGCAGGCAGAAAAATGTATATATACACTCCACAAGAGACATCGAAATTTGAGAAACAGGTTGCTTTGGCAGCACTTACAGCAGCAAACGGAAAGGTGTTGTTCGGAGACATAGCTATAAGCATAAAACTCTATTTTTCAGACAAGCGCTTTGGAGATTTGGATAACTATGCGAAAAGTATACTTGATGGGCTGCAGGGGACGTTGTTTGAGAACGACAAGCAGGTGGCCAGGCTGAGCGTCGAGAGATATATCGATAAAAACGAGAGAGCAGAAGTTTATGTGGAGGAGGTTAGCAATGAATGAGCAGATATATAAGCTTATAACCCGTATGGTTGTGGCGGTTATGGCGGGGCGGCACAAGGTTGTGCAGGAATTATATGAACAGTATCTCAGGGAACGGTATTTATATGTTTCTTTAAAAGAGCTACTGGAATCTAAAAAAGCTGGATAAGAGGAGTGGAGATATGGGGGTTTTGGATAGAGAAATTTACAGAAAAATCGAATACTATTTGTACCACTATTTTGAGATAAGGCGAGAGGTGGAGCAGGAGAAAGAAGACATCATTGAATCTGGGGGACGTGATATTGTTGAATGGGGAGGAGGAATAAGCTACCATTCCGACCCAACAGCGAATAAGGCGGTTAAACTTACTAGACCAGACCTAGTTGAGAAAGAAAAATGGCTGAAGGTGATAGAGGGTACTATCCAGCACTTCCAGGGGACAGAAAAAGGGCGGCTCCTCCAGAAAAAGTACTTTGACCAGCTGGGAGAGCGGCATATATGTCGAGAGTTGCACATTGAAAGAACAACTTATTATCGATGGAGGGAAGAGATTGTTATATATGCTGCGTTGCTGGCAGCCCAACATGGCCTTATAAAGTTTTAAAGAGGAGGGATTTTTATGACTTATGAGTTGCCTGTGTATGCTTTAAAAATAAAAGAGACTAAGGTATATTGCTCTGGTATAGTGAAAATAACAGAGCCTATTGTGGCCCCCTACGGAATTAGTGCAGATGGATATTTGCCTTGTGTGGAGCCTGGTGAATGGAAAGCATACATTAAAGTAAGAGATATTAATCAGAGTATATTTCAAGAAATATTCAATAAGGCTGTATCAGGTGAAAAAATAGATATTGAATTATATGTTGAGGTTTTTTTAGTCTATAAAGGGACAGCTTATGTTGATTTTAAAGGTGAGGATTGTGTGGAACTTCTAGGATCTGGGAGTTTAACATTAACATTATCAGATGAGGCAGAGAAGTATTTAGAACAATTAGAGTTAAGAGAACTAGAAGAATTGGAACAATAAAAAGTTCGGGACTTTTTTGGCGCAAATTTAGTGTATAATGGTAGTGTAGAATTGTGTATGTTGTAGTGTAGACGAGAATTAACCCAATCCAGGTTGGCCGCCATCGGTTGCCGAACCGTGCGAATCTAGTACGCACTGAGGGAGTAGGGACCGAGGCGGCTTTCGTATTTATGGTAGTCCAGCACAGGCGGGTGGTGGGGGCAGGGGTGTATGGTGGTTTATATTGCTCATCCATACAGAAATAATCCAAGAGAGAATCTTAAAAGAGTAAAAAAGTATGTTAAGGAAGCAATAACACAAGGGTATATACCCATATGTGCACTTTTAGAAATAGGGCACTTGTTAGGCCAGATTGATGAAGCTGAAGCAATGGACATATGTTACGCTTATATAGAGCTTGCAAATGTTATCTGGATATGTGGAGACTGGGAAAACAGCGAGGGGTGCAGGGCAGAGTTGGAATATGCGCTAGATTTGGGCAAAGTAATTGAGTTTAAGAGGTGACAAAATGCCTAAAGTCGTAGTTGCTGATTTGCCTGAAACGCTTGAAACAGTTGAGCTTTATCCTGTATCCGACTTACACGTTGGCGACCCTGAATTTAAAGAAAAAGAATTTTTAAATTTTTTGAATTATATTGAACATACAAATAACGCATACGTAGTGCTATTAGGAGACCTAATGAACAATGCTATTAAAACAAGTATCAGTAATGTATATAACGAGACTATGCCACCCAGTCAACAAAAGAAATATTTGATTGAAAAATTAAAACCTATTTCTCATAAAATCCTGGCAATAACAACAGGAAACCATGAATATAGGAGCAAGAAAGATGTGGATGTTGATTTAACAGAAGATTTGGCTATGAGTTTAGGATTGGAAGATAGATATTCACCGAATGGCGTTGTTCTTAAAATTAGATTTGGTCATTTTAGGAATAATAGAAAAATTGCATATAACGTTTACCTGACACATGGTTACAGTGCAACAAGGAGACCCGGCGGCGTTTTGAACAACGTTGAACTTTCACAATTGGCAATAGAAAACATTGACGTTTATATTATGGGGCATGCACATAAGCAAATAGTATACCCTGCTAAGACGTTGTTTTTTGATGACAAAAACAATTGTTTACTCGAAGAGATAAAGTATTTTGTCCTAACTGGCGCTTGGGCTGGTTGGAGCGGATATGCAGAAAGAAAAGGGTATAGGCCACAAAAGAGTGGATGCCCTAAAGTTGTTTTGTACTCGGGCTTAGAGAAGAAGGTGAGCGTAGAAGTATGAGGTGGTGAGGTGATGTGGCAAGGTACGATTGGGATAAGCTGAAAAAAGAATTTATTTTGGGTGAATATGAATCCGTTAGGGAATTCGCAGCCCAAAAAGGCATTAAGTACAATGGGTATTTTGCTGCGAAAACAAGAGGTTGGACTGATGAAAAGAGAGCACTGCAAGAGCAGAAACAGAGCAAAATTATTGAGAGGGTTATAGAAAAGCAAATTGAACAAGAGGTTAACTGGAATATAACTCACCTTAACTTATGGGGTGAGTTTTTAAATATATTGCGACAAGCACTTGAGAACCCAAAAAACTTGATGACAAAAGATGGTCGTATTAGTGCATATATTCTTGAGAAATTTGCAAATGTGATGGAAAAGATACAGAAAGGTCAGCGGTTAGCCTTAGGGCTTGATGAACAACAGCAGGCAGCACAAGACGAACTGATAACAAGATTGCAAGAAATTGTAGGTGCCTTGAACGATGATTGTATTCAGCACTAAGCAAAAAGAGTTTGTCAGATTAGCTAACAAAAAATTAAACATTGCTTATGGCAGTGTCAGGACAGGGAAGACAATAATAACAACGATAGCGTTTTTGCTGCATGTGGTTGGTTTTAAACAAAAACAACATTTCGCAATTGTTGGCAAAACAAGAGATACTGTAAGGCGAAATGTGATACCGGTTATCGAGCAATACCTTGGCAAAGACAGTTTTACCTATACAATCACCAGAGACGAGATAGAGTTTTTAGGGCACAAAATCTTTGTTCTTGGTGCAAATGACGAAAAAGCAGAGACAAGGATTCGAGGCCTAACTTTAGCGGGTGCACTTTGCGACGAAGTAACGACATATCCGAGAAGCGTTTTTGAACAGTTATTAGCTCGCTGTAGTGTCAAAGGGGCTAAAGTATTCGCAACGACAAACCCGGATAGTCCTTATCATTGGCTTTACACGGAATACATTCAAAAAGCCGATGAGAAGGACTATTTTGTTATGAAGTTCTTGCTTGAGGATAATCCCTTTTTGCCAAGCGAATATATCGAATTCATCAAGAAGACTTACACGGGCTTGTTCTATAAGCGGTTTATTCTTGGCGAATGGGTAGCGGCAGAAGGAATTATCTATGATATGTTTGATGAGAAGGTGCACGTTGTTGAGAGGTTGCCAGAGAGGTTTGACAAGTACGTCGTAGGCATTGACTTTGGCATGCAAAATCCGACTGTGTTTTTGCTTATTGGTTTTCACAATGGCATAGCTTACGTTGTCAAGGAATACTACCACGAAGGCAGAGAGCAGACAAAGACGGTTGACAAATACAGCAAGGACTTTAAAGAGTGGCTGGGCGATATAAAACCACATCGCATATATGTAGACCCGTCGGCACAAGCGTTATTACAGCAACTAAAAGCCGATGGGTTTTCTAATGTTCGAGAGGCAAACAATGATGTACTCGATGGGATAGCAACGGTAAGCAAGTTTTTAAGTCAGCAAAAACTGTTTGTACACAGTAGCTGCAAAAACACAATCAGAGAATTTTACAGCTATGCATGGGACACAAAAGCACAGCAAAACGGCCAGGATAAACCTTTGAAAATAGCAGACCATTGTATGGATGCGTTGAGATATGCATTACATTCGCAATATCCAATAGGGCAAACTATACAGCGCAGAGTAATAGATAAGCCAAAAGGCTGGTAATTAGGCGGAACTTTCGTCTCGTATAATAAGGTGGTGATGGAATGATAACGGATTTGAAATTTTTTAATATAGGGCAAAAATGGCCTCCAGATAGCGAAATAGAAAGACTTCAACGTTATGAACAAAACAGAAAGCTCTTTGAAGGCAGGCATGAGCTTGTATTTAAGGATTGGGTGCGGTTACTTAGAGACGACAAGAAAGCAACACTGGAGATTATTTTGAATTGGCACAAGCGACTATCAACGTTATGGGCTGACTTGCTGTTAGGTGAGAGGCCGAGGATAACAGCGGGTGCTCCTAACTCAAAAGAGCAACAGCAGCTTGAAGCAATCATTGAGAGTAATGATTTTTTCAATGTTGCTTATGAGGTGGCCTTGGACATTTCAAGATACGGCACAGGCATATTCAAGCTGCGTTATGACGGCAGAGCTATCATTGAGGCAATACCACCAGCTTTGTGGTTTCCTGTTGTTAGCCCAGACAACATCAAGGATGTGCGAGCTCATGTAATTGCTTGGACATTTGAAGTGCCGACACCGACGTTGCTGAACAAAGACAAGAAGACCACTTATTTGCGGCTTGAGATACATGAGAAAGGTAAAATCACGAATAAGCTTTTTGAGTTGAAAGATGGTGTAATCAAGCAAGAACTGGATGTTACGAGTTTTTATGACGATTTACAGCCAGAACAGGCCACGGGCATGGATGATTTCCTTGTGGTACCTGTACACAACATCCTTACCAGTGACAGGGTATATGGCCAGGACGATTATTCAGATTTGGACAGTATCATCCAGGAGCTGGAGATAAGGGTAGCACAGATAAGCCGAATCCTTGACAAGCACGCTGACCCAAACATGGCAGGGCCGGCTTGGGCTTTAGAGCAGAATGAGTATGGCGAATACGTGGTAAAAGGTGGCGGGAAATACTTCCCGGTTGAGCAAGGCGATCCTGAACCAAAATACATCACATGGGACGGACAACTGGAAGCAGCTTATAGAGAGATTGATTTGCTGATGGAGCAGTTATACACATTGTCGGAGACAAGTGCTGCAGCATTTGGTCAACTTAAGTCGGGGCTTGCTGAAAGCGGCACGGCATTGCGTAGGCTGATGATGACGCCACTTGCGAAAGTAAACAGGATTAGGATGCGTTTTGACCCTGCCATAAAGAAAGTGTTGCAGTTAGCAAGCCAGCTTGAAGCTAAATTTGGACGTGGTATTGAACTTAGCACAATAAACATTGCTTGGAATGACGGGTTGCCCCAGGATGAGAAAGAACAGGCGGAAATTTACAGCCTGCTTGTACAGAATGGACTGATAAGCAGAGAGACAGCACTAAAGAGGCTCTTTGAGTTTGATGCAGAGACATTGAGACAAGAACTAACAAAGATAGCAGTTGAAACAGCGCAGGAAGCCCCAGCTCTGTTCACTGTAAACTTGAACAATCAGCAACAAACACAGCAAGCACAAAGTGAGTGATATAGATGCCTTTCGATGAAGAAAAGCTCATACAAAGCCTTGTCGAGTTGTATCGGCAGGGCTTTTTGAATGTGTTGAAGGTGTTGCTACAAAAGGAGGCCCAAAAATCAAGAACAACATGGTTTTATAAACAGCATTTAAAACAGATAATGGAGATTTTAAACCAGCTGGACAAAGATGCTGCGCAATGGATCCAAGAGAATATACCGAAGATTTATCAACAGAATTACACACAGGTGTTAGCGTATATCAACAAAATAGGGATGCAGAAGGATATAAACCCGAGCTTTGCGCAGATACACCAGAGAGCCATTGACGTTATAGCTCAAAATATGTTCGATAATTTACGTAGTGCCACGAATTATGCAGGACGCCGAATCAACGACTACTACAGGCGCGCAGCGTTAGAAGCGGAGGCAGAAAAGTTCACGGTAGGTCAGACGTGGCAGGAGATGGCCAGAAATTTACAAGAGAAACTCCTCAGTAAGGGATTGACAGGGTTTAAAGACAAATTGGGCAGAGAATGGCGACTTGATGCTTATGCCGAGATGGTGGCCAGAACAACCACCAGAGAAATTGCAACAGTAGCAACAATTAATGCTTGTAAAGAGTTTGACATTGATTTGGTGCAAATTACAAGGCACTATCCTACATGCGAATTATGTGCGCCATTGCAAGGGAAGGTATTCAGCTTAAGTGGTAAGGATAAGCGGTATCCCAAATACGATGGTGACCTGGTAAGGATCCCTAAACATCCTAACTGTCGCCACGTGCTTGTCCCCTATGTACGTGAGCTAGATCCTGATGCAGATGAAACGCAAAGGTACAGCAATACATCGTTGACAGAGGATCCGAGAAGCGAAAAAGAGAAGCAGGACTACAAAGAAATGCGTGATAAGGTAACAATACAGACTATCAGGCGGAGAGCAAGGGAAGTGCTTTACAATGAGCAAGCTCCATTAATAGAAAGACTAAAAGCCGCTAAAAAACTGAAAAAGAGCTATGAAAAAGTAGGCGACAAGATGAACAATATCGATAAACATTATTTGAATGGGCTCAATAAATACCTTGTAAACTTTAATATCAACAACATAGTGAAAATTGACGAGGAAAGTGGTATAATTACTATCAAAGGCAACAAATTGCCCAAGAAGGCCTTTGAAAATGCGATAATAGATGCTTTACATCCAGAATTAAACAAGGTGGTTAGAAGAAGATTTTACGACAACAGAGGTAATGCTAAATTGGATATTGATTTCACAGACCATGGGCACCCCAAAGCCCATCCAATTGTCCCACATGCTCATGATTGGATAGACGGAAAGCGGAGTGAAAAATTTAGAGAATTAACAGAAGCAGAAAAAGAAAATGTCAGAGATATCGGGAGTGATAAAGATGTATGATGTTTATAATAGTTTGGATGAGTTTATTGATGATTTAAAAACCGTACGTGAGATTGAATTTAAACACAATGACAAGCATTATTCGCTTTTGTATTATGATAAAATCTATATTTGTGAGTATAACAAACCGGAAACTGAGGAAGAGTATGACACCATTGAGGAGTTTTTAAATAACTACAAAATTGATGGAACATCAATTAAAGACTTGGCGACAAGAATCAAAGTGATATTCCACTAACCAACCACCCAACCAAACAGGGTTGAGGTGGTATTTTTATGCCTTCTTGCAAGGAGGTGAGTACCAAATGGCTGAGAAGGTCAGCAACAAGCCTTGGGGTGACATAAAGGAGTCCGACTATGACTTGCAGCAGTGGCACAGGGCTTGTTTGATACACCTTCATGATGGGGAGCCAACGAGTAAGGAGCAATGCAAGTTACCTGTGCGTGAACCAGACGGAACATTGAATCGCAATGGTATACATGCAGCGGCAGCGGCATTAGCGGGAGCTCGGGGGGGCGTAAAAGCGCCAATGGAAGAAAAACGCAAAGCTGCAAAGAAACTTGTTAGCTTATACAGGAATGTGCTTGAAGAGGAACCACCAGAGAGCATACTCAAATTGGCAGGCATGAAGCCAAAGCAAAACAGCGAGTAGGCACTCAACAAAGAGTGCTTTTATTTTTGCATAAAATCTTACGCTTTACGCTGAGCGGTTAATCAGTGGGAAAAGAAAGGGAGGTAAAGAATCATGGCTGATGACATGAATAAGACAACACAAACTAATCCTGCTGACGCTGGGCAGGATAACAATAATACTCAGCCAGCGGGCAATGATACTCAGCAGCAACAGAAGACATTCACACAAGAGGAACTTGAGCGTATCTTAGCAGAGCGTCTCAAAAGAGAACGTGAAAAATACAAAGACTATGATGAACTCAAGAAAGCTGCTGAGGAATTGAAAAAGATTAAAGAATCTCAAATGAGCGAACAGGAAAAATTACAGATGCGTCTTGCCGAGCTTGAGCGAGAGAAGCTTGAGAGAGAAAGGGAACTTGCAGAATTGCGAATTAGCATGACAAAGCAAAAAGTTTTGACTGAGATGGGCTTACCTCTCTCATTAGCTGACCGTATATTTGGTGAGACAGAAGAGGAAATCAGGCAAGACGCAGAAGAGCTTAAGAAATTGCTAGGCTTGCAAGCTAATACAAAAGTAGGTGCACCGACAAACCCTGCAGGGGGAAACAAGCAGGTAAGAACTTTTACAAAGGAAGAAATTGCAAGAATGAGTCCAGAGGAGATAAACAAAAACTGGGACATTATCTCAGAAGCTTTAAAACAAGGCTTAATCAAATAACAACACTACTAAGGAGGTTGATTTAGATGGCTATAACCAATTTCATTCCGCAGATTTGGAGTGCAAGGCTCCTGGAAAATTTGAGAAAAAATCTTGTGTTTAAGAATGTTGTGAACACCGATTATGAGGGTGAAATCAGAAACTATGGCGACACTGTCAAAATAAACAGCATAGGTCCAATTACGGTTGCTGACTATACCAAAAATACTGACATCAATCCACCTGAAACTTTAAGCGATGCGCAGAGGACGCTTGTTATTGACCAGGCAAAATACTTCAATTTCCTGATTGACGATGTAGATGCTGCACAGGCCAATCCGAAGCTGATGGATGCAGCAATGCAGGAGGCTGCATATGCGCTGGCAGACAAAGCAGACCAGTATCTAGCAAGCCAGTATGTATATGCTGGCAACGCAATTGGTGATGACACTACACCAGTTGTGCCGACTGCCACAACTGCTTATGAGCTGCTTGTCGATGCAAGCATCAAACTTGACGAGGCTAGTATTCCTAGAACAAACCGCTGGGCAGTTGTCCCGCCATGGTTTTATGGGCTGCTACTTAAGGATGATAGATTTGTAAAAGCCGGATCTACAAATTCTGACCGCACTCTAAGGACAGGTGAAGTTGGTGAGGCTGCCGGGTTTACAATTTACATCAGCAATAACATTGCAAATACTGCTGGAGCAAAATACAAGATCATGTGCGGGCATCCGATGGCAATAACCTATGCAGAACAGATAAGCAAAGTTGAAGCATACAGACCGGAGCGCAGGTTTGCAGATGCGGTAAAAGGTTTACATCTTTATGGTGCCAAAGTAATTCGTCCAGAAGCTCTTGTTGTGATTACTGCAAACAAATCCTAACAGGTGATGTAAATGTGGGTTAAAAACAAAAGTACTGGCTTAATATGGGAGGTAACGGGGGAGCTTGCAGAAAGGCTCTCCCGCTCTACCGATTTTGAGGTGATTGAAGAATGGCAATCCAAGTCGGAATCAATTCATACGTCGACATTGAATTCGCAGACAGTTACTTTGCAGGACGACTCTATACAGACGAGTGGGAACAAGCAGACACAGCCACAAAAGAAAAAGCGCTCCTGATGGCCTGCAAGAGGATTGAACGACTGCAATTTAAGGGAATTAAAGCAGACCCAGAGAATCAGATACTACAGTTTCCACGAGCGTTGCCAGCAGTAGGAATGCCTTTATATCCTCGTGAACGCCAGTTCAATTTTGATTACACACTTGCTTATATCGTGCAAGAGAAAGTACCCGAAGAGGTCAAACAAGCACAATGTGAGGAAGCTCTTGCATTGCTCAAATATGGCAATAACACACGTACCAGGCTACAGGAGCAAGGAGTAATCAGGGTAGACTTTGGGGGCGTGAGTGAGGAATACGAAAGAGCTGGCAGGGGCATAAATAAGCTGTTCAGCAATGAAGCATATGAGCTGCTTAAACCTTATCTTGCTGGGGCAGTCGCTATTGTTTAAGGCGGTGTTAACGATGATTAAAGAGTATTTAAATCAAACTGCAACACTAAAAACAACGATAGGCTACAACGAATACGGTGAACCAGTACCAAGTGAAAAGATTATCTCTTGTCGCTTTGAAATGAAGCGTAAACTTGTGCGAGATAAACAAGGGAATGAGGTAGTCTCAGAAGCGACCATGTATTGCATTGAGCCGCTAAAACCTGATGATAGGGTTGTTTACAACGGTAGGGAATACGTTGCAATAGCCGTAAATGAGGTTGTCGACCTTGACGGCAATATTGTTTATTACGAGGTAGCATTGTAATGGCTAAGGGATATGTCTTGAAATGGCGTGGAGATGAAGCGAAAAAAGTTGCACATGGAGCAGGAGTGAGAGCACTCTATATATGTGCTGCAGATTTGCAAGGTAAAAGCGCCAATCAAGCTCCAATCGATACAGGTGATTTAAAAAGCAACTGCTCTATTAGTCCACTTAAGCATGAGGGCACTAATTTCTATTATACGGTTGGATATGACCTACCTTATGCTAAACTCCAACATGAGAGATTGGATTTTAATCATCCGAAAGGGGGTAAAGCAAAATATCTGGAAGATCCATTTAACGAAAATAAAGCACGATACGATAGGTTTGTAAAAAAAGCTGTTAAGCAAGCATTAAAAAACGAGCACTAAAAGATGAGAGGTGATGCCGATGTGCTGCTAGATGATATAGCCTTGTACTTACAGCAGCAAGGTGTTGGAGTGATTGGTACCGACATATTCAAAGGGCAAATGCCGGCAGCTCCTGACAATTGTATTGCCTTGTTTGAATATGCAGGTGAACCACCAGACTTACACTGGCCTGGAGAATATCCAAGTCTGCAAGCTATGGTAAGGAATAAGAGCTATGCTGCCGGGAGGGAGAAGATAGAGCAAATCAAAGATGCTTTGCATGGACTATCCGAAACTGTAATAAATGGGCATCGATATTTGCTTATTCAGGCAAGACAAAGCCCTTTCTTTCTCGAAAGAGACGAGAATGCCAGGGCTATTTTTGTATGCAATTTTAGAGTAATGAAAGCTAAGGAGGTTGAGTAAGTATGGCTATCGCTGGGTATGGAGGAGGGGTATATATTGGGGATACTGCCCCTGTAAAAATTGCTGAAATCGGTAGTTGGTCATTGGAGCCAGACGGTCCCGATGAAATTGATGTAACTAGCTTTGATTCGAAGGGATGGAAAGAATATGTGGCCGGGCTAAGTGGTTGGGGCGGAAGCTTTGAGGGAAACTTTAAACCAGATGATGTGCAAGGACAAGTTGCTTTAATTAACAGTGCAATAAACAAACAGATCGTGACGCTCGAACTAAGAGTTAACGAAGTTGTTAAGTTTACAGGGAAAGCAATAATTAAACTGCCAAATATCGAAGTGCCTGTTGACGATAAAGTAACAATTAGTTTTGATTTTACAGGCACTGGACCGCTAACAGCAACATTATCGGCAGGGGTTTGATCTGAAGTATGCCAATTAAAGGAAAAGTAGGGGCAGTTTATTTGTTTGAAACTGCCCCTCATTCTTTTGATACCGAACCTGAAAAACTTGAACAGGTTGGCGGAATTTTTTTATGGGAAATGGATCTAGAAGAAGTATATGGTTATAGCTTTGGCAGAACACCAAACTTATATGGCGTAACAACAGGGTGGTATGTTGTTGCAAGAGCATTTTGGGGAGATAGACGACTTTTTGATGGTGTTGGCGAAACAGCTTTTATGCGATTATTTATTGAGCCTGGGCCACGTATGGGATGTCTACAGGGGTATATTATTATCCCAGAGTTAGCAGGAGAAGAGAATAAAATTAACGAGCAGACAATTTATTTAAAAGGCATAGGAAAACCAAAAATAGGAGGGGTATCATGAGGACCAAAGTAGTGTTTTTTGCGGGGAAAGAAATTCGTGTAGAGGAGAGACGGATAGGAGAACTTGAGAAACTCATTGTTGATCTGTTCCCTTCCAGCAAAGGGAAAATAGCTAATATAGACATTTCAAAAGAGCTAGGAGCTTTAGATTTTGATATTCTTTACGAGAAACTCCCTGTAATATTCCCGGAGATCACCAAAGAAGATATAAAAGTCGCCTACATGAGCGAAATTGAGGCTATTTTGGAGGCTTTTATTGACGTAAATTTTTTAGGACTAAAGAAAATACTGAAACCGATACTGGCTTTGGCACAGAATGGCTTAATGCAGAAATAGTAGTATTGTTTGCACGGGAGTTTGGCTGGACACTAGACGAAATAAAGCAGCTAAGACCTTCAGAATTAGAAGCAATACTTAAAGAATTATCAAGGCAAAAAGAGGTAGAAAGCGTGGCAGACCAGTATAATCACTGGGCATTTTTGGCGGCAATGATAGCCAATGCAGCTGCAGCAATATGTGGTACATTGGCACGGAAAAAAGGTAAACAATATAAACCAGAGGATTTTATCGATAAGAAGGTATTGTCTAAGATAAAAACGATGCCGAAAGAAACAAACCAACAAGATTTGCCCTCTTTAATTGAAGAGGCCAAAGCTAAAGGATTAAAAGGGCCGTGGTAATACTGAATAGGAATTGCAATTTACAGAAGCAATGGTATAATTTACTTAAAAACACATTATGGGAGGTATTACCATGGCCAAAGAAAAGAAGCCCCTTTATAAAAGAGTATGGTTTTGGGCAATAGTAGTTGTAATTGCCATTATCGCTATAGCCTCGAGTAATAACAAAGGTTCTAACCAAATATCTGTTCAGCCCAACCCCAGTAATACAGCACAACAAAATACAGAAGTGCAAACCGTAACTAAAACTGAAACCAAGAAGTATACCATGGACCAATTCAAGCAAATAAAAATGGGGATGACATACGAAGAAGTAAAAGCAATACTTGGGGAGGGGACAGAAGATTCATCATCTGGCGAAGGGGAATTAAAAACAGTATCTTACTCGTGGGCGAATAGCGATGGAAGCAACATTTCTGTAATCTTACAAGGCGGCAAAGTTATCACTAAAGCTCAGGCAGGATTACAGAGTATGGACGCCAGGGTGACAATGGAGAAGTACAATAAAATTCAGAATGGCATGACATATGAAGAAGTAGAAGCTATTCTTGGAGAAGGGCAATTAATCTCCGAAAGTCAGATAATGGATCAGAGGACAGAAATATATACCTGGATCAATTCTGATGGGAGCAATATGAATGTTACATTTCAGAATGGCAAAGTTGAGGCAAAAGCGCAATTTGGGCTTAAATAAAACAAGAGTTAGAGCTACTCGGAATAGCACTCTTATGAGTGCTATTCCTTTTTTATGCCGTATAAATAAGGAAGTGATAAGGATATGAATGTTGGTGAGCTTTTTGTAAGACTTGGAATTGACAGCAGTAAGTTTGATAAAGGACTGGATCAGGCTGAGAAAAAGGCTTTGTCACTTGGGAATATATTGAAGAATGCTTTATCTTTTGCCGGTGGTTTAGCGATATGGGATACCATAAAGGCTGGTATACAGAATAGTATTGGCGCAGGAATGCAATTCAACGCAACATTGCAGCAGAGCAAGATAGCCTTTGATACCATGCTAGGGAGTGCTGAAAAAGCAAATACTTTACTGCAACAATTGTCTGAGTTTGCTGCTAAAACGCCGTTCGAATTTCCTGAACTTGTGGACGCAGCAAAGAGAATGTTAGCGTTCGGTTTTAGTGCCGAACAAATAATACCGACATTAAAGTCCGTCGGTGATGCTGCAGCAGGGCTTGGACTTTCGGGGGCTGAAGGTATACAACGTTTACTCATTGCCCTCGGGCAAATGCGGGCGAAGGGCAAGGTAACAGCGGAAGAAATGATGCAGCTTACCGAAGCTGGCGTACCTGCATGGGAAATATTAGCACAAGCAATGGGAAAATCAACTGCTGAAGTTATGCAGCTTACATCCAAGGGGCTTATACCAGCTGACAAAGCTATACAGGCTTTAATTGCAGGAATGGAGCAACGATTCCCAAACATGATGGAAAAACAAAGCCAGTCTTTTAATGGTTTAATGTCAACACTCAGGGATAACCTCAATATTGTCTTTGGACAGATAATGAAACCGGTATTTGACTGGCTAACAAATACGGCTTTACCAAATGCGGTTGCAGCTGTTGGGAGGTTTGCTGACGCAATAAAAAACGGCAGTAATATAGCTCTAGCTTTTAGGGAAGCAGTAAAAACTATGTTCCCGCCAGATATAGCAAACATAATCTTGAACATTACAGACAAAATTACAGGGCTTGGAATTGCGATAAAAGGACTTATAACCGGCGATGAAAGTGCTATTTGGGATGCTCTGGTTGATTGGATGGGCATAAGTATAGATACAGCAGGTAAATTAACAGATACATTAGTGGGCCTCCGCAATGGAATTGTAAATGTGTTTAGCTGGATATTAAATAATGGGCCTACTGTGAAAACGGTTATTGCTGGTATTGTAGGAGGTTTTGTTGCATATAAAACTGCTGTTCTTGCTGCGAATGCTGTGAGTGCAGTATCCAATGCACTAATGGTTACAAAAGCACTTGTTATAGGAGGAGTAACAGCGGCACAAACAGCATTAGCAGCGGCAACTGGCAATGTAACGATTGCGCAAAAGTTGCTTAATGCTGTTATGGCAGCTAACCCTCTTGCAATTGTTATTACTCTCATAGGTGGGCTCGTGGCAGCATTGATTTATCTATGGAAAACAAACGAAGGATTCCGGCAAGCAGTGATTTCTGCCTGGAATGCAATAGTTACTACTGCCCAAAATGTATGGAATAGCATAAAAAACTTTTTTGTCGGACTTTGGAATGGCTTAGTAAGCTTTTTTAGTAAGTGGGGACCCACAATACTTGTGGTAATAGCACCTTTTATAGGTATTCCTCTTCTTATATACCAGCATTGGGGCCAAATAGTTGCGTGGCTGTCTGGTGTGTGGGAGAGTATAAAGAACGTTGCCACAAGTGTGTGGGCGGGAATAAAAAATGCTATCATTACACCGATCCAGAGTCTACTCCAATGGTTAAGAATACAGTGGCTTATGCAACTTACGTTTGAGAACAGCATATTCAACAAGCTAAAAAATTTAGTGGCTAGTATTTGGAATGGGATAAAAGCAGTCATCATGGCACCAGTGATTTTTGTAACTCAAACAGTCCCAGCTATGTTTAATGGTCTTGTCAACGCTTTGATAGCAGCTTTCAAGTGGTTGTACAACCATAACTATTACTTCGAGGCGTTAGTAAATTTTATTATTGCAGCTTTTAATTGGCTGAAAACAGCTTCTATTGTGGTGTGGAACGGTATAAAAGGCTTTTTAATCGCTACGTGGAATAGCATAAAGGCAACTGCAACTGTGGTTTGGAATACTGTATCAACGCTTTTGATAACGAGTTGGAATACAGTCAGAGCATGGGCGGTTAATATATGGCGCGCAATAGCCAATTTCTTGACAGTAACATGGAATAGTATCAGACTGGTTGCAGTTTCTGTATGGAATGCTATTTCGATATCATTGAGGACGATATGGAGTTGGATGAAAACAATAGCTATAGTGACATGGAACAGCATAGCCAGTTTTTTATTTAGCGTTTGGAACGGGATAAAAAACACAGCTTCGATTATATGGAATACGATAAGAAATACCATAATCTCGCTGTTTAATTCGGCTAGAAACTCGGTTATATCGATAGCATCGAGCATATGGGCTTCTATTAGGAGCACGTGGAACAGTATGGTAGGCACGATTTCAGCAGTAGGAGGCAGAATCTGGAGTGCTATTATTGCTCCGTTCAATACAGCAAGAAATCTAGTGTATGGCGTTATAAGAGATGCATATTACTGGGGCAGGAACTTAATAAACAATATTGTAAGCGGTATACAATCCATGATTTATAAAGTTACAAGCGCAGTTAAAAACGTAGCCAACACGATTTGGAAATTCCTAGGCTTCCATTCCCCCACAAAAGAGGGCCCAGGCCGTACGGCAGATGAGTGGATGCCTAACTTGATGGAGATGTTACAGGAAGGAATACAACAGAACATACCTAAACTCCAAACAGTGCTGAATACTGTTTTTGAGGTTCCTGTACCTAATCCTGCTCAACCTATAATAGGTGGGATTGGGGCAGAGATACCCTTCCCTCTTGAAAACATAAAGAGCGGCAACAACGATATGACTATTGTGATTCAGATCGATGGGCGTGATATAGCTAGAACTGCACTTAGGTATATGCCTGGGGAGCTTGCAAGGGTGGGTGTGCGCTTATGATTCTAAAGATAAGCGGTATAGATTATACAGGGCGTTTGGCAGTAAACAGTTTGGAGATTACGGATGAAGTTAATGCGCGCTCAACTTGTAGGTTTGTGCTCATTAGCAAGCCCGGAGAGCCATTGAATATAAGTGTTGGTGCTAATATTGAGATAGAGCATAATTTTGAGAAAATATTTGCTGGTGTAATTGAAGAAATCAGCGAAACTGTGCCATTGGGCAGTAACGTGATTTTTTATGACATAAGCTGTTCTGACTGGCATAGCTTTGCGGATAAACGTATTGTTGCAGAAGCGTATGATAACATGACAGCTGGCGCAATTGTACGTGACATTATTGCGAAATATTTGGCCGAAGAAGGCATAACAGCAGGCACAATACAGGATGGCCCGGTTATCAGCCGGGCCGTCTTCAATTATTTGCCTGCAAGTCAGTGCCTCGATGAGCTTTCAGAATTAACAGGTTTTATATGGGTAATTTATCCGGACAAGACACTAAACTTTTTTGAAAGGGCTTTTTATTCTGCCCCCTGGAAGTTGTACCCAAACTCTAGGGTAAGAAATATACGTGTTACAAGGGACAAAAAAGATTTGCGCAACCGCCAGTATATCCGAGCAGGGAAAGATATATCTAACTACATTACTGAACGCTTTAAAGGCGATGGCGAGACAAAAACATTTCATGTCGCACTTCCTATTGCCACACAACCTACCGTGAAAGTAAACGGCGCAGTACAAACTGTAGGTATAACACAGTTGGAGACGGGCAAACAATGGTATTGGTCTAAAGGCGAAACAGCTATAACGCAAGATGAAAACGCAATAGCGTTAACCAGCGCTGATGTCTTGGAGGTTACTTATAGAGGGTTTTATCCCATCATTGTAACAGCGGAAGAAATAACTTCTCAAGAGGAGTTGCGGGCAATAGAAGGGGGCACAGGGATATATGAGCATATAGAAAATGCTGAAAGCATTGATTCTTATGAAGCAGCTCTGGAATATGCGCAGGGCAAGCTGCGCCGATACGCACGGATAGGAACAAAAATAGAGTTTGAAACCCACGAAACCGGGCTAAAACCTGGGCAGTTGATAAATATATACCTCTTGGAGCACAACATAGCAGACGACTTTCTGATAACGCGTGTAAATATCCGGCAGGAATACGGCACAAAAAACGGTGTGGTTTATTCTGTGGAATGTGTGGACGGTGAGGCAGTAGGTGGTTGGGCAAACTTCTTCAAAAAACTGACGCAAAGCGGAAAATCTTTCGTAATAAGAGAGAACGAGGTTTTAATAAAACTGCTCACGCCGTATGATACAATTGTTGTGTCGCCTAAACTTGTAGATACGATGGGATATAACCTAGATGATTACCCCGTTGCGAGCGAAACAACATTCCCAGGCGTGCGAGAAGGACAACGTTTATTTTCTATCCCGAGCGATATAATTACTAAGCCTATAACAGAAGATTGGTTTAGGACCGTTTTAACCACTTACCCTTTGTGCGGCACAGTTTTATGTAGCGAGGTGATTTATGTATGAGCATAGCGGTTGACGTAAAAACCTTGGTAGCGCAAAATACGATAGGCAAGATAGACAAACTGGTTGTGTCTGATGCTAGTGGAGAGGTTTTGCGCAAAGACCCACTGGAGGTGATTTCTTACAGCCCTTTAAAGAAAGAATGGCGCTTTTTCTTGAATGAAACAGAGGCGAATACAACAATAACAAGGCTCTCGCTGTATGAGAATGCAACTAACACGGAAATAGCTTTTTCTTCTGTAAACATTCCTAAAACGAATGTACAAAGTCTCCTTATCCGCTGGACTGTGGAGGTGAGATAAAGTGGCATATATTAAAACAATTTGGAAAGACCATATCGTAGATGAATTAGGCAATGTTATCCAGCAAGGAACTCCTTTAAGTGCTACCAACATGAACAAAATAGAGGAGGGTATTGCTCAGGCCCACCAGATGGCGGAAAATCCCCAATACAGCGATACTATCACAATTGAAGGTGGTATTGGCAGTATTTCTTCCAATGCCACAGAAGGGCAAATTAGCGTAACTCTTAAAGGGAATACTTATACTAATTTTATAAAAAATGGTAATTTTGCAAATGGAATCAACAAGTGGGCGACGCAGGATAACTCATCAGTATTATCTGCAAGTAATAATACGTTAATTGTTACTGGTACTGGCAATATAAATATTGTTTCGTGTATACAAGGCTTTTATGGTAATATTCTTCAAGCTGGGCACAAATATTATGTTCGTGCAAGGGTAAGAGTTACAAACTCGAATTGTACTAAGATAACGCTAGACTTTAGGTCGTCATCAATACAAGAAGTTGCTAGCAAATTTAGTCCAGCACAAAACCAATGGTATACATTAAGCGGAATAATAACTGCCTTGGGAACTTTTAGTACTCCTTATATTAGGGTGATATGTACTTATCCCGATGCAGCTACAGCTGCTGGTAAAGTGACAGAAGTACAGGAAGTAATAGCAATAGACCTGACAGTGCATGGCTTAGACAGCCTTACCGTTGACCAATGCAATCAACGGTTTGCGCATTGGTTTGACGGCGTTAAATCTACAATTAGTGCAATGAGGATAAGAAGTGTATCAAGCGACGAAACGCAACAATCAGAGATATATATACCAAACATCGGCGAACTGCGTTCATTACCAAATGGTGTTAAAGATGAATTTAACATCGTTGAGGGCAGATATACAAAAAGAATTAGCGACCCTATATCCATATCGGATACTATGTATGCCAGTTTGGATACCACATCATTCGCAAACGTGGACATAGTGAAAACGGTTATTTTTAGTGATGCCCTCGCAGGAACTACGGGCAAGGATGGCATGACAAGGTACTATAACAAAGACAATGTTGAATTAACCGAAGTAGCACAGGCCGATATAGATAATCCTGCAAGCGTTGGGAAATATTATTGGCACACGGATAAAACATTGTGGATAATTGTGGCTAAAGGTGCATATGCAGACATAGCGGCAGCTAGGACAGGACTGGGTTCAACACAGTTAATTTATCAGCTGGCTACGCCTGTTGTAACAGAATACCCCCCACAGTCGTTGATAGGTTACCCAAGTGGTATGATTTACTGGGAACCTGTTGTTAAGGGGACTGCAATTTATAACAATGGCATTGCTATTGAAAATGCTAGTATACCGATAAAATCGATGCGAAAAGTGTATAAGCTAGACCTAGACGGCAAATCCAAGATTGAAGTATCTGTATCTAATGTTACGGTTGCTGCTGACGGCCTGTCGTTTACGATTGCTAATGCTCAAAACGGTGAAATATACGAATATGAATACGAGTATGATACCGCTTTAAGTACTATCCCCACAATAGAAACGGTGCTAAACATGAATCTTAAAGCAGTGGTAAACAACACAAGCAAAGGACTGGCCGATTTGAACAAGTATGTGCTTGAACTTAACGATTTTACTGTGGCTACCCTGTTGAACCACGAAGCCAGATTGACATTATTGGGGGTGTGATAATATGGTCTTTGAATTACTGAAACGTGCAATTGAACAGAGAAACGCATTCATGACCGAAGATATCATCAGACTGCAAATAGAATTCTTCTTCACGGCAGGGAAGCTGACACAGGAAGAATACAACGAGCTTGTGGCCATGCTACCAGCCGAAGAACCACAAGCATAAGCGCAATCTTACCCAGAAAGGATGGTCGCAATGGATAGCAACGTAATCAAAATCCTCGATGACCATGAGGGACGCATCCGCAGGTTGGAAGAACAAAGCACAGCAACAATGATTCGCTTGGCAAACATAGAAAAAGGCCAAGCGGAGTTGAAAAACACAATATATGAAACAGCAAAGGACAATCAAGAATTGATGAAGCAAATGATGGGACAGATGAGCGCTGTTACTGAGAGGTTACTACAAGCACAAGAGAAAAATAGTAAAAATGTATGGGATTTACTATTCAAAATCTGGGCTGTGATAGGGCCGGCATTGGGTGCCGGCCTTGGTTATTTGTTTAAGAAATAAATCTAAAAAGGAGGAGAGTGTATGGCAAAAATAGCTATTGATAATGGGCATGGTTTAAATACCCCGGGCAAAAGAACACCGACATTCCCGGACGGGCGACAAATTAGAGAGTGGGAATTTAACTATCCAACGGCCCAAAAACTAAAACAGGTCCTCGAGCGTTGTGGTCTAGAAACGATTATGGTGAGTGATACGCAGGAAGATACACCGCTTGCTACTCGGGTAAGCAGAGCCAATAATGCTAAAGCAGATGTGTTTGTATCTATCCACTTCAATGCTTTCAAAGGCGAATGGGGCACTCATGGCGGTGTAGAAACGCACTATTATCCCACATCGGAAAAAGGAAAGAGATTGGCACAGCTAGTTCAAGCAGAGTTAGCGAAAGCAACCGGGTTAAGGGATAGGGGTATCTGGGCAAGTAATTTCTATGTATTACGGGAAACAAAGATGCCAGCTATTTTGTGCGAGTGTGGATTTATGGATAACATGGAAGAGGCAAAACTGATGCTAGATGAAAACTATCAGTGGACAGTCGCAGAGGCCATCGGTAGGGGTATATGTGCCTATCTGGGTGTTAACTATGTACCAAAGCCAGAACCGAAGAAAGAAGAAATTGCGCCAGAGGGGAAATTTTACAAAGTACAGGTAGGGGCCTTCAAAGAGCGCAAAAACGCAGAAGCCTTGTTGGAACAGCTTAAAAGAGCAGGATTCCCAGGCTTTATTAAATTAGAATAGGAATTAGAATAGGAGGTGAAAAGGTATGCCAGAACAGGTATTACTACTTGTATCCGTACTTACGCCCATTGTGGCTGGTATAGTTGAACTTATAAAGCACGTAGGATTGAATACGAAGTATGCACCTTTGATGGCTGTAGCTGTTGGTGTTGCTCTTGCTGCATTGTATACTTTTGGTAGTATTGAGCTTTCTATGCGGTTATGGGCAGGGGTATTGGCTGGGCTGGCGGCCAGCGGATTTTACAGCAACGTTAAAGAGCAGATAAAGAAAGCCGAGGGGCAGTGATGCCCCTCTTTTTTGTTCCCACCCGAGCGGTTAGCCGCTCTTTTTTATGTCTCCGCTTGCAAACATTTTGCTAACGTAGCAAACAAAAAATGATGTGAAAAGGTGAAAAAGGATAATAATATTAATACTGAAAAACGTTGATTTTTCAGCATTTTTACGGAATGAGCATAAATGACTGATAAAGGGTAAAAATACTTTTATGGGTTTCCTAAACCGGGTGTCGGGGGTTCAAATCCCTCCGGGTGTACCAGAAAAGGCCGGAAAATTAAGCTTTCCGGCCTTTGATATTTTGACTGCGGTTTTAGAAATGGTGCCTTTGCAAACATTTTGTATATGATAAATAACAATTTTAAGCTTAAAAAGACACATCTATTCCCAGTTTTTCTGTTGTTCTTTCGTTATTATCTATTGTCATCCATCAACATTATATAATATTCGATAGCCAAAAGTTAAATAAATAACATAAGCACCTTGCTTACAATCATCGTAAATTACCAAGGATATATTTTTTTATCCAGCGTTGGCGCTCGGGTACTTTATTCATAAGAGACCACGTCATATCTGCAAGCCTAGAGTCATTCGTGATGACTATACTTCTTTATAAGATGGGTTTTTTCTACCTTTTGCAGCAGATAATCGAATATGACGTGGTAGGTGTGCAGTACCGAGTCGGTGGTGATGAAAAGCGGATATGATTGTATCTTGTACAGCTCATAAAATTCCTTGTAGTTGCTAGGTATGATACAGAAACCGTATTTCTTGAGCTGCTCTACCAGTGCCGGGTTTTCCGAAGGGAGGTTGACCACGTTGGATAGGTCCTCGGCAAGGGCAGGGTAATCAGGGAATTGAGGATTTCCCACGGATAGTTCTGTAAAGCTGTATTCAGGAGGTTCTGCCTTTATACTATGGATTTCTGTTTCCGATTGTTTTTCGTCTGGTTCCGATAAGAATCCGTTTTCACTTGAACACCCTGTTACAAGCAGAATGCACACAGCAAGCACTGCGGCGCACAACTTTCTTTTCACGGCTACGATTTCTCCTTTGGCTAATGAGATTCATAATTCTGAGATTATGCTTTTGAAACCGATGGTCTACTAATTATAGTTAGCTAATCATATTAGACGTTTTATTTTTATGGGTATTGTTTCCTAAATGATAAAAAATATTGCTATGCAAGAATAAATTTGGTATCATTTAAATAGGGATTTTACGGGGGATTTTATTCTGTCTGGGGTAAAAGATACTATTTTTTGAAGGTATGCGAATTAAATTATAGAAAAAAGAGTATGTTGCAACTCTGTACTGTATGTTGTTAAATAGCTGAACTTCTCATCAATCTATCGCTTAAAATAAGCAAGGGGATTGGGGAATATGAATATTTTAATGTTTTTTGTAATCGGCTGCATTTCGGGTTTTGTTTTATTTGCTAAGGTTTGCCTTATAAATAATGATAAACCCCTTGAAAGAAAATACAGAGTTTCAGTTATAATTCCAGCTCGGAATGAGGAAAAAAATTTGCCTTTTTTGCTTGAATCGCTAAAAAAGCAAACTTATAAGCCGGATGAGGTCATTGTGGTTAACGATTTTTCCTCGGATAGAACAGGGGAGATTGCCAGACAATATGGCGTCAAATTGATACAAAATGCTCAGCTTCCGGATGGCTGGACGGGGAAAAACTGGGCTGTCTGGAATGGCTTTTTGAATTCCAGCGGAGATCTCCTAATATTCCTTGATGCCGATGTGCGATTGGCTCCACATGCTTTAGAAGCCCTCATTAAAACGAGAGAAAGGTATGGTGGGGCTATTTCTGTTGTTCCCTATCACAGGCCTGAAAAATTCTATGAAAAACTTTCGCTTATACCATATCTTCTAGGGGTGTTTGCTTTTACTTCGCCGTTTGAGAGGAAAAGTTCGGTGAAAAGCTTGTATGGATCCTGTATTGTGGTGACCAGAGAGGATTATGAAAAAATCAATGGTCACTATGGTGTCAGGCATGAAGTCATGGATGATATGACCCTTGGTAAGAGATTTTCAGAGGCTGGCATCAATGTAGAGAACTTCATAGGTTACGACCTTGTCTCTTTTAGGATGTATCCCAACGGCATAAAAAACGAAATAGAGGGGTTTAGCAAGAGCGCTGTATTGGGAATGGTCAATCTTAGCCGTTCTACTGTGGCATTGATTGCGCTGTGGTTTATAGGTATTTTTTTGTCTGGGTTTATGACTCCTTTTCTACTGGTGGCAAGGCATCCGTGGATGTGGCCTTTTTTGTTAGGATATGTCATTTATACCCTTCAAATTATATACTTTTTGAAATACACAGGAGCTTATGGTAAAATTATGCCTGTGGTGCATTTTTTGTCGCTGGCGTTTTTCATATTGATAATGGTTTATTCCATGTATCAGGTTTCGTTCAAGGGGTGCGTGTATTGGAAAGGGAGGCAGATTGAAGTTAGAACCAGGAGGGACCTATGACTGTATTTTACTTTATTATAGAGTTTTTATGTGGGTCGCTCATGTTTTCATACTGGCTTGGCCTTGCAGCTAAGAAGGATTTAACAAAGGTGGGGGATGGCAATCCCGGAGCATTTAATTTATGGTTGGCTGCAGGGTTTAAACTGGGGTTGCTGGGAGTGTTGTTGGACTTCATGAAGGGTTATTTTCCGCTTGTGGTATTGATACAGCGCGAGATGATCAGAGATTTATCTATAACAACGGTTGCATTCGCTCCGATTTTGGGGCACGCCTTTTCCCCTTTTCTTAGAGGAAGAGGCGGCAAAGCGATAGCTGTAACCTTTGGAGTATGGAGCGCCGTCACTCAATTTAAAGTTTCTCTGGTTTATGCGGTCATTCTTGCGGTCCTTTATATCATTGCAAGGATGGTATACAAAGGTGAGAATACACCCACCGAAACCGATGGTTTTATGGTAGTGTTTGGCATGTGGATGCTAGGGCTCTATCTCTTTTTCAGGGCCTTTCCTTATTATCTTCTGTTGTTATGGCTGGAGAATTCCCTTCTTATCACATATAAAAACAAAGGAAAACTGCAGGTCTTTTTTAAGGATGTATACAGCAAATATTGGAACCGTGATACCACCATTGGTATGTGAAATTTTAAACAGACTTTCTACAAGGTGAATTTTTAAAAAATCATTATTTAGAATGAGATAATTTAATATAATTGAGGCAAACCACGTATAATCCGTATTGGCCGTTTTTGACATTGGGAACAAAAATATTAAAATTTTATCCTAGGTTTATTAGCACTCGTAATTGCTGAGTGCTGATAAAAAATTCGGCGTTATCACGCAAAGCAGGCTTTTAAGCAGCCATCTTAAGGTACCACACAGTTTTGGGCAAGCCAATTTTAAGGCGTTTTAACAGGCATTCATGGTGTTCAAGTCCAACGAAAATAGTTTAATGCTTAAATTTATACAAATAAATTTTCAAAAGTCGTATTGCTTTCTTCGAATTGTTTGATTTTAAATCAACAATTTTGAAGGAGGGATGCGACTTATGAAGGCATTGCTTCTTGTTGGAGGGATGGGGACAAGGCTGAGACCTTTGACCAATAAAATTCCAAAGCCGATGGTTCCTATCATGGGCAAACCGCTACTTGAGAGAAGCATACTCAACCTGAAAAACGTAGGCATAGATGAAGTGGTGTTGAGCACATGTTACAGGGCTCAATATATTCAAAGGCATTTTGGCGATGGAGAAAGGTTTGGGATGAAAATCCACTATGTTAAAGAGGATATACCGCTTGGGACTGGTGGGGCAATAAAAAATACAGAAGAGTACTTTGATGATACCTTTCTGATATTTAATTCGGATATTTTAAGCGACATAGATTTAAGGGAACTTATAAAATATCACAGGGAGAAGGCAGCTGACGTTACCATTGCCGTGACACAGGTGGATAATCCATCCATGTACGGGGTCATAGAATACGACGAGAATGATTACGCCATTTCGTTTAAGGAAAAGCCGCAGCCTCATGAGATAACTTCTAATTTCATAAATGCTGGTGTGTATGTATTTGAGCTGAAGGTGCTTGGGGAAATTCCGGCAGGACGCGTGGTATCGGTTGAAAGGGAAGTATTTCCTCAGCTTCTTGAAAAAGGCTATAAGATTGCGGTGTATAAAGGGTGTTCTTACTGGATAGATATCGGTACGCCTGAAAAGTATCTGCAGGCCCATATGGATATAATGGCAGGTAAATGCAGGGTAAGTGGCCTGGACTTCTCCGGTAAAGGGATATACAAAGGGCCGGGCTCCGACATACATAGTTCGGTGAAAATATATGGGCCCGTGTATATAGGCGCCAATGTAAAGATTGAGGAAAATGCATCAATAGGCCCCAACGCCATTATAGGAAACAACGTGCACATAGGCAGAGGGGCAAAGATTGTGGGAAGCGTTATATGGGATGATGTGGTGGTAGAAAATGGAGCCAAGCTGGTCAATACCATTGTAGCGTCCAATTGCAGGATAAAACAGGGATGTGAGCACTACAGGACGGTGTACGCAGAGGAAGACATCCGTCCCATGGCAATATAGTTTTTTGCAAAGAGCTCATGGTGATTATTGAATGAAGAGAATGCCAACTTTTTGTTTTACAAATTTTAAGAAAGGAGTGATGGATGGTGGTGCTCAATAGAGCCAGAAACGTCGTGTTTTTAAGCACTTATCCGCCCAGAGAATGTGGACTGGCTACATTCACTCAGGACCTGGTAAATGAGCTGGATGAGATAAAGCTTATAAATAAACCCAGGGTTATTGCCATAAGCAACGGGGATTATCGATACGATGACAGGGTCATCATGGAGGTCTGGCAATATGATAGAGACAGCTACTTAAAAGCTGCCAAGGAGCTGAACGAGACCGATATAGAACTTGTGGTTATCGAGCATGAATACGGAATATTCGGTGGCGATTGGGGAGATTACATCTTGGATTTTATAGACAATTTGCATATACCCTTTATCACCACTTTGCATACTGTTCTTCTCGAGCCTTCTGATAAACAAAAGGAGATTATAAAGGTTCTGGGGGAAAAGAGCCAAAAGGTTGTCACTATGGCAAACAACACGGTAAAGATTTTAACGGGCGTATATGGAATAGATCCCAGCAAGATCGAGGTTATACATCACGGCGTACCTTACAAGGTTGTAGAACCAAGAGAAAAGCTCAAGGAGAGATACGGCTTTAAAGGAAGACAGATAATCAGCACATTCGGCCTTATAAGCCCGGGTAAGGGTTTGGAATATGGTATAGAAGCCATAGCAGAGGTGGCTAAAAAGCATCCTGAGGTGTTGTACCTCATACTGGGGCAGACACATCCGTGTGTGAAAAAGGAATATGGTGAGAGCTACAGGGAGAAACTGGAAGGATTAGTAAAACGTTTGGGAGTCGAGGAAAACGTGCGGTTTGTAAATAAATACCTTACAAAGGATGAAATCATACAGTATTTACAGCTTTCGGATATATACATGACGCCTTACCTTGGCAGAGAGCAGGCGGTAAGCGGTACACTGGCCTATGCGGTTGGATATGGCAAGGTCATAGTCTCTACGCCATATCCGTATGCTAAAGAGATGCTGGCAGATGGCAGGGGCATGCTGGCCGAGTTTGCGGATTCCAAATCGCTGGCAAGGTGCCTCAATTATATACTGGAACATCCGGAGGTGAAGAGTGAGATGGAGAAAAAGACCCTGGCTCTTGGTAGGATGATGATGTGGAAGAATATCGCTAATCAATATGCCCGGCTATTTATAAAGACCATTGAGGAAACCCAGTTGAAAGGGGATATGCTGGTAGGATGATGCTGTACGATTTGGTTAAGATGAAGAACGAGCAGCACATCTTCCGTATGACCGACGATACGGGGATGCTGCAGCATGCCAAGTATGGGGTACCCGATCCTACCAAGGGCTATACCACCGATGACAATGCAAGAGCGCTGATCATGGCGGTACTCCTTTATGAGCAACGGCCGGTAAAGAGATATGAAACCCTTATTTACAGATATACCAGCTTTTTGCTCAATGCACAGAATGAAGATGGCTGGTTTAGGAATTTCATGGGTTATGACAGGCGGTTTATTGAAGAAAGGGGTTCTGAAGACTGTTTTGGGAGATGCCTATGGGCGCTGGGATTTACCATATCCAATGAACATGTACCGATAAACATACGCCGTGTTGCAAAATACATCCTGGACAGAGCGCTCCTCAATTGTAGTAAGTTGCTTTCTCTCAGGGGAAAAGCATACTCGATTATAGGATTGGGCTTTTTAGATGGTGACCAGGCCAAAGAGATGATAAGGAGTTTGGCTACTTCCCTGACACAGGAGTATTATAACCACTGCAGGGAGGACTGGAAGTGGTTTGAAGACGTGCTTACCTATAGCAATGCCGTATTGCCGTGGGCTATGCTGGTGGCTTTTCAGGCAACCGGAGAGCAACGCTTTAGGGATATAGGATTGGAAAGCCTGAGCTTTTTAGAGAAACATACCTTCAACAAGGGTTATTTTAAGCCAATAGGCTGTTATGGCTGGTTTGAGAAAGGAGGCAAGGCAGCCGAGTTTGATGAACAGCCCATAGAGGCCTGCGAAATGCTGCTGGCTTATCTTAAGGCATATGAGATAACGGAGGAAGATGGTTATCTTGAAAAGGCGAAAAAATGCTACAGGTGGTATACGGGCTATAACTCTAAAGGTGTTAGCCTTATCGATCCCGAGACCGGTGGATGCTATGATGGCATCACAAAAGATGGCGTAAATCTAAATCAGGGCGCAGAAAGCCTTATATCTTATTATATCTCTATTCTGAGCATGGAAAGGCTTTGCAACGGTTCTGCCAAAAAATATTATTATCTTTCTAAATGGGCATAAATTTCATGTTCAAAAAACCTGGCAACTCTGCCAGGTGAAATTTATTAAAACCAGACCACGAACCTGTAAAGGCATTTGCTATTGGTCACGATTGGAGTGATGTCAGTGGGCAAATGTCTTTTGAGCATCGATTGGGATTATTTTATCTGTTCTAAGGTAAAGAGATACTCATATATAGAAAATTCCAAAAATGTGCTTGATGTATGGTATAAGCGGTATTTTGTGCTTAAAAGGCAAGGGAAGGACATAAAGGATTTATACAGCCTGTTTCCAGAGGTAAGGGATTTTTGGGAGAAAATTAGACAAAAATTCATAATTAAACCCTGCGTAAAAGTTTATATTTCTGACTCTCACGTCCTCTCTTATAACATTGCTCGGGATACCAGATGTACCAGCGTTTACCTGTTTGACGCCCATGCCGACCTGGGGTATGGAGGTCTGCACTCTTTGAACTTTGAATTAAACTGTGCCAACTGGCTGGGCAAGCTTTTGAAAGATGGGGTCATTCAAAAAGCAAATATCGTATACAGCCCATATACGCTTGAAAAGCCTCATGACTTTAAGGAAATCAATGGGATGTACAATGTGGAGTATATCACCCGGGAGAGTATCCCTACGGGCATAGAGGTAGCTGCAGTTCACATATGCAGGTCGGGAGCCTGGACGCCTCCATGGTATGACGCCAAATTTTTGAAATTCGTCCGAGATTCAGGGTTATCTAATTTGGAGTTTATAGATTTTTTCCCGAGGAAATGGGATACCAGGAATATAAGCCTGTCGCAACAGATCAACTATATGCTGGCATGAAATATTTAGTTTAACCACCCTACCGCAGAAAGTTTTTATTTCTCCATTTAAACGAAAATAAGTTCACTATTGCATTAAATCGGCAGTGTATACTACAATTAGTATTAAGGAAGCCCGTTTTAGGCATATCATTTTAAGCATATCGCTGGAATATTTGTCTGGTTAAATGGTTTCCTAGGGGGACAAAATTAGGAGGGGGATGGATAAAATGGAAGCGCTGTTTCCAAGGACAAATGTAGGCGGTGTATCCCTGTCCAGGATGATCATTGGCACCAATTGGATTCTGGGATACAGCCACACCAGTTTAGCTGCTGATAATCTAATTAGGCATAAAAACAGCTCGCCGCAGGTTATAGCTGACATGCTGGAGGTGTTTCTGGAGGCAGGCGTGGATACCATTATGGGGCCGTTTGTTGACAATCCTCATCTTGTGGAAGCTGTAAGGCTTGCTGAAGATCGCACAGGCAAAGGAATGATAATAATCGACACGCCAATAATCAATGTGGATGACAACGCGGAGGCACGTAAGGAAGCCGAGAGGGTGATTGCAAACAGCGGAAAACTGGGTGCCACCTTATGCCTTCCGCACCATACTTCGGTGGAGCAGCTAGTCAACAAAAACAAAAAGACCATCGAAAGGCTGCCGGATTACCTTAAGATGATACGAGATCATGGCATGATACCCGGGCTCTCTTGCCACATGCCCGAGCTGGTCATTTACTCTGATCTTAATGAATATGATGTGGAAACTTACATACAGATTTACAATTGTATAGGCTTTTTGATGCAGGTGGAGATTGAATACATACACAAGGTAATATGGAATGCTAAAAAACCGGTTATAACCATAAAACCAATGGCGGCCGGGCGTGTAAGTCCTTTTGTAGGATTAACTTTTGTATGGCACACAATTCGTCCTTGTGATATGGTAACGGTAGGTTGTTTGACGCCCGATGAGGCTGCTGAGGATATAGAGATATCGTTGGCGGCGCTACAAGGACGTCCGCCTGAGTTAAAGGGCCGCAGTAGCCCCAAAAAGACCGAGATAATGAGGGATTGATTGCGATTTGGAATGCATGAATCGCGTCGCGAAAAATTTTGAGCTTTGATTTCTCATAAAACCTCGAATTAGGGGCGCTTAATAGCTTATTTTTTACTTTAGGAAGATGGGCAGGGCGCATTAAAGCCTTGCCCTTTCCTTCTATATTTATTTTGACTTTTGGGACTTGTGCATACAAGTGATGCGGTGGTATAATGATACTGGAAGTCAATAACTGTTTAAAAGGGGGTAACTTTGTATGATAAACATTCCGGAGGTAAAACTGGGGATTGTAGCGGTGAGCAGAGATTGCTTCCCGGTACAGCTCAGCCAGTCAAGGAGAAAAGCAGTAGTTGAAGCCTGTCGTCAAAAAGGCATTGCCATTACCGAGATTCAAACAGTGGTAGAAAATGAGAAGGATGTACTTAAAGCTTTAGATGAGCTTAAAGCGGCCAATGTGAATGCGCTGGTTGTATACTTGGGCAACTTCGGGCCTGAAGGGCCAGAGACCATGCTGGCGCAGAAGTTTGCCGGTCCTTCCATGTTTGTGGCTGCAGCTGAGGAGACCGAGAACAACTTGATTGATGGGCGTGGGGATGCATATTGTGGAATGCTCAACGCTTCATATAACTTGGGACTGCGCAAACTCAATCCATATATTCCCGAATATCCCGTTGGCACGCCCGATGAAGTTGCAGATATGATTTCGGAATTTGTGGATATCGCAAGGGTGATACTGGGCCTGTCAAAGCTTAAAATTTTCACTTTTGGCCCCAGACCCCAGGACTTCTTGGCATGCAATGCTCCCATAAAGCCTCTGTACGATTTAGGCATTGAAATCATGGAAAATTCTGAGCTTGACCTCTTCGAGTCCTTTAACCTGCATGCAAACGACCCCAGGATCCCATCGGTCATCAAGGATATGGAAGAGGAACTGGGAGAAGGCAACAAATTCCCTGGCATTCTTCCCAAGTTGGCGCAATACGAGCTTACCTTGCTGGATTGGATGGAAAAGCACATCGGTGCATCGGAGTATGCCATATTTGCCAACAAGTGCTGGCCTGCATTCCAAACCCAGTTTGGCTTTGTGCCGTGCTATGTGAACTCCAGATTGGCTTCCCGTGGCATTCCGGTGTCGTGCGAGGTGGATATATACGGCGCTTTGAGTGAGTACATCATTACATGTGCTACGGGTATGCCGGCAACCCTTCTTGACATAAACAATACCGTTCCCAGGGACATGTATGAAAACAACAGGGATAAGTTTGGCGATTACAAGCTAAGCGACCTGTTTATGGGGTTCCACTGCGGTAATACGCCCAAGTGCCATTTGAAAGATGGAGCCATGAAATATCAGCTTATCATGCACAGGCTCCTGGAGCCGGATAAGGAACCGGATATAACCAGGGGTACTCTGGAGGGGACCATAAAGCCAGGGGACATCACATTGTTCAGGTTGCAGGGTACGGCTGATTGCAAGCTGAGGAGCTATGTGGCAGAAGGCGAAGTTATAGACGTGGATCCCAAATCATTCGGCGGCATCGGGGTATTTGCTGTAAAGGAGATGGGTAGATTCTACAGATATGTCTTGATTGCCAAGAGGTATCCGCATCACACAGGCGTTGCCTTCAAACATGTAGGCAAGGTATTGTTTGCGGCCATGAAGATGCTGGGTATCGAGGAAGTGGATTTCAACCAGCCGGCCAATATGCTGTACAGGGATGAGAATCCATTCAAATAATAAAATAAAAGATGGAGCAGGTGTAGCACTTTGCTTGAGAATAACGAAAAGCCCAAGTACCGGCGTCTAAAGGAGTATATAATAGAGACGATACACCAGAAGCAGTTGAAATTCGGTGACAGGATTTTTTCTGAGAATGAGCTGGCAGAGAAGTTCAACATCAGCAGGCATACCGTGAGGCAGGCCATTGGGGAGCTGGTGAACGAAGGATGGCTTTATAGAATACACGGCAAAGGCACTTTTGTGGGTAATGGCCCCTATGCAAAGTGGGAAAAGATGCACGCCATAGGGGTCATTACCACCTATCTCAATGATTATATATTTCCGGCCATCATCCGCGGCATTGACAGCGTATTGCTGGAGCACGGATACAACATGTTGCTGAGCTGCACGTATAATCAGCATCAAATGGAACGGCTATGCCTTGAAAACTTGAAAAATCACCGCATTGCAGGATTGATAGTTGAGCCCACCAAGAGCGCTTTGCCCAATCCCAATCTGGATTTGTACCAGGAGCTAAAGAAAAAGAATATTCCTATATTATTTATCCATGGTTGTTATGAGGATTTTGATTGTTCTTACGTTGTAGAGGATGATGTTTGGGCTGGCTATATAGCTACCAGACACCTGATTGAACTGGGGCACACCAGAATTGGCGGCGTGTTTAAAAAAGACGATATTCAGGGGCATTACAGGTTTGCCGGGTTTAAGAAGGCACATGAGGAGGCCGGGCTTGAGGTTTTGCATTCAAGGGTTTTATGGTTTGATACAGAGCAAGCGATAAACTTTGAAAGCAACATGATGGAGCGCCTTATTGATTTGTTCCCGCAATGTTCCGGCATTGTGTGCTACAATGACCAGATGGCCATTAAGATACTGGATGTATTGAGAGGAATGGACCTGAGCGTCCCTGAGGACATTTCTCTCGTTAGCTTTGACGATTCGCAGCTTGCTGTGGCTTCCGAGGTTAAGCTCACCACCGTGGCGCATCCCCAGGAAAGATTAGGCCAGCAGGCAGCAACAGCCTTAATCGATATGATTGAAGGCAGGCAAAAACGCTCCCGCATCAAAATGCGGCCGGAGCTGGTTATAAGGGGAAGTGCTAAAAAAGTAAGCGAGAGGGAGGAGATATAATATGGGTAAGAAGTATGCGATAGGGGTGGATTTTGGAACCCAGTCCGGGCGGGCGGTACTGGTTGAAGTGGACACCGGCAGGGAAGTGGCCACCGCAGTTAAGGAATATCCCCATGGCGTCATGGATGAATACCTGCCCGACGGGAAGACAAAGCTGGAGCCCGATTGGGCGCTTCAGCATCCTCAGGATTATCTTGATGTGCTGGCTGAAACCATCCCAGCGGTGCTTAAAGAAGCAGGGGTCTCCAATGAAGATGTAATTGGCATCGGGATTGATTTTACTGCATGTACTATGCTCCCCATCGATAAGGACGGGACTCCGCTGTGCTTTTATGACGAGTATAAGTCACATCCCCATGCGTATGTTAAGCTTTGGAAACATCATGCGGCACAGGATGAGGCTAACAGGTTGAACCAGATCGCCGCTGAAAGAGGAGAAGAGTTTTTGCAGAGGTATGGCGGCAAGATCTCCTCCGAGTGGTTATTTCCCAAGATATGGCAGATACTAAATGAGGCACCTGAGATATATGAGAGGGCTGCGAAATTCATCGAAGCGGCTGACTGGATAGTGCTTCAGCTGACCGGCCAGGAAAAGCGTAACAGCTGTACCGCTGGTTATAAAGCCATATGGCACAAGAGAAAGGGATATCCATCCAAGGATTTCTTCAGAGCTTTGGATCCCAGGCTTGAGAACGTAGTAGATGAGAAGCTTAGCAGGGATATTTATCCAATAGGCACCAAAGCCGGTGAGATAACCGAGAAAGCTGCACGCTTAACAGGACTTAAGCCAGGTACGGCCGTCGCCGTAGGCAATGTGGATGCCCA
The DNA here is from genome assembly GCF_023838525.1 of Caldicoprobacter algeriensis. GTDB lineage: Bacteria > Bacillota > Clostridia > Caldicoprobacterales > Caldicoprobacteraceae > Caldicoprobacter > Caldicoprobacter algeriensis. Next base: position 46,524 of record NZ_JAHUQD010000014.1, read on the forward strand.
TGTAGCGGTACCTGCTGTTGGCATTACCGAGGAAGGAAAGATGCTGATGATCATGGGGACTTCCACATGCCATATGCTGCTCGGCAAGGAAGAAAAGATGGTACCCGGCATCTGTGGCGTTGTGGAAGATGGAATCATCCCGGGCTATATGGGCTATGAAGCCGGGCAGTCGTGTGTAGGGGACCACTTTGAATGGTTTGTCAAGAACTGCGTACCGGCTGCATATGTTCAGGAGGCCAAGGAAAAGGGCATAAGCGTTTATCGGCTGCTGGCGGAGAAGGCGCAAAAGCTGGCGGTTGGCGAGAGTGGGTTGGTGGCACTTGACTGGTGGAACGGTAATCGCTCTGTGCTTGTGGATGTGGACCTTACGGGAGTGATTGTGGGATGCACACTTCTTACAAAGCCCGAAGAGATATACAGGGCACTCATAGAGGCCACTGCTTACGGCACCAGGATGATCATCGAGACATTTGAAGAGCACGGCATTCCCATCTATGAGCTTTATGCCGCTGGTGGAATTGCAGAGAAAGACCCATTTATGATGCAGATATATGCCGATGTGACCAATAGGGAGATAAGGATATCGGGTTCTCCTCAGGCTCCTGCTCTTGGCTCTGCAATGTTTGGCGCGGTAGCGGCAGGGAAAGAACGCGGCGGCTATGACTCCATAGTAGAGGCGGCAAAAGTTATGGCAAAGGTGAAGGATACGGTATACAGGCCCATACCCGAGAATGTCAAGATGTACGACAGGCTCTATGCTGAATACAAGATCTTGCACGATTATTTCGGCAGAGGAGCCAATGACGTCATGAAACGGCTCAAGGAGATCAAAAGGCAGGCTACTGCTGCTAAATAAAATGTGGCGTTTAATTCGTGCACTGGAGGGCTGAAATGACGGTGAACGATAAGGGCTTGGACAGTCTAAGCAACGTGGCAATAGTATCTGATTTTGATGGGACTATTACTGATATTGATACAAACGATTTGATTTATTTTACCTTTGGAGGGCAGCCTAGTTATGAGATTGAGAAGTTAATTGCCCAGGGCAAGTTGGGCGTCAAGGAAGGCGCCCTCCAACATTTTAAAAGAATCCATCTTACTGAACAGGAATTTTTGAGCTTCATATTTCAAAATGCCCGCTTGGATGAAGGTTTTAAGGACTTTTGTAAATTATTAAGCGAAAAAGGCATTCCGCTTATCGTAGTAAGTGGGGGCTATGTCAACACCATTTCAAGTTTTTTTGAAAAAGAAGGTATCGATAGCACCAATATAAAGATTTATGCCAACCGTTTGAAGTTTAATGGGCGCCATATAGAAGCCGTGTTTTTCGATGAAAGCGATGAATGTGAGAGCGGATTGGGCCCTTGTGGAAACTGCAAATTGAGGCGCTTGAGGGAGCTTAAGGCACAGTACCAGACTATAATTTTCATCGGCGATGGAACGACTGATAGGTGTGCGGCCCATGAGGCGGATATAGTGTTTGCAAAAGGCCGCTTAAGGGATTACTGTGCAGCACAAGGGGTTCCGTATGTACCGTTTGATAGCTTCCATGATATTATACATTTCTTGCAATATTTTTTTACAATATGCAAATGAACCGTTAAAATATGATGGCGTTACGCTCTTGTGGTAATGGTTAATAAATCCGTATGATCTTGCAAGATTGCAGTTGTGTGAATGGTGAGCATATAAGTCGCTTTTCCGGTTTCTGCAAGGCCGTGTGCCTGTAGATGAGGGCAATGAGGATATAAAAAATGGGGAGTTAGGCATGTTTAATTTACGTTATGGTCTGGTCGATGAGAGTCACAAGCAATGCTATGGGGTTGACGACATAGGATGGAACCCAGAGGTTTTTACGAGGCATACAATTTCGCTGGCCGCCGCTAAAAGTGATTGGGTGGCTTTTCAGGTGTTGCTTCAATTTCTTACTTTAAGATACAAGAACCTAAAGAGAGGGGCATTGAGGATTTTGAGCTGATCAATATGGTAAAAAGGCTGTATCCTGAGCCAAGTAAGAAGCTGGAAGAGGTATGGGATAGGCTTCTGTTTACCCGCAATGTTAAGGACTTTGATCCGTCTGGAGGCAAGAAGCCGGAAGAGTTGTATAGCTTGAATTATGAGGATTATAACTATGTGAAAGCACTTTTGCTTGAGCTCATAACGAGGGCTTGACCGGTATTTGTGAAAAAGGGATAATAGTTTTGGCAAATAGGTGTATATAATATATTGTGTGATAAGACTGAACTGATGCTTGTGGTGGTAGGTGAGGGCAGGGCCACCACCGTAAACCTACGATATGACGAATTTGTGAGTATCAGATTTCAAAGATGTAAGGAGATCAGGTTCTTTTGGCCGGTATTTTCAGAACGTATTGTAATTACGACGCGGAAGTCTGATAAACCTTTTATTTATACGAAATATAGGGATTTTAATGAATATAAGCAGGGGCTCGCTAAATTTGCTAAAGAAAACAACGTTACCTTTTACAATGAACTGTAAAGTACGTAGTCGAGCTATGGAAATAATATAGTATAAAGCGAGATAATATAAAAGTGTGTGGAATTGGTTCAGAATTGATTGTAATATTATTTATGAATTCTTAAAATGGCGTTTGCTTAAGGTATGCAAACAAAGAAATAGCAAAGCTTGTTATAAGGTAACGTGGTTGGGGGGGTATGAATGACGCCAAAGGAAAGAGCAGTGGCTGCTTTAACCTTAAAGGTGCCTGATATGGTGCCGACTTTTGAGCTGGAGTTTCAGCTTGAAGAGGAGATGTTTGGGCGAAAATTCATCACAGAGGACCTCACCAGGGAAGGGCTGACCAAACTATCGTGGAAGGAAAAGGAGAAGAGGATATACCAGCTTGCCGAATACATGGTAGAGGTATACAGTACCCTTGAATACTCTAGTATACCGGACTTTGTACTGGGAGATGCCTCAGAGTTTTGGAATGAAGGAGGGCCTCTGCCAGAAGAGACGAAATTGCTCATCAAATACTTGCGGAAACTTGTGGGAGACAACTACATGATCCATTACCATGGCGATGGCACATTTGCAATACCAGATGGCAATGAGATGTACGAGTTTGCCTATGCTATTGCGGATAACCGAGAGGCTGTCAAGGGAAAAGCCGCCAAAATGGCTGAAACGGCTATTGAAAGGAACAAACGATTGGCTGAAGTGGGAGTGGACTGCTTAATTCTATGCTCTGATTACTGTTATAATAGTGGTCCGTTCCTCTCGCCTGCTATGTTTGAGGAGTTCATCCAGCCTTATCTTTACAAGATCATCGATGAAGCGCGTAAATTGGGTTTGTACACTATTAAACACACCGATGGAAATATAATGCCTATACTTGACCAGCTAGTTGAATGTAGGCCGCACGCACTTCATTCTCTGGACCCCCAGGCAGGGGTAGATATTAAAGTAGTGAAGGAGCTCGTAGGGGATAAGGTCTGTCTGTGTGGCAACGTAAATTGCGCCCTTATGCAAACCGGTACTGACGAGGAAGTTATACAGAGCGCGGAATACGCCCTCACTTATGGTAAGCCGGGTGGAGGATATATTTTCTGCACCAGCAATGTTCCTTTCAAGGGATTGCCGCCGGAGAGGTATAAGTTAATCCTGGATGTATGGAGAAGGATGAGAGAATATTGAAGTCAACGGCAGAAAAATCCATTGGAAAATGACTGTGTGTGAGCCGGTTTTAATAATGTATGTTTTAAAAGAGGGTAGAAGTTTATATAAAAAAATGCTATAATAATATACAATGCTGTTGCTAATCCATACGAATGACCTCTTTTATTTTAATAGACAATAATGTTTATTAAAATAAAAGGAGGGGATGGTATGAGAGTAGCAACGCTCACTGCTTTGCCAAGAAGTGAAAAGGGCAAGAAGGTAAGACGGGAGGGTTTTATCCCTGGCGTTGTTTATGGCAGGGAAATCAAGAGCTTGCCCGTCAAGTTTGTGAAGCGTGAATTTTTAAAAGTTTTAAGGGAGCATGGAGAGAGGCCGAGAGTTAAACTGATAATAGATAATCAAGAAAAGATGGCTCTGGTTAAGGATATAGAGAAAGAGCCGATTACGGGTGAGGTGCTTCACGTGGATCTGCAGCTGGTGGCTGCAGGGCAAAAGATTACCTGTGATATACCCATTAAGTTTATCGGACGCGAAAAGTTAAAATCAAAAGGCCTGATACTTCAAGTCAATATAGACAGCATAAACGTTACCGGTGAAGCGTCCGTCATCCCTGAGCACTTTGTAGTGGACGTGGGCGATAAGAATGATGGGGATGTTGTGACGGTTGAAGACCTAAATATTCATCATGAAATACAAATAACGGACCCGCCGGAGGATGCCATAGCTGTTGTAACTGCCGCTGAGGATGAAGCCTCCGAAGAAGTTGAAGAGTCTGAAACCGCTACCAGATAAAAGAGCAACGCTTGATTCAAGCGTTGCTCTTTTTTAATTTTCCTTTGAGTCTATCATATGCAGTTAATCCAACGCATATAATACCAAAAGAGCGATATTCGGTATGAGGTGGGAGGAGTATTTGTGAAATCAAAACCAAATATCAGGTGCATGTTTGCTGGCGGGAATACGCCCGATGGTTTTGTAAATTACTTTGGAGAGATACTGGAGTCCAATACAAACAGGATATTCATAATAAAAGGTGGACCAGGGGTAGGCAAGTCGACTTTTATGAAAAAGATTGGGCAGGATTTGCTTGATAGGGGATATGACCTTGAATACTTTTATTGCTCCTCGGACCCCTATTCCCTTGATGCCGTGGCGGTACCGGAGTTAAAAGTAGCTATAATGGATGGAACGGCTCCTCACGTAATGGACCCTCGATATCCAGGAGCTGTCGAGGAGATTATCTATTTTGGCGATTACTGGAACGATGATGTGCTGGTTGCCAACAGGGAATACATAATAGAGTGCACAAGTCGAATAAAGGACCTGTTCAATACGGCATACAGTCAGCTTAAAGAAGCCAGAACCGCTTATAATGAATGGAAGGGCTACGTGAAAAGCTGTGTGGACAGGGCTGAATATCAGCGGCAGGCAGACTTGCTCATCAGAAAAGTGTTTAAAGGATTTGATGTTTTGGGCAAGGAGAGCAGGGCAAGGCATTATTTTGCCTGTGCAATTACGCCCTCCGGCATAAAGGATTATGCTGAGACATTGCTAGGGCCCGGTATAGATGTATATCCCATTTACGGTGGACCAGGTTCGGGAGCCAAGGAACTGTTAAGCAGGGTTGCGCGCATAGCCGAGTGGCAGGGGTTTTTCACCGAAAGGTCGCACTGCCCTATTGAGCCCGAGGATTTGGATATGGTGATTATACCTGAGCTTAACGCTGCTGTCATAAATATATGGGAGCCATTTCATAGCACTGTGCCTGAGGGCCATGGAATAAACCTTGGAGAAGGCATAGACCTGTCAGCGTGTTTTAACGAGGCAAACCTGGATGAAGGGCGTAGGAAGGCTTTATCAGGTGCCCGCGAGAGATTTTTGGAACTGCTTGATCAAGCTATAATCAATATTGCACAGGCCAAGGCTATTCACGACCAGCTGGAGAGCTACTACATTTCAGCCATGGATTTTGAAAAGATTGAACAGGTTCGCCAGCGGATTGTCCAGCGCATGCTGAAATACGGAAAGGGCCGCTAGAGCCCTTAATTTTATACAATTTTATGCTTATTTTTTGTGATGCTTTTCTATGGTAACCCTGCTGGTAGTGTGGTATAATATAACTAAACCCTAACAAAAATTACGGGAGGCGGTCAACATGATACATTTTATCATTGGCCCGAAGGGAAGCGGGAAAACAAAGAAAGTGATTGAAATGGCGAATCGGGCCATAGAGGAAACCAAGGGGAACGTGGTGTTTATCGACGGGGATTATCGGAAGATAACGGGTTTGAAGTACCAGGTTCGGTTCATCAACGCCAGGGAGTTCGACCTGAAAGACCTAAATGTGCTGTACGGTTTCTTGTGCGGGATCGTTGCGGGGGATTACGATATCGAGCATGTTTATATCGATGGGATCATTGAAGATTTAGGGGGAGATATAAAGAGCATAGAGGAATTCGTGACGGCTGTGAAAAAGCTTTCGGACAAATTTAATATACAATTTGTGATCACCATGAGCGGTACTCCCGAAAGCGTACCTGTTTTCCTGAAAGAGTACGTGCTAGAAGAAGAATGCATAGCATAAAGAGGGCTTAAAGGAAAACAAGGTATTTTAGCCGAGGGAAAGCCCTTGGCTTTCTTTTTGATGATGCCTCCCGTACTTTATGAAACATCTCAAAAAGGATTGAAATTCTGTAATATTCACAAATAGCATATCTGATAAATGGGACTTTTCCCATAAGTAAGGCTAAAAAAGGGAAAAGTTTTTTTATTTGACGAGAAGTTTGCAAGGGAGTATAATGAATCAAAAATCCCAATATACACTGAATGGTAGGAGATGGGTATGCTGTACAAAAGCACGCGTGGAGGAGATGCCAATCTACCCTCTATGGAGGTTATCAAGCAGGGGATTGCCAGCGATGGAGGGCTGTTTATACCCCATGAAATTCCCAGTTTGTCCATGGACGACTTTATGATGCTAGCGCAGGAGGGTTACCGTGAAAGGGCTGTAAAGGTCCTTTCGTTGTTTTTGACCGATTATTCGCAGGAGGATTTGACCAGGTGCGTGCATTCAGCGTACAACCCGGAGAAGTTTGATGTGACCGATATTGCGCCTGTCTTGAAGCTTGACGACCAGCTTTATATTTTGGAGCTGTGGCATGGGCCGACCTGTGCATTTAAGGACATGGCTCTGCAGCTTCTTCCACATTTGATGGTCACGGCTGCAAAGCGAACCGGCGAGAAGGACGATATTGTGATCCTTGTGGCCACGTCGGGGGATACCGGCAAAGCGGCGCTGGAGGGGTTTAAAGACGTCTCTGGAACCCACGTTGTGGTGTTTTACCCCAGGGAAGGGGTGAGCTCCATGCAGCAGCTCCAGATGATAACTCAGGAAGGTGCCAACGTCCATGTGGTGGCTGTGGAGGGGAATTTTGATAGCGCACAGTCGGGTGTAAAGGCCATATTTGCCGACAAGCAGTTGGAACAGAAAATGGAGCAAAAGGGATACCACTTCTCATCTGCCAACTCCATAAATTGGGGAAGGCTGGTACCCCAGATTGTTTATTATATATCCGCATGGCTGGATATGTTGAAAGCCGGCGAGATATCAGAAAACCAGCTGGTGGACGTGGTTGTACCCACCGGCAACTTTGGTAATATTCTGGCAGCTTATTATGCTAAAAGGATGGGTGTGCCAATACACCGCCTGATCTGTGCTTCTAACAAAAATAAGGTACTTGCTGATTTTATCAACACGGGTATATATGACCGCAGAAGGGAATTTTATAAAACCATATCGCCTTCTATGGACATTTTGATATCCAGTAACCTGGAAAGGTTGTTGTTTGAGCTTTCGGGTGGTGATCATGGGAGAGTAAAGGCGTGGATGGCCAGCTTGCAAGGCGAGGGCCAATACAAAATAGACGGCGAGAGCCTGCACAGGCTTCAGGAGGTCTTCTGGGGAGGGTATGCCGATGATGCCCAGACCCTTCAGGCCATACGCAGCACATACCAGGAATATAACTATGTTTTGGATCCCCATACGGCGGTGGGAAAATGGGTTTACGATGAATACCGGAGGCAGACGGGTGATGACCACAAGGCGATACTGGCCTCAACTGCCAGCCCGTTTAAGTTTCCAGGCGATGTTTTGAGGGCCATACTGGGGCAGGATGCAGTAGACGGTTGGGACGAATTTGAATTACTGGATGTTTTAAGCCGTGTATCGGGATTGAAGGTTCCTTTGGCCTTAGCAGGGCTAAGAGAGAAATACATTAGGCATACCATATCATGCAGACAGGATCAAATGAAAGATGTGGTAGTTAAACTGCTTAAAATCGACGAGGTGTAGAGCATGAGGATAGCTTTGGTCCAGCTAAATCCTATTGTAGGCGACTTGAAAGGAAATTGTGTCGAAGATTATAGAATTTATAAAAAGGGCCAGGAGTTTGAACTGCGATTTGGTGGTGTTCCCTGAGCTCAGCCTGATTGGCTATCCGCCTCAGGGGCTCTTCAAGATGAAGGATTTCACGCGGGATTGCCAGGCGGCATTGCGTCAGGTTGTCGAGCATGCCGACGGGATAGGGGTATTGCTCGGCACAGCCCTACAGGATGATAAAAAGGGGCTGTATAGCGCCGTACTGCTAATAGGAAACAGACAAGTGGTGGGATACACTGCCAAGCGCAAACTGAAGGTTTTAGGCGCTTTTGATGAGGCTTGCTATTTTGAGCTGTTTTGTGGAACTGACAGCCTGGCGTTTAGAGGATACAAACTGGCTGTGGCTGTGGGAGATGACGTATGGGGCGATGCCGAATACAGGGGCGTTGATTTGATTATCAACATTTCGGCTAGTCCTTATCGTTACGGTCAATTTAAGTGGCATAATGACATTTTGGTCCATGTTGCGAAAAAGATTGGAGCCCCCCCTGGTGTATGTAAATCAGATGGGAGGCAACGATGACCTGGTGTTTGCAGGTACAAGCAGGGTGCTGAATGAAAAAGGGCAATGTATGGTGCAGGCACAGCCCTTTGTAGAGGAGATGGTGGTCTTCGATTTGGGCGGTGTTCATTGCCCGTTGCCCTGCCTGCAGGAGGATATCTCATAGCTGTATGAAGTGTTGGTTTTGGGAGTCTGCGATTATTTTTCAAAGAATGGCTTTAAGAAAGCCGTATTAGGCTTGAGCGGCGGCGTTGATTCGGCTTTGGTGGCCTGTATAATGGCCGATGCTCTGGGGCGAGAAAACGTGCTGGGGGTATATATGCCTTCCAGGTATTCTTCAGAGCACAGCAGGCAGGATGCTCAAACCCTGGCAGAAAATCTGGGGATACAGTACAGGGTCATCCCTATTGAGGATATCTTTAAAGAATATTTGAAGGTGTTTAACGGTTCACCGTCGCCTGTGGGTGATGTGGCCGAAGAGAACGTTCAGGCAAGGATCCGCGGGAACCTGCTTATGTTTATAACCAATCGAGAAGGAAGAGTACTAGTATCTACCAGCAACAGGTCTGAGGAATCGGTGGGCTATGCTACAATATACGGGGATATGTGCGGTGGCCTTGCGCCCATTGCAGATATACCTAAAACTGTTGTCTATGATATCTGCAGCTATGTAAACGGGGATCGGGAGGTCATTCCGCATAATACTTTGATTAAGCGGCCATCGGCCGAACTGCGTCCCAATCAAAAGGATCAGGATTCTCTGCCGCCATATGATGTCCTGGATGCGGTGCTCAGCATGTATATAGAAGAGGGGTTATCTGTCGATGAAATGGTGGCCAGAGGTTATGAACGCTTGCTGGTGTGCAACATTTTGAATATGGTACAGCGCAGTGAATACAAGCGCAGGCAGGCTCCTTTAGCCATTCGTGTTTTCAGCCCTATAGAGAAAGCCGGCAGAAATCCGGTGGTTCATGGATATCGCTGGGAATGATGTGGTGAGCATTTTATGGAAGTATATGATATGCGCTCCCCTGAGCTGTTTACAGAGGACCTGGTGCCGTGCATCATGGGGTATTACTATCGCAGCTTTAACAATCAATATATCATGACTCCCCATAGGCATAAACAGGTAGAAATCATGTATGTCGAGCAGGGCGAATGCAGCGTTGAGGTGGAAGAACAACGGCTGTTTATGCGGAAGGGGGAATTCGTCTTTATAAACGGCGATGTTTCTCACCGCCTTTTGGTTGAAGCTGGGCATCCCTGTAAAATCCTGAACATCGAGTTTGTATTTGTGCCCAACAAAGGAGAATTTTTTTCATTTGGTGCTTTTTGCCGCAAAATATCCGATCCGCCCATATGCTTTTTTGAGGATGCGCCTTATTATATCTTAAAAGATACCGAGGAGATTTACTGGCTGCTCAAAAGGATGATAGCTGAGCTGGATGGAAATCGTGGAACGGCACAGATTTCAACCAACCTGCTGTTTTGGCAGCTCATGCTGCAGATCACAAGGATAATAGAAGAACAGCGCCTGGGGAATTCAGATCCACAGATGGCTTATGTGCGAAGGGCCATCCACTTTATCCATAAATCGTATCACAGGGATATAAAGGTAGAGGATATTGCAAAGCGCGTCGGGCTCAACAGGAGCTATTTCCACAGGATATTTAAAGAATACATGGGGGTGACGCCGGTTGAATACCTTACGCGCTTAAGGATCAACCGCGCAAAGGATTTGCTCATCAAGACCAACCTTTCTATGAACGAGGTAGCGCAAAACATAGGGATAAGCAGCCAGCAATACTTTACCTATCTTTTTAAAAAAGAGACCGGTATGTCCCCGGCAAGGTTCAGAAAGCTTTTTGAGGTGGATTATTTTCAGCGTAAAAAAGCTAAGGCCGATGAGACCGAGTGTGAATGAGGATACTTATGTCTGTGAAGTGGTTTATCCCGGGTATGATGAGGAGAATAAGATCAAACCATAGGAGCCTGCTGAGGCTTGAGGAAAGTCTAAAGGGGAGGTATAGCAATTGAAATATAACCAGATTATGGTCATATACGGCAGCGAGCCACAAAAGATGGTCCCAACATTGCTGGATGCGGTGGGATTGGTTGATGAGCTTAAAAAGGATTTTGTAATAGGGATTAAGCCCAATCTCGTAGTGGCCAAGGAATCCTCTTCCGGAGCCACCACTGATCCTGAATTGGTTGGGGCAGTGGTGGAATACCTGAAGGTGCATGGATTTAACAACCTGCTAATAATGGAAAGCTCCTGGGTGGGAGATAGTACCAGGCGAGCTTTCAGGATATGTGGCTATGAGGCGATTTCCCGTAAGTATGGTGTTCCGCTTATAGACCTTAAGGAGGATGTTTACAGAGAAGTCAAAGTGGACGATTTAACTTTGAGGGTGTGCAGCAAACCCCTTGAAGTGGATTATTTAATAAACGTGCCGGTGCTCAAGGCTCACTGTCAGACTAAGCTGACATGCGCTCTGAAAAACTTAAAGGGATGCATACCGGATAGCGAAAAGAGGCGTTTTCATTCTCTGGGGCTGCACAAACCCATTGCCTGTCTCAGCGCGGTTGTAAGGGCGCATTTGACTATTGTAGATGCCATAGTGGGGGATTTGACCTTTGAAGAGGGAGGTACGCCGGTTCAAATGAACCGGATTATCGCGGGTAAGGATCCTGTATTGGTAGATGCATACGCTGCCCAGCTTATAGGGTACGAAAAAGACGATATAGCCTATATTTCAATGGCCGAGAAGCTGGGAGTGGGCTCAGCTGATGTGACCAAGGCGGACATCGTAGAACTAAATCAGGATACCAGCGGTGGCAAGAAACTTGAGGCATCAAGACGGGTGGCGAGCTTGGCAAAATATGTAGTAGAGAAAGACGCCTGTTCGGCTTGTTATGGAAGCCTTATTTACGCGCTGGAGCGGTTAAGGGAAAGAGGGCGGTTGGGTGGATTGAAATCCAAATTATATATCGGTCAGGGGTTTAGAGGACAAAAGCTTGAAGGGATTGGCATTGGTTCATGCACTCGTGGGTGTAGCACCTGTCTGCCGGGGTGTCCACCAAAGGCCAAGGATATTGTAGAGTTTTTTGAAAGGCTTCTCAAGTGAAGTCTGCATGATGCTCTTTTGCAGAAATTAAACAGGTACATCATCAAAGATGCCTGTATACAGGGGCATCTTTTTTTATTTTCAAGAACACTCTCGAAAAGTAGTTAAGCAACATAGGCACAACGATTGATTTTGTAGGGTAACCTTGCAGAATAATTATGGGGTGAAGTCCCAAGACCGAACCTGCAAACAAGCTAAAATAAAGCTTTCAGACTTTTCGAGAGCGTACTTTCAACTTAAGTCGGGTAACATTTTGACGTTCCGTGAATATAATGGCAAATAAAGAAGGATATATAGATGAATATACAAATATAAGGGGGTACTGTATATGGACTGCCGATATACAAGGTATTATCTGCCACGAGCGCCTTATATGTACTATGATTATCTAATGAGGAAAGAGGTGGACCTGGCGGAAGCTTATATACCTTATCAGCAATACACCACCAGCTTTTCGCCCATGGAAGCGCTGCATGCGGGAACCATGTTTCCGGAACTGGTAAGGCCATATGAGAAAAAGGGGTGCGAAGGAGGGGAAGGCAGATGAATCATACTCATGCTGACAACGAAAGAAGAGAGCTGTTAGAACAGATAAGGGCTATTGAATTCATGACGATAGACCTCAATCTCTATTTGGATACTCATCCAAACGATCGCAGGGCGTTGAATGAGTACAATTATTACACTCGTCAATTGCAGGCACTTAGGAAAGAATATGAAATGCGTTATGGGCCTTTGACCAACTTTGGATACTCATTAAGCCAATACCCATGGGCTTGGATTAACGAACCCTGGCCGTGGGAAGAAGATCACTATATGGAGGGATGTTAAGATGTGGGTTTATGAGAAGAAATTACAGTATCCTGTGAGAATAAAGAATCCAAATCCCAAGATGGCAAAGTATATTATTACACAATACGGAGGACCCGATGGAGAGCTGGCGGCTTCGCTTAGATATCTTTCCCAGAGATATCACATGCCCATTCCAGAAGCCAAGGGAGTGTTAAACGATATAGGTTCATCGTTAACAAAATTGCTCATCTGATCAAGGGCCTTCAGCCGTCAGCACGAGAACAGGCGTGGTTGCACTTGAGCGGCAGTTGCTTTCCGTCTCCGGGATGGGACTTGCTACATAAATACCCTTAAAACGCTCATATTCGCTTTGAGATCGATTTTTGTTGCTTTAGAATATAAAAATATATCCCCGTACAAAAAACGTTTTAAAAACGAATTTTGAAAATCGATGTTGCATTTCTGTGCTTTCCAGTTCTACTGTGAGAAAAAGCCTGGAACGCGGAGATTGTTCTTCGCGCTCCAGGCTTTTTTGTTGTGCCTGTTTTTATGTGCGCCATTTTTTTGCCAGGCGCAACAAAAAATAATTTGAAGGGCGGGGTGATGATCCGTATGTCTACTCACAATGATATTTTACACGTTCAGGGCGTGAAAAGCAATGGGTTTGGGATAATTCCCAAGCTGGTCATGCAGGATACGAGACTGACCAGGGACGCGAAAGCGATTTATGCATACTTTTGTTCTTATGCCGGTGGCGGAGATACGGCATTTCCCACCGTCTCAAAGATCTGCCATGATTTAGGATTCGGCAGTGAGGACACGTACAGAAAGCATTTCAAACTCCTGGTAAAATATGGCTATATAAGGGTCGAGCAGGTCCGTGATAGCAGCGGCAGATTTTCGCACAACGTTTACACTCTGGTGGACAAGCCCGAGCCTGAAGAAACGGAAGACACAAAGGTTGTTACCGACACCCAAAAACTAGGTGACGGTGGAAAACCGCATGAAATCGGCATTTCTACCGACACCCAAAAACACGGGGACGGTAAAATACGGGGACGGAAAAATTGGGTGACTAATAATAACAGTAATATTAATAACCTACATTTCGCATGTTAAAAAATGGGATTTATCTTTTTCGTGTAAATGTCAGGACTAAATCCCAACCATTCTAGCATCTTCAATATCTTTGGTGAAGTATCATTTGGCAAATACAGATCACCA
>NZ_JAHUQD010000015.1 GCF_023838525.1 Caldicoprobacter algeriensis
GAGGGGGGAAGTATACCTAAAAACCGGAGTTTATGGGCTTTTCAAATTCCAAAATTGTAACAAAATGGAAAAACATTAATTCCATATTCAAAAAAATTTACACTGGAAATTAGATGCGAAATTTCTGCTTGCTGGGAATAATACTTGACATAATGGATAATATCATAGTATAGTATTTGTAAGCTTGTAAACGCGATGAAGGGAAGAGTAGGCAGGCAGACCCGCCTTCAGAGAGCCGGGGCAGGTGAAAGCCGGTGGCGGAGTTTCCTGTTGAACATGGCCCTGGAGCGGAGCGGTCGAAGTGGCAAGTAGGCCGTTACGGGAGGTCCCGTTATAGACGCAGGTGATGATGGTCACCGGCAGAGTTTTTCGCCGCGAGGCGAAAAAGAATTAGGGTGGTACCGCGAAGGATACCCCTCGCCCCTATGTTGGAGCGAGGGGTTTTTTGCATTGAAGCCCTTCAAGGTGGCAAACCTATCACCCTGTGAATATGGGGAAGTAGTGCGTTTTTGAATGCTGTACAAGCTTTGCGGGCTTTGATAGTGGCTGACCGGTTATGACGTTGTGTTTTTGACCGAGATCGATGAACATGGTAGGAAGTCAGACAAAAATGCGGCGATCAACAATAATAAAAAGAGGAGGGTTAAATATGGCCTATAAAAAGACTTTCTACATTACCACTCCCATATATTATCCCAGCGATAAGCTTCACATTGGGCATGCCTACACTACTGTGGCGGCTGATGCCATGGCGCGATTCAAGAGGCTTACCGGTTACGACGTCATGTTTTTGACCGGGACCGACGAGCACGGCCAAAAGATAGAGCGATTGGCCAGGGAAAAGGGGGTGACCCCTAAGGAATACGTGGATAACATCGTGGCCGGCATCAAAGAGCTGTGGAAGCTGATGGACATATCTTATGACGATTTTATTCGTACCACTGAAGAGCGGCATGAGAAAGTGGTGCAAAAGATATTCAAGAAGCTGTATGACCAGGGCGACATATACAAGGGCGAATATCAGGGGTGGTACTGTACCCCCTGCGAGTCGTTCTGGACCGAGCGACAGCTGGTGGACGGGAAATGCCCCGATTGCGGCAGAAAGGTGGAGCTGGTGAAGGAAGAGGCCTATTTCTTTAAACTGTCCAAGTACCAGCAGCAGCTGATAGAGTATATTGAGGCCCATGATGAGTTTATCCAGCCGCCTTCGCGCAAGAACGAGATGCTCAACAATTTCCTGCGGCCCGGGCTGGAGGACCTGTGCGTCTCCCGTACTTCGTTCAGGTGGGGTATCCCAGTGCCCTTCGATGACAAACACGTGATATATGTGTGGATCGATGCGCTTTCCAACTATCTTACGGCCCTGGGATACCTGACAGACAACGACGAGAAATACAGGAAATACTGGCCGGCTGATGTACATCTGGTGGGCAAGGAGATCGTCAGGTTCCACACCATCATATGGCCCATAATGCTGATGGCCCTGGGTGAGCCCCTGCCCAAGCAGGTGTTTGGCCATGGTTGGTTGGTGCTGGAAGGGGGCAAGATGTCGAAGTCCAAGGGCAATGTGGTGGACCCGGTGGTACTGGTTGAGCGCTATGGCGTGGATGCGATACGCTACTTCCTGTTGAGAGAAGTACCCTTTGGTGCTGATGGGGTCTTTTCCAATGAGGCTTTGATCAACAGGATAAATTCGGATCTAGTAAACGATTTAGGTAACCTGGTCAGCCGCACGATAGCCATGGTGGACAGGTATTTTGACAGCTTGATCCCACAGCCGGGAGAGCTTGAAGACGCCGATATCGACTTGAGGCAGCTGGCCCTTTCTACCCCCTTTGCAGTTGAAGGATTGATGAATCGGTTTGAATACAGCAACGCTCTGGCTGAGATATGGAAGCTGATCGGCAGGGCCAACAAGTATATTGATGAGACTACTCCGTGGATTTTGGCTAAAGACCCAAGCAAGCGCGATCGACTGGGTACGGTGCTTTATAACTTGTCCGAGTGCCTGCGCATGATATCGGTGTTGATTAGCCCCTTCATGACCAGAACGCCCGAGAAGATTCGCCAGCAGCTGGGCATAAAGGATGAAAGCCTTACCACCTGGGATAGCCTGGCCGAGTTTGGGAAGCTGCCGCCGGGAACCAGGGTACAGCGCGGCGAGGTCATATTCCCCAGATTGGATGTGGAGAAGGAGCTTAAGGAGCTGGAAGAGATACAGCAAAGGATGAAGCAAGCAAGCCATAGCGACAGCGCAACCCGTCCTGCTGCCAAAGAGACGGTGCAGACTGCGGGCGACGCTGCACATCAAGGGCGACAGGAGGGTTCGCAACAGAAAGAGCAGGCAGATAGCCAGATTACCATTGAAGACTTTGTAAAGCTGGACCTTAGGGTGGCAAGGGTTGTAAGCGCTGAAGCTGTGGAGAAGAGCAACAAGCTGCTCAAGCTGACGCTGGAGGTAGGAGACGAGACGCGCCAGGTTGTGTCGGGGATCGCCAAGTACTACGCGCCAGAGCAGCTGGTGGGCAAGACGGTTATACTGGTGGCCAACTTAAAGCCCGCCAAGCTCATGGGTATAGTATCGGAAGGCATGATACTGGCTGCCACCGATGATAAAGGGAACTTGGCCCTATTGACGGTGGATCAGGACATTGCCAGCGGCTCCAAAATAAGCTGACAGGTGTATGCAAAGCACGTGAAGTAGTAAAAAGGGAATTGAGGGGATGGAGATGCTGTTTGATACCCACGCACATCTGGAGGATGAAAGATTTGATGAGGACAGGGAACAGCTGATTGAAGAGTTGCCTGAAAAGGGTGTGGTCTACGTTATAAATGTAGGCTCCACCCTTGAAACCTCTCGTATGTCGGTGGAGCTGGCAGCGCAGTATCCTTTCATATACGCTGCTGTGGGGGTTCATCCCCACGAGGTGTCGCAGATGAGCAGAGAGGATTTGGATGCCCTTGAAGCTATCGCCAGAAGCGATAAGGTTGTGGCAATTGGCGAGATCGGCTTGGACTATTATTACGATTTTTCGCCCAGGGAGCTACAGAGGGAGTGGTTTGCCCGGCAGATAGACCTGGCATATAGCCTGGGACTGCCTATAATCATACACGATAGGGAGGCCCATGCAGATGTGCTTGACATACTCAAAGCCAAAAGGGATAGGATATTGGGCGGGGTGATGCACTGCTATTCGGGAAGCTGGGAGATGGCAAAGGATTTCATGGACCTTGGGCTTTATATTTCTTTGGGCGGCCCTGTCACTTTTAAAAACGCTAAACGGACGGTGGAGGTAGCCCAAAAAATTCCTCTGGACAGGCTGGTCATTGAAACCGACAGCCCGTATCTGGCGCCTACACCTCACCGCGGCAAGCGCAACAATCCAGCATATGTAAGGCTGGTGGCCGAAAAGATTGCGGAGGTTCGTGGGATGACCTTTGAGGAAATCGCTGAGGCTACCTTGAACAATGCAAAAAAGCTATTTAAAATACAATAATAGTGTTTAAAAATTAGATATGATAAATGGGCCCAATGAAAAAAAGGAGATGGAGAAATGAATACCTATGTTTACAGGCTAGGGGATGCTTTATACATCAATTTGACCAATCGGTGTACCAACTGTTGTGATTTTTGCATTCGCAATACGCATGAGGGCATGGGGGAGTACAACCTATGGTTGGACAATGAACCTACTGCCCAAGAGGTGTTGCAACAGATAGGGGATCCCACTCAGTACAGCGAAATAGTGTTTTGCGGGTTTGGGGAGCCCATGATAAGACTTGAGGAGCTCATAGAGATTGCTCGGGAAGTGAAGAAAAAAGGAGGCAAGGTGAGAATCAACACAAACGGCCAGGCCAACCTTTACCACGGCAGGAATGTGGTGCCATTGCTCAAAGGGTTGGTGGATGTAATCTCCATAAGCCTCAATGCGCCCACTGCTGAACAGTATGACGCCATATGCCATTCGTGCTATGGAAAGGAAGCCTTTGAAGGCGTTCTGGAGTTTGCCAGGGAATGCGTCAAGGTCATTCCAACAGTGGTGCTTTCGGTGGTGGACGTATTATCCCCTGATGATATTGAAAGGTGTCGTGCCATTGCCGAGGATATAGGAGCTCAGCTTAAGGTACGCCAGATGATAGAATGAGGAGGATGCTCACCGGTAATATTCGGCGAACATCCTCCTGGCTATGTCCAGCTTTATGTCCCCTTCACCTGCTGGCACTTCTAGTGCCACGCATACCAGAAGGGGTCTTTCAGTATTTAAGGTGAACCCGATAAACCACGCTATCTCTTCGGTTTTATCTCTAACCTGTGCCGTCCCGGTTTTGCCAGCAATGGTAAGTCCGGGGATTTTTACTTTATGTGCCGTCCCAGTTGGGTCTTCCACTGTGTCTACCAGCATGGGCAGCAAGGTCTCCACCTGCTGTTGGGGTATGACATCCTCCCGCCATGGTTTGGGCTGTAAGGATTCCACGGTTTGGCCCGAGGCGGTGCGGATTTCCTTTATAAGCTGTGGAAGCATCATATCGCCGCCGTTGTAGAAAGCGGTATACATCGCAGCCATCTGCAAGGGAGTTACCAGCATTTCGCCCTGTCCATAGCTGGTGTTGGCAAGCAGGGCATCGCTCCACTGGGTGGCGTCGTTTTTCACCTGGGAACTTTTGGCGGGCAAGATGAAGGGCAGGAATTTGCCTAGCCCGTATCGGTTGGCAAATGCTTCGAAGTCTTTATGGCCTATTTTTAATCCGGTCCATGCGAAGAATATGTTGTCGGACCACACGATGGCATTGCGCAGGTTTACCTCCCCTGGCGGATGGGGTACCCGCCTGATAGGCGGAGCCGTCCAGTTGGGCGAAGGGACCCACTCCTCTTTTTGGGCTTCGGGCACTACGGTCTGCGGAGTGATGACCCCCAGCTCCAGGGCCATGGCTGCCGTGAAGGGTTTAAATACCGATCCCGGAGGATACAGGCTTTGTATGCACCTGTTTATAAGCGGATGGTTAGGGTCCTGGGATATTGCTTTCCATGAGGAAGGAGATACCCCCACGGGGAATATGTTGGGGTCAAAGGACGGCTGGCTCACCAGGGCTAGTACCTCACCGGTGGCGGGGTTGAGGGCTACAACGCTGCCCTTGTGACCTTTTAATGCCTCGTATGCGGTTTTTTGAAGGTCAGAGTCGATGGTCAGCATAACATTGTTGCCGTCCTGGGGTTCCACTTTGGCTATAATATTTTTTTGTTTCCCTTCTTCGTCCTCTATGTAGAGCGTATAGCCTCTGCGACCCCTTAGCTTTTCTTCCAGCGCTGCTTCTATCCCCTGCCGTCCAATCAGGTCTTCTGCTTCATACCCCTCGGGTGACTTTTCCTTCAGCTCATCCTGATTGATCTGTTGTACATATCCCGTTACATGGGCAAATGCTTGCTCCATGGGATACTGGCGCGTGGTATGGCTTTTGCTGGACAGCATGACCCCTTTTACATTGAGGAGCTTATTTTTATAATCCTCAGAGATATTTAATGGTAGGTTTTTGATGGGTACGAATAGGTCAGGGTTGTCCTTTACCCATTTTTGGTTGAGTATGTCGCGTATGGCGCTTTCGTCCATTTCTATAAGAGGCGCCAGGGCTTTTACAAAGCCATCGATGTCGGGAATGGCCGACGGCTTGGCCCCTACTGTATAAGCCGGTCCGTCAGTGGCCAGCAGATTCCCTTCCCTGTCGGTGATCACTCCTCGTTTGGCGCTGTGCTGGGTTATTCTCACTTTGTCCCCTTCATGCATGATGGGAAATATGAGGGAAGGGGACCAGGCTATCTTCCACTGCTTATCCTCCAGAACCAGCGGAAGAGTATATTCGTATTCGAAGGTTCCCACTGTATTTGTACGGAATTCGGCCTTAAAGGGAAGATAGGCCTTGTCGTCTTCGATTATAATTTCCTCTGTGGTGATTTCCAGCTTATCTAATTTGATAGCCGAAAATATGTTGGTGTACCTGTTCACAAAGTCCTGTTGATTGATAGAGGATTGCGACTCCAAAGATAGGAGTTCATACATGTCCTGGTACCTGCCCTGCTTCCACGCATCCAGATAGGCATTGGCAGGCTCTTTAGGATTGGGCCTGGAACAAGCCGGTACTGCCCAGCAAATGATTAAACTCAGTGCTACTAATGTTACAAATCTTTTCATGAGAACCATTCACCTCTTTGTCAATAATCCGTGCTTTTGTATATTTTATCATACATTGTTCAAAGGTTCATCTAGTGAATTTTCGTTGTCCACCGCAATCAAGAGGTATAGAATCCATATCCAATGGAATAATATAGAAATAGAATAAGAAAAATATGGTTAAAAATTTGGGGATGGCTTTGTTTTTGGGGACTTTATGGTTAGAGCTATACGCATGCCATAAATGTTACAAAACGTTGACAAAATATTAAAAAAATATTACAATGTAGTAACAGCTTTTTTAGCTGCTTTTACTGCATGTGGCCCCCGCAAAGCCTTGACGAATGAAGGAGGGTGATTCATGGAACCTCAAATAGGCAGGGCAGGTAAGGCACTAAATAGCAAGTTTTTACTGGCAGTCCTGATTGCCCTGCTGGTATTAAGCGGAGTTTCGGCCGCAGCTGTCTATTATATAGACAGCATAAGCTATGCGGTCACGTTGAGAGATGATGGTCGGGAGGTCGAAATAGTTACTCTAGAGAAAACGGTTGGTGATTTTCTAAAGAGATACGAAATTGAGCTGGGACCAGGGGACATCATAAATCTTGATAGAGGATACAGGCTTTACGATGGTGTCATAATTGAGATAACGCGTACCTTGCCTTTTTATGTTGTGGCTGATCAAAAGGAAAAAACGGTATACCTTCCCAAAGGAGCTACGGTAGCCGATGTACTCAACAAGGCTGGTATTGCCTTAAGAGAAAAGGATGTGGTAAACTACAGGTTGGATGCTGGTGCCATTCCGCGGGAAAAGATCATAGTAACCAGGTACGATGAAGAGGTTATAACAGAGAAGGAGCCCATTGCTTACAGCGTGATCGTTAAAAAAGATGACAATATGGACGAGGGAGTACAGAAGGTCGTCCAGGAGGGAAGGGAAGGGGAACTTCAAAGGAAGATACTGGTCACCTATAGGGATGGCCAGGAGATATCGAGAAGAGTGATAGAGGAAAAGGTAGCGGTACAGCCGGTAGATTGCATTGTGCATGTTGGAACGGTAAAGAAGAAGATAACCTCGCGTGGAGATGTTTTGCGCTATTCCACTGTGAAGACCTTTGAAGCCACGGCTTATACCCATACCGGAAGGCCTACCAAAACTGGTGTTATGCCAAAGGTGGGCTACATCGCAGTAGACCCCAGGATAATTCCATTGTACAAAACGGTGTATATAGAGTTCCCCAGAGGATGGGAACACTTAAACGGTTACTATAAAGCCATGGATATCGGAGGAGCTATCAAGGGATACAGGATCGATATATTTATGGACAGTGAAAGCCAGTGCTTGAGATTTGGTAGAAGGAGTGTTAAAGTATATTTTCCTAAATGATGATGTGTAAGGATATACAACCGCTTACTTCGCCGAGAGTGGTAAAGGAGCTCATGGCCCGATACGGGGTCAGTTTTAAGAAGGGTTTGGGGCAAAACTTTCTAATTGATAGAAACATACTTGTGAAAATAATAAAGGCAGCTGAACTTGATAGAGAAGACGTCGTGCTGGAAATCGGAGCAGGGATAGGGACTTTGACCAGGGAGCTGGCCAATGCTGCTAAGCAGGTGGTGGCAATTGAGATAGATAGTAGGCTGTTTCCCATTCTCGATGAGACCCTGTCGGGCTGCTCTAATGTGAAGCTTATTCAGGGGGATGTTCTCAAGCTGGACATAAAGCAGCTGGTACGGCAATACTTTGGGGGCCAGCCGTTTAAAGTGGTGGGCAATCTGCCCTATTACATTACCACGCCGGTGTTGATGATGTTTCTGGAAAGTGGCCTACCTTATGAGTCCATGGTGGTCATGGTACAAAAGGAAGTGGCGCAGAGGATGACGGCTGTGGCTGGTACAAAGGACTACGGGATGCTGTCCATTGCCGTTCAGTATTACACCTGTCCTGAAATAGTAGCTGTGGCGTCGGCCAATGTATTTATCCCTCCTCCCAAGGTGGATTCGGCCATTGTGCTGCTTAAAAGGAGGTCGAATCCGCCCGTACATGTGCAAGATTCCGAGCTATTTTTCAAGGTGGTAAGAGCAGCTTTCGGTCAGAGACGAAAAACTATACTTAATGCCTTGACGGCTTTGGAGCTGGAAGGCGTGGATAAAGGGAGATTGTATGATGTATTGAGCAAATGCAGTATCGCCCCCAAAATGCGGGGCGAGGACCTCACTATACAGCAATACGCTGACATAGCCAATGAGCTGTGCTTGGAGGAGCAAAAAGGCTGATAGATGAGCGTGTGTTAGACAATGAAAAACCCCAATTCTATTGAATTGGGGTTTCTTTTTTTGTCTTGCTTCATATATTTATAGTAAAAAAGGTAAAGGAGGGAGAAGAGTTGGCCAAAGGGTATTATCATCGTTCGTTTGTTATTTTACAGCCTCGGGATTCAAAATTCAACATAAAAGCTGAAAAGCCGACTGCGGGCTACTGTAAAATTGAGGTGCGAAACGATAAATGCAAGATGTATTTTCATGTACAGGATTTAAAACCCCAGGGAGCTCAGCAGGAAGGGTATGACGTCTTTTTGGTATCGGCACAGGAAGGGATATCCCCCCAAAAGATTGCCAGCATCTACGTTGATCAGCGGGGGCGTGGAGAATGCACTGTGGAAATAGACGTAAACGACGTTGCTGGTTCAGGCTGTTCTCTTGACCAATTCCATGGACTAGCCGTTGTACACAATGACCGTGAAGATATCAGTTATCCGTTGGTGGGTTATGCTAATAAACGGATAGAACTGGATTGGGGAGGACGAATAAAAAGGGATATCGGGAGATTTTATAATAAGGCAGTAAAGCCAATGGTTGAGAGCAGGAAGGAACGCAGCCAGGCGAGGTTGGTTGAGGAGGAAAAGGGCGAGGGAGTTCAAAGGGAAGTGCCATTCTCGATGGAGAATAAAAAGCAGAAAACCATACAGGATATAATTGCGGCACTGGGGCCTTTGCTGCAGAGCAAAAGACAGGAAGGCGAAACGGACGACAGCAAATTACAGGCGGAACAGGCACAGGCAAAAGAAGATTTGGATATCGTGAAAGGGTTAGATGGTGATAGGGAAGAGCCGAAAGATGATGCAATGCTGGTACAAGAGGAAAAGAGGGATGAAGAGGCGATGGAGGTACAGGCCGATGAAGGCGATAGCGCATCTGAAGCACCACAAAATGTACTTAAGGCAGAAGGCAACGGGGTTGTTCAGGCCGGGGCTGATGGTGAAATGGCTGTCCCGCTGGAAGATGTATCTCAAGAAGGCAAAGTGGACGAAGAACATAAAGCCCAAGAAGCTGTGGTAGAAGGGGTGTTCCCTGAAAGAGGGCAAGTTCAAAAGCAGGCTGACGAGGTTGAACATAAACCCATTGAGGGAGAAAACGAGATTCAACGGTGCAGACCTGACCTACCGGGGAAACAAACCTACTGGGAGAAGACCAAGGAATACTATACCAAGTTGTTTGAGACTCATAGAAGGGTTTATCCATTCATGGTGGAGATGGGAGAGGTACAATGGGTCGAGGTGCCATACGTGGATGATTACGGCCAGTATGCCTACATAGCAGCCCAGCATATTGGCAGTGGCTATTATGATTATTATCCTTATTATGACCATTACATCGTGGGGCTTGTAAAGGAGAACGGGGAAGTTCGTTATGTGGCATATGGGATTCCTGGGCCGTACGGCACCATGCCATCCATGTTTATGCAAGGATTTTCTAGATGGGTCCCATCGAGGTACGGTTATGGAATAGGTTATTGGCTGCTGTATGTCGATGCTTATACGGGAGAAATTGCGTATCCCTACTGAGCATACCTGCTGATCTGTGGTAGGCATATGATTTGCACAATGCGTGATGGAATACTTTTATTGTCTAAACTGAGGTGTAAAGAATAAAAAGGACAGCGCTATATTTGGCGTTTTGTCCTTTTTCTTGTGTAAAAATATTGTTAACGCTATCTTCCAAATTCCAAAGAAATATGGTAAAATAAAATAGTGTTTTACAAATTATACTAATTATGGGAAATTTCGATACAAAACAACAAATTTCGTGTAAATTTAACATCAAAAATGCTGATTTAAGGGGTGAGGGTGGAAAATGGGATCGAAAATCAAAGTTGTTATCTTGGATGATAACATGGGCATAAGGGAGATTTTGAAAGAGTACGTCAACATGCAGGACGATATGGAAGTGGTTGGGGTGGCCGGGGATGGAGCGACAGGCCTGGAGGTCATAAAGGCGGCTTGCCCTGATGTCATCATCATGGATATGATTATGCCTCAGCTGGATGGCTTGGGAGTGCTTGAGCATCTCAATACAGCTGGTCTGCAATTCTCTCCTTCGGTGATATGTTTGTCGGCAGTAGGACAGGAGGACTTGATTCGGAGAGCCATAGAATTGGGTGCTAAATATTATATGGTGAAGCCGTTTGACTTGGAAATGATGGTCAAGAGGATAAGGGAAGTCATGCGCAAAGTCGAACCGGCCAAGGCCAACGCAGCTGGTGCTGTAAAAAGCGAAAACCTTGAAGAAAGGATTTCTAACATATTCTTGACCATTGGAATCCCTGCTCACATCAAAGGTTATCACTTCTTGAGAGAGGCCATCAAGATGGTGGTGGAAAATTCCGAGCTCATAAACCGCCTTACCAAAGAGCTTTATCCCGGCGTTGCCAAAAAGTTCAATACCACTCCCAGCAAGGTTGAACGGGCTATTCGCCACGCCATCGATGTGGCCTGGAGTCGCGGCAAAGTGGAGAACATCAACAAGCTGTTTGGGTATGTTGTATATGGCAAGAATGAAAAGCCTACCAACGGGGAATTTATTGCACTGGTTGCCGATAAGCTGAGCATGGAGCGTTCGGCATAGCTGTTGAACGTTCAATAAATGTTGACAGCGCCTTCCTATCATAATATGATAGTACAAGGATATAATAGATAGACGACGTGGAAAGTATTCATGGTAGGAAGGATGGGTTATAAATGGATGTGTCGAAATATCAGCAGAAGGCTGAGCTTTTGAAGACGTTGGGACATCCTGTAAGGTTGTGTATTGTACACGGTCTTATGCACAATGCGTGTAATGTATCTGGAATTCAGGAGTGTTTAAAGCTTCCCCAGTCCACAATTTCCCAGCACTTAGGGATATTGAAAGCCAGAGGTATCATTAAGGGAGAACGAAGAGGGGTGGAGGTAAAGTATTCGGTAGTCCACGATGATGCCATTAAAGTGGTGAAGGTCCTGTTGGATGATGAGGCCCCTTTTTCTACACGGGTAAAGGAGGAATAGTTTATGGGTAAGAAAAGGCTGGTTGTGATTGGGGATGAACTTGACGGTATAAGGGCAGCTGCCAGAGCTGTTCGGGAAAATCCAGAGATAGAGGCAAAGGTTTTGATTCCGGGTGAGCATCTTTCGTTTAACTGTTATATACTTGCCTATTTCATTCAAAACTCCGACGAGGATGTTTTTTCTTTTATGGAAAGCGTTATGGAAACCTTTAAAGCGCAGTATGGTATTGACATTTTAACGCATCTCAGAATAACGGACATCCTTCCTCTTGAAAAAAAAGTGGTGTTTGAAGACTTAAAAGAAGGGCATAGTTCTGCAATAGAATACGATAAGCTAATCATTGCCACAGGAGTTGTTCCGGTTGTTCCAGCGGTGGAAGGCATCAATTTGGGCAATGTTCTGTTTCTCAAGTCTCTGGACGATGTGATGGCAGTTCAGGAGGGAATAGAAGCCGGGCGAATAAAGAAGGCCGTTGTGGTAGGAGCCAACATGGCGGGAGTCTATACAGCTGAAAGCCTGTGGAAGCGAGGCGTTAAGGTTACCCTTGTGGAAAGAGGGTCACATATACTTCCTGAGTTGGATATGGAAATGGCCGAGCTGGTCAGAAGGCAGATGGGACACAAAGGCGTTGAAGTGCTGGTGGGAGAGAAAGTCCTGTCATTAATAGGCAATGCAAAAGGGGATGTGGTGGAGGTCCATACTCCTGAGTACATCCTTCCTGCCGATCTGGTCATATGGCTGGAGGATATGAAGCCTAGTGTGGAAGTAGCCAAGAAAGCGGGCATTATAATAGGGAATAGCGGTGCAATCGAGGTGGACCAGTATATGGAGACCAATGTGCCCGGCATATACGCCGTGGGCAGCTGTGCCCAGAGAATTCACCAGATAACCGGTAAGCCTGTATGTCTTTACAGGCAGGCAGTTGATGATATGGCGCTCCAGGTGGTCAGCGAAAATATAGCTGGCGGGAACGGTTATGTGTTGGAGAAAGGCGTGCTGGGCACCATAAGTATACAGGCTTTTGACCTTGGCATAGCCAGAACGGGCCTTTCTTTACAGCAGGCCAGGGAAGAAGGCTATGAAGTGGAGACAGCCATCGTTTCGGTCTATGATGACAGGTATGCGGGCGGTGGGAGTTACAGAGAAAATGTGATTAAGCTCATGGTTGATAGGTCCAATGGTAAGATACTGGGAGTGCAGTGCGTGGGAGGGGTTTTGTCGGATAAATTGGTCGATACAGTGGCCGCCGTCATAAGCATGGGCGGTACGGTCAGGGATTTGGCCATGCTGGATGTTGCGCGTCATTTTTCGTATTTCATGAACCTGCATCCTATTCCGCTTGTAGCCCATGTGATGCTCAATAAGCTGGAGGGCAAATTGAAGGGTATTTCACCCTTTGAGCTAAATGACCTTATGCAAAAAGAAGAAGTGGTTCTGTTGGATGTTCGCACTGAATCCGAGTTTAAGATGGGGACATTGCCGGGAGCCATAAACATACCCCTGGAGGAATTGGAGGTTCGGAAGGACGAATTAGACAGGCAACGCAATATAGTATTGATAAGCGAGAGAGGTCGCAGGGCCTATCTCGCCTTTGTCAGGCTTAGGCAAATGGGCTTTGAGCGTTTAAGCGTGTTAGATGGCGGGTTGCTCATATATCCTTTTGCGTGAGGTGTGGATATGTGATGTGGGTTTTGTGGAAAAATAGGTCCATATATCCACAGTTGAAAAGGCTATAAAATGAAGGCCTGGGGATAATTATGTGGATATTGTGGATAACTTTATGAACAAGTTGTAGATAACTAATTGAGGAAATATCTTGATTTTAATATAGATTTATATTAATTTATTAAGAGAATTTTTCTGAAGGGCGACGAATAAAAAATAAATGCAAACCGTACAATTTTATTTAACCAGATTGAAGATTCTATATAAGGCAAATTTTGTTTTCGGAGGGATATAAGGGGATGGCTTATAAGAAATGCCCACGTTGCAATTTAAACTATATTAAAGATACCGAGTCTTTATGCAAGGTCTGCTTGGAGGAGGTTGGAAAATCTTTAAGCGCTAACGATAGGGAAGAGGAATACGATATATGTCCAGAATGCGGCGAAAACATCATTGAACCAGGAGAAGAGATGTGTTACCAGTGCGCCATGGAACGCATGAAAGAGGCTGAAGGAGAGCGCATTGAGGACGATAGCTGGGATGATTTCTTATTAGCAGTTGATGAAGACAACGAGATATTTGACGAGGATATCGACAACGATTTGAGCCCATTGGAAGATTTGGAAGATCTGGCCGAACCAGAGGACCTGGAACCACTGGAGGATTTGGAGATCGACGAAGAATTCGAAGAAGAGTTTGAAGAGGATGAAGAAGAGGAATGATTTATATCATAAGGGTACTGTATGCGCCCATGCTGTTTTTGACAGTATGGGCGTTTTTGTTTTTGTAAAGAAGTAAGGGGTGCCAATTATACGGCATCCCTTACCCTGTGATTGGTGTAAGTTGGAGAAAGGGAACATAAATTTTTATTTTCAAATATATTTTATGTCATTTGTGGCAAAAATAATCCTGAGCGAAAATTTTGTTTAAAGGTGAGGATTATGATTGACGCACAGGCTTTGATGAAGGTTAGAAAGGCAGTGGAGTCCAATATAGGTGAAAAGGTCAAACTAAAAGCAAACAGAGGGCGAAAGAGGAGTTTTGTCAAGGAAGGGATTATCCATGAGGTTTATCCCAGCATTTTTACGGTGCGCGTCAACATAGACGACAGGTCTGTCCAAACGCTTTCGTTTACATATTTCGATATACTCACTTCCAATGTGGAAGTAGTGATATGCAAAAATAACGAGAGGATTTAAACATATTTTTCGACGGTCACCTATATTTATTATAATAGATATCCTTATGGGACAAAAGCATGGGAAGGAGGAGTGAAGGTGACTGTCGAATGCATAAGAGATGTTTTGAAAGTGGACCAAACAGTGGGGCAAGAGTTGTCGCAGGCGCTGGTGGAAGGGGATGTTGTAGTTCCAGAGGCTAAACCCGATATCGCCAGGGTACTGGACGTTGACGGTACAGTGGTTGTAAACAGCAAAGAGGTAGTTCAGGACAGGGTGATGGTGGAAGGGGTAGTGCGTTGTACTGTCCTGTATGTTGGCCAAAGCGATTCTCAGCTTATAGAGAGCCTGGAGACTGAGATAGGCTTTACTCATTATCTCGATATGCCGGGTGCCAAGCCCAACATGTTATCCACATTGAAGTGCCAGGTTGAGCACGTTGAGTATGAAGTCATAAACAGCAGAAAACTTAACATAAAAACGGTGGTCAATCTGCAGGGCAGGGTCAACGATGCCATTCAGCTGGAGGTCATCCAGAATTTTAAAGATATGCCCAATGTCCAGATGCTGAAGGACAAGATAGTGGTGTCACGCAGCCAGGGGCAGGGCAGTTCACAGGCTATAGTCAGGGAGGACCTGGAGCTGGAGGAAGGAATGCCTTCTATACAGAAGATATTGAAGAAAAATGCCTCAGTAAAGGTTAATGATAGGAAAGTCATGGATAACAGGGTGGTCATTGAGGGGGATATAAAGATTCAGCTTCTTTACGTGTGCGACGAACCCAATGAACCTCTTCAGCATGTGAGCTACGACATGCCGTTTAGCCATTCGGTGGACATCGTAGGGGCATATCAGGGATTGGAGTGCGCCGCTGATGTATGGGTACAGGAGCTTTTCGTTGAGCCGCGGGAAGATATCAACGGGGAGATGCGGGTGCTCAATGTGGAAGCAGTGATAGCAGCCGAGGCCCGGGTGTTTGAAACCGAAACAAAGGAGCTGTTGATAGACGCCTACTGCCCGGGATTGTCCATTCAGCCCAAGAAGAGAAAAATAAAGTTGACGCAGGTGGTGGGTGAGGCACAGGACCAAGTGGTGGTAAAGGATAGCATGACATTCCCGGAAAACGTTCCACAGGCTGCCAGGGTTTTTTATGTTGAAGCCAAACCCATCATTACAGATCAGCATATAAGCGATGGCAAGGTAGTCATTGAGGGGGTGCTGGTGAGCAAGGTGATCTACCAATCCACCGATCCATCCTATGGGCCGGCCAGCATAAAGGAGGATATCCCCTTCAGGCAGAGCGTAGGAGTTGAGGGAGCGCAGGAAGACATGGAGTGCCAAAGCCAGCTGGTGATAGATCATGTGAACTGCACTTTAATTGCTCCTGATGAAGTCGAGTTTCGTGCGGTGATGACGGCAGAGGTAAGCGTGTTTACAAGCGTGGAAAAGGAAGTATTTCTGGATGTTGAAGTTGAGGAGCTGAAACAGGGAGAAGAGTCGGGCATTTTTGTGTATTTCGTTCAGCCGGGAGACAGTCTGTGGTCAATAGCCAAGAAGTACAACACCACAATAGCCAGCATTTTGAAGTATAACGCGATAGATGAGTCACAGGTATTGACCCCTGGAGATAAGCTGTTGATCTATAAGAAGCTTGAGGTTTTGCTGTGAAGTCCAAAGGGGTTTGAAGCTTTTGCGTGTTCATGGCCCTGAATTAAGACTATCGTGTATTTGGGGCATTGGAACACGCTTTTGTTTTTTATGGCCTACCAATTAATCTCTGATGATATATCGTCTATTTCCCTGGGGCTGATAAATTGATGAAGACATTGGCAAGATGGCATGTGTTAATGTATAATTACTAAAGCATTGTTTTTAAATATACTGTAAGATAAGGGTTGGGAATGCGATGAGAAGGATTGTTTTAAAGGCTTATGCCAAGATCAACTGGGCGCTGAATGTGCTGGGAAAGCGCTTCGATGGATATCACGATGTGGAAATGGTCATGCAGTCGATAGATTTATGCGATATTGTCGTCCTTATGGAAAAGGACAATGGAATAAGCATCAGATGCGATGTGGACGGCATCCCTGTAGATGAAACAAATACGGCTTACAGGGCTGCTGCTTTGATTAAAGAAAGGTTTGGCATTGAAAAAGGTGTCGAGATTGAGTTACAAAAGAATATCCCTGTGGCGGCGGGTATGGCAGGAGGAAGCGCTGATGCCGCTGCTGTACTAGTGGGGCTTAACAGGATGTGGAAACTTAATCTTCAAGAGAAGGACCTTATGGCTCTGGCAGGCATTATAGGTAGCGACGTACCGTTTTGCGTCGTTGGGGGCACTGCCCTGGCTCGAGGCAGAGGAGAGGAGATAATGGTGCTTTCTCCGGTTGAAGGGATATGGCTGGTGCTGGTAACCCCTGAGCAGCGCATCTCCACAGCCGAGGTTTACGGCAGGCTGGATTTGAGCCAAGTATCTGTAAGGCCGGATATAGCCAGCATGATGGATAGTTTACAGTGCAGGGATTTCAAAGGCATTGCCCGAAACATGGTAAACGTTCTTGAGGGAGTAACCATTGAATTGTGCCCTCGGATAAATACGGTTAAGGACGATATCATGAGGCAAGGGGCTGTTGGGTGCTGTATGAGCGGAAGCGGTCCCACTGTATATGGTCTTTTTGGGGATGAGCATGCGGCGCGAAAGGCATATGCGGCACTCAATCAGAAATATTCGCAGTGCTTTGTTGCTCAAACCATGGGTTTGGGGATACAGGTGGTGGAGGAGGTTTTTTAAGGCATGAATGCAGTAATATTGGCAGGGGATAACCAGGCAGACCTGGCCAGGATTAATGTAGCTAATAAGGCATTGCTCAGCATCTGTGGACGTCCAATGATAGAATATGTCGTTGATGCTTTGAGGTGCTCTTCTTTTGTGTATGGCATTTCCATCGTGGGGCCGGTTGAACCTTTAAAGGATTGCCTTGGGGACAGAGTGGACTATTATTTTGAGGATACAGGTTCGTTTTTTGAAAACCTGGAGGCTGCCATGCAGCCCTTTAAAACTAATAAGAGGGTGATAATCGTCTCATCTGATATACCGATGATCACAGGCAAAGTGGTGGATGATTTTGTGAATCGGTGTATAAATACCGATGCCGATCTGTGTTATCCAATTGTTGAGAAGAGTTTAAATGAGAGCCTGTTCCCTGGCTTTAAAAGGACCTATGTGCGGCTTAAGGAAGGCACATTCACCGGAGGCAATATATTTTACATAAATCCCACTATTTTTGACCGATGCCGCGAATTTGCAGCCCTGCTGGTTGAATACCGTAAGACCCCCTGGAAAACAGCCAGGATTTTGGGACTTGACCTGTTGACACTGTTGACTCTAGGCAGGCTGTCGATATCAAAGGTGGAGCAGCGCTTTTTTGAGATTCTGGGCATAAAGGCAGTGGCCATCATATCCCCTTTCCCCCAGTTGGCCAATGATGTAGACAAACTTAGCGATATTGAAATGGTAGAGAAATATCTGTCCAAATGATTAAAAAATTGAAAACTGTCAATACTTCTAATATCGGTTTAGAATAATACGGCAGGTATTGGGGGTATTGGCAGTGAAGCACAAGCAAAGAGCTGTGTATTTATTTGTAATCTTCTTAACAATCGTACTAGTAGCAGTTGGCGTGTGTGCAAATGCTTCTCAAAAGCAGTATATACGTTTCCATGTAGTGGCAAACAGCGATTCCCCAGAAGATCAAGCTTTGAAGCTTAGGGTACGGGATAGACTTTTGGAGAGATTTGGCGGGGAGTTTGCCAATATCGATTCGATAGAAACGGGAAGAGAGAAGATCAAGGGCAGCATAGACGAGATAGAGAGAATTGCTCTTCTTGAAATAAAGCGGTGCGGCAAGTCATATCCTGTGCAGGTTCAGTTTGGACGCTTTTCATTTCCCACCAAGGCGTATGGCCATCTGGTTTTGCCGGCAGGGGAATATGAGGCTTTGAAGGTGGTCATAGGCAAGGGAGAAGGATCCAACTGGTGGTGCGTAATGTTTCCGCCGCTGTGCTTTATAGATATCTCTCATGGGGTGGCCAGGCAGAAAGAAGAGACAACAAAGGGTGACAGCGCTTCACAAGCCGATATAGCCATCGAGGTTAAAAGGACCGAACCTCAACAGAAAAGGGTTGCCAAGGGGACGGAAGCTGTGGTGCTTGGAGAATCGGCTGATAAAGAGGACGAAAGCTACAGAGCAAGCGGTAAGTCGGAATACCATGAATTTGCTGATAATAGGGGGACAAGCAATGGCATAACGGGCCATGCTGATCAGCAGGATGGTGTAAACGACCACCAGCACGCGTCTGTTTCTTATGATATTAGCAAGGATTTTGAAAGTTCCGGGAAAATAGAATACAGATGGAAAGTGGTGGAATGGTTAAAGGTTTCAAGCGTTAAGATAAAGAGGTTGTTTTCTTTTTTAAGTTTCTGGGACCGGTAAAAGGGTGCGTATGGCACCTTTTTTTGTTATAAAAATTGTTGTTGCAATTTACGCCGATTTGTGTTGTAATAATTCTTTGTAAGCAAAAAGGATTTTTGCTTTTTGTTGATTTTCTCAAGGGGAAGGGGTAGAAAGCATGGAAAAGCTGAATCAGAACACAGCCCCTTTGTTTGAAGCTCTCAAGAAAAACGTCGAGGATGGAGTAATCCCATTCCACGTGCCAGGGCACAAAAAGGGCAAAGGAGCTGGTGAACTGGTAGAATATTTAGGCGAAAAGGTATTTCAAATAGACCTCAACGGAATGGAGGATTTGGATAATATATGTAATCCCATCAGCGTTATCAAACAGGCCGAAAGGCTTCTGGCCCAGCTATATGGAGCTGACGATTCATTTTTTTTGGTAAACGGCACCACGCAGGGGGTACAGGCTATGATTCTCTATGCCTGCGGGCCCGGGGATGAAATAATCATACCACGGAACGCCCATAAGTCCACTATTGGAGCCATGATATTGAGCGGTGCCATACCCGTATACGTTCAGCCGGAGATAAATTATGACCTGGGTATTGCCATGGGCATGTCTGTGGACAGCGTGAAGGAGGCCATACGAAATCATCCCAGGGCCAAGGCGGTGTTTGTCATAAATCCAACCTATTACGGTGCGGTATCCAACCTGAAGGAGATTTGCAGGATAGCCCATGAAAACAATATGCTGGTATTGGCAGATGAGGCTCATGGGGCGCATTTGCCCTTCTGCGATGAGTTGCCGGTGTCTGCCATGGAAGCGGGAGCCGACATGAGCGCCGTCAGCCTGCACAAGACAGGGGGTTCCATGACTCAAAGCTCGGCTTTGTTCATCCGCGAGAGCGATAAGGTAAACAGCAACCGCGTAAAATCGGTGCTTAACCTGACGCAAACCACCAGCGCGTCATACGTTCTCATGGCCTCAATTGATATAGCGCGCAAGCAGCTGGCTTTGCGGGGCAGGGAACTGGTCAGCAATGCGCTGGAACTGGCGAGATATGCCAGACAAAAGATAAACGAGATCGAAGGACTGTATGCCTTTGGGAAAGAGCTGGTAGGCAGTCCTGGAGTATACGACTTTGACGAGACCAAGCTCAGCATATATGTTCGTAAGCTGGGCATGTCTGGCTATGAAATGGAGAGCGTCCTCCGCAAGGAGTACAACATTCAGATCGAGCTTTCAGATTTTTACAATATAATGGCCATCATAACCTTTGGAGATCGAAAGGAGGACGTAAAAAGGCTAATTGAGGCTTTAAAGGACATTGCCAGAAAGAGGGGGGTAAAGAGCAAGCCCAACTGCAACCTGGTGCCCTGCAAAACCGAGATGATTGTAAGGCCTCGTGATGCCTTTTACAGTCCCAAGCGAAGCGTTAAGCTGGAGGAAGCTGTGGGCGAGATAAGTGGCGAGATGATAATGGCATATCCTCCCGGGATTCCAGTAATCTGCCCGGGGGAACGCATCACCCATGAGGTGGTGGAGTATGTTCAGGCGTTAAAGGAAGAAGAAACGCAGCTTCAGGGTACGGAAGATCCGTTTATCAACTATATTAAAGTGCTGGATATGTAAGATGGATTGATTCTACAAAGGAATATTTTGGTGGGTATATTTGGTTTCGGGTTAACAAAAAATATAACAGAAGCCATATGCTAGAAAGGGAGATGGTATGAGGCATAAAAGAAGGCTTTCTGTTATAGCTGTTTTGTTAACTCTTTTTATTTGTGGCGCAATGCTGATTGAGCATTGGAAAAGTCAATATGCTGCCATTGAGACCATACTGTACTGGGGATCTACTGGCAGCAAGGTGATGGAGGTTCAGAGGAAACTCAAACAGTGGGGTTATTACAATGGGCCCATTAATGGAGTATACGGCCCCAAAACCTTTGAAGCAGTAAAGTTTTTTCAAAGGAAGAACGGACTGAAAGTGGATGGTGTGGTGGGGCCACAGACGGCGGCAGCCTTGGGCATTACCCTCAAGGACACTGCTACCACCTCTTATCAGCCTTCAAGGGCCGGTGGAACGCACAGCAGTGGGGATTTGTACTTGCTAGCCAGACTGGTACACGCCGAGGCTAGGGGTGAACCCTACATTGGAAAGGTGGCGGTAGCGGCAGTGGTGTTAAACCGCGTAAAACATCCTTCTTTCCCCAATACCATAGCAGGGGTAATATACCAGCCGGGTGCATTTACGGCTGTTGCTGATGGCCAGATGAACCTGGCTCCCGATGAAGAGTCGCTACGCGCTGCCAGGGATGCTTTAAATGGCTGGGACCCTACTTACGGTGCTCTTTACTATTATAACCCAGCTAAAACTACCAGCAGCTGGATATGGTCGAGGCCAGTGCATATCATCATTGGAAATCATCGTTTTGCCAAATAAACTGTGATAACGCAAGCGACATTGTTGGATATTCTTGTGGCGTTTGGGTAGCAAAAGCATTAAAAAAGTATTGCACGGTCATATATCGGTTCTTTACAGGCGATAACCAATATGTATGACAGG
Organism: Caldicoprobacter algeriensis; assembly: GCF_023838525.1. Classification (GTDB taxonomy): domain Bacteria; phylum Bacillota; class Clostridia; order Caldicoprobacterales; family Caldicoprobacteraceae; genus Caldicoprobacter; species Caldicoprobacter algeriensis. The sequence goes on from NZ_JAHUQD010000015.1 coordinate 21,353, forward strand.
AGGCAAAGTGCATGACCAGATGGATACTGACAATAGTGTTGGCAGTGGCTTTGATAGTAGTAGGACTGTGGGGATACAACCAGTATTTGCAGAATTTGGAGTATAGCAACTATATGGAAAACCTGTATCAGAAGTCGTTTTTTGAGCTGGTAGGGCAGATAGGCGATATAGAGACAAAGCTTTCGAAGCTCATGGTAAGCGGGGATCAAGAGCAAAGCATGGTGCTACTCTCCCATGTGTGGAGGCAGGCCGATGCCGCTCAGGTAAATCTGGGGCAATTGCCATTGGGGCATCTATCGCTTATCAAAACCTCGAAGTTTATAAATCAGCTGGCAGATTACTGCTATTACCTCACCAAAAAGGTAGGACGGGATCAAACCATCTCGGTGGAGGAGATGAATAACCTACGAAGGTTACATAACAGCTGTGCGCGGCTGAACGATGAGCTTAAAATACTGGTTGATAACATCAATTCGGGTGGGGTTAAATGGGGCGAAATAAGGCAGGCCAAGGTCAAGCAGGAGCTCAATGAGGACGTTGAGAATCTGATTGAGAGGCAGTTTATCAGAGTAGAGAGGACGAGCATTGATTATCCCACATTGATATACGATGGCCCCTTCTCCGAAACGCTTCAGCAAAGAAGAGATATCCGCATCCAGGGTCAGGCTATTGACCAGAAGAAGGCCAAGAAGATTGCCGCCGACTTTGTGGGGAGGGACAGGGTGGCCGAGGTAAATAGCGGCCCTCAGACTACAGCTGATATAGAGACGTGGGGAGTGTATATAAAGCCGAAGGATGGCAAGGGGACCATATTTGTCTCTGTAAGCAAGAGAGGCGGCAAGGTGGTAAACATGATTTCTGATGGGGAGATTAAATCGGCTAGGATCTCCCTTGAGGAGGCGCGGCGTTCAGCAGAAAGGTTTTTGTCCCAAAAGGGATATAAATCCATGGTACCTACCTACAGCCAGAAGTTTGACGGCACGCTGGTGATAAACTTTGCATACAAGCAGGGCGACGTCATAGTGTACCCCGATTTAGTCAAAGTAAAGGTATCGCTTGAGGATGGAAATATCGTGGGGTTTGATGCCCGCAACTACCTTATAGCCCATAAAGAGAGGGATATAAAACCCCCAAAGCTGTCGCTTGACGAAGCGCGAAAGCTGGTAAACCCCAACCTCAAGATAAAGTCCGAAGGGTTGGCCATCATTCCCACCGAGTCGGGCGGCGAAAAGCTTTGCTATGAGTTTAAGGGCGAGTACGGAGGAGATAACTTCATAGTCTACATTGATGCAAACAATGGAAAAGAAGTTAATATATTGAAAATTATTGATACTGCCAATGGAACGCTGGCAATCTAGCCATATTTTTTGCAGCATACTGTGCTGCGAGTCGGGGAAAATTATTATCAGCAAAGGACAGCAAAACGTCTTTTGCTTTAAAAGGAGGTATATTATATGGCTAGAAGGCGTGGAATAATGTCCGACAGGCTTAAGGAAGAGATTGCCAAGGAGCTGGGCGTGTACGACATCGTCAAGAACAGAGGCTGGGGTGACGTGACTTCTCGCGACTGTGGGAACATTGTAGCTAAGGCCATAGAAATGGCCGAGAGGAGCATAAGCCGGACCAAGTAGCCATATAATACAAAAGCTTAAGCGGAGGCTATAGCCTCCGCTTAAGCTTTTGGTCATACCATTTGTGTTTTGGCGATTTTTTGATAAGCAAATGAGTTTTATGTCTCACCATATTTTTAAAGAAAATATCGATGAAACATTGAATAATAATTGTTTAAGAAGATCCGTCGGGGAAGCCCATCCTTTTAAGGGTGGGATGAAAGGCGGTCCTGGTGTTAAATAAATTGTAAGCTTCTAATACTTCTAATAATTGTGGTATAATGTAATTATAAACGAAAAGTCATGGAAACAACTACAACTGTACTACACAACGTCGACTGCTATCTTAATATTATGCCTAAATGCCGCCGCAAAGTTTTGGTAGGCAAAGTGGTGGATAGGCTGAAGGAGGAAAGAAGGATATGCCTGAAAAGTTAAAGGTAGCCGTTCTTTTTGGAGGTCAATCGGGGGAACATGAGGTTTCCCTGATGTCGTGCACTTCGGTGGTGAAAAACATGGACCGTGATAAGTATGATATATACTTTATAGGTATTACCAAAACAGGCAAATGGTTCCTGTTTGAGGGAGACGTGGAGGACATACAAAACGGAAAATGGGAAGCCAGTTCAAAGCCCATAGTGTTCCCTGGCGATCCTTCGTTCAAGGGCTTTTTTCTTGTAGACAACCCGTCTAAAGTGTATAGGGTAGACGTGGTTTTCCCCATAATGCATGGGCCTCATGCCGAGGATGGGACCATACAGGGCCTGTTGGAGCTGGCCAATATCCCTTATGTGGGATGTGACGTGGTGGCCTCCTCTGTGGCCATGGATAAGGCTATGGCAAAGGCCGTTTTCGATAGCTTTGGCTTGCCGCAGGGAAAGTATCTGGTGGTATTGAGGCAGGAGCTTGAGCAAAGGCCACAGCACATAATAGATGCCATTGAATCGCATTTGGGTTATCCCTGCTTTGTAAAGCCGTCCAATATGGGCTCCAGCGTGGGGATTACAAAAGCCCACGACAGGCAGGAGCTCATCGAAGGTTTGAAGGAAGCCGGACGGCATGATAGAAAGCTGGTGGTTGAAGCTTTTATCAATTGCAGGGAGATAGAATGTGCTGTCTTGGGCAACAATGACCCTCAGGCCTCTGTGCTGGGAGAGATCATCCCGTGCAATGAATTTTACGATTATAACGCAAAGTACTTCGATGATGGGAAGTCGCGTTTGATCATACCGGCCGACCTCCCAGAGGAAAAGGCCCAAGAGATTCGTCAGCTGGCCATAAAGGCTTACAAAGCGCTGGATTGCAGCGGAATGGCCAGGGTAGACTTTTTTGTGGAAAAAGACACCCTGGAGGTGTTTATAAACGAGGTCAACACCATACCGGGATTTACTAGAATAAGCATGTATCCCAAACTGTGGGAGGCGACGGGTGTGCCGTATTCCAGGCTTATAGATCGGCTAATAGAGCTTGCGCTGGACAGGTTCAGGGAAAAGCATCCCGAGTGAAGGGAGATTGTGCGGTGGATCAAAGGCCTATTGGCGTATTCGATTCGGGGTTGGGCGGGCTGACGGTGGTGAAGGAATTGATGGCTCAGCTGCCCAACGAGAACATCGTCTATTTTGGCGATACGGCGCGCCTTCCGTATGGTACCCGGTCCAGGGAGACCATCATCAAGTACTCCATGCAGTGCATACGATTTCTTCTTACTCAGAACATAAAGGCCGTGGTAATCGCTTGTAACACGGCCAGTTCAATGGCACTTGATGCCGTAAAAGAGGTTTTTGATATCCCCATAATAGGGGTCGTTGAACCCGGTGCGGCAGCTGCTGTCAAAGCTACGCGGAATGGCAAGGTAGGCATAATCGGCACCGAGGCTACGGTACAGAGCGGTTCCTATTCCAGGGCCATTGCCAGTATAAATGCCGATATACAGACCTGCAGTGTGGCCTGTTCGCTGTTTGTGCCAATAGTGGAAGAGGGGTGGAGCGACACGTCCATAGCATATTTAACCGCTGAAATATACCTGGAGCCTTTGAAGGAGTGGGGTGCGGATACCCTTATACTGGGCTGCACTCACTATCCTTTGCTCATGAATACCATTTCCAAAGTCATGGGCCCTGATGTGACGTTGGTTAACCCTGCGGTGGGGACGGCCCATGAGGTAAAACGAATTTTAAAGCAGCGGGACATGCTCAATAACAGCTATAAGGAGCCTCAATACTGCTATTACTTGAGCGATTTCAGCCAGCGGTTTAAACAGATAGGAAGCCGTTTTTTGAATAGGGAGATAGAATATGCTGGTAAGGTGGACATAGAAAATTATTAGTAAATTCATTTAAAATTTGAGGAGGGAAGAAGTTATGAGAATAACCTGGTTTGGACATGCCTGTTTCAGATTGGTCTCGGACTCTGGGGTTACCATAATTACCGACCCCTTTGATGAGACTGTGGGGTACGAGCTGCCAGACGAACAGGCCGATATCGTTACGGTAAGCCACCAGCATTTTGACCACAACTACGTACAGGGTGTGCCTGGGAACCCCGAGGTTATCAACAAAATAGGAAATTTCTACGTAAAGGACATACCCATAAAGGGGATAAAGAGCTATCATGATGACCAGGGCGGCAGTAAAAGGGGCATCAACATCATATACGTATTTGAGATAGATGGGATAAGGGTATGCCATTTGGGGGATCTGGGGCATGTTCTTGTTGAGGAGCAGGTTGGGCAAATAGGAGACGTGGACGTGCTGTTCATACCTGTGGGAGGTACCTATACCATTGACGCAAACGCGGCGGCCAGTGTGGTTTCATCTCTCAAGCCTTCCATAGTGATTCCCATGCACTACAAGACCGATAGGATTGATTTTCCCATCGACGGCGTGGATAAGTTCCTGAAGGTCATGGGGGGTGGGACCCATCTCAATGACCATACCCTGGAGGTTAAAAAGCAGGATGTAGAAGGAAAAGAGACCCGCATCGTGGTTCTTGATTACAAATCGTGATAAAAATCCTTGACAACGGGATTGAGTGGTGTATAAAATTGATGGTTGTAGAAATTTGCTGAAGCATGTTTCGGAGGGGGATAAGGTGGCTAAGTTTATATTCATCACCGGAGGGGTGGTGTCTTCTCTCGGGAAAGGTATAACTGCCGCATCTTTAGGAAGATTGTTAAAAAGTAGGGGGTTGAAGGTTTCCATCCAAAAATTCGACCCCTATATTAATGTTGACCCGGGTACCATGAGCCCCTATCAGCACGGTGAGGTCTTTGTTACCGAGGACGGCGCTGAGACCGACTTGGACCTGGGACATTACGAGCGGTTCATTGATGAAAACTTGAGCAAGAATAACAACGTGACTGCCGGAAAGATATATTGGTCGGTCATTAGCAAGGAGCGTCGAGGAGATTACCTGGGAGGCACTGTTCAGGTAATTCCTCATATAACCAATGAGATAAAGGACAGGATTTTCCGCGTGGCACAGGAATCGGACGTGGATGTGGTCATCACCGAAATCGGTGGTACGGTAGGCGATATCGAGAGCCTACCTTTTTTGGAGGCCATCCGTCAGATCAAGTGGGAAGTAGGGGCAGATAACTGCATGTATATACATGTCACCCTGGTCCCATATTTGGGGAAGGCCGGGGAACTGAAGACCAAGCCTACACAGCACAGCGTTAAGGAGCTGCGCAGCATTGGCATTCAACCTGATATAATAGTATGCAGATCTGCAAAGCCGCTCAGCCGGGAGCTCAAAGAAAAGATAGGGCTGTTTTGCAACGTGGAAGCCAGGCAGGTGGTACAAAACCTGGATGCCGATAACCTGTATGAAGTACCCCTGTTACTCAAAAAAGAGGGACTGGATGACCTGGTGATTGAAAGGCTGAAGCTCAACTGTGGACAGGCCGATTTGGATGAATGGTGCGAGATGGTCAGGCGTATGAAAAATTTAAAAAACAAGGTTACTATTGGACTGGTAGGCAAATATGTTGAGCTTCACGATGCATACCTCAGCGTGGTGGAAGCCCTTTCACACGGGGGGCTTTATCATGATACCGAGGTTGAAATAAAGTGGATCCATTCTGAACAGGTATGCCAAGACAATGTGGATGCGTTGCTGTCTGATGTAGATGGGATACTGGTACCGGGTGGTTTTGGAGATCGAGGGATAGAAGGCAAGATGTACGCCAGCCAGTACGCCAGGGAAAATAAAATACCTTATTTCGGCATATGTTTGGGTATGCAGCTGGCCGTGGTAGAGTTTGCGCGAAACGTGGCGGGGCTTACCGGTGCTCACAGCACCGAGTTTGATCCCTATACCCCCTATCCTGTTATACACCTCATGCCCGAGCAGGAGAAAGTGGATTCAAAAGGAGGAACCATGCGGTTGGGGGTATACCCGTGTAAGACTTTGGAAAACACGCTGATCAGAAAAGCCTACGGGCAGGAAATTGTAGAAGAACGGCATCGCCACAGATATGAGTATAACAACAGTTTTAAAGATATGCTTTCATCTCATGGACTTATTGTATCGGGCATTTCGCCGGATAACAGGTTGGTAGAGGCGGTGGAACTAGTTGACCATCCGTGGTTTGTAGGCGTGCAGTATCATCCTGAATTTAAATCTCGTCCCAACAGGCCTCATCCTCTGTTTAGGGATTTTGTAGGGGCTGCTGTGGAATATAAGAATCGTAAGAACAGTAATATGCAGTGATTTTATATAATTTTTGTATAACCCTACTAATTTTAAGTGGGGTTTTTTTGTGAATTTTTTTGTTGACGGCAGAAGGCTTTTAGATTATGATATCTATAAGCTGCTCATAATGCCATATTGCCGGTACCCTTGGATGCCTTTCAAATCTACTTTCTCATTTGGGAAAGTTTGTTTACATACAAAAGCTTATGAGGTTTTGTTCATTTTGCTTTTGTAAGTATTTTATATAAAATGGCGTTTTAGATTGAAAAGCGTGGCAAGGGGTATAGATATATATATAATTAAAAGTCTAAATGTAGTTCTACATTTGGGTTTTCATGTGTTGTGAAGCTGTGTTTTCTATGCTGTTGTGTTGGTTGGGTTGATTATTTTGTTTATTGAATTTAATGCACGCTGTATGAAAGACGGGAAGCTGGAAATAATATGGAAGTAGAGTGTATTCCCGTCGGCATTTATGAACGCATCCCTTGAGTTTTTGATATTCCGTATGTTTAGCGTATAAACCATTTAACCTAGTAGTTGCAAGAAGTTTCCATTCTCTATAGGATGGAGATGAATTGCAAATTTGGTCGGAACGCTCCGAATTCACGCCTGTGGAGATACCAAATGGTGTCGTTGAAGCAGGAAGCTTCATCTTCTATAAGATGGAGTGGTTTACTATCAAAAAATGATAAAAAACACAGCACAAGCAAAAACTGTATACCATTTGTGCATTTGAAGCAAAAATCCTAAATAGAAAGCGAGGAGAAAGGACTTTGGATTTGAGCAATTTAGATTTGAACAATTTAGAAAACAATAACATATTTGAACTCAGAGAGTTTGGCAAGGAAATAGGAGTAAAGGGTGTTACCAGATATAGAAAGGCTGAACTCATTGAACGCATAAAAGAGAAGCTGAGGGAGCTGGCCGAAGAGCAGCAGCGGGAATGGCTTGCCAAAAAACAAGAAGAGCAAGGTGAGCAGCTCCAGGGGCAGGAGGTTCAACATCAGGACCAGGATGTTCAACAGGTGGCACAGCAGGAAAATGAGCAGGATCAACCCGTGCAAGAAGAACAGCAAATTGCCCAGTTCGCGCAGGAAGTGCAAGATGTGCAGCGGGAGCAGGAAGACCAAAGCGTACAGCAGGAACAGGAAGAGAAGCGAGCTGATCAGCAGTTTGAGCAGGAGGGACAGGCTGTTCAGCTACAGCAGGAAGCTGCTCAGCCTAAGCCTCTCAGAAGAGGGCGGCCAAGGAAAAGGAATGTGGAGGCTGCTCAGGAGAGAGAGACAGCTGGTGGGGCTGCCCAGCAATTGCACCTGCTTGACCAGGCAGAGCAGCAAATAGAAAGAGGCCTGGATGTGAAGCAGGAAGATTCAGAGCAACGGCATTTCCGTGTAGTGAAACAGGAAGAAGAAGAGGAGGTACAGGAACAAAGGGCCGTGCAGCAGCCTGAAAGGGAAGAGATGGCAGAAAAGCAGGTGGAGCCCGAGGAAGAGCGTAAGGCTCAGGAAGATGAGCAGCCAGTTCAAGCCAGGGAGCCACATCAACCTCAAGAGTACGACGATGAAGAGGATGCTGAGAGAGAGAGAGTTGCTGCAGCCCGCAAAAAAGAGGACCTGTTAGAGAGGATCATCACTGACAAAGAGGAGTATGAAAGGCAGGTTGCCTATGCGCGTAAATACTTTAATACATCCAATCCCGCTGTGCCCATTCTGCTGAGCACCGGGGAGTGCGGTGACGCCAAAGGCGTACTGGAAGTGCTGCCAGATGGTTACGGATTCTTACGCGCTGAAAACTATATGCCCGGCAGCAAAGACGTATATGTTTCCCAATCGCAGATACGCCGTTTTAATCTCAAGACCGGCGATTTGGTGGAAGGCAAAACCCGTCCTGCAAAGGAGGGCGAAAAATTCCAAGCCCTTCTGTATGTGACTGCGGTCAACGGCGAAGACCCCGAAAAGGCTACCCAGAGAAAGCCGTTTGATGAGCTGACGCCCATATTCCCCGATGAGCGCATAACGCTGGAGAATCCCAAGAATCCCAAAGAGCTGGCCACGCGTTTGATAGACCTTATAGCCCCGATAGGCAAAGGGCAAAGAGGATTGATTGTATCGCCTCCAAAGGCAGGAAAAACCACGCTGCTCAAAAAGATTGCCGACAGCATTGCAACCAATTATCCTGATATCTACCTCATAGTGCTGCTCATCGATGAACGCCCCGAAGAGGTAACCGATATGCAGCGCTCTATAAAAGGAGATGTTGTGTATTCCACCTTTGACGAGCTGCCCGAACACCATACAAAGGTGGCTGAGATGGTGCTGGAGCGCGCTCAAAGGCTGGTAGAGCATGGTAAGGATGTTGTGGTGCTGCTGGATAGCCTTACCCGCCTGGCCCGTGCTTACAACCTTACCGTTCCAGCAACCGGGAAGACGCTATCAGGTGGTATCGATTCAGCGGCGCTTCATAAACCTAAGAGGTTCTTTGGTGCAGCCCGTAATATTGAGGAGGGTGGGAGCCTGACCATCATTGCCACCGCTTTAATCGATACAGGAAGCCGTATGGATGAGGTGATATACGAGGAGTTTAAGGGTACGGGCAATATGGAGATCCATTTGGATAGAAAGCTTTCTGAAAAGCGAATTTTCCCGGCTATTGATATCTTCAGATCGGGGACGCGAAGGGAAGAGCTGCTGCTCAGCCAGAGGGAACTGGAATGCGTATGGGCCATACGCAAGAACTTGAGCGAAGGACGGCCGGACAGGGTAATTGAGCTCATAATCAACGACCTGTTGCGTACCAATTCCAACGAAGAGTTTATAGACTTGATGCTGGAGCACTTTGAAAAGATGGAGAAAGACGGCTATTTCGTCGAGCGCGACAGCTATTACAGCTATCGCTAAATAATGGTACAGCGGGGTATGGGTAAACTATGATAAGCATAAGTCCACGGCATAGAAGATATTTAAAGATCATAGCATGGACAGTGCTAGTGCTTTTGCTGGTGCTCTTGATGCTCATCAAAGTTTTCCCTTATGTGGCTCCATTTGTGGTGGCCCTGTTTGTAACCTTTATTATCGAACGGCCGGTAAGCTTTTTGACGACTAAGCTCAAATTGCCCCGGGGGGCAGCGGTGGGCATAGTCCTCCTCTTTTTCACTCTGGTTACGGGAGGAATTGTGATACTCATATTCTCAGAGCTGGTCAATGAGATATGGCGCTTGACCAGGGAGATTCCCAGCGCTCAGGTGGTTAAAGGGTATATCGATATGCTGTTGGGCAGGGTGCAGAATTTGTATTTGAGCTTGCCTGCTGAGCTTGAAAGGACGATCAGGGACAGCCTGGGGTCTGTTGTGGGAAGCATATCGGTATTCTTGCAAAGCCTGTTGAATTACCTGTTGGACATGGTAAAGCTTTTGCCCCAGCTGTTTCTCTTCATAGTGATATCGCTGGTGGCCTCCTTTTTCATGAGCAGGGACAGGGAGAAGATATCTAGGTTTGTCTATAAGCAGATGCCGGAGGGATGGAGAAACAAGATCCGCACAGTGAAAGAGGACCTTTTTGCTGCACTGGTAGGTTTCATCAAAGCGCAGTCCATCCTAATTTCGGTTACTTTCATCGAGCTTCTTATAGGATATAGCCTGATCGGCGTAAAATACGTCTTTTCATTGGCTCTCATAACGGCAGTGGTGGATGCCCTGCCGGTATTGGGTACCGGCACCATTCTCATTCCTGCTGCAGCCATTAACCTAATTATGGGCAACGTTCCAAAGGCGCTTGCCTTTATAGCTCTTTATATCGTTATATTGATAGTCCGCCAGTTTTTAGAGCCCAAGGTGGTGGGACAAAGCCTAGGCTTGCATCCCCTTGTCACCCTCATATCGATATATGTGGGGCTGCAGCTTTTTGGAATCATAGGGCTGTTTTTGGGGCCCATTATTGTGGCTATTATAAAGGCTTTACAAAAGGCTAGGATTTTGCCTCAGTGGAAGGCATAAATGACGAGAGCTTTAAGCTCTGCCGTTACAAAACAACTGGAACCGGATGAAAGAAGGGCAGTTCAAAGCTGGTTGGATGCTGAGATGCTGAAAAACGTCTTGAAATTCACATTCTCGATGTGCTATACTGTAGTAGTTATAAAAGGGTTGTAATTATCGACGAAAGAGGTGACAGTGATGAAGAAAGGTATACATCCCGAGTATGGAGAGGCCATAGTGAGGTGTGCATGTGGTGAGACATTTGTTACCGGTTCTACCAAAAAGGAGATCAGGGTTGAGATATGCTCGAAGTGCCATCCTTTCTTTACTGGGAAACAAAAGCTGGTAGATACGGGAGGACGTGTGGAAAGATTTAAGAAGAGATATGGTCTGGACAGTGACCAGGTGTGAATTCCACAAAATAGTGCAGATTGGGGTTATACCCTGGTCTGCATTTTTGTTTGTTACAAGGGGTGTAGCCAATGAGAAAATGCGATATAGGGGGGCAAGCGGTGCTGGAAGGGGTGATGATGCGCGCTCCTTCCCGCATGGTTATAGCCGTTAGGCGCTGTGACGGAGAGATTGTAGTGCACAGCCAGCGGCTGTCTTCCCTAAAGGACAGGCATCGCATCTTTAAATTGCCGGTCATAAGGGGGATTATAACTTTTGCTGAAATGCTGGTTATGGGTGTAAAATCCCTTATGGCCTCTGCCGAGATGTACGGTGACCAAAGCGCTGTAGAAGAGTACCAGCCATCGAGGTTTGAGAGGTTTGTAGCCGATAAAACCGGCAAAAAGGTGGAAGACGTAATGGCATGGTTTGCGCTGTTGCTGGCCATTGGCCTGGCGATAGTGCTGTTTGTGGTGGTTCCCGCTGTGCTGACGGGATTGCTCAGAGAGTGGATAGCCAACCGCTTTATACTGGGATTGATTGAGGGAATAATAAGGCTTGCTATATTCATCGGTTATATTGTACTGGTGACCAGGATCAAAGATATACAGCGGGTCTTCCAGTATCACGGAGCAGAGCACAAGGCTATTCACTGCTATGAACACGGCGAGGAGCTGTCAGTAGAAAATGCCAGAAAGTACAGCACGCTGCATCCCAGGTGCGGCACGGCGTTTCTGCTGGTGGTGATGGTGGTGGGCATCGTGGTGTTTTCGGCATTGAGCTGGGATAACGTGATAGTGCGCATCCTCATAAAGATATTGCTGTTACCTCTGGTGGCCGGCGTCTCATACGAGATAATAAAGTGGGCGGGTAAAACCAGTTGGCCGGGTGTAAAATTCGTCATGTTCCCAGGACTTATGCTGCAGAAGCTGACCACCCGGGAGCCGGATGATGCCCAGCTGGAAGTTGCCATAAGGGCTTTTGTGGAGGCCGCGGGGTTGACTGGCAAGGAGGCTGAAGATGCAGCTGAAGGGGATGGAGGTATTAAGGAAGGGGCAAAAGATTTTAGAGTGCCATAATGTCCCGGCATCCAGGCTGGAGGCAGAGATTTTGATGGCTCATATGCTAAAGTGCCAGAGGCACGACCTGTACCTCATGAAGGACTGGAAGCTAGACGGTGCTCAGGTGCAGGAGTTCTTCGACCTGATATACAGGCGTTGTGAGGGATGCCCCATTCAGTATATAACCAACAGGCAGGAGTTTATGGGGCTGGAATTTTATGTTGACCACAGGGTATTGATACCTCGTGCCGATACTGAGATACTGGTGGAGCATGTGATCAAATGGGTATCTCAAAAAGATGGGCCTGTCCAGATACTGGATGTGGGTACGGGAAGCGGTGCAATTGCCGTAAGCCTCGCGTTTTTTTTGCCCAATGCCCGTATAACTGCTGTTGATATTTCGGCCGGGGCATTGGATGTGGCAAGGTTTAATGCTTGCCGGCATGGGGTTGAGGATCGTATAACCTTTTTGGAAGGAGACCTGTTCTCTCCCTTGTATGGCCATCCTGGTGCTCAGCCTTTTGACGCTGTTGTATCCAACCCGCCGTATATACCTACACAGGAGATCGAGGGTTTGGAGCCGCAGGTCAAAGATTATGAGCCGCGCATTGCCCTTGATGGGGGATATGATGGTTTAAAGTTTTACGGCCGGTTGGCCAGGGAGGGATTAGACTGGCTAAAATCCGGGGGCCTGTTGGCCGTTGAAGTGGGGTATGGTCAGGCCCGGGCCGTTGGAGCCATACTGGAAAGCACGGGATGCTACAGAGATATTACCATACAGAAGGATTTGGCGGGTATTGAGCGCGTGGTTTCTGCTATACGCCGCTAAGTTGATCGTACGAGCAGGTTTTTAAACTCGGCATTGCTATGATCCGATTGTCGAACTATCTTGTTTCATTTTTTAAACAAACTTGTGGTAAAAGGGGAAGATATATGCTGGATAAACTGGAGTTTATCGAAAGAAGATATGAAGAATTGAGCAAGGCAATTGCCGATCCAGAAGTGATTGCTAGGCAAAACGAATGGAAAAAGCTGGTCAAAGAGCATGCCGACCTGGAGGATATCGTGGTCAAATATAGGGAATACAAAACAATAGAGCAGGACATAGCGGTGGCCCGCGAGATGTTAAAGGAAAAGCTGGATGGGGAGTCTTTGGACATGCTTCGAGATGAGCTAGATGCCCTTGAAGAAAGAAAAGAAAAGGTGCTCCATGAGCTTAGGCTCCTGCTTCTGCCTAAAGACCCCAATGACGAGAAAAACGTCGTTATGGAGATACGGGCCGGGGCAGGAGGAGAGGAAGCAGCCCTTTTTGGCGCTGACCTCTTCAGGATGTACAGCAGGTATGCCGAGCGTAAGGGCTGGAGGATAGAGGTCATGAGCGCCAACTACACCGACATGGGCGGCGTGAAGGAGATCATATTTGTAGTGGAAGGGAAAGGCGCTTATAGCCGGCTAAAATACGAGAGCGGAGTCCACCGGGTGCAGAGGATCCCCACTACCGAATCGGGTGGCAGGATCCACACCTCCACCGCTACCGTGGCTGTGCTCCCAGAACCGGAAGATGTTGAGGTGGAAATAAATCCCGACGATTTAAAGATCGAAGTGTTCAGGTCATCGGGGCATGGAGGCCAAAGCGTCAATACCACCGATTCGGCCGTGCGCATAACCCATCTTCCCACAGGTATAGTGGTTACCTGCCAGGATGAGAGGTCGCAGCAGAAGAACAGGGAAAAAGCCATGAGGGTTTTAAAGGCCCGTGTACTTGATGCTATTCAGAGGGAACGGGAGCAGGAATATGCTCAGGTCAGGAAGAGCCAGGTGGGTACGGGCGATAGAAGCGAAAGAATACGGACCTATAACTTTCCGCAGGGCCGCGTGACAGATCATAGGATTGGGATGACCATCTACAACCTGGAAGGTTTTCTAGATGGAGACCTGGACGAAATCATAAATGAGCTTATAATAAACGATCAGACCGAAAGGCTTAAGAATACCCAAGCATCCCAGTGAATACAATTTTTATAAAAGCTCTATGTTTGGGGATGGTTTGGGTTGGATGAGCTGCTGTTTAGCTGTATCATGGGTACGGCAGCCGGAATTTTGGGCACAGGTTTAGGAGGTATCATCGGATTTGTTTTAAACAATCCAGGCAGGCGATTTTTGAGCACCTTATTGAATTTTTCTGCTGGGCTCATGATAGCGGTGGTGTGTTTTGACCTTCTACCTGAGGCTTTTGAAATAGGAGGGTTTGGCGTAAGTATAGGAGGCGTGTGCTTGGGAGTGGTCATGATTATAGCCTGCGATGAGGCCATAACCTCCTGGAGTAGCGATTTTAAAAGGAATGCCGCTTCCATAAGCCAGTATATAAAGACCGGCATATTGCTGGGGATAGGCATTGCGCTTCACAATTTCCCCGAGGGTTTGGCTATAGGGTCGGGGTTTACGGCAATGGAGTCGTACGGTGTGGGCTTGAGCCTTGTCATCGCCTTTCACGATGTGCCGGAGGGCATTGCCATGGCTGCGCCTATGCGAATAGGCGGTATGGGCAGGTGGAAAGTCTTTTTAGCTGCCGTTATGGCCGGCGTTCCGACAGGTATTGGTGCATTGGTGGGATATTTGCTGGGAGAGATATCGCCTTATTTTATAAGCCTGTGCCTGGGATTTGCCGGCGGGGCGATGCTATACATAACGTGTTTGGAGCTCATACCCAGGTCCAGGGACCTGTACAGGGGCAGAATTCCTGGGCTGGGCCTTATAATGGGAGTGATAGCGGGGATTTTGGTTTCTTCTTTGCTTTAATATAAACATGTCTTCTGACTTAATGTAAAGTAAAGTATATTATATTGTGGATGAATATCAAGTTACGCGTCTATCCGAAAGGAGAAAGGCACAATTGAGGACCAGGGTACTAAAGATAAATGATGTGGAAAGCGATTGTAGTGCTATACTGGAAGCTGCCAGGCTGATACAGGGTGGGGAAGTAGTGGCATTTCCCACTGAGACGGTATACGGCCTGGGGGCCAATGCTTTGGATGCAACCGCGGTTCAGAAGATATTTGAGGCAAAGGGGCGTCCGGGAGACAACCCTCTCATAGTGCACATTTCAAAACGCCAGGACGTGGACAAGTTGGTAAGGGAATTGCCTCCTGCAGCCAGCACCCTTATGGAGCGTTTCTGGCCAGGTCCTCTTACCCTGATTTTGAAGAAGTCCCATCTTATACCGGATACAGTGACGGCAGGTTTGGATACGGTGGCCATTAGGATGCCGCGACACCCGGTGGCTTTAAGGCTTATAGAGTGTAGCGGGGTGCCCATTGCGGCTCCGAGCGCCAACAGGTCGGGCCATACCAGTCCTACCACGGCGCAGCATGTTTTGGATGACCTCGACGGCAGGATTTCCCTTATACTGGATGGAGGGAAATGTCAGGTGGGCTTGGAGTCCACGGTTTTGGATATGACGGCCGAGGTCCCTACGATTTTGAGACCCGGAGGGATCACATATGAAATGCTGACGGAGGTATTGGGGCAGGTAAGGGTTGATGCCAGTGCTTTAAAACCGCTCAAGGAAGGACAACCGGTCAGATCTCCCGGAATGAAATATGCCCATTATGCGCCTCATGCCCAGGTGGTGGTGGTGCGGGGAGAGCTTGATCAAATGGTGGAGAGAATAAATGCCCTGGCAGAAGAATATATAAAACAGGGCATGAAGGTAGGAATACTTGCCACTCATGAGACAAAGGATTATTATAAAGAAGGGAAAGTGCTGGTATTGGGCAGTCGCACTCAGCCTGCTGTGATGGCTTCCAACCTGTTTTCGGCTTTGAGGCAGTTTGATGACCTGGGGATGGATATAGTCCTTGCTGAATGGATAGAGACAAAGGATGAGGGTTTGGCAATAATGAACCGCATGTTGAGGGCAGCCGCATTCCGCGTGATTGATGCGTAAAAACCAGCATTTGTTTAGCACGTATGATATTATGGAGTAACTATATAATAGAACAGCAGAAAAATAAATTGATTGCGCATGTCAAGGAACGGATTTGGGGAAATATAGGAGAAAAAACGGTAGACCAATGGATTTTTACGGCCAAGAAGGAGGTTTTATAGATTGAGAACGGTTCTGTTTGTGTGCACAGGCAATACGTGCCGAAGCCCCATGGCCGAGGCCTTGTTTAAAGATCTGGCAAAGAAAAATGGGCTGGATGATATAAAAGTCATGTCTGCGGGTCTAGCCGCTATCGAGGGGGACAGCGTCACGCCCCAGGCCATTGAAGTTATGGAGCGAAGAGGGATAGACTTAAGCGATCACCGGGCTAGGAATGTGGATGCATCGCTTGTTGAAGAAGCTGACCTGATATTGACCATGACCGATCGACACAAATCGATATTGAGCAGCATGTATCCAGAAGCCGCATCCAAGATACATGTGCTTAAGGAATACGTCGAAGGTGGGTCGGTTAAAGGAGAATTGGCGCAGATACTTGATCCTTTTGGCCAGCCGGTGGAGGTTTATGAAAGCTGTGCTCGCGAGCTGGAGGAAGCCCTCACAAAGCTGATAGAAAAGCTGAAAGCCTAATATTTTTTATTGCAATTGCCAGATGGGTTAGGTTATAATATTAAAGAATATTTTTGGGGGTATTACAGCGCCATGAAAGTACAGGATGAGGGTAAAAATCTCAAGAAAATTGTCGGTTTGGCAGCGGCTGATTTGGTAAAGGATGGTATGACGGTTGGGATTGGGACAGGCAGTACTGCTGCGTTTTTTATTGAGGAACTGGGCCGAAGGGTTAGACAGGGCTTGTCCATTCGCGGCGTGCCAACGTCGTATCAAGCCAAGCTTATGTGTTATCAGCACGGAATACCCTTGCTTGATCCTTCGTTGGTGGACAGGCTGGATATCGCCATTGATGGTGCCGATGAGATCGATTACAGCTTGAACGCAATAAAAGGTGGCGGCGCTGCCAATACCATGGAGAAGGTCATAGCCACCATGGCCGATGAGTTCGTAATCATAGTGGATCATTCCAAGCTGGTGGAAAAGCTGGCTGTATCTTTTCCGGTGCCGGTGGAAGTTATTCCGGCAGCTCTTGGTTTGGTGATGCGAAAGGTTGGAGAAATCGGAGCCAGACCTGAGCTCAGAATGGCGGTCAGAAAAGCTGGGCCGGTGGTGACCGATAATGGCAATTTCATCGTGGATCTGTATTTTGACGAAGCACCTGATGTATACCGGTTAAATCGTGTGCTGAAATCGATACCAGGAGTGGTGGAAACCGGCCTGTTTTTAGGAATGGCCCATAAAGCCTTGGTTGCATGGGAGGATGGAGTGGAAGTAATGCTGGCAAGTCAAAAGGACTGAATGCCATACCGGTAACCACGTAAAGCTTAACAACAAAAGGAGAGGTAAAATGGGTAGAGTACACGTTTTAGACCATCCGTTGATTCAGCATAAGCTGTCCCTTGTCAGGGATAAAGAGACGGGGGCTAAGGAGTTCAGAGAGCTGGTGGAAGAGATATCTCTGCTTATGGCCTATGAGGTTACCCGTGACCTGCCGCTCAAAGAGGTAGAGATAGAGACTCCGGTGGGCAAGGCCAGAACCAAGGTCATATCCGGCAAGAAGCTAGGGATTATACCCATTTTAAGGGCAGGGCTTGGAATGGTGGACGGCATGCTCAAGCTCATACCGGCTGCCAAGGTAGGACATATCGGTCTGTATCGCGACCCCGAGACGCTGGAGCCGGTGGGATATTATTGTAAGCTGCCTCCAGATGTAGAAGAGAGGGAGCTCATTGTAATCGATCCCATGTTGGCCACCGGAGGTTCGGCATCTGCGGCTTTGAATTTCATAAAACAAAAGGGTGCCAGAAGCATAAAGTTCGTTTGTTTAATAGCCGCTCCCGAGGGTATTGAACGCCTTCGGCGGGATCATGAGGATGTAGATATATTTGTAGCGGCCATAGATAAATGCCTCAACGAACATGGGTATATAGTACCCGGCTTGGGGGATGCCGGAGACAGGCTGTTTGGAACGAAATAAGAATTAGAGGTCCTGCTGTTTGCACCGAGAAACATAATGGTGGGTTAAGAGAGGTGGTGCTGGTTATGGGTATAGATGCCATAAAGGAGATTAGGCAGGCAGAACAGCAGGCTGAAGAGATAAAGAAGCAAGCAATGGAAAAGGCAAGGGAGATATTGAGGAGGGCCGAGGAAGAGGGTAACAGATTTCTGGTAGAGGTGACTCAGCAAGCGCAGCAAGAGAGGCAGCGGTTTATGCGTCAGGCTGAAGAGGAAGCCAAGAAGGAGATAGAGGCTTTAAACCAGAAAGTGGAGGAAGAATGCCAAAAGATACGTCAAATGGCCCAGGCCAAGCTGGATAAAGCCATTTCCTTGATTATGGGAAAGGTCGTGAATATGCATGGCCATAGTTGAAATGAAAAAACTGCTCCTCGTTGGCTTGCAGGCTGACAAGGATAGGATACTTAATGCCATTCAGCTCATGGGCAATGTAGAAATCGATAATATCGAGCTTGAAGAGTATGATGAAGAGGGCCAGGATGGCGAGACCCAGCTTTTAGAAAGATATGACGGTCAGGGGATTGTGGAGTGCATCGAATCCCAGCTATCAGAAATAAAATTTGCGCTGGATTTTATTGGTCGCTATAATAATTTGAAGCGTTCGGCATTTGCGCCCAAACCCGCTGTCAGCCTTGAGGAGCTCAACAAGGTGCGCAAAAATGCTGATTCCATATTGCAGGTTGCAGCCACCTGCCGTAAGCTGGAACAGCGCCTTACAGAGCTGTCGTCTCGTGAGACCCGCGTGCTCAGCACAAAACAACAGCTGTTGCCTTGGAAGGAATTGAACGTCCCTCTGGAGCAGATAGGCAATACCTTGGCGACCCATACGATGATAGGTACGGTAGAAAAAGGAGTTGCAGCCCAGTTTGAGGAGAGGATGGTACAGGAGCTGGGTGCAAGGGAGTTTTACATACAGAGAGTTGGAGAGGACAAAGAGCAGGTCAACTACTTTTTGGCATATCACAGGGATTTGGCAGAAGAGGTGGATGTGCGGCTGAAGGAGCTGAGGTTCAACCGCGTAAGCTTCAGCAATATGGAAGGCACTCCTGCAGAGATTATAAAGCAATGTGACCATGAGCTGCGTGCCATTGATGCCGAAAGGCAAAAGATAGAGGAGCAGGCAAGGGCGCTGGCGGTACGGGTCAAGGAGCTGGAAATCCTTTACGATGCTCTGTCGATACAGAGGGATAAGGAAGAGGAAGGGTTAAAGCTTCTGCAAACCGGCCAGGCTTTTGTGCTTAAAGGGTGGGTTCCCAGCCGTTATGCCGAAGCCTTTGTATCTAAAATGCACAGCATTACTTCTGCGGTTTACATTCGGCTGGAGGACCCGGAGCCTGATGAGCTTTTTCCGGTGGCGTATGATAACCCGCCTCTGATACAGCCTTTTGAGCTGGTTACCGAGCTTTACAGCACGCCCCATCCCCGAAGCATAGATCCCAATCCCTTTGTGGCGCCGTTCTTCTTCGTATTTTTCGGCATAATGATGGGAGATGCGGGGTATGGCATCGTCATCGCATCTATAGCTTATTTGGCCATGCGTAAGCTAAAGCTTAAGGGAATGGGTAAAAAGCTGGGTATGCTGGTGTTTTTGGGCGGGATATCCACTTTTCTGTGGGGTGCTGTGTTTGGAGGATGGTTTGGCAATGCGGGTCGGCTTTTGGGGCTGCCCCCCTTATGGTTTGAACCGGCTGCTCAGCCAATAAAGATGCTCATATTTTGTTTTGCTTTAGGCCTCATTCAGATTTTCGTAGGCATAGGCATCAAGGCTTACATGAGCATACGCCAGGGCAAGGTTTGGGATGCCATGTTTGACCAGGGGTTTTGGTATATTACCTTAATAGGCCTGGTGCTTATGGCAACATATTCGAAAGTGGTAGGGCAGTACATGGCACTGGCCGGGGCAATCGGGCTTGTGCTCACTCAAGGCAGACATCAAAAGAGCATCATAAAGAGATTGCTGTCTGGCATATTGAGCCTGTACAATATTACCGGCTATTTCAGCGATATGCTTTCATATTCAAGGCTCTTTGCCTTAGGGTTGGCCGGTGGCGTCATCGGCACGGTCATAAATCAGCTGGGGCTTATGGCAGCAAAGTCGTGGATCGGCTGGATAATTGCCATAGTTGTCTTGGCAGCAGGGCATTCATTCAACATACTCATCAACATACTGGGTGCATATGTTCACTCCAGCAGGTTGCAGTATATAGAGTTTTTTGGCAGGTTTTTTGAGGCTGGAGGCCATGCCTTTAAGCCTTTACGTATCAAGACAAAATTTATTGATGTATACAAGGAAGAGGAGGCTGTTTGATATGGAATTAGGACAGATTTTTGCAGTATTGGGAGCTGCGGCGTCAACTACTGAGACAGGTTTAAGCTTGGGACAGATATACGCTATTTTGGGAGCTGCTACAGCAGTAGTGCTGGCAGGACTCGGTTCGGTATTCGGTGTGGCCATTGCTGGTCAGAGTGCGGCAGGCGTGGTAACCGAAGATCCTGATAAGTTTGGTCAGGTACTGCTGCTTCAGGCTTTGCCCGGTACTCAGGGGATTTACGGCTTGCTCATAGGTTTTATCATCATGAATAAGCTGAACATCTTTGGTGGTATGATAGATATTTCCACCGAGACTGGGCTGTTGCTCTTTGTGAGCGCTTTGCCCATTGCCATAGTGGGGCTTATATCGGCCATATACCAAGGGAGAACCTCCGCGGCCTGCATTGGTATAATTGCAAAGCGGCCTGAAGAGCTTGGTAAGGCCATCACATTTCCGGTAGTGGTGGAGACCTACGCTGTGCTGGCTCTGCTGGCTTCCTTCCTCATGGTGAACGGTATCCCAGTGTAGGAGTGGGTGCCATGAATGGGTTTGACAAGATCAAGCGGCGTATTCTGGAAGATGCTCAGCAGGAGGCCGAACGCATAATCCAGTCGGCTGAGGAAAAAGCAAGGGAGATTAAAGAGGCCAAGGCCAATGAGGCCGGCAAGCTTAGAAAGCGCTTGACCGAGCAAAACATGGAGGCGGCCCGCGAGCATAAAAGAAGGATGCTGGTGTCAGCTCAGCTGGAGATGAAAAAAAAGGTGTTGGCTGCCAAGCGAGATATGATAGAAGCCGTATTTAGAGGGGTTATTGAGGGGATAAGCGGCATGGCCGATGACCAATACAGGGAGGTCATTGCTTCCATGCTTTTGAATGCCCCTCTTCAGGGAGATGAAGAGGTGGTATTCTCGGCTTATGATCAGTACCGCCTGGACCAGGGTTTCCTGGATTACGTCAATGAACAGCTAAAAAAACAAGGGCGGAAGGGACAGTTGCGCTTGGCGCCCGATAGAGGGCAGTTTAAGGCCGGATTTGTCCTTCGAGGACATGAAGTTGAGATAAACAGCTCGTTTGAGGCAATTGTGAGGGCATTGCGAATTGAAATGGAGCCTCAAGTGGCTGAAATTCTATTCGGTGAACTTACTTAAATTTAACTTGTTAAGCTTATAAAAGGTTTTAGAGTAGCAGAGTACATAATTGACTTGTTGTTGGCTGTAGGAAGGATGATATGATGCCTCAACCCAGTTATGAATACGGGGTGGCCAGAGTCAGGGTTTTGGAGACCAGGCTGCTTACTCGGGAGCGCATTGAGCGGATGGTGGATGCCGAATCTGCCGAGGAGGCACTCAAGGTACTGTCGGAGACCAGCTATGCTCCTCTGGTTGCAGAGCTGAGTTCTCCCTATGAATATGATGAGCTCCTTTCGAAAGAGATGAAGAGAGTACGTGATTTCATCGACGAGATTTCGCCTGACCCAGCCATTACCGAGCTGTTTTTCTTAAAATATGATTTTCATAATCTCAAGGTTTTATTGAAACACAGGTATTTAAGCGGCCAGGATGATGAGTTGCCCTTGGCTCGAATGGGCACTATTCCGGTGGAGGTTTTAAAGAAGGCCGTGGAGGATTCGGACAGCGGCATACTTCCGCCGTTTATGGCTGATGTCGTAAAGGATATTGACGAGATCTGTGTGCTGAAGGTTGACCCACAAAGGATTGACACTATGCTGGACCGGGCCATGTATGACCATATATTTGAAGTGTGCCGTAGGAAAAGGAATTCGTTTGCTCTCCGTTATTTTCAAATGCAGGTTGACCTTTTAAACCTCCGTTCGCTTTTGCGGGCAAAAAGGCTGGGCCAGGGGTTTGACTTTTTGAAGGAAATGCTGATTCCACACGGCAGCCTGAGTGTTTCTTTCTATAGCCGTGCCATTGAGCAGCCGTATGAGCAGTTGATCAAAGAGGTGGAATCCACTCCTTACGGGAAAGTTGTAGCTGAGGGCGTTGAGGACTTTTTGCGGGGGGGTACTCTAACTGCTTTTGAAAGGCTGATGGATGACTATTTGCTGAGTTACGTCAGGTCGGTGAGATATAATCCATTTGGAATAGAAGCCATTGTGGGGTATCTGTTGGCCAAGGAAAACGAGATTAAGCTCATACGCATAATCATGGTGGGTAAGATAAACAACCTGCCTGCCGAAAAAATTCGTGAAAGGCTACGTGATGTGTATGTATAAGATGGGCGTAATTGGCGACAAGGACTCAATACTGGGGTTTAAGGCTTTGGGCCTGTCGGTTTTTCCGGTTACACAGCCTGAACAGGCTGCTAGGCTTATTCACAGGCTGGCCAAAGAGAACTATGCGGTTTTGTTCATAACCGAACCGATAGCAAAGGACATCCAGGAGACCATCGATAGATACAGCGCTCAGCCTTTTCCTATTATTACCTTGATTCCCAATAATGCTGGGAGCATAGGGCTGGGAATGAAAGGGGTCAAAGCCAGCGTGGAAAAAGCAGTAGGAGTTGACATTTTATTTGGAGAGCGAGGGTAGGTGAGCTATGCAGGGTAGGATAATAAAGGTGTCGGGGCCGCTTGTCGTAGCCGAAGGAATGGCCGATGCCAAGATGTTCGACGTGGTGCGAGTAAGCGACAAGAGGCTCATTGGCGAGATAATAGAGCTACGGGGAGATAAGGCTTCGATTCAGGTATATGAGGAGACCTCGGGGCTAGGGCCGGGAGAGCCTGTGTACTCCACTGGCGAGCCTTTAAGCGTAGAGCTGGGGCCGGGGCTTATAGGCTCCATATTTGACGGCATACAGCGTCCCTTAACCCTCATACGTGAAAAGGTGGGGGACCGTATTACAAGGGGTGTTGAGGTTCCTTCATTGGATCGAGAGCGCAAGTGGGAATTTGTGCCCTGTGTCAAGCCAGGGGACCAGGTTGAACCCGGTGACATAATAGGGGTGGTCCAGGAGACCTCTATAGTGGAGCACCGCATTATGGTGCCCCAGGGTATAGGAGGTGTCATAGAGTGGATCCACCAGGGGCTGGCTACAATTGTAGAGCCCGTGGCCAAGGTCAAAACAGCTGATGGGGCTACTGTGGATATTACCATGATGCAAAAGACCCCCGTTCGCATCGGGAGAAAGTACAAGGAAAAACTCCCGCCCACTCTTCCCCTGATAACGGGCCAGCGGGTTATTGATACCTTCTTCCCAGTGGCCAAGGGAGGGGTGGCTGCCGTACCCGGGCCTTTTGGCAGCGGTAAAACGGTGGTACAGCACCAACTGGCAAAGTGGGCCGATGCCGACATCATAGTGTATGTAGGCTGCGGCGAGCGGGGTAACGAGATGACCGATGTTCTCATGGAGTTCCCTCAGCTGAGAGACCCCAAGACCGGTGAACCGCTTATGAAGCGGACGGTGCTCATTGCCAATACTTCTGATATGCCTGTGGCGGCCCGTGAGGCGTCCATATACACTGGTATTACCATTGCGGAATATTTCAGGGATATGGGCTACAACGTCGCTATCATGGCCGACTCCACATCAAGGTGGGCTGAGGCCCTTCGCGAGATGTCGGGCCGTTTGGAGGAGATGCCTGGTGAGGAGGGCTATCCGGCTTACTTGAGCTCCAGGCTTGCGGAATTCTACGAACGGGCTGGCCGCGTCATATGTTTAGGGAAAGACGGCCGAGAAGGCACTATAACCGCTATTGGTGCCGTTTCACCGCCCGGCGGTGACTTCTCGGAACCTGTAACCCAGGCCACATTGCGCATAGTTAAAGTCTTCTGGGCTTTGGATTCGCAGCTTGCATACCGCAGGCACTTCCCTGCCATAAACTGGCTAACCAGCTATTCGCTGTATCTTGATCGGTTGAACGAATGGTACAACAAGGAAATATCGGAGGAGTGGCTTAAGCTTAGGCAGGAGGCCATGGCCCTTTTGCAGGAGGAGGCTCAGCTGGAGGAGATAGTCAGGCTGGTGGGAGTAGATGCCTTATCGGTGAGGGATAGGCTGGTGCTGGAGGCTGCTAAGTCCATCAGGGAAGATTACCTGCACCAAAACGCTTTCCACGACGTGGATACCTATACTTCTCTTGCCAAGCAGTACAAGATGCTCAAGCTGATAATCGAGTTTTATCATCTAGGCCAAAAAGCTCTGGATGCAGGGGCGGAGTTCAGCCAGGTGGTCAACCTTCCGGTAAGAGAGCGTATAGGGCGGGCCAAGTACATCCCCGAGGGTCAGCTGGAGCAGCTGGATGAGATCCTAAAAGAGTTAAGGGAACAGATGTCGTCTTTGATGTCAGAGGGAGGCGTGGCTTATGCTTAAGGAATACAGGACCATTACCGAAGTAGTTGGCCCCTTGATGCTGGTGGAACATGTAGAGGGGGCAAAATATAACGAGCTGGTGGAGATCGAGCAGGCCAATGGCGAGATTCGTAGAGGCCGCGTCCTTGAGGTGGATGGAGATAGAGCACTGGTTCAGCTCTTTGAGGGCTCTCACGGCTTGAGGATTGCCGATAGCAAGGCGCGCTTTTTGGGCAGGAGTATAGAGCTGGGTGTATCTAGGGATATGCTGGGACGCGTATTTGATGGAATGGGAAGGCCTATAGATGGAGGTCCCGAGATTATTCCCAAAAAGCGCATGGACATAAACGGTGAACCTATCAACCCGGCAGCTCGCGACTATCCTTCCGAGTTCATCCAAACGGGAATTTCAGCTATCGACGGTCTTAATACTCTGGTGCGTGGGCAAAAGCTGCCCATTTTCTCGGGGGCGGGTTTGCCCCATGCCCAGCTGGCTGCACAGATTGCCCGTCAGGCCTGTGTGCTAGGCAGCGATACCAACTTTGCTGTAGTGTTTGCTGCCATAGGTATAACCTTTGAAGAGGCCGACTTCTTCGTATCGGATTTTCGAAGGACCGGTGCCATCGAACGCGCGGTGTTATTCATGAACCTGGCCGATGACCCGGCCATTGAGCGCATCTCCACTCCCCGTATGGCATTGACGGCTGCCGAATATCTGGCCTTTGAAGAGGATATGCATGTGTTGGTCATACTCACCGATATTACCAACTACGCCGAGGCGTTGAGGGAGATATCGGCGGCCCGCAAAGAGGTACCCGGTCGTCGCGGTTATCCAGGCTACATGTATACCGACCTGGCCACAATGTACGAGAGAGCGGGGAGGATAAAGGGTAAAAAGGGTTCTATTACGCAGATCCCCATACTCACCATGCCAGAGGACGACAAGACGCATCCCATTCCCGACCTAACGGGTTATATCACAGAGGGGCAGATAATACTGAGCAGGGAGCTTTACCGCAAGGGCGTAAATCCGCCCATTGATGTTTTGCCATCCCTGTCCCGTCTGAAGGATAAAGGTATAGGTGAGGGTAAAACTCGGGAGGACCATGCCGATACCATGAACCAGCTGTTTGCAGCCTATGCCCGGGGTAAGGAAGCCAAGGAACTAGCGGTGGTGCTGGGCGAAGCGGCTCTCTCGGATATAGATAAGCTGTACGCCAAATTTGCCGACGAATTTGAGAGGCGGTATGTATCCCAGGGCTTTGAGACCAACCGCTCGATTGAGGAGACGCTCAACCTGGGGTGGGAGCTGTTGTCAATACTGCCCAGAAGCGAGCTTAAGCGTATTCGCGATGAGTACATCGATAAATATTTTCCCGGAGACAAAGGGGATGAATAGTTTATGGCTGTAATGAGGGTTAACCCCACGCGCATGGAGCTTACCCGCCTGAAGAATAGGCTCCAGGTGGCTGTAAGGGGGCACAAGCTGCTTAAAGACAAGCGTGATGAGATGATGCGCAGGTTTATAGACTTGATAAAGCGAAATAAGGAGTTGCGGGAGCGCGTGGAGCAAAAATTAACCCTGGCGTTTAAGGATTTTTTGATGGCGCGGGCTGTTATGTCATCTGAAGTGCTGGAAGAGGCCATAATGTTTCCCACCCGTAAGGTGGAGATAAAGCCTTCAATTGGGAACATCATGGGGGTGACCGTTCCGGTCATTGAGTACAAGGAAGTGACCGACCGGGAGCTTTCTCCTTACCCTTATAGCTTTGCGGCCACTTCGGCCGAGCTGGATGGCGCTATTGCCGCCTTTTCTGACATCCTCCCTCTTATGGTGGAGCTGGCTCAGATAGAAAAGACGTGTCAGATGCTGGCTGATGAAATTGAAAAGACCCGTCGCAGGGTAAATGCCCTGGAATACGTCGTGATCCCTCAGCTTAAAGAGACCATACGTTATATTACCATGAAGCTGGATGAAAACGAGCGCGGAAACCGTACCAGGCTGATGAAGGTGAAGGATATGCTGGAGAAAAAGGATGCAACCATATAACGAAATAATTGATTTTTGCAAACTGTAAATTATGGGATGATAAGTTTCCCCACTTGAAGCTTGTTGCCCAAGTTATCGAGGGTTGTTGTACTAATATTAGGTTTATATAACCAATATAAATTTTTGTTAGCGAGGTAATACGATCATGATTAAGGCACTTATACTTTTTATTTTGACTTATGTATTGTTGCTTTTGTTCCCCAGGTTTGAGGTGCGCACAAGCGAATTCATGAAAATCAGCGTTCCGTTTACCTTGGCAGCCGTTACAACAGGGTATGTGTTGATTTGGCTTATCTGGAGTTGAAAGAGAATATCTACAAAATACTGTGGAAAAGTCTTTAGGGGATGAAAGCGGGATGAGTGTATGGCTCATAAATTCGAATCAATAAATAAAAACAACCTTGATAATGAATGCAGAAAACAGAACATTCCTCCCAATCCTAAATGAGTTTTACTATATGATAGTACTGCTGGCAAAGGTTACGGGAACAAGCCCTAGAGCAACACAAGCGATTCGGGATTTCAACGCGCAGGGAACACAGGAATTGCTTGAATGCAAGCTCAAGTTTAAGTCTGGTACAGAGATGCCGACAAGATATCTGACAAAATTAATTATAAGCGTATAGTCTTATTTTGAGGGATAATCTTGCCTGCGCAATGTGACAGACAAGATTTTTTTATGCAAAAGGGGATGAGTATAAGTATAACTAAAGTCGCAAATAATGGATGATTGTGTAAAATAGGAATGCCACAATTCAGCTGCATAAAAGAGCACATAAATAAAAATAAGGAGAGATGTTATATTATGGCAAAAAGTCAACAAGTAATAGGATATCTTCCAGATGAACATCCACCAATATGGAAACTGCTACTTTACGCAATACAACAGGTTATTGTAATGTTTCCTGCAACAGTAGCCGTCGCAATTATTACAGGTTTCCACATCTCAACAACTATCTTTGCAAGTGGTCTTGCGACTATCTGCTTTATTATTGTTACAGGAAGAAAAATTCCGCTTTATTATGGGTCAAGCTTTTCCTATATTGCTGCAATTGGCAGTCTGATGAGCTCCGAGGCACTTGCGGGATACACTCTCAACGAAAAAATAGCGGTAGCTCAATTTGGCATCATCATGTCCGGGTTTGTGTCAATAGCAGCAGGTCTTATTGTTAAACGCTTTGGGAGGGATTCCTTGGAAAAGATTCTTCCGGCATCGGTTACAGGTCCTATTGCTATGGTAATCGGACTTACACTTGCAGGAACCGCTTTAAATGATGCAGCGTCCATTGCAATTGATACTGCAGGAACGATTGCCGTTCCAGAATCACAGGTAGCACTTGCAAAGAATATGGCTTGGATTGTTTCACTCGTCACATTGATTTCAACCATCTTGTTTTCAGTGTATTTGAAAGGATTTATTGGGCAGATTCCACTTCTTCTTGGTCCAATCCTAGGGTGTATTACAGCATTTATTATCAAACTTGCAACAGGCATTGATCTTTTTAAAGTTTTGCCCGAGACGGCAAACACCGAAATTTTTGCGCTTCCGATATTCACGTTCCCAAAAGCGTCATGGATGGCAGTTGCAGCCATTATGCCCATAGCAATTGCGACCATTCCCGAGTCAACAGCACATGTATACCAGCTCGACCTTTATGTAAATGATTTGGCAAACAAAAAGGGTACGGGTAGGAGGTATAATATTGCGGACAAGCTGGGGCTTAACTTAATTGGTGACGGTATTGGCGATATCGTTGCCGGGTTTATTGGAGGCCCTGCTGGTACAAACTACGGAGAAAACATAAGCGCAATGGCAATCACGAAAGTGTTTTCCATATCGGTTCTTATTGCCGCTTCGATAATAGCTATGATTATTGCCTGCTTCACACCGCTTATAAATGCCATTTATTCAATTCCAACCGCAGTGATAGGAGGCATGGAAGTTTACTTGTTTGGTGCAATAGCCGCTCAAGGTATTGCCATTATGGTTGAAAAAAAGGTTGACCTGTTTAGCGCTAAGAATATAGCGATTATTGCAACCATCATGGTTATCGGCCTTGGAGGACAATACGCATTTGGAGGAAATATTCCGTTCTTTGGTATAGAAGTTCCAAGTGTTGCGGGTGCAGCGATATTCGGAATCCTTCTTAACCTTGTATTGAACATAGACCAAAAGAAAAGAAGCACTGCTTAAGAATCTATATAATATAATCTTGAGTAAGAGTTGTCTATTTGACAACTCTTTTTTATTGTGTATTCTAGAGAATTGCCTTCGATTCGTAATATGAGCTGTGTATGAAAAGTTAACCGATGGTCGAAACTTTTATAGAAAAGGGCGGGGTTGCCGGAGTTACAAACATCACACAGCGTCTTAGAGAAAATGCTATGAAAGGTCATTGCCGAAGCCGATTGCAAACGTTTAACACAGGTGCATAAAACAGCAACAGGAATTAAGTCTCCCAAAGCGGATAATGTTCCAAGCAAAAAAGGTCTTCAAACAGATGCCAAGGCCATTGTATTCTCTCTTGCTGTCAATGGTGTGGCACAGCTGCCGCTTGGATAACTGAGTGGCGCAAAAAATTAATCGGGAGGAAACGAGTACATGAGTAAGCACGTTATTGAGGATGCAAAGCGCTGTCTTCAATGTAAGTCTCCCATGTGCAGCAAGTGGAACTGGCAGCACAGCTATCCAAAAATCCTCTGGATCCAAAAAAAGTTTTGGAGGATGTTGGGCTTAGCCACCGAATGAATAATTTTCCTGCACAATTATCGGGTGGCGAACAGCAGCGTGTGGCTATTGCCCGCGCAATTGTGAAAAATCCTAAACTTCTGCTTTGCGATGAACCCACGGGCGCGCTGGATGACAATAATGGCGTGGAATACATTTCATACGACCGGGGTAGCAGCAGCAAAGGCGATGGAATAATAAGGGGTTTTGTATACCTTCCCAAGAGTGTGTACACCATGCCGGTGTATACCGGTGTATATGTAGTAGTCGATAAGCAAAATTTATCCCGTTTTTCCGATGATTATAAGGACCTAATAGAGGATATTAAACAACGTATACAGGCAGTAGGCGATGAGCGTAATCCTATTCGTTTATAAAAGATTGATAGAAGAAGCCACTTCGAAATTACAAGATACTAAACTGGAAGTTAAAAAGGCAGAACAAGAGTTGGCAAATGCGAAGCAGGAACTGCAGGAGGCGGAGAAAAAATTAATAGAAGGTGAGAAATAGCTTCATAATTACCTGCCGATAGCCAGGAGGCTTTGCAATTGCAAGCCCAGATCGCTTCCTTACAAGCTGCTTATGAGCAAAACGCAGCGCAGTATGAGCAGGCACGTCAGCAGTATGATGCACAGTATGAAATGCTAAAGGCTGCAGAACAGGAACTCAATGCGGGAAAGGCAGCCTTAGATCAAGGCTTTTCGGAGTACAATAGCAAGCTGAAAGAATATGAGGCAAAATACAGAGAGTTTGTACGGTTCAAAAAAGAAGGAAAAAGGCAGCTGCTTGAAGCCAAGGGGGGGCTAACCTGGAGAAAATGCGACAAAAATACCAGGAGAGCCTTGCAGCCTATGAAGATGGATACGATGAGGCAGTAGCGAAAATAGAAGATGCCCGTGCAAAAATTGAGGAGGGTGAAAAGGAGCTGAGCTCTCTCTCACAACCTGAATGGTACATACTGGACTTGAGTATGAATAGCGGGTTTTCGGGGTATGAACAGGATACCCAGCGCGTTGGGGCTATTGGGAATGTATTTCCGCTTATTTTCTTCCTGGTAGCAGCTCTTATCAGCCTTACCAACATGACGAGAATGGTGGAGGATGATCGTCCTGCAATTTTGGTTTGGATATCTATATTGAGTTGATTGTTTGTTGAGTTAAGCCAATACAATGTGTAAAAAGGGATTTTAAATAGAGTGTATTAAATAAAATAACCCCGAAAACAGATAATATCCTGTATATAAAACCCTGCAAATGGCAATAATCAAAGCGTAGCAGTTGTTTAACACGAATTTATCGAGAGGGTGCAGGGTTATAGTGGGTTATAAGAAGGTATTGCTTTCAGCAATAATAATATGCTTAACTTTATTTCCCGTTTCTGTGCAGGGATGGGCTGTTCAGGAATCATTTCAGGAGCTTGTTTCCATAGAGCAGGTATTGGATTTTGTCGGATGCAATAGAGAGTATTTAAATGCAAGTGGCTGGTGCATGCTGAATAAGGATTATATGTCTCTCAGCGACTTAAAATCACTGGCAAGGAAAGCAGCTGACTTTTTTGATCTTAAACAAAGTTATGACTTTTTTTCCAGCCAGGGCAATGGTATAAAGCAGGTTAGTATAAGGGGTGTCAATAAGGGCGGACAGGTAATTTCAATAGTGTGCCAGAGCATTCAAGCCTTAGCTGATAAGAACCAGGGATATGAAAGCTATATAGCCGTGGACATAGTGGACAGTACTCATAAGGTTAATAGCAGGGCGGTTAAAGCTTTGTTAAAAGAGTTTTTTGACACAATAGGGATGAATCCCACTATCACAGTGACGCTGGTGGGGAGCTTTAAAGGACGGCTTGAGCCCAGCGATATGCAAAGCATCTGCCGCAGCCTGTTCGGATGGCTTAGGGCAAGGGTGGTAGAGGGCTTATATGAGGAAGGACTTATGAGCATCAGCGGTTATTCCCCAGCGTTGGGCAAAGGGATTGTATCAGGGGGCAGGCCGGTGAACCTTCAGGTGGCCCTGCGCTACAACTCCTATAAAGGCAGAACATATATCTGGGTGGGAACGCCGATTATAAGCATTGAGTACTGAGAGCTGACTTTTGAGTTCTAAACCTCCTGCTTTCCATCATACAATGGTATTATTGATTGAAGTTTTGGATGGAGAGTGGGGGAGAGGATGAGATGGTGGATCAATTTGCTGCTGTCAATCGTCATAATCGTGGTGGTCATTCCCGCGTTGACTGTACAGGACTTTTCCCTGTTTGGGTTTAAGGATAAGAGGTCTTCATCTGAAATGAATGGACAGCCGAATGATGAGATTGATATTACAAGCAAAAGCAAAGAGGGCGTTGATGAGCCTGAAATAGCGATGTATGACCATGCTACCAAAAGTATAATCAGGATGCCCCTGGAGGAATATATTATAGGTGTGGTGGCGGCCGAGATGCCGGCCTCCTTTGAGCTGGAGGCATTAAAGGCCCAAGCTGTTGCCGCCAGAACTTTTGCTGTAAGAAAGATGCGCACCTTTGGCGGCAACGGATGTTCGAGCCACCCACAGGCCGATGTATGCAGCTTGTACAGTCACTGCCAGGCATGGATCTCCGATGAGCAGCAGAAGAAGAATTGGGGCAGCGATTATGCCGCCAACCATGAAAAAATAGTCAGGGCGGTGGAAGAGACCAGGGGCTACATAATGACATATGATGGTGCTCCTATCGAGGTGTTTTTTCATTCTACCAGCAACGGCAAAACCGAGGATGCTGGCGAAGTTTTCTCACATTCACTGCCCTATTATACTGTGGTGGACAGCCCTGGGGAGGAAAACAGCCCCAAATACAAGCAAACATTTACTTTTTCCAATGACCAATTTGTGAAGATTTTCAAGAGCAGATATCCCAGCAGCAATTTAAGTGCCAAAAACCTGTCCTCTCAGATAAGGGTAAAGAACTATACAAAAAGCGGCAGGGTTGGAGAGCTGATAGTAGGGGGCATTACCGTAAAGGGAACGGATTTTCGCTATCTTTATAACCTTAATTCCACCGATTTTAAGTTTAAGTTTGAGGAGGATAGGGTTGTCATTGAGACGACGGGATACGGTCATGGGGTAGGCATGAGCCAGGTGGGGGCCAACTATATGGCACAGCAGGGACACACTTATGTGGAAATATTGAAGCATTACTACAAGGGAGTGGAGATAGAAAAATACAGGTAAAATTCATATATCTGTATTTTTTTTTATTTTTTGGATAGAATCCTAAGAGGAGGTGATTTAAATGGGTTTTGCTAAGTATAAAGAGAAGATGAAGAAGATATTTAATAGGCAGGCGTTTAAGGACTTCTGGAACAGACAGGGCTTTTATATCATCCTGTTCATATGCGTGTGCGCAATAGGCGCTACCGCGTTTTGGACATCCATGGATAGGAATGAGGTGCAGATGCAAGAAGAAGCCGAGGACGATATGATCAGTCAAGAGCAAAAGCAGGATGAGCCTCCTGAGGAGCCGGTACAACAAGCAGATGCCAGCGATAAAGCCGATAAGGTGGATATAAAGATAAAAGATGTGGTAGAGGATGAAAAGACCCAGGGGGAGCAGAATCAAGTGGCACCCAAATCCCAGTCCGGTGAGGTTGACCATGACGACGATAAATCGAAAGCTACAGCAGACAAGCCCGTTCCGGTGAGGGCAACAAAACCTAAGTTAGAGGTTGTGCAAGTTAGCGCGGCAGCTCAGTCACAAAAATCCTATGGGGTTTTGATGCAAAAGCCTGCGGATGGAAAAACCATCGTAGATTTTGCGCTGGACCACCTACAGTATTCGAGAACGCTTAAAGAGTGGACAACCCATCCTGGAATCGACATTGAGAGTCCGCTAGGCAGCCAGGTCAGGGCGGCGTTGGACGGAGTGGTGGAATCCATAGAAGAGGACTCTCTGATGGGGATCATAATCACCATTGACCATGGAAACGGGCTGAAAACGCGGTATGCAAATCTCTCCACTAAAGATATGGTTAGGCCCAATCAGCAGGTGAAAAAAGGCCAGGTCATAAGCGGAGTGGGCAGAACGGCAATAAGCGAGATATTGGATCCCCCTCATGTTCATTTTGAGGTATTAAAGGATGGGAAAAATGTCGATCCCAAGAACTACTTAGAGTAAAGAGCTCCGTAAATTTATTTTATGGGGCTCTTTTTTTATCTTTTTTCTTCTATATGAGTTCTTCTCTGCATAATTATTTTATAAACACAGATTTGTGGATTTTATGGCAATTTTTAATAGTTAAAAGGGATTGCGGTGAGGGGGGTCTTGGACTTGAAGGATTATATTGAGGAAAGGGTTCTTGAAATAGCCAATTATATGATTCAATCCAAAGCTACCGTCAGAGAGGTGGCCAAAGTTTTCAAGGTGAGCAAAAGCACAGTGCACAAAGACGTCTCGGAACGCCTTCCCAAAATCAATCCCATCCTGTGGGAAGAAGTAAAAAAGGTGCTGGAGCACAACAAGGCGGAACGGCATATAAGAGGAGGCAAGGCTACCCGCTTAAAGTACAAAAAGATGAAAGAACAAAATTAAAAAACCAAAAAATAAAGAGGATTTTTGGAAAAAAAGTAGAATATTTTAATGTAAGTGTTGGGTTTGGTAAAACAAATGATTTTTAAATAAACCAAAGAAAGGATAGATATGCGTGTTCATGTTTAGAGATATAGGTATTGACTTGGGGACAGCCAGCGTTTTGGTTTACATAAAAGGAAAAGGAATTGTGCTCAGGGAGCCATCGGTGGTTGCCATTGATAAGAATACCAAGAGGATACTGGCGGTGGGCGAAGAGGCCCGAAGGATGATAGGTAGGACCCCCGGAAACATAGTGGCTATTCGACCGCTACGGGATGGGGTCATATCCGATTACGAAGTTACAGAGAAGATGCTTCGGTATTTCTTGCGGAAAGTGTGTGGGCACCCGCTGATCTTTAAGCCCCGGGTGATGATATGCGTTCCCAGTGGAGCTACCGAGGTAGAGAAAAGGGCTGTATTGGATGCTGCTTATGAGGCGGGTGCCAGGCGTACATATCTTATAGAAGAGCCCATTGCCGCCGCCATCGGAGCGGGAATCGACATAAGCAAGCCATGCGGCAATATGGTGGTGGACATAGGCGGCGGTACCACCAACATCGCTGTTATCTCCCTTGGTGGCATTGTGGTATCGGATTCCATAAAGGTGGCCGGGGACAAGTTTGATGAAGCCATAATACGATATATGCGTAAGAAGTACAATCTCCTCATAGGTGAGAGGACGGCTGAGGACATGAAGATAAACATAGGTGCAGCCGTTCCACGGCCGGATGGCCCTTCCATGGTGGTAACCGGGAGGAATTTAATTTCAGGACTGCCAAAGTCTGTGACGGTTACATCCAATGAGATGGTGGAGGCTTTGGAAGAGCCGCTACAGGCCATTGTGGAGGCTGTGCATGCCATGCTAGAAAAGACGCCTCCCGAGCTGGCATCGGATATACACGAGCGCGGCATTATCATGGTAGGGGGTGGTGCCCTGCTTTACGGGATGAATCAGCTTTTGTATAAACATACCCAGATTCCCGTCCATGTGATGGAGGATGCCATATCCTGCGTTGCCCTTGGGACAGGCAGGGCTCTGGAATCCCTTGACGTTTATGGGCCCATGGCGGTCATGGAACATTCCCGAGGGGCAGCCTATCAGGGATGATTGTTTGAGTTGGCCCTGGAGTTGTTGTATCTTCTGCATTTTGTTGCTAAAGTCAATTCCAACTGGTGACGATATTATCATACAAAGAGTGAATTTGACACGTTGATATGGGATGGTGTTAGAGATGGTGAGAGGCTTGTATGCTGCAGCTACCGGAATGATAAATCAGATGAGAAGGCTGGACAAGGTGGCTAACAACATCGCCAATGTTAATACCCGTGGGTTCAAACGGGATCAAGTGGTAAGCCGTGCGTTTGATGAGGAGCTGCTGTCAAGGGTGGATAAGGGGCAGGCCCCTTTGAACAGGCATATAGGGACCATCAATCACGGGGTGTATGTCGATAGGGTTGTAACCTCGTTTGATCAGGGCAGCCTGCAGGAGACCGGCGAGACTACCCATGTGGCCATTAAAGGGGCAGGATTTTTCGTCATCCTTACGGAAGATGGGGAGAGGTATACGCGCGATGGAGGGTTTGTGTTGGACAATCAGGGGCGTCTGGTGACGGTTGATGGATGGCCAGTGGCCGGCGAGATGGGGCCCATATTTGTGGGGACGCAGGATTTCGTCATCGATTCTGAGGGAAATGTGACGGTGAATGGGGTGTATGTTGATCGGTTGAGGCTGGTGAATTTCCAAGACCTTCAGGCTTTGAGAAAAGTAGGGCACAACCTTTATATAAATCCTGACCCTGAAAACAATCCCGCAATAGAGTTTGAAGGGGAAGTCGTCCAGGGTTTCGTGGAAAGCTCCAATGTGGACGTGGTGCGGGAGACTGTGGACATGATAACGGCTCTTCGAAATTATGAATCCAATCAAAAGGTCATTAAGATGATAGATGGCGTGCTGTCCAAGACGGTAAACGAGCTAGGGCGAGTGTAAAAGGAGGGAGTGCTCATGATTCGTGCGCTATACAGCTCGGCTTCGGCCATGATGGCCCAGCAGCAAAACCTGGACATCATATCCAACAACATCGCAAATATGAACACTGTGGCATACAAGAAAGTAAGGCCTGCTTTTCAGGATGCGCTGTATTCGGCCATGGACGCGAGAAGAGCGCCTGAGCCGGTAAACCTGCAGATAGGGAATGGGGTGAGGGTGGCGGCCACCCAGCGCCATTTTCGCCATGGGAGGTTGCAGGAGACTGGCCGTCCCATGGACTTTGCTATCGAGGGGGAAGGCTTTTTTGTATTGCTGCGCCCCGACGGGACACTATGTTACACCAGAGATGGGAGTTTCCATGTTTCGGCCGAACAGGTGGGCGGAGTGATGGTCAATCGTCTGGTCACGCCTCAAGGGGAGCATGTCTTGGATATAAATGGTCAGCCCATCGAGGTGTACAATGGCCAGGAGGTACCAGTGGATCGCTTTAACATAGCTGTCTTCCCCAATCCCGAGGGGCTTGAAGCCATAGGGCATAACCGCTTTGTGGAGACTGAGGCCAGCGGCCCGGCTGTTAATGGCTATCCGGCTATGGTGAAGCAGGGATTTCTGGAGCTGCCAAACGTTGACCTGGCAGAGGAGATGGCTCAGCTTATATTGGCACAAAAGGCGTACCAGCTCAGTTCAAGGGTCTTGCAGTCGGCCGACGAGATGGAGCGTTTGGCCAACAATCTGAGAGAATAAAAAAAGCAAAGACTCTAATATTAGAAAGGAAGGTGAAGCGCATTCTTTTCCATCTTAAAGGAGATGGAGTCCTCCGCGCTTGTATATGATGAAGGTAGAAGAAATAATGGAATGTATACCACACCGTTACCCTTTCTTGCTGATAGACCGAATTATCGAGTTTGAGCCGGGCAAGAGGGCGGTGGGGATAAAAAACGTTACTATAAACGAATGGTTTTTCCAGGGGCATTTTCCGGGAGCGCCCATAATGCCAGGGGTATTGATACTGGAGGCACTGGCGCAGCTGGGGGCTGTGGTGGTCCTTTACGGTGAACAGAACAGGGGCAAGATACCTGTTTTTGCAGGAGTGGACAGGCTGCGCTTTCGCAGACAGGTTGTTCCCGGTGACCAGCTGCGCCTTGAGGCCGAGATCAGCAAGGTAAAAGGTTCAATGGGCAAAGGAGTGGTAAGGGCTTTGGTGGATGGCGAAGTGGCAGCAGAAGGCGAGGTCATGTTTGCGCTGGTTGATAAAAAGGATGATTGAACTATTGGCGACATCATATCCTTCGACAGCGAAAAACGAAGGGACAAAAAAGAGCGTCCGGGCTGAATGCTTTGCATATCCAGCTTGAGGCGCTCTTTTTGGTTCCAAACCTTTAAAAAGATTTAAATGAACAATATCAGTCCCATAGATTGCGGTTGTGCTTGCTTTTTAGGGCAGTGAGGAATCGCGTTCTTATATCAGGGAATGTTTTTGCCAAGGAACGCACCAACTTTTTCATCTCTTCCCGCTGGGTATGTTCAGCGGCGGGGCAGGGGCTTTGAACTACTGGCAAGCTATGGCGCCTGGCTGCACCGATGATCTCGGGTTCAGGTGCGTATATCAACGGCCGTATTACCGTAATTCCCTTTCTGTCCAGGTAGGTCACGGGCGAGAAGGTGTTGAACCGCCCCTCATAAAAAAGGCTAAGAAAAAACGTCTCTATGGCATCGTCCAGATTGTGCCCCAAGGCAACCTTTTTGCATCCCAGTTCCAGGGCGACGTCATGAAGGGCTCCGCGTCGCATTCGAGCACAAAGCGAGCAGGGATTTTTTTCCTTTCTCACTTCAAATATTATCTTTCCGATCAGGGTGTGTTTTACAGTGTAGGGCACACCCAGTTCCTTGCAGAAAGCCTCAATGGGTGAGACGTCAAAGTCTTCAAACCCCATGGTAAGGGTTATGGCTTCTATATGAAATGATACCGGAGAGAAATACTGATACAGCTTGAGGGCTTTAAGCAGGGTAAGGCTGTCCTTCCCTCCCGATACCCCCACTGCGATTCTGTCTCCTTCTTGAATCATGTTGAAGTCCTCTACGGCTTTTCGAAAGTAACCCAGTACTCTCTTCATGGTATGCGAGTGCAAAAGACTTCCTCTCTAAGATATGGAGAGGAATGCACTCTTCTCTCCTTTCTGACATTAATTAGAGTCTATAATCTTGAAATCTTTATCCAATCACATTTTCACTTGTCTGAGGCTCCTGACTTCTAAAAGCTTTTTTATTATACCATACTCGCTTTACATAGTTAATACGTACTTTAAGCCACAATGTATTTCATGGGTAGATCAAAATTTTCATTTTAGCTAAAACCGACTTTACTGTAAAAAGTCTATTTTGCTGCTCAAGATTAAATTAGAAGCTCAAAACAAAAATGGTGGTGAGCGAAATTGTACGGTTGAACGTTAGGAATTTCAACCAACATTTTGCCGATTAAATTTGCACCAAAATAAATTTTTATGGTTCGTTGTAAAATTAAATGCAACACCTAAAAAATAGTAGAACCATAGTGAGAAATCCTGTATGATATAGATATCCAAAATCACTAAACATACAAGGGGGTCTCACTATGGCTCAACATAATTGT
>NZ_JAHUQD010000016.1 GCF_023838525.1 Caldicoprobacter algeriensis
CAACAGCTACCGCCTAAAGGACAGGTTAAAAACCGGGCTATATGCTAGCCCGCGTAATAACGTCTAGTTTTTAAAAAAGCCAGGGTGGGTCAAATTTTATCTGTTAAAAATGGGTCAATTTAAATCCACTATTGACAAAAGATTTTGTAGATTTTGTGTATTACCATGCAAAGAATGATGTTCCATTGGTGGACATATACTCCAAATTAAAGCTTGTTGCTTAAATGTTTAGTGCTATTATACCAATATAGGATTATATAACCAATATTGGTAATTTAACTTTCAAATTTGCAGAACAAGAGTTACCAATTCTTTTGGTAGAACACCCATAATAAAACACCCCTTTCTGATTTTATGTTGTTAATTTTGACCAGAAAGGAGCTTCATTATTCATCCATACACAAAATTTTGGACAGTCTCTAAATAACAAACAGGTTATGTCCAGTTTTTTCTCCTACAATACATCTTACTTTTATCATTATTGGTGTATAAAATTACCCTGAGAGTAACAACAGGAATTACCTTGCTTTTCTGGTTAATGTTTTTCTAAGGTTTACATGGTGTTCAAAACGGCTTACAAGCCGCTTTTTTTGCATCAGTTATTAAAATAAAGCCAAACAGATAAAATATCACGTGGACTATAAAACCGGTTTGGTTTCTGGGTTTTAAAATGTTGTTGATGAAGATGAAAAATTTATTGAGATAGGAAGAGGGTATATCCCACAAATATACCCCTTCCTTGTTCTTATGCTGCAGGCTGTCAATTTATTGAAATTTGTTCTTCCATGAAGGATTTTATTACAAAGTCGCCGTATGCTACTGAACCATGCTCTTCCAGGTCAAGGCCTTTAATTTCCTCATGAGAAGAAGCCCTCAGACCTACAGTGGCTTTTAGGACGCTAAAGAGTATGAACGAAGTAGCTACGGTCCATATAAATGTGGTCAAAACGCCCAGTAGTTGAATCAGCAATAGGCTTGTGCCGCCCCCGAAGAATAGACCTCCGTCGGTTGCAAAAAGGCCTACCATGATGGTTCCGAATGAGCTGCACACGGCGTGAACCGAAATGGCTCCCACAGGGTCGTCAATTTTCGCTTTTTTCTCGAAGAATTCCACCGATATCACCACCAAGATTCCCGCGGCTGTGCCTATTATGACGGCCGAGGCGGGATTTACCGCCGCAGCGCCTGCCGTGATGGCCACCAACCCAGCTAAAGCACCGTTTAAGGTCATGCTGACATCCGGCTTTTTGTACTTAAGCCAAGTATAAATCATGCTAGAGGTGGCGCCGGCGGCTGCGGCCAAATTAGTGGTAACCGCGATGTGGCCTATGGCTTCGGTTGTGCCTGATAAGGTACTGCCCGGGTTAAAGCCAAACCAACCAAACCATAACAGGAATGTGCCCAGGGCGGCTAACGTAATGCTGTGGCCCGGAATGGCGTTGACTTTTCCATCTTTTGAGTATTTCCCCAAACGCGGGCCTACCATCCAAGCGCCTATCATGGCGGTCCAACCGCCAACTGAGTGGACTACGGTAGAACCGGCAAAATCAATAAATCCCAGTTTGGATAGCCAACCACCGCCCCAAGCCCAGTGCCCGACGACGGGGTAAATGATCAACGATATGATGGCGCTGTATATGCAATATGCGATAAATTTTGTTCTTTCCGCCATGGCACCTGATACTATGGTAGCCGAAGTGGCGGCAAACACCGTCTGGAAAATGAGGAAGGACTCCAAGGGGATATTAAGTTCCAAATGCTCAAAGCTGTTGAGCATGAAAAATCCACTGCCACCCAAGAAACCGCCTATATCTTTTCCGAACATTATGGCAAATCCAACTGCCCAATATATTAGCGAACCTATGCAAAAATCCATGAGGTTTTTCATGACGATGTTGCCCGCATTTTTGGCACGGGTAAGTCCTGTTTCTACCATAGCAAACCCTGCCTGCATGATGAACACAAGGAATGCAGCGATCAAAACCCAAACGTTGTCGATGGCTTTAATCAACGCATCTAAAGTCATGTCATTCTCTCCTTTCACAATTTATTAAAGTTCCGAAACAGGGGACTGGCGCCAGTCGGATTTAGGAGCTTTATACTTATAAAGCAAAAAAGCGCTTTATGGATTTTCTCCACAAAGCGCCTTTGCTTTATAGTTGATGCCTCGTTGCATCGTTATTATATCACTATTGTATTACAAATAGATAATACTACAGTTCATCGGAATTTTGCAAGTCATTTTAGTTGAGTTTGCATATAGATTTATCTAATGACTCGTATAATATACAGAGATACATAGAGCAGGAAAATTTACAGTTTAAGGTCTATAATGCTAGATTGCCGCGTTCGCCCGTTCTGATCCTTATGGCATCTATGACGTCATATATGAAGATCTTGCCGTCGCCTACTTCTCCTGTTTTAGCGGTATTTTCAAAGATGCGTATTATGTCTTCAACGCGCTCGTCTTCTACCACAATTTCGATCTTGATTTTGTGAAGCAAGTTTAGGGAATATTCGCTGCCTCTGTAAAACTGCTTATGGCCCTTTTGCATGCCACAGCCGGTGACGGGGGTTACCGTCATACCGTGTATCCCAAATTGATTCAGCGCTTCCTTTACATCTTCAAGTTTGGAAGGCCTTATTATGGCTTCTATCTTTTTCATGGCATTTCCCTCCTTCATAAAATTTGGAATTAATGTTAGCCGTAAATCATAGCATCATAATTTTGCAATTGCCTAAAAATTTAAATAATTTACAATAATTGGACAAATAACTTTATGATTTACTTTACTGGCTTGGGCCGGCCGGTTTTATTTTTTAACCCTTTATCATCCATGGATGGTTTCTGATGGAATTTTGTAAAAATCTCGTTAGAATCAGATGTAATTACAGCAAAATAAATAGGCGCTTTTGGGATAACTGTCCCTTAAAGCGCCTTTGCCAGCCAACTCGTACCACATTGTACGACGATATATTTATATTATAACACTAACATATTTTTCGATAATTTGCAATATGCAATTTTTAAAAATTTAACTTGCATAACCGGTAAAGACCGATTGAAAATTCGTCTTTTACCTTAATTATCCTATGTGGAAACTGCATTGTTTTAATCCGATTATGACTCTCCTTTTATGGTATGACGCTTTATTAACGTTATGCTATAAATATAGCTTTATATATGCTTATAAGACACATAACTTTTTCGTATGGACCTTGAATACTGTATGCGAATACATTTGTTTAATGTAATTTGCGTGGAGTTGAAATTCCTGTTGTTAAATCATATTGGCTTGTTAGATTCAATATCTTGATTATGGCTTGAAAAGGGGTGAAAGAATTTGTGCGGGATTGTGGGCTGGATAGATTGGGAAAATGATTTAAGGCGACAGACGGCGATACTAAAAAATATGATGGATACTCTTGTAAATCGCGGCCCCGATGCTTCGGGAATGTGGGTATCCCGGCACGTAGCGTTGGGGCACAGAAGGCTTATAGTAGTGGACCCTGAGGGTGGAGGGCAACCCATGGGACGCAAGATAGGGGATAAAAGCTTCGTTATAGTGTACAACGGAGAGCTGTACAATACGCAGGAGTTAAGGGCTCAGCTCAAGGACCTGGGATATGAGTTTCAATCCTATTCAGATACCGAGGTTCTTCTGGTTTCCTATATAGAATGGGGACCAGAATGCGTAAAGAGGTTAAACGGCATATTTGCTTTTGGCATCTGGGATGAGATGAATCAATGCCTATTTCTAGCGCGGGACAGGTTTGGCGTCAAACCTCTTTTTTATGTGAAAAAGGGTAATGCCCTGCTTTTTGGTTCAGAGATAAAGGCGTTGCTGGCTCATCCTGATGTACATCCGTGCGTTGATGAAGAAGGCCTGGCCGAGATCTTTGCCCTGGGTCCAACCCGGACGCCCGGCCATGGCGTATTCCGGGATATAAAAGAATTGAAGCCAGGTTACTGTATGCTGTATACGCGGCGGGGCATTAATGCGTGGCGTTACTGGGCTTTAGAAAGCCTACCCCATACCGATGACATCGATACCACAGCGTTCAAGGTGCGTGAATTATTACAAGATGCTGTAGAGCGGCAGTTGATAGCTGATGTACCGGTATGTACCTTGCTGTCAGGGGGCCTGGATTCCAGTGCTTTAACGGCTTTTGCAGCACAAGCATATGATAAAAAAGGAATGGGACCATTGCACACTTTTTCTATCGAATATACAGGGAATGAGAGTTATTTCCGACCTAGCCAGTTTCAGCCGGATTCGGACGAAGGGTGGGTAAGGCTGGTTTCGGAATTTCTAGGGACGTACCACCGTACAGTCAAAGTTGACACTCGCCAGCTGGTGGATGCTTTGGCAACGGCTGTCCGTGCCCGCGATTTGCCCGGAATGGCCGACATAGATTCTTCGCTATATCTCTTGTTTCGGGAAGTAAAGAAGCACGCAACTGTGGCTTTATCTGGTGAGTGTGCTGATGAAATATTTGGTGGCTATCCCTGGTTCCATAGAGAGGACTTGCTTCAAAGTAATACTTTTCCCTGGTCTAGATTCCTTGATAAGCGGCTGTCTGTGCTTTCTAGAGAGCTGCGTTCAAAAATAGATTTCAAAGGATATGTGGATAAAGCGTATAGAAATACACTGGCCGAAGTACCCTATCTTGACGGGGAGGGTTGGCTGGAGAAGCGAAGGAGGGAAATGTTTTATCTTAACATAACGTGGTTTATGGCCCAGCTTCTGGAAAGAAAGGACAGGATGAGCATGGCTACAGGGCTTGAAGTGCGGGTGCCTTTTTGCGATCACAGGCTGGTGGAATATGTATGGAACATTCCCTGGGAGATGAAGACATGGGGGCAGCGCGAAAAGGGGATTCTTCGAAGAGCGCTGGAGGGAGTACTGCCGAAGCCTGTCTTGAGCCGGAAGAAGAATCCCTATCCAAAGACGTATAACCCATCATATACGCAAGCGGTGGTGTGTGAGCTAAAGAGGATAATAAGCTGTTCTTCGTCGCCCCTTGTGCAGTTGATAGATGTTGGTGCTGTGAAGGCTTTGATTGAGCAGGTAATAAGCGGTCAGGATGATACGCCGTGGTTTGGACAGCTCATGAGCGGACCCCAGTTTTGCGCATATTTAATTCAAATCGACATATGGCTTAGGCAATATGGCATTAACGTAATAGTCTGATTTTACTTATAGAGTGCACAGAGAATATAACTATAACTTATATGTTGAATAAAAACCGTGAATTTTACTGGCGCTCTCAGAAGAAATATAATTATCAGTGAGAATGCAAATGAAAAACTGTTGTTTGGAGGGTATACGATGGTT
This sequence comes from Caldicoprobacter algeriensis, assembly GCF_023838525.1. Lineage (GTDB taxonomy): Bacteria > Bacillota > Clostridia > Caldicoprobacterales > Caldicoprobacteraceae > Caldicoprobacter > Caldicoprobacter algeriensis. The sequence continues at coordinate 5,340 of NZ_JAHUQD010000016.1, forward strand.
AAAGCTATTGTAGGTGCTAATTGGGGCGATGAAGGGAAAGGCAAGATTACCGATATGCTGGCGGCAGAATCGGATATAGTGGTCAGGTTTCAGGGAGGGAGCAATGCAGGGCATACAATAATAAACGGTTACGGAAAGTTTGCCCTGCACATGCTGCCCTCGGGGGTGTTTTATCAGCATGTCACTAATATCTTAGGACCGGGCGTTGCTCTCAATATAGAGGTGCTTATAAAAGAATTGAAAGCTTTGGAAGAGAAAGGGGTGCCACGGCCCAACATTCTCATATCTGATCGCGCTGAGGTGGTAATGCCGTGGCATATACTGCTGGACAGATATGAAGAAGAGAGGCTGGGCAGCAGGCAGTTTGGCTCTACCAAATCAGGTATTGCGCCGTTTTATTCGGACAAGTACTACAAGGTTGGGATACAGGTGTGTGACCTCTATTATCCTACCGTATTGAAGGAAAAAATAGATTCTATACTGGAAGTTAAGAATTTATGGCTCAAGACTCTTTACAATGCTCCTCCTATAGATGGGCAAAGGGTTTATAACGATTTTTTGAGTCTGGGACAAGAGATAGAGCATATGGTGTCTGATACCACTGCTTTTTTGCACAAGTCTATTAAGGAGGGCAAGAGGATTTTGCTGGAGGGGCAGCTAGGCGCTCTCAAGGACCCAGACCATGGAATTTACCCCTATACCACATCTTCGTCTCCCTTGGCCGGCTTTGCTACTGTTGGTGCAGGTATCCCGCCTTATGAAATTAAGGAAATCATAGCCGTGGTAAAGGCATATTCCACATGTGTAGGGGCTGGCCCCTTTGTAACAGAGATTTTCGGAGAAGAGGCATCAGAGCTCCGAGAGAGGGGTGGCGATGCAGGGGAATACGGGGCCACGACCGGTCGACCAAGAAGGATGGGATGGTTTGATGCGGTGGCGACAAGATATGGCTGCAGGATACAGGGTGCAACTTGTATAGCATTAACGTTGCTGGACGTGCTGGGATATCTCGATGAGATACCCGTATGCGTTGCTTACGACATCCAAGGGGATGTGACGCAAGACTTCCCTGTTACGCCCCTGCTTCCTAAAGCTAAACCTGTATATAAGATGTTTCCTGGCTGGAGATGTGATATAAGTCGAGTCAGGAAGTACGGTGACCTTCCTGATAATGCTAAAAGATACGTGGAGTTTATAGAGGAGTTCGTAGGCATTCCAATTAAGATGATATCAAACGGCCCGAAGAGGGAAGACATAATATTGAGGTAGATGTTTTGGAATACAGGGGTGAAGCCTATGCCCTCATCAAACAAAAAACAAAAGAGGCAATTTTGAAATTGCCTCATCTGAAGCCATTTGTCTTTGAAAAGCCAATAAGATTGCGGGTTGAGCTTACATAAAGAGGTATCCTGCCGCCGCAGTATTTAAAACCGTATATGAAGATCATCGATGGCAGGACCTATGAGGTTTAGGGGTCTACCATGGAAGAGGCGCTGTTTAGGCTTTAGCCCTCTAATTTTTTTATCAGCAGTTCGTTTATAAGTTGCGGGTTGGCCTTGCCTTTGGTGGCTTTCATGGCCTGCCCCACCAGGAAGCCGATTGCCTTTTTCTTGCCCTTTTTGTAGTCGGCTACTGAATTCGGATTTTCCTGGATTACCCTTTCGACTACTTCGAGCAGGACCGATTCATCGTTTAAAACCTCAAGGCCCTGCTCCTTGACTATTGTCTCGGGGTCTTTGCCGGTGTCAAACATCTCTTCAAAGACTTTTTTGGCTGTAGGGCCGTTTATTACTCCCTTGTCTATCAAAGCCACCAGCTTGGCCAGATATGCTGGTGAGAATGGGATTTCGGCTATTTCCATGTTCTTTTCCCTCAGTATTCGCAGCATATCTCCCATGACCCAGTTGCTGACTGCTTTGACGTTGGTGCTTACCTTTGCTGCCTCATCGAAAAAGTCGGACAGCTCCTTTGAGGATGTTAAAACCCCTGCATCGTATTCGGGTAAACCGTACTCCGATATATACCTCTGCTTTCTGGCGTCGGGAAGCTCGGGCAGCTCATTTTTCAATCTTTCAATGAGCTCTTTTTTAATTATCAAGGGAGGCAGGTCGGGTTCGGGGAAATACCTGTAATCCTGCGCGTCTTCCTTGCTTCTCATGGGATAGCTTTCTCCCTTGGCATCATCCCAGCGCCTGGTTTCCCTGTGGATCACTCCACCGGATTTTATGACCTCGATTTGTCTGGCCACCTCGGCCTCTATGGCCCTGTATACAGCCCGGAAGGAGTTCAAATTTTTCATTTCCGTCCTCTCGCCCAACTGTTTGGAACCTTTGGGACGAACAGAGATATTGACGTCGGCGCGGAGGGAACCTTCCTCCATCTTGCAGTCAGAAACCCCTATGAACTGCAGTATGGCTTTGAGCTTCTCAAGGTAGGCCTTTGCTTCTGCTGCCGAGGATATATCGGGTTCGCTCACTATTTCAATGAGCGGCACCCCTGTACGGTTGTAATCCACAAAGGAATAGTTGCCGTATTCGCTGTGTACCAACTTGCCGGCATCTTCCTCTATGTGGATTCTGTTTATGCGTATTTTCTTTTTCCCGTTTTCGGTCTCGATTTCAACGTACCCGTCCTTGCACAGCGGCAGGTCGTACTGGGATATCTGATATCCCTTTGGCAGGTCGGGGTAAAAGTAATTCTTTCGGTCCTGCTTGGTAAAAAGGGATATTGTGCAGTTTGTGGCCAGTCCGGCTTTTATTGCATATTCAACTGCCTTCCTGTTTAAAACCGGCAGCGTTCCCGGCATGCCAAGGCAAATGGGGCAACAGTGGGTGTTTGGCTGGCCACCAAATTCGGTGGTACATGAGCAGAATATCTTTGATTTGGTGGATAGCTCAGCATGTACTTCCAATCCGATTACCGCTTCGTATTCCATCGGTTTCACCTCTATCATTGTTTTGTCCAATTTTGGTTAGAATTTAATTTTACTCGTTTAAACTGGGCCACGCTTTGTGAAAATCCGTGTTCTGCTCAAATGTATAAGCCGCTCTTATAACGGTTGTCTCGTCAAATCGCTTTCCGATGATTTGAAGCCCTATGGGCAGGGACTTGCTGTCAAACCCGCAGGGGATTGAAATGGCAGGAAGCCCGGCGATGTTGACGGGGACCGTGAATATATCTTCCATATACATTTGAACAGGGTCGTTGATCTTTTCGCCTATCCTGTATGCTGTTGTGGGGGATACCGGTCCTATGATGATGTCGTACTTCTCAAAAGCCTTATTGAACTCACGGGTTATGATAGTTCTTGCTTTGAGGGCCTTTTTGTAGTATGCGTCATAGTATCCCGAACTCAATACATATGTGCCCAGGAGTATCCGCCGTTTTACCTCGGTGCCAAATCCTTCGCTCCTTGACCGCATGCAAAAGTCCAGCATGTCTTTGGGGTTGGCAGCCCTGTAGCCAAATTTTACGCCATCGTATCTAGCAAGGTTGGAACTGGCTTCAGCAAGAGCTATTATGTAGTATGTAGGCACCACATACTCCATAATGGGGATTGAGATCTCTTCGCATTGCGCACCCAGGTCTGAGAACACTTTGACGGCGTTGAGCACAGCATCCCTTATATCCTTTTGTACGCTGTCATCGATAAATTCACGGGGTAGGCCTATCTTCAATCCTTTTACATCGTTTACCAGCGCTTTTGTGTAGTCGGGGTGTTGCCTTCTTGAGGAGGTTAAATCCATGGGGTCATGGCCTGCTATCGCGTTCAAAACCAGCGCACAGTCGGTTACCGTCTTGGTCAAAGGTCCGATCTGGTCAAAGGAAGACGCATAGGCTACAAGGCCGAACCTCGAAACCAGGCCGTAAGTCGGCTTTAAACCGACGCAGCCGCAAAATGAGGCAGGCTGCCTTATGGAACCGCCGGTGTCCGACCCAAGAGCGTATATGGCTTCCCCTGCGGCTACTGCGGCCGCCGATCCACCGCTTGATCCGCCCGGTACCCTTTCGGTATCCCACGGGTTTTTGGTCTTTTTAAAGTGGGAGCTTTCTGTAGAGCTTCCCATGGCAAACTCGTCCATGTTCAGCTTGCCAAGCAACACTGCCCCGTTGTCGTAAAGCTTTTTAACCACATGGGCATCGTAAGGCGGTACAAAATTGCTCAGCATTTTGGAAGCGCAGGTGGTAGGTATGCCCCTGGTACATATATTGTCTTTAATGCCCATGGGTATGCCCGCCAAGGGAGAGTTTAAAGTGCCTTCGTCTATCATCTTTTGGACCTTTTCGGCCTGTTCCATGGCCTGCTTTTCAGTGACGGTTATATAGCACTCAAGCTTTGAATCCAGGCTCTCTATTCTGTCTAGCATGTATCTCGTCAGTTCAGGTACGCTGATCTCTCTTTTGCTTATCAGGTCATGCAGCTGGCTTATGGTGTATTCATGAAGCTTCACGAACTTCCCTCCGTTCTCTTAAGCGTTGGATGTTATGTTGTTTTTGGTAAAAGTTGTAAATAAAGCTTTTTGTTGTTATTTTTATATGCTAATTTTCTGAGACCGTATCTTGCCCGTAAAAGAGAAAAAACGGCACTAAAGGATAGACGGATTGGCTTTTGGAGCCTCGTTTTTACCATGATGCAATTCCAGAGTTATTCAACCACCCGTGGCACAGTGAAGTATTCTGAACCTTCCTCTTCTTCGGGATGCAGCAAATCCTCCCTATCGTATGATTTGCCGACGATGTCGTCCCGCAGAGCGCCCTCAAATACGTCTTCATCCATGACAAGGAATTCCATGGCATTTATGTTGGATGTATCCAGCTCTTTTAACTTGTCAAAGTAAGAGATAATTTTGCTTATGTCTGCCACCATGCTGTTTTTTTCGTTTTCATCAAGCTGCAGCCTTGCCAGCATCGCGATGTACTCGATTATTTCTTTTGTTATTGCCATAACAATTTACCTCCAATATCAAAAATCAACGCAAAAACATCACATATATGAGGATAAACTTTTTATTTTCCGGTTTCAAGAATTATTTTTAAAAATTTTTACGATTTTATTTTAGAAATACTTATAACATCATTTTTATTTTAGAAATACTTTAGAAATACTTATGATAGCATTAAGTTATGCTTATGGAAGCGTGGAAGGACCTTTGTAAAGCCACGGTTGGTTTAAAGTAAATCAGCGTTGTGCTGCAGGTTCTTGGCCGAGTTTAACGCTTTTTCTATAATCCGATGGGGATAGCGATGTGATGCTCTTGAATGTCCTTCCAAAGTGTGCCACGCTTCCAAACCCCACTCTTTGAGCGACTTCTATGATTTTCATGTCGGTGCCTTGAAGCAGCTTTTGTGCCTCCTTTACCCTTATGAGGTTTAAATATTCTACAAAATTGAAACCCGTTACCCGTTTAAAAAGCCTGCTTAAATAATACGGGCTTATATAAAATGTTTTGGAAAGCGTTGTGAGGCTTAGTTCTTGGCTGTAATGCCTGTTTATATACTGAACGATCTCCGAAATCTTCTGGTGTAGGGGATCAGAGGCCTCTATCGTCTCTGCCAGAGATTTCCTTTTTTGTCCCCTTAAGCGGACGAGCAATACCAGCAGCTCAAGAAGATAGGCCCTAAGGCAGATGCTGGACCCCGGCGCCTTTGCTTGTTCCTCCTGCAGCATCTTGTTTAGCAGGTGTTCTACCATTATCTGTTCATAGGGTTCAAGCCTGATGACCGGGCTGCTCATGTCAAAGGCCTGCAGGAGCAGGGCTCTTTCCTCGGAAGACACGGCATTCAAGGCCTCATCGGTAAAATCCACGAGCAGCCTTTCATGGTCGGGGATCGAGCTATCGATGGTCCTGTGCACCACATTCTTATATATGAGAACTATATCGCCTTTTTTTATGGCGTAAATCCTGTCCTGGATGAAATAGTTCCTCTCGCCGTTTAGCAGATAGTATATCTCATAATGTTGGTGGTAGTGCTGAACGGGCATGGTAAAATGCCCCCGCCTCTTTGAATGGGTGACTTTCACCAAAAATGGAGCGCTCTTCACCTTGTGTGTTCTGTATCCTGTCATCTTCCCTTCATTCTCCTCCCCAATTAAATATTAACTCAAATTTGCCGATTGATAAAGCAAAATATGAAGTGTTTTTAGCGATTTAAGCAAAAAAATAAGCAGAAATTATAAAAATATTGCTATATAATAAACGCAAAAAGAGATTTAAATCCAATTGGGAGGTAGTCAAAAATGGCTAGAAGAAAGAGATATGCTATGGTAGGCATAGGCGGCAGGGCCAGGCTGTATTACGGAGCCATTGCCAGCACATTTAAGGATACGTGTGAGCTCGTCGGTTTCTGCGATATCAACAGGGTGCGCATGGACTATGCCAACAAGGTTTTGCAGGAGGAATACGGGGCAAAGCCTGTGAACACTTATACGCCGGATCAATTCGATGATATGATCAGAAAAGAGAAACCCGATGTGGTCATCGTCACCTCCATAGATCGCACTCATCATATTTATATCATTCGTGCCATGGAGCTGGGATGCGACGTAATAACCGAGAAGCCCATGACCATAGACGAGGTGAAATGTCAGGCCATCTTGGATGCCATAAAGAAGACCGGGAGGAATTTGAGGGTCACCTTTAACTATCGCTATGCACCTCACAACACCAAGATAAAGGAGCTCATAATGAACGGGACCATCGGCGATGTGCTGTCTGTGCACTTTGAGTGGTTGCTCGATATCCACCATGGCGCCGACTACTTCAGGCGTTGGCACAGGGATAAGCGCAACAGCGGTGGGCTGCTTGTCCACAAGGCAACTCACCACTTTGACCTGGTCAACTTCTGGCTAAACACTCAGCCCAAGACGGTATTCAGCATGGGGGACCTCATGTTCTATGGCCGTGAGAATGCTGAAAAGCGGGGCATATACAAGTTCTATTACAGGGCATACGGCAGCGAACTTGCTAAGGATGACCCCTTTGCGATACACTTGGATAAGAATCCTCAGCTCAAAGCCATGTACCTGGATGCTGAGAAGGAAGATGGTTACTTGAGAGACCAGAGCGTATTCGGCGACGGTATAAGCATTGAGGATACCATGGCCGTCATGGTTCGCTACAAGAACAATGCCATAATGACCTATTCGCTGAATGCATATATGCCATGGGAGGGCTTCAGGGTGGCCTTCAACGGCAACAAAGGGCGTATACAGGTAACGGTGGTTGAAAGAACGTATATAAACGCAGGTGGCGATGTGACCGAAGAGGGTGCCGTAAGGAAGAAGAGCATCACGGTATTTCCTATGTTTGGTGCACCCTACAACGTCCCTATTGAAGAGAGAGAGGGAGGCCATGGCGGAGCTGACCCCATAATGCTCAATGATTTGTTCGGTACTCCCGCTGAAGATCCTTTCAAGAGAGCGGCATCGCACATAGACGGCGCCATGTCCATATTGACGGGCATTGCGGCCAACAAGTCCATAAGGACGGGTATGCCCGTTGACATAGATGACTTGGTCAAGTTTTAATGATTTTTTCTTTAGTCTTGATAACGACGCTACCTTTCGGTTTGATGATAAAAGGCTGAAAGGTAGCATTTTCTTTTGGATAAATAAATTACATTAAAAAAAGGAATTACGGGTATCGATGTCGTATATAAAATAAATGAAAACATCGATAACTGTACTGCCGTTGTTCTCGTTATTAAAAACAGCCATGTGACGATGTCGTATATCATTAAAGATAAAATGCACATTTGACTTTAAAAAGGTTGTGATTGAGGTGAAACCTGTTATAATCAGGACGGAAGGCGTAAGCCGCTGTTTTCCTTCTGGCAGGGAAGTGGTGTACGCCTTGAAGAACGTCAGCATTTCTATAGAAGCAGGCACTTTGACCATACTAAGAGGACGTTCAGGTTCTGGCAAAACCACCCTCATAAATCTGCTGGGAGCTCTGGATAAACCAAGTAGCGGCAAGATATACTTCAACGGCAACGAGATCACCGGTATGCCGGAATCCAAGCGGGACCTGGTACGGCAGAAGGAGATGGGGTTTGTCTTTCAGTCTATCGCACTTATCTCCATGATGTCGGCTTATGAAAATGTGGAGTTTGCCTTGAGGGTGGCAGGCTATGACCCCAAGGAGAGGAAGAAAAGGGCTGAGGAGTGCCTTGCATTTGTGGGGCTTCAAAAGAGGATGCACCACAGACCTCATGAGCTGTCTGGAGGGGAACAGCAACGCGTGGCCATCGCAAGGGCTATTGCGCATCGCCCGCGGGTGGTGTTTGCCGATGAGCCCACCGCTGAACTGGATACCCATACTGGCCTGCAGGTGGTAAAAGTTTTCAAAGACCTGGTTGAGAAGGAGGGGTTGACGGTGGTCATGACTACTCACGACCCCAGCATGGTGGAGATAGCCGACAGAGTATTTACGTTAGAGGATGGAGAGATTGTGGATGAGCGATGAAGAGGTAAAGTACATGGTGGTGTGCGACAATTTAGTCAAGATATACAAGGTGGCCGACATCGAGGTGGTGGCGCTACAGGGCCTGGACCTGGTGGTGGAAAAGGGCGAGTTTATGGCCATCATCGGGAACAGCGGCAGCGGCAAGTCCACCCTCCTTAATATACTGGGTGGGCTGGATCGACCTTCGGCGGGTAAGGTTTTTGTTAACGGCGAGGACTTGCTGAAGCTTACAGATAAGCAATTGGTCAGGTATAAGAGGGAGACTGTGGGGTTTGTATGGCAAAACAATGCCAGAAACTTGATACCCTATTTGACTGCGCTGGAAAACGTGGAGCTCCCAATGCTCTTGACCGGCAGGGCCAGAAGGGAACGGGCATTAGAGCTGCTTGACATGGTAGGATTGTCGCACAGGAAAAAATATAAGTTGGAGCAGCTATCGGGTGGCGAGCAGCAGCGCGTGGCCATCGCCATTGCCCTGGCCAATAACCCCAAGCTGCTTCTGGCGGACGAGCCCACCGGGGCGGTGGATACCAAGACGGCATCCCAGATACTGGACGTGTTCAGGGAAATAAACAGCGCTCTTGGCGTCACCATAATTATAGTAACTCACGACAGGCAAGTCGCCAGAAAGGTGGATAGGGTGGTGGCTATACGCGATGGCAGGACAAGCAGCGAGTTTATTCGAAGGAAGTCCTATGCTGAGGAGTTGGCTGAGCTGAGCAACGATATAGGGACTGTGGGTAGGGATACGCATGAAGAGCTGGCTGTTCTCGATAGAGCGGGACGACTTCAGCTCCCACGGGAATATCTTGAGGCCTTGGGGTTAACCGGCAAAAACAGGGTAAAGGTTGAGCTGGAAGGAGACAGGATTGTGATCATGAACCCGGATCGTTCTGTAAGTCCGGGTTAATCTATCAGGGGTTGACTGCAGAAATGCCCTGGATGATGCATTTTTGCAAAATCCAGGGCATTTTATTTTACACAAAAAGTTCTTCAGCTATTATTAATCGCTATAAAACTTTTTATGGCCTGCAACCGATTTGCCTGTATTTGTTCGGGAAACCGGGTTTTGCGCATTCACACCGGCAGCCCAGGACAAACATCCAAACACCATTGCGGGCATCATGCCGTATATGGATTCCGGCGCAATTGCTTTATATTTTATAGGCATCGACGTATTTCCTTAGCTCCAGAGACAGCTCGCTTAAGGTTTTTGAGTACGATGCGATTTGCTCTATCACGCTCCTCTGCTCGGTGGTGCTGGCCGCCACTTGCTGGCTAGCGGCAGCAGCCTGCTGAGAGACCGCCGAGATGTTCTGGATGGCTTCGATCACCTTGTTCTTATCCTCTTCTATGGCTGCCATAGATTGACTTATATTGTTTATGCGGCTTATTATGTTTTCAATGCCCTTTGCGATGGCGTAAAATGCTTCATATGTATTGTCCACCGCTTTTACCTGGTTTTCCATGACGGTCCTCACCGAATCTATTATAACCGACGCGCTGTCGGCTTCCTCTATGATGTTTGTCATTATCTCTTCCACCTGTTCGGTGGCTTTTTTGGTGGCGTCGGCCAGCTTTCTGACCTCGTCGGCAACAACCGCAAACCCCCGGCCGGCTTCACCTGCCCTTGCTGCTTCTATGGCCGCATTGAGGGCCAGCAGGTTGGTCTGCTCCGCTATGCTGTTGATGGTGCTGACGAATTCACCTATGCTCTTTGATTTCTCGGCCGACGAATTGATGAACTCCAGCACTTTGGCGGCGGCCGTCTGGCTTTGCTCGTTGGAGTCGCGCAGGGTTTTGACTGCTTCAAGCCCCTGTTCATTCAATGCGCGCATATTGTTGGAGTCTTCCACCACTTTATTGGTATTTTCATATACCACTTGGATCTGCTCTGATAGACTGGTTATCAGGCTTACCCCTCTTTCGGCCTCTGCGGCCTGTTCGGATGCCCCGTGGGCTATCTCGTTCATGGATGCCGATATGTCATCGATGGCCTGGTTAACCCTGGTGGTATTGCTGTTTAAAAGCTCGGCTGCGTCCACTAACCGTTTGGTGATGTTTTTCAATGAGGACATTATGGATTTTAGGTCGGTTATCATGTTGTTGAAACTGACTGATACTGCCTGCATATCTTCAAATTCCGAAACGTCTACCGTGTAGGACAGGTCCCTGTTTTTTATGCGGTCCATTATGTAGGCTATGGATTCCACTTTTGAGTGTATTGCTTTCATCAATATGTACGCTATGAGTTCCAGTATGGCCAATTTGAATAAGAATAGAATGATGATGGCGATTATCCCAATATCTGGTGCAATCAGTTTTTCTATTACAGCTGATATTACTGCAAGTATGGCTGCAAATACGAATGGTTGCTTTACGGCAAATTTCATAATTTTTTGTTTTAACCGTTCAAGGACTTCCATATGCATCCTCCTTTTTGCTGTATTTTTCGACTTGTTTCTTATTATATCACAATATACAAATTGGCAAAATAAAACTTTTTTCCCTTTTTTAATTTGTCAATTGTTGAGCAACGAGTTACTCGCAATAAATTCATTGACACAGCCTGTATAATTGTATACAATTAATGTGACCGCTGTATGTGGCTCCAATTCCAGCAAAGGGGGATTGATAATGGGCAAAAATATAGTACAGAAGATCATAGAGAGCCATCTTGTATCCGGCAGAATGATACCGGGAGAGGAGATCGCCATTTCTATTGATCAGACGTTGACGCAGGATTCGACTGGAACCATGGCATATCTTCAGTTTGAGGCTATGGGCGTACCCCGCGTTAGGACTAAAAAATCGGTGGCTTATATAGATCACAATACCCTTCAGACAGGTTTTGAAAACGCCGATGACCACAAGTACATTCAAACGGTAGCGGCCAAATATGGAATATACTTTTCGCGGCCGGGCAATGGAATCTGTCACCAGGTGCACCTGGAGCGATTCGGGAGACCGGGGTGGACGCTGCTGGGCTCTGACAGCCACACCCCTACAGCCGGTGGGATCGGTATGCTGGCCATCGGAGCCGGTGGGCTGGATGTGGCGGTGGCCATGGCCGGAGGACCTTATTACTTCACCATGCCCAAGGTATGCAGGGTCTGGCTTAAGGGGAAGCTTCAGCCGTGGGTAAGCGCCAAAGACATCATCCTCGAGCTTTTAAGGAGGCTCACCGTCAAAGGCGGCGTGGGCAAGATCATGGAATATGCCGGCGAGGGCGTTGCCACGTTGACGGTGCCCGAGAGGGCCACCATAGCCAATATGGGCGCAGAGCTGGGTGCCACCACATCCATCTTCCCCAGCGATGAGGTGACAAGAGCTTTCATGAGGGCTCAAGGGCGTGAGTGCGAGTGGATTCCTCTGGAGGCTGACCCTGATGCCCAGTACGATGAGGAGATCGAGGTCGATTTGAGCAAGCTGGAGCCCTTGGTGGCGCAGCCGCACAGCCCTGACAACGTGGATACCGTAAGGAATGTGGGACCTATCAAAGTTGATCAGGTGGCCATTGGAAGCTGTACCAATTCATCTTACCTTGATTTGATGCGGGTAGCAAAGATGCTGAAGGGCAAGACGGTACATCCCGACGTCAGCCTGGTAATCTCCCCTGGTTCCAAGCAGGTTTATACCATGCTGGCACGCAACGGAGCTTTGGCAGATTTGATAGCGGCCGGTGCGCGCATTCTGGAGTGTGCCTGCGGGCCGTGTATCGGTATGGGCCAGGCGCCGGCTACCAATGCGGTGTCGGTGCGAACCTTCAACCGTAACTTCTATGGGCGCAGTGGAACTCCAAGCGCAAAGGTCTATCTGACCAGCCCCGAAGTGGCGGCTGCTACTGCCTTGACCGGCGTGCTGACTGATCCGCGTACCTTAGGCGAGTATCCCGAGGTTGAAATGCCTGAGACCTTCGAGATAAACGACAACTGCATCATTCCGCCTGCACCGGAGGGGACGCATGTAGAGGTGGTACGTGGTCCCAACATCAAGCCTTTCCCTGTCAACAAGGAGCTTTCCGATACAGTAGAGGGGATAGTGCTGCTTAAAATGGAGGATAATATTACTACCGACCACATTATGCCATCCAATGCCAAGCTGCTTCCTTACCGGTCCAATATACCTTATCTTGCGGATTATTGCCTCACCCTGGTGGATAAGGATTTTCCGGAGCGTGCCAGGAAAGCAGGAGGCGGTTTCCTGGTGGCTGGGCACAATTACGGGCAGGGCTCCAGCAGGGAGCATGCAGCTTTGGTGCCGTTGTACCTGGGCATAAAAGGTGTAATAGCAAAGTCCTTTGCCAGGATTCACATGGCAAACCTTATAAATTCGGGAATATTGCCTTTGACATTTGTAAATGAAAAGGATTACGATGACATCGACCAGGATGACCGACTGGTTATTGAAAATGTCATCGAACAGATAAGGCAGGGTAATGTGATCATTGTCAAGAACTTCACAAAGAATAAGGAGATAAAGGTGGGGTTAAACCTGTCGCCCAGGTTGAAGGAGGTCATACTGGCGGGAGGTTTACTCAATTATACTCGAAAGAATTCTGGGCAATAAAAAAGCATAGAGAGTGAGGTATTATGGAAGAATTTGAAGAAAGCAGGGTGGCAAAATCGAAGAGATTTGCCAAGATGCAATCGCTTGAGAGATATTCTTTGCATTCATATGTGTTCAATTATATTCGCGATGCCATACTGAATGGCCGCTACAAGCCCGGCGATGCGCTGGTTGAGACCAAGCTGGCCGACGAGCTGGGGGTGAGCAGGACTCCCATACGCGAGGCTATCCGGCAGCTGGAGCTGGAAGGGCTGGTCATTTCCATCCCCAACAAGGGGGTGGTGGTAAACGGGGTTTCGCAGCAGGATATAGATGACATATATACCATTCGTTCCATGCTTGAAGGATTGGCGGCTCGATGGGCAGCCCAGCGCATAGATGAGCAGGCTCTTAAAGAGCTGGAAGAGATCGTGGAGCTCATGGAGTATTATACTAGGAAAAACGACTTTGACCAGCTCACCCAGCTGGATACGCGCTTTCACGGCGTGATATATGACGCCAGTGACAGCAAAGTATTGAAGCATATGCTGGACAACCTGCTCAGGTATGTGGAACGGGCACGGCGTGGTTCATTAAAGGTGCCCATGCGGGCTCATCAGTCGCTCAATGAGCATAGGAGCATTTTTGAAGCGATTATGAAAAGGGATGCAGCAGAGGCTGAAAGGCTTATGGCTGAACATATTTCCCGTGCCATTTTAAACCTCCACTCTCTCACGGAACAGGATGAAGAAAAGGATTGAGGGAAAAGCATTTCCGGTTTTGAAATAAGCCGGAAATGCTTTATTTTTGTAGTTTTCTATTGAACTTGGCTGTATTATTTGTTACACTGGTATTGATGGTAATGATTTCGAAATAATGGGATTGACATGCCTTAAACGGCGTTTAACCCTTCGGGAGGTGATTTTGTGATGGAAAGAGGCAGGCGCACAGTTTCTGAGGCAGTCATACGGAGGTTGCCCAAATATTACAGGTATCTTATGGAACTTAAGAAAAATGGTGTACAAAGGGTATCGTCCAGCGAGTTGGGGCAGAAAATGGGGCTCACAGCATCTCAGATTAGGCAGGATTTCAACTGTTTTGGGGGGTTTGGGCAACAGGGGTACGGTTATAATGTGGCAGAGTTGTGTGAGGAGTTTAAGAAAATACTGGGATTGGACAGGCAGTACAACATGATAGTGGTAGGAGCCGGGAATTTAGGCCAGGCTCTAGCAAATTACAGCGGTTTTGAAAAAGAGGGCTTTTTTATAAGAGCCATGTTTGATGTCAATCCCCGTTTGATAGGTATGTCCATACGCGGTATCGAGATCTACGACGTGGATGATTTGAGAAGCTATGTGGCAGGCCATAATATAGATATAGGGGTGATCTGTACTCCAAAGGAGAAGGCACAGGAAGTGGCCGAACTTTTGGTAAGCTGCGGCATAAAATACATTTGGAATTTTGCTCCGATTGACGTCGTTCTACCAGATGATGTCATAGTTGAAAACGTTCACTTAAGCGACAGCCTTTACATCCTGTGCTACAGAATAAATGCAACAAAGTCGTAAATAGTATGCTAAAATGCCAATAGCGCTGTAATCGGGGTTGATAATATGAAGGCCATGCATGATGTTGAAGGGTTGCCGGTGATATGCGTAAGGGAAGGGATTGAGTGTGGCAGGGTTAGAGAACTGCTGATTAATTGCTGCGAGGGGAATATACAATACCTCATCATTGAAGATGAGGAATGGTATTTGGGGGCCAAGCTATTGCCTTTCGATAAGGTGTTAGGGATAGGGCGCCATGCCGTTATCACAGAGAGCGAGGAAAATATATTGCCTTTTTCGCAGGTCAAGGAAGCCCATGATTTGATAAGGCAGGGCATGGGCCTCACCGGTGCCAGGGTCTATACCCAAAAGGGCGAATACATAGGAAATGTGAAAGAATATTACTTTGATGAGAAAGATGGAAGGGTTGTAAAATGCGAGCTACACGCGGAAAACCAGAAGAGTTTTGAGCTGGATGCCTCCCAAATTGTTACCTATGGTAAAGGCATACTGGTTGTTAGCAATGGCGTTAGTGAAGCAGCTGCTGATGCAAGCAAGGGACTGCCTCAAGAAGTTTACAAGTCTGCGGAGAACGCTGATTATGAGCAATCCAAGTATAAGGGCTCTTCTTTGTTCGAACAAAAGCAAAGGCGATTTCTTCTTGGGAAGAGGGTGACTAAAAGGATAATAAGCGAGAGTGGAGAATTGCTGGCTGTCGAGGGGGATATAGTGACCGATGAGCTTATCGATAAGGTAAAAGCGGGGGGAAAGCTTGTCGAGCTTACCATGAATATTGAGGCCGTATGAAAGGGCGCATATAAACAATGAAGCTTGACAGGCCTGGAGTAAAACTGTTACGAAAGTTTTAAAAAACTTTACAGTTTTGCTTCAGACTGTTAAGCTTTTATTATTTTATCGCATAATATATTTACTTCTGCTTGAGGTTATTCTACTATATAAATTGATTGTGTGAAAAACAAAGTGGTAAATGGTATAAATATAAAAATAAATGGGTAGGCCCCTGTAATGAGCGGAGGTAAGATGGATGCAATCCACAACTCAGTCTAAGCGAGAAGCGGTGCGGAGAAAGGCTGTACAGCGGAAGAAAAAAGATGCAATGTACAAAGCGATATTGATGATGATTTTCACCGTCATTTTTTTGGTGGTTTTGGGAGCGGGTGCTTATGCCTATCACATTTTAAACAGCGACGAATTTTATCCTGGAGTGACGGTTGACGGCCTATCATTGCAAGGGTTGACGTTTGAGGAAGGGCTGAAAGCCATCCGTGACCTTCGTCAACCTGAACTGGATGAGATGAAGTTAATACTGCGGCATGGAGAGCACCAATGGGAATACAGCTACCGGGATATCGGTGCCAGTTTCAACATAGAGGATGTTGTGGAAGAAGCCTATCAGGTGGGACGGCGGGGCAACATCTTTGAGCGGCTTATGGAGATATATGAAGCTGGTAAAAAAGGGCGACATTTTACCACTGCTTTGACCTATGACGTCTCTCTTCTCAAGGACGAGCTGGAGGCAATCGCTCAGCAAATAAACGTCCAGCCCGTAGATGCCCAGATCGAGTTTCATCCCGATAGCAAACAAAAGTTTACATTCACGAAAGAGGTCATAGGAAAAGGGATGCTGATTGAACAGGTTATGGCCGATATAAATGCTAAGGTGGATGCGAGGGACTTTACTCCTTATGAGATCCCAGTTCAAACGCTTTACCCTAAATATACTCTGGAGGAGGTCAAAACCTGGACCAGCAGGATTGCCGTTTATTCCACCAAGTTAAGTGGTACCCCTGAGAGAATTCATAATATAACCCTTTCTTCCAAGAGCTTTGATGGGCTTCGCCTCGATCCAGGGGAAGTGTTCTCATTTAACGAGGCAACAGGCCCCAGGGACAAGGCGCACGGGTATCTGGATGCCCCGGTCATCAAAGAAGGTAAAAAGCTGGTAGACGAGCCAGGAGGAGGCAATTGCCAGACCTCCACTACTTTATACGGCGCTGCTGTACGCGCTGACCTGGAGATAGTGGAACGGTGGCATCATTCATGGCCTTCTGCTTATACGGAAGTAGGTCAAGATGCTACAGTGAACTATCCTACTCTTGACCTAAAGATCAGAAACAACAAGGACACGCCGGTATTTTTCAACAGGTATATCAGCGGCGGAAGGCTTTACGTTGAAGTATATGGCAAGGCGCCCTCCGATTACGATAAGATAGAGGTGGTGTCGGTAATATTGCAGCGGACCGAAAAGCCACCCGAAAAAGTGGTGCAGGACAATACCTTGAAGCCCGGCGAAGAGATTATAGAATACGAGTCCAGGCCGGGCATCAAGGTTCAGACCTATCGCGTGTATTACAAGGACGGAAAGGAAATCAAGAGGGTCAAAGAGGCATACAGCAATTATCCTAGGATTGTGGGCAAGAAAAGGGTAGGACCTCCAAAACCTCCTGAAGAGGCGGTTCCAGAGGCTCAAACTCCTTTGGGGACGCAAAAACCGGATGGGCAGCCTGCCAACGATGTGGGCAATGGCAGTGCGCCGTCAACTGAAAACAGCACCGATTCGCCGTCGGACGAAATGTCAGAGTGAGAACAAGGCCAGGAAAACTAAACATTTGCATCTTGAATTGGTACTCACGCTTCCGGGTTCAACCGGAAGTTTTTTGTTTGAAACATTGTCCTTCATTTTTTGGCCTTAAATCGTTATAATAAAAGGGTGACTGGCCGGCAAAATTTTTGTGATAAAATGCGAAGTAATAAGCGGGGGGAGAGTATGATGCTGTATCCTTTGCTGTTTGATCCCATATTAAAGGAGAAGATATGGGGTGGTAGTACCCTTCAAGAGAAATATGGTAGGAAGCTTCCATCCGACAAGATAGGGGAAAGCTGGGATGTGGCCTGCCATCCGAACGGTACCAGCGTGGTGGCCAACGGCCCTCTCAAGGGAATGACCTTGAGGCAGCTCATTGATTCCTATGGAAGCCAGCTGTTAGGACAAGAGGTGCAAAAGAGGTTTGGGAATGAGTTCCCTTTGCTCATAAAGCTTCTTGATGCTACAGAGTTCCTCTCTGTGCAGGTGCATCCTGACGATGAGTATGCGGCATTGCACGAGGGAGGTCAACCGGGTAAAACAGAGATGTGGTATATCATCCATGCGCAGCCTGGTGCCAGCCTGATTTACGGCCTTGTGCCGGGAACCACCAGGCGAGAATTTGAGGAGGCAGTAAGGGCTGGACAGTTGGAGAAGTATTTAAGAAGCGTTGAAGTGCAGGCCGGAGACGTGCTGTATATACCGGCAGGGGTAGTGCACGCCATAGGGCCGGGAATTCTTATATGCGAGATTCAGCAGAATTCCGATACCACATACAGGGTGTATGACTGGAACCGACTCGGAGATGATGGTAAGCCCAGAACGCTCCATGTGGACAAAGCACTGGACGTGATAGATTTCAGTGGAAGGCTTGCAAAGGACAAGCTGCCCGGGCTGTCCGTTGAAGAAGAAGGCGGCAGGCGTACATACTATGTGGCCTGCAGCTATTTCGCCGCTCAAAAGCTGGAGTGCCATGGCTGTATGAAGGAGACGGCCGATGGGTCTAAATTCTTTACGTTAACGGCGGTGGAGGGGCAGGGCGAGATAGTGTACAGCCAGGGAAGCCAGCCTTTCAAAGCCGGGGATTCGGTACTTATACCTGCCTGTCTAGGAGATTATATGATTAAAGGGGAGTGTACCATAATAAAAGCGTATGTCCCCAGCAGGGAGAGGGACATAATTGAGCCGCTTAAAGCCAAAGGTTTTACCAAAGACCAGCTTAAAGCCATCGCAGGCTTATTTGAAGGAGATGATGCGAAAAAGTGAGCAATTTGCCTGAGGCTTTTGTAGATAAAATGAAGGGCCTGCTGGGCCCGGAATATCCAAGGTTTATGGGCTGTTTTAAAAATCCGCCTTACCAGGGCTTAAGGGTAAATACCTTAAAGATCACCATAGAGGATTTTTTGTCCCTTGCTCCTTTTGAGCTGCAGCCCGTTCCATGGGCGGAAGGCGGCTTTTACTACGGTGATGAAGATCGCCCGGGAAAGCACCCTTACTACTATGCCGGGCTGTATTACATTCAGGAGCCCAGTGCCATGGCGCCGGCTGAGCTTTTAGGGGTAAGGCCGGGACACAAAGTGCTCGATTTGTGCGCCGCACCTGGTGGGAAATCATTCCAGATAGCTGCACGGCTAAAGGGTGAGGGTTTCTTGCTGTCTAACGAAATCGACGCCTCACGCGTTATAGTGCTGGGTGAAAATTTGGAGAGGCTGGGCGTCAGGAATGCCGCCATTACCCAGGAGACGCCGGGTAGGCTGGCGGCGGTGTTCAAGAACTACTTTGACCGCATACTGGTGGATGCCCCATGTTCAGGTGAGGGCATGTTTCGAAAGAGGCCGGATATGTGCTCGGTGTGGTCTTATACCCTCCCCGATAGAATCAGCGTGAGACAAAAGAGCATATTAAAGCATGCAGCCGAAATGCTGGCCCCGGGTGGGAGAATGGTGTATTCAACCTGCACCTTTTCTCCAGAAGAAAACGAGGGAGTGGTGGACTGGTTTTTAAAGGAGCACCCTGATTTTTCGCTGGTGGAGGATGTTTACTTCAAGTGGTTTGACAGGGGAGTACCCGAATGGGTAAACGGAAGTCCGGAACTTGTGAAGACTTACCGGCTTTGGCCGCATAAGATAAAGGGCGAAGGGCATTTTATGGCGTTATTTGAAAAGAGGGCAGATGGCGGTGCAAGCAGCTTACCCCTTTTCTATAAACGCAGAGGAATAAGCAAGCCGCCGGTTGAGTATGAGTGTTTTATGAAGGAGTATATGAGGGAGTTCATAGAAGATCATCTTTATGTGCATAAGGATCAGCTGTACTGGATACCGCCTTCCCTTCCGGATTTAAGCGGGCTTAAGGTATTGCGGCCGGGTTTAAGGCTGGGGACCATCAAGAAGGGAAGGTTTATACCAGGACATGCGCTGGCCATGTCCTCCAGGAAGGAATCTGTAGCACAAACCATTGACTTTTCAAGCGATTCAAGAGAGGTAATGCAGTATCTGGAGGGGTTTACCCTTATAGGGTTTGATGGAAAGGGATGGGTGCTGGTAACCGTGGATGGCTATTCCTTGGGGTGGGGTAAGCTGTCGGATGGTATGCTGAAGAATTATTATCCCAAGGGGCTGCGACGCGTATTGACGTAAAGGATAAACAGGTGATACAATTATTTAAATATACCTTCATAAAAAGAAGGAGAGGGTTGGCTTATGGTCAATGAGATTCTTGAAATATTAAATGAGGATAGCAGGAGGACCCCTGAAGAGATAGCCGTGATGCTGGGCACCGATGTGGAGACCGTAAAGCAAAAAATAGAGGAGCTTGAGAAAAACAAGGTTATAGTTAAATACAATACTATAGTCAACTGGGATAAAACCGATAGGGAATACGTGACAGCCCTTATAGAGGTAAAGGTGACCCCTCAGAGGGATCAGGGATTTGATGCTATCGCGGAGCGGATTTACAAGTTCCCCGAGGTTAAGTCGGTGTACCTTATGTCTGGGGACTATGACCTGGCCGTAATGATTGAAGGGCGAACCATGAAGGAGGTGGCCTTTTTCGTAGCCGAAAAGCTGTCGGTGCTGGATTCAGTGCTTAGCACGGCCACGCATTTTGTCTTGAAGAAGTACAAAGTAGATGGAGTTATATTGGAAGATGAAGAAAAAGATTACAGGCAGGTGATCGTACCATGAACGTGGAGAGCATGATAGCCGAGCGGGTGAAGGAGGTACCGCCGTCAGGCATACGGAAGTTTTTTGATATAGCCAGCGAGATGGAGGGTGTTATTTCTCTGGGAGTGGGTGAACCCGACTTTGTAACTCCATGGAACGTGCGGGAGGCATGTATATATTCCCTGGAAAAGGGGATGACGTGTTATACCTCAAACTGGGGAATGCCGGAGCTCAGAAAAGCCATAAGCTGCTATTTGAGCAGGCGGTTTGGGTTGGAGTACAACCCAAAGAACGAAATAGTGGTAACCGTTGGCGCCAGCGAGGCCATAGATTTGGCATTGCGCGCAATCCTCAATCCAGAGGATGAGGTTTTGATACCCGATCCATCATACGTGGCTTATATGCCATGCGTTCGTTTTGCGGGGGCAAAGGCCGTGGCGGTGGAGTGCAGGCCGGAAGACGAGTTTCGTTTGACCCCTGACAAGCTGGAGCAGAAGATCACTCCGAAAACGAAAGCGCTCATTTTGCCCTATCCCAACAATCCTACTGGAGCCATCATGACGCACGACGATTTGGAGGCAATTGCGCAGGTACTGCGCCGCACTGATATTATAGTCATATCCGATGAGATTTACGCTGAATTGACATATGGGCAGAGGCATGTCAGCATAGCAAGCCTCCCAGATATGAAGGAACGCACTGTAGTCATAAACGGCTTTTCCAAGGCTTTTGCCATGACGGGTTGGCGGCTAGGATATGCTGCAGGGCATCCCGCGTTGATCAGCGCTATGGTGAAGATTCATCAGTATACCACTCTGTGTGCCCCAATAATGGCCCAGGTGGCGGCTATCGAAGCCCTTAGGAAGGGGTTCGAAGATGGCTTTGCCTCGGTGGAGTACATGGTTAAGCAGTACAACATGCGCCGCAAGGTCATGGTAAACGGTTTCAGGGAGATAGGCCTGGAATGCTATGAACCCAAAGGGGCCTTCTACGTTTTTCCATCGATAAAGAAAACCGGCATGACGTCGGAGGAGTTTTGCGAAAAGCTGCTGATGGATCAGAAGGTTGCCGTGGTTCCGGGCACAGCTTTTGGAGCCAGCGGTGAAGGGTTTATAAGGTGTTCCTATGCTTATTCAATAGACAACATCAACGAAGCCATAAAGCGAATAGGCAACTTTTTGAAAAAGATACTGTGATTAAGGAGGTTATCATGAGGTATGAATGGGACCGCGACCCGGACATCATAGAGGGAGAGTATGAGGTGATTGATGAATGGGACGCGGGCGGAACACATGATAGCTGGGAAAACAGAGATATACGGCTGGACCCCGGTCCGCCGCATGTTACATATGCAATTCTGGGATTGAATGTTGCCGTATGGCTTGTCATGAGCTTTATAGGTACGGTATTTGATATTAGTTTAAACTATCAGCTGCTGTACTTTGGTGCCAAGGTAAATGAGCTGATTGCTCAAGGGGAGTACTGGCGTCTTTTTACCGCCATGTTCCTGCATGTCGGGGCCATGCACCTGTTGTTCAATTCATATGCCCTCTATGTATACGGGCCGATAGTGGAGAAGCTATACGGGCAAATCCGGTTTGTAATAATATATGTATTGTCGGGGCTGATGGGTAGTCTGTTCAGCTACCTCTTTAGCCCTAACCCGGCAGCCGGCGCCTCTGGCGCCATATTCGGGCTTATGGGTTCTCTGCTTTACTTCCGCAAACGGAGGCGCACCTTGTTTCAGCGTGCGTTTGGACCGGGTTTGTTTATCATAATCGGCATCAATCTGCTGTTTGGGTTTATTCAGCCGGGTATTGACAATTGGGGACATATAGGAGGCCTGATAGGGGGATTTTTGGCCGCAAATGCTGTGGGGTTGTACAGAGAGCGCAGGCTGTCAGATAAAGCGGTTGTATGGGCGCTTATCGTTATAATCTTTGTGCTGGGCCTGTGGATTGGGCAGAGGAAATACGGTAAAATGGTTATGTATATAGAGGGTCTTCATCAAGGTCCAGCGTATGGGGTGCTCTTTTATGGTGAAGAGCGTGGAATGTAAGGGAATTATTTGTGTTATGGGAATTGTTTTGACCTGTGTACTTGAAAATTGACGCTGGATAAAATTAGAACCATATCTGAAGTCATCATATCTGGTATTTTTTCTCTGGTATTTTTTCGCTGTAAGAAGCATCAGTTAATTCTGTCGTACAGGTTTAAACAGTCCTGAGGGGTAGGGATAGTGACCTGTGCCTGATAAGCCTGTCTAACATTGGCGATGAGCACCTAACTCCGTAAGGAGGCTTACCGCGTATGGTGTATGTAATTTCAAAGGCAAGGTTGGGATAATAGCAGGTTTAAGGAGTAGCGGGTATTTTGCTGTAAGAAGTCTTTCAGGTGAGAAGATACATGACAGTGCAAAACATAGCAAGTTAAGACTTATAGAGAGGGCAAAGACGTTAATGTTAGAAAGGAGGGAAGAGCGCATTCCTCTCCATCTTGAAGAAGATGGAGTCTCCTGCGCTCGTATATTATGAAATACGGACCGGTAGCGCTGGCCAGGTGCGAGAGCTATGACCGCCAGGAAGTACAGAACGCTGTGAAACGGGCTGTGGAGCTGCTGGGCGGCATTGAAAGGTATATAAAGCCCGGGATGAGGGTTTTGCTAAAGTGCAACCTGCTGTCCAGGAAAAAGCCCGAGGAGGCCGTGACGGTGCACCCTGCTGTGGTGGAGGCTGTGGTGAGGGCTGTGCAGTCGGTAGGGGCTATACCTATAATTGCCGACAGCCCCGGGGGACTGTACACCGAAAGGGTTTTAAAAGGCATATACAGGGTCTGTGGTATGGAAGAGGTACATGAGAGGACGGGGGCTCTGCTCAATTACAACACCGATATAGTTGAGGTCAGCCACCCTGAGGGCAAGGTGGCAAAGCGCATAACGGTGATAAAGGTGTTGCAGGATGTGGATGCCGTCATATCCCTGGCAAAGCTAAAGACCCACGAGCTGACCCTGTTTACCGGCGCAGTCAAAAACCTTTTTGGCGTCATCCCGGGCATGACCAAGGCGGAATACCACCTGCGCATGA
Source organism: Caldicoprobacter algeriensis (assembly GCF_023838525.1). Lineage (GTDB taxonomy): Bacteria > Bacillota > Clostridia > Caldicoprobacterales > Caldicoprobacteraceae > Caldicoprobacter > Caldicoprobacter algeriensis. Next base: position 28,749 of record NZ_JAHUQD010000016.1, read on the forward strand.
AGAGGCTTGAAGAGTTTTCAGATTTGCTTGTCGATATATGTACCTACGTAAAGCCCGTCCTTTCAGTGATGGATGGGATAGAGGGAATGGAGGGCAATGGCCCATCGGCCGGCAGGCCGCGCCATGTAGGGGTATTGCTCATGAGCCCAAGCCCTTATGCCCTGGATGTGGTTTCGGCCGCGTTGGTAGGACTGCCGGTTGAAAGGATATGCACTGTGCAGCGGGCTGAGGAACGGGGTCTGTGCAGCAGCAAGCTGGAGGATATGGAGATTATAGGGGATTCGTTTGATGAGCTCTATGTGTCTGACTTTAAGCTGCCCGATTCCAAAAAGCTGGGCTTTCTGGTGAGAGCCCTTGAAAGCAACAACAGGGTTTCGGAATTTTTGAAGTTCTATTTGGGCCCTCATCCTATGATAAGGTATGAGGCGTGTGCCGGATGTGGCGATTGTGCCAGGTATTGCCCACCCAAGGCCATAAAAATGGCGGAGGGAAAGCCACGCATTGATTTGAATGCCTGTATTCGCTGTTATTGCTGCCAAGAGCTATGTCCTCACAAGGCTGTTGTCATAAGGCGAAACTGGTTTTTCAGGCTGTTTAAATGATGCATTCACCATCTGGGGAGATGAATTTCAGGTAACAATTAACCGGAGAGGAGATGTATTCAAAACCAGAGGAGTGGGATGATGTTTAACAGATGGGGGTTGCTGTGGGACCTCATGAGGGGAAACAGAATGCGGTATGCAGGTGCTGTGGTTGCTACAGCCTTTTCTGCTCTGCTTTCCCTTATACCGACGCTGGTTATAAGGACCACAGTGGATTCCATCATTGGCGATAAGCCAATGGATGTGCCTGGCTGGGTGGAGGATGCTGTACTGCGTTTAGGGGGTAGAGATGCTCTAGCGCACAACCTTTGGGTATGCGGCGTGGCTTTGCTGGCTATAAGCCTGATAAACGGAGCGGCGATGTATGTAAGGGGCAAATGGACGGCACAGGCTTCCGAGTCCATGGCAAGGAATTTGAGGGACCTGCTTTACGACCATCTTCAGAATTTGCCCTATGATGAGCATGTGAAGGCTGAGACCGGCGACTGGGTACAGCGCTGCACTTCTGATGTGGAAACCATAAGGCGTTTTTTGGCTGTTCAAATGGTAGAAATTGGGAGGACGGGGTTTCTGCTTGTCATGGCTTTGACCATAATGTTCAGCCTTAATGTAAAGATGACCTTCATTTCCATGGCTGTAGTCCCCGTCATACTTGCCTTTTCCTATGTGTTTTTCTCAAAAGTAAAGGAGGCTTTTCGTCTGGCTGATGAGGCCGAGGGAAAATTGACTACCGTTTTGCAGGAAAACTTGACGGGGATAAGGGTTGTAAAGGCCTTTGGGCGACAGGCTTACGAGGTTGAAAAGTTTGATGGCAAAAACAGGGAGTACAGGGATTTATCGTATCGCTTGGTACGGTTGATGGCCAATTACTGGGCGCTTTCGGATTTCCTTATCATGGTTCAGATGGTAATAGTAATGGTTACAGGTGTCTACTGGGCATCACGGGGTACCATGACGCTAGGGACTTTGCTGACCTTTATGAGCTATGAGGGTATGCTGCTGTGGCCTGTTCGCCAGATGGGCAGGATACTGACCGACATGGGCCGGGCTCAGATTTCTTTGACGAGGATTAAAGAGCTGCTTGATAAGCCAAGGGAGGATATGGACGAGGATGGGCTCACCCCTGACCTCAATGCCGATATCGAATTTAAAAACGTGTATTTTGAGTATGAAAAAGGGCATCCTGTGCTCCAGGATATATCCTTTAAGGTGAAAAAGGGGCAAACTGTTGCCATTCTTGGTCCTACCGGTTCGGGAAAGTCATCGCTGGTACATCTGCTTTTGAGGTTATATGACTATCAGCGGGGCTCCATCACCATCGGCGGAGTTGAGCTTAAAAAGATAAACAAGAAATGGCTGCGCCAGAATATCGGGATCGTGCTTCAGGAGCCTTTCCTGTTCTCCAGGACGATAAAGGAAAACGTAGCTTTGGGAAGAAGCGATGTTACTGAGGCAGAAATATTGGAAGCAATGCGAGTGGCCGCCCTCAGCGATGTCATACAGCAATTTGAAGAGGGCTATGATACGCTGGTGGGCGAGAGGGGTGTAACCCTCTCTGGAGGGCAGAAGCAGAGGGTTGCAATTGCCAGAGCGCTTGTCAGGAACAGCTCCATATTGATCTTCGATGATTCTCTCAGCGCTGTGGATACCGAAACCGATGCAGCCATCCGCAGGGCTTTGAAGGAAAGGCGGAAGGGGATAACCACATTTATTATATCCCATCGCATCACCACCCTGGCTGAAGCGGATTTGATACTGGTGCTGGATCAGGGACGGCTGATTCAATCAGGTACCCATGAAGAGCTCATCAGGCAGCCAGGCCTATACCAGCGGATATGGGCTTTGCAGAGCAGGCTGGAAGAGGAGCTGGCAGATGAGTACAAAGACCTCGAGTATCCAGCACAGGAGAGGGGAGTGATGTGAATGAGCACCTACCAGGAACAGGAATATACCCAGCCGTTTAACATGGATTTGTGGAAAAAGCTGATACGTTATGCTTGGCCTTATAGAAGGGACTTGCTGCTTCTGGCGGCCGTTATGGCAGCGTCGGGCGGCATTGATGCCGTCTTTCCGCTCATGAACAGGTATGCAGTTGATAACTTTATTGTGCCGGGGAAACTGGATGGACTTTGGATTTTTGCTTTAATTAATGTGATGCTGATCTCGATTCAAGCTTTCAACGTATGGATGCTTATATGCATTGCCGGTCGGATTGAGACTGGCCTGTGTTATGATATCAGGAAGATGGGCTTTAAAAAGCTGCAGGAGCTGTCATTTTCGTATTTTGATAAGACTCCGGTCGGCTGGATCATGGCCAGGATGACCTCCGACATCCAGCGCCTGGGCGAAACGGTTGCCTGGGGCCTTGTGGACCTGATGTGGGGGAGCGCCATGATGGTGGCTACAACAGGGGTCATGCTTTATTTGAACTGGAGGCTGGCCCTCATCACCCTGTCGGTGGTGCCGATTTTAGCGGCGGTCAGCATTTATTTCCAGAGAGTAATATTGATGGCTTACCGTCAGGTGCGCAGGATCAACTCCCAGATCACCGGGGCTTTTAACGAGGGGATAATGGGGGCCAAGACCACCAAGACCCTTGCCAGGGAAGAGGAAAACCTGAGGGAGTTTAAAGAGCTCACCGAAAGGATGAGGCATTCGTCGGTTCGAGCGGTTGTGGTGTCATCCATTTATATGCCGGTTGTAATGGCTCTGGGCAGCATTGGAACCGGGCTGGTTCTGTGGCTGGGGGGCGAGGGCGTCATTGGGAAATCCATCAGCTACGGCACTTTAGTGGCGTTTATAAACTATACCATGCAATTCTTTGAGCCCATCCGCGAGCTGGCCCGAATATTTGCTGAGCTGCAAAATTCTCAGGCTTCAGCAGAAAGGGTTTTTTCCATGCTGGAAACCCAGCCTGATGTTAAGGACTCGCCGGAGGTTATCGAAAAATACGGCGATCTGTTCACCCCTAAAAAGGAGAACTGGCCGCCCATAAAAGGGGATGTGACTTTCCACAACGTATCCTTCTCGTATAAAGAGGGAGAGGAAGTGCTTAAAGATTTTAATCTGGAGGTGAAAGCAGGGGAAACCATTGCTCTGGTAGGTGAGACGGGGGCCGGCAAGAGCACCATCGTAAATCTGCTGTGCCGCTTTTATGAGCCTACTGAAGGTGAGGTCAGGATTGATGGGGTGGATTACCGCAAGCGTTCCCAGCTGTGGCTGCAATCCAACATAGGGTATGTGCTTCAGACTCCTCACCTGTTCAGCGGAACCGTAAAGGAGAATATAAGGTACGGGAGGCTGGATGCCAGCGATGAAGAGGTGATAGAAGCCGCCAAGCTGGTCAATGCCCACGATTTTATCATGAGGCTCGAGAAAGGATATGATACCGAAGTAGGCGAAGGTGGAAACAGGCTGTCCACTGGCCAAAAGCAGCTCATCTCGTTTGCCCGTGCCGTTCTGGCCAACCCCAGGATATTTGTATTGGACGAGGCCACCTCTTCGGTGGATACCGAAACCGAGCAAATCATCCAGAATGCCATACAAAAGGTGCTCCGTGGCAGGACCAGCTTCGTGATAGCCCACCGTTTGTCAACCATAAGGTCAGCTGATCGCATACTGGTGATTCGCAATGGGCGTGTGGTTGAGCAGGGCACCCATTTCGAGCTGCTCAGGCGAAGGGGGTACTATTACAGGCTGTACACAAACCAGTTTATGGAGGAAAAGGAGAGGGAGATTATGTCACAGACTCGCGGTTGATTTGATAGCAAGTCGTCAGCTGGTCCAGGCGATTTGTTCAAGTGTGAATGTCGATTTCCATCTAAATATGCTTGTGGTTAACATTATCTCGTGGTTGTGACATTATTATAGTGAGCATTGGCGTTTCATATACCATATTTTTCAACTAGAAGATTCTCCCTCGACCAGGTTATAATATACTTACACTAAGATACAAGCCATCCTTTTTAGCACATCATTTCAATTATCTGGGAGAGGGGGGAAGAGAGTGTGTTTACAAAAAAGCTTGCATTGTCGGTAGTTGCGGCCTTAACCCTCATTTTGTTCATGTGTGTGGCTGTTTCGCAGGCTTCAGCTGCAGGGTATCAGCTTACCAGGGATTTGAGAAAGGGGATGAGCGGCGAAGATGTGGCCGTTGTGCAGCGCCTTCTCAAGGACCTGGGCTTTTTTACATACCCTCAGATCACAGGTTACTTTGGCAGTATAACCGAGACGGCTGTAAAGGCTTTTCAAAGGGCAAACGGGCTGGCTGCTGACGGCATCATAGGCCCTATTACCCGCGGCGTCATGAATAAGCTCCTGGCCGGCTCGACTCCTTCACGGGGCGACACTACCAGCGTTTATATTGTACAACCGGGTGACTCCCTGTGGAAGATCAGCCAGCGTTTCGGGGTTTCGCTGGACGAGCTATGTGCAGCTAACAATATGACCAGCTCGACTGTAATTTATCCAGGGCAGAAAATCATCATTCCCCGGGGCGGTGCACCTATAGATGCACCAAGGGTTACATACATAACCCACACCGTAGTTAAGGGCGACACCCTGTGGAACCTGTCATACAAGTACGGTGTGCCTGTTCAGGACATTGCCCAGGCCAATGGCATAACTACTTCGGCTGTGCTGTATGTAGGCCAGGTATTAAAGATTCCCAAGAAGGATATATCTGTGAAGCCTACACCTGGACCTCAATATGGCGAGCTGCTGGACTGGTGGGAGGAAGCCCAGTACGTTTTTCCGCTCAATTCCACGGCAACCGTAGTGGATTTTTATACCGGCATCAGCTTTAAAGTGGTAAGGACATATGGAACGGGGCATGCCGATGTAGAACCGCTGACTTACGAGGATACTCGCATAATGAAGAGCATCTGGGAGAAGTATGAGAGGCTGGCAAACGGTGCCGTAAACTACTGGGCAAGGCGCCCGGTGCTGGTGCTGATAAACGGGCGCAAGCTGGCTGCTTCTGCCACTGCGGCGCTACATGCGGGTTTGGATTCGGCACCCGATGGAGCCTATGTGAGCTGGAGAAGCGGTGATTATGGGCCAGGGATAAATTACGATAAGATAAAGGGAAATGGAGCAGATGGACACTTCGATATTCATTTTTTGAACAGCGTGCGCCACAAAGACGGGCAGGTGGATGTCGAGCACCAGGCCATGATAAGGATAGCCGCAGGGCAATAGACGGTAAACTTATGCATAACATTTAATACAACGGTAAACAATTTGTTGTTTAAATGTAAAGACAGAATGGGAGATAATAATGTATAATATAGAATTGAAATGATGTGCGAAAGGATGGCGCCTCTCATGAAAAGGAAGGCATTAATTTTAATTGCCCTGCTTCTGGTGTCGGGAGTGTCTTATGTAGCCTACACTATCTATCAGGTTCTCAATCCCGAGACCCTGTTTGAAACGCAGCCGCATACCGAAGAAGATGTGGATAACAACAGCCCTGCACAAAACGATAAAGAAGTTTCTGTGCACATCCAGCAGCCAGAAGAGCAGTACCGTTTTGATGAGGACAGAATAAACATTCTCTTGCTTGGGTTGGATGCGGATCAAGAACGCTATGAGACCATGAGAGCATTCAGAACCGATACAATCATTTTATTGTCCATTGACTTTCAAGCCAATCAGGTGTATCTCATCTCAATTCCTAGGGACAGCTATGTTAAGATACCTGGAAGACAACAGAGGGATAGGATCAACACCGCCTTTGTATGGGGTGGCGGGTTTAACGGCAGGGGTTTTGAGAGAACCACAGAAACGGTGAGCGACTTTTTGGGCGGAATTCCCATACACTATTACGTTGGGATTGATATGAACGCCTTTGTAGAGATAGTCGACATCATGGGCGGTGTGGAATTTGAGGTGGACGTTCCCGTCAAAATAGGAGGAAGGGAGCTAAAGCCTGGGCTGCAACGGCTCAATGGACAGCAGGTACTGGATTACTGCAGGAACAGGCATTTCCCCTGGGGAGACATCCAGAGAGTTAAGAACCAGCAAAAGATGCTGCTGGCCATGTTTGATCAGCTCAAGTCTTCAAAACAGCTCCTTAATGTTTCGAAATATTATGAAGTGTTAAAGAGCAAAGTTTATACCAATTTAAACGCAAAGCAGATTGCTGCTTTGGGAGTTTTTGGGATGAAGCTGGACCTTTCAAACATCCATACTTACAGCATACCCGGTGATTTTCTCAATATTGACGGGATAGGCTACTGGGGAGTAAATCAGTACGGGAAAAAAGACCTTGTAAAGGAGATATTTGGCGTTGAAATAGAGATAGACCCCAAAGATGATGTAAGGTATATAAAGAGGGAACTGGAGGAGAAGCTCAAAGCGCTTGCAGCGGCTATCAGTGAAGCCAATGATGTGATAGACAAAGCGCAAGAGGTTATGTCTACGTATTCTGCATATATAAAGGAGGAAGAAAAGGCCGGCGTTGAGTCGCGCATTGGTAAAGTGCGCCAAAGCATAGATGTTGAAGATACGGCATCTATCAAGACGGCAACAAGAGAGTTAAAAAATTATATAGATAACCTCTCTCAAATATTTGAACAGCGCAAGAAAGAGGATGAGGAGAGAAAGGCACATGAGCAGGTCCTTGCAAAAGCCCGAAAGGACGCTCAGCAAGTAATACAGTGGGTCACCGCGCAGATTGAAGAAAAGGGCGACAGACTATCCCCCCAAGACAGGCAAAGGATTGAGGCATCAATTGCAAGCGTAAATGAAGCATTAAAAGGCCAAAACGTCCAAGATATTATGAATAAAACGGCCGAATTGAAAAAACAGGCTGAGGCCATATTCAATGCCATGGAACAACAAAAAGAAGAAGGCAATAGTTCTCCGCCACAGGATGCTACAGACGGATCAAATGGCAGCCAAGTGCCGGAAAATGATGAAGGCAATTCTCAGGTACCTGATGATAATCAAGAAACTCCGGGTAATGGGCAGGACAGTCCAGAAACAGTGGAGGATGATCAGAAGGTTCAGGGGGCTCCTGGTGAAGGTGGGGTAGAACCGGCAGATGCAGGTAATGCTTAAGGAGATGCTGTCGTTTACTGTGAAATGATATTAGAGTTTAAACAGGGCGAGTACGAGAGTTTATTAAAATTGCAATTAAACAAATTAAGCCGGTTTTAACAGGGGGATTGTGGGGTGGCTGAGTACGACAGTAAAATTTATGACATGGAAAATATCAGCATCGAGGACGTTATCGATGTAAAGGAATTGAAGGGCATACTCAACTGCTTTGTGCTGGCCACGGGGCTGGGGGCGATATGCGCAAACGCTAAAGGTGAGCCCATCGTTGTTCCGGATGAATACGAAGGCCAGTGCCCGTTCTGTAAAATAGTGCGCTCTGATCCCGAGGGCCTTAAGCGGTGTAATCAGTCCATGAGCTATGCGGGAAAGCAGGCGGCGCAGCTGGGTGAGCCCTATATCTTTCGGTGTCATGCTGGGCTGATAGAGTTTGCTGCCCCTATAATGTTCAAGGACATATACCTTGGCAGCATCTCGTGTGGACCTGTCATCATGTGGGAATGGGATGAGATTGCCCTTCAGGAGTTTTTGAATCTAACCCGGGACCTCAACATCAACCGTGAAGCCCTGGTGGTGGCCAGCAGGCAGGTCAAGATGCTATCAAGCAGGAGCGTACAGGCAGCGGCCCGGCTCATCTTCATAGTGGCCAATCACATTGCAAAAACCGGTATGCTTACGCTGCAGTACAGGAAGGAGCTCAATGAACAGCAGGCAAAGCTGGCCGAAGCGATATTTGAGAGAAAGCGAGCCGAGGAGACCATCAAGGCGCTTGAAGCCAAGGCTCAGGAGCCAATGTATCCTATAGACAAAGAACAGGAGCTTTTAAGCAAGGTCAGGCTGGGAAACCGTACCGGTGCAAAGGAGATTCTAAATGACCTGCTGGGGGATATATTCTTCCGTACGGCTGGAAATATGGACCTCATGAAGGCCAGGATATTGGAGCTGGTTGTTGTCATATCGAGGGCAGCGGTAGAAGGTGGCGCCAGCCTGGAAAAGCTGTTGGGCCTAAATTACAACTTCATTTCCGAACTATCGCAGATGAACAGCATTGATGAGGTGTGCCACTGGGTTGTGAAGGTGCTGGATACCTTCATGGATACCGTGTACGAAACCAAAAAAGTTCGCAATGCCAAAAGCCTTGGTGAGGCTTTAAAGTATATTCGTGAGAATTATAATAAAGATATCACCCTTGAGGATGTGGCGCGAAATGTGTATATAAGCCCTTATTATCTCAGCCACTTATTTAAGGAGGAACTTAACATAACGTTTTTAGAATATTTGACCATGGTGAGAATGGAAGAGGCCAAAAAGTTGCTCAAGGATACATCGCTCTCTATTGTAGCCATTGCATCTCAGGTGGGCTATGAAGATGCCAGCTATTTCAGCAAGGTGTTCAAGAAATACGTCGGCATATCCCCTGGACAATACAGGAAGAATTTCTAGAATAGTATTGACAAGATTTTACCCATATTCACAAGATTTAACCGGTACAGCTTTAGCTAAACCTGTTATAATTTAAAATGTAAGCTTTGAAAGCATGTACATGGCGGGAACCAGACATGCATCGTTGAGACGATGAAATCGTGATATTTAATAGGGGGGAAGGGGGATTTAAATAAATGGCTGATTTTAGGGCAATCGCTGATGCTTTGAAAGCCGGCAATGCTCCAAAGGTGAAGGAAATGGTCGAGGCAGCGCTGGCAGAGGGGGTAAACCCCGAGGATATTGTGAATAAGGCGCTCATAGTGGGAATGAGCGAGATAGGTGAGCTGTTCAAGAATAACGAGATATACGTTCCAGAGGTGCTCATCGCTGCTCGCGCTATGTACGCCGGACTGAATATCTTAAAGCCCTTGCTGGCCGAACGGGATGTAAAGCCGATGGGAAAGGTAGTCATTGGTACCGTGAAGGGCGATCTACACGACATTGGGAAGAATCTGGTTGCCATGATGCTTGAAGGGGCGGGATTTGAGGTAACCGACCTTGGCATCGACGTTTCGCCCGAAAAATTCGTCGATGCAGCAAAAGCTGCAGGGCCAGGCTGTATCGTTGCCATGTCGGCGCTGCTCACTACCACCATGCCGGCCATGAAGGATACCATTGAGGCCTTGAAGGCAGCAGGATTAAGGGACCAGGTGAAGATTATGGTAGGAGGGGCTCCGGTCACGCAGAAGTTTGCTGATGAGATCGGTGCTGACGGCTATGCGCCCGATGCCGCATCGGCTGCTGATCTGGCAAAGACTTTTGTAGCGTAATAAAAAGAGGGCGTTTTAAGGAGGTCAAACGCCCTCTTTTTGTTTTATCAAAAAACACGGAAAGAGACTCCATCTTCAACGAAATGGAGATAAGCTACTTTATTCCTCATGAAGTCCCATCTCCATATGTGGTTGATAGTTCACTTAATATGCAATTCGTTGCTGAAATGCCTTTTCCAGCTTTTTTGTATAGTATCCATCACCGGCTGCCTTGTCTTTAAAATTACTACCAGCTGTGAGATGTTACGCTCTATGTTAATAGGCGTTATAGAGATAGCAGTATTTACTCCGTCCACATAATGCCATCCTTCATTTAGCTTAAAAAATCCTTTTATTCTGAATGCGAAATCCGAAAGGCTTTGCAAAAAGCCCTTTAGCTTTTCCCTCTCAAATACTCCATCGGCTTCAAGAAGCAGGGTTTTTGGCCTGTTGGACGGACAATTGAGGTTGGAAGTTGCTGGAGGTAGCGGAAAATCTTCAAGATTTTGCTGCAACCAGGTGTAATCCAATCTGCCGTAAGAGGTGGTTACTATGGGGGCGACAGGATTTAAGCTGCGAATGCTTTCCTCCACACTGTTGAGCCTCGCAGAATCCACCAGATCCGCCTTGTTTATCACTATCAAGTGGCTGTATTCTATCTGTTTGCGTGCAACCTCCAGCGTCTGTGACAGCTCTATAAACGAGGTGGCGTCGACTATGCATATGGTGCCTCTAAAATCGTAGATATCGCCGGTTTTTGGTTGTATATCGTAAAGGATTTTTTCCATCCCCGATGGGTCCGAAAACCCTGAGCTTTCGATAAACAGCCACTCGATGGGGGTGCTGGCCATTGCGATCAGCCCTTCGGCAAAAGTGGAGGCAAGGCAGCTGCAAAAAATAGAGCCATTATTTATTTCGATCAGGTCTATGCCTTCCTTTTTGACCAGTGTACCGTCTATGCCCACACTGCCAAACTCATTCATTATTATGCCTATCTTTTTATTTTGGCTAAATTCCAGCAGGTTTTTTAAAAGCGTGGTCTTACCCGCTCCCAGAAAACCGGTGATCAAATATACCGATATCTTGCGACTCATTTTAGACACTCCTCAATACTTCTGAACAAATCATTCCTGCTGGGTATTATGGATGAATACTTGAGCTTGCCGTTGATGTATATGCACGGGAGATTCTTTATGCCCATCTTCTTGATGCGGGCTATACCTTCGCGGGTGGTAAACTTGTGTTCCACCCAGTCTATCTTGTCGCCAAAGTGTTCTTTAGCGATTTTTACGGCGTTCACCATGTAGGTACAGGCAGCGCAGGTAGCCGAATCCAGTGTGAAGACCTCGATAAGCGGCTTTTCAAGGTTTTCATAGTCGGGCAGCTCAACCTCAATGTCCAGCTGTGTACCCTGGTAATTTTCCAGCATCTTTCTTACCTCGTCGGTGTTGCGTATGGCTTGCTGTATGCCGATGGGGTTTTCGGGTGGAACGTCGTACGGCATGTCGCATCCTGGTGCAATGGCCAGGTTGTGGTGATTTAGCTTATCCAACAGGTCTACCACGTATTTCATGTTGTCCTGCTGGCTGCCATACAACATGATGGAGGTTAAGGGGATGTTGCCGCCCAGCACTATGTTGTATCTATCGGTAATCTTTTTGGCTTCAACCATGTCTATGTTTTCATCGATGAATATGGAATCAGGGCCGGTTTTGCACATCTCCTCGATGTTCTTTGAAGCATTGCCGCACACGAAGAATGAGGACAGGGCTCCGTTTTGCTTAATAAAGCTAAAAATTTCGGCAGCAGGTTCCGATATAAACTGTGCAAAGTGCTGTGGAGAGATCTGGGAGACCAAAGGATCCACAATTGCGATGACGTCCATCCCGGCTTCTAGGTAGCATTCTGCCATCCTTTTGGCTACCTCGCTGGTGTATCTAATGAGCTGATGTACATAATCGGGGTCCATGAACATATCCATGAACAGCTCGGTACCTCTCAGATGGGATGCCAGGGTCAAAGGTCCACATATCAGTCCAAATAAAGCGGTGGTCTCGCCAACTTCGGCTTTAAATCTTTTCATCACTTCTAGTATCATGGGAAGCCTGCCATTTGATTTTTCGGGCAGGCGTTGAGGAACGGTTTTATGGAAAGCCAGTGGATGGGATTGGACAGATGGTGGGGCTTTTTGAGCCCATACTAGCCCGCAGCCCAGGATTTCGGCTTCTACCTGCAGGTCAAACAGCACCGGCTGCCCATCGGGGCGGTACAGCCTGTTCACTTCCATGAGGGAATCAAAGAGCTTTCCACCGTCGGTTAAAACCTCGATGGCGCTGTAGCCTTTGAGCCTGCCAGCATGGACACCGGCAAAAGGCACCCAAGGTACCCTTGGAAGGCTTTTCTCGTGTTTGAAGGTCCTTATAAGCAGCTCTTTTCCTGTTATGGCTTCCATAACCTTATAACCCCCTTGATGCTATGGATGTGCTGTTCTGTGTTTGCCTTTTATTGTATCAACTGCTATCCGGGATGTCTGCATCCTATCTTGTTAAGTTTAGTAAAATCTTGTTGAGGGGTGTTTTAAAAAACTTCATAAAGAAGTGATTTGCTCAAAATGATGTGGTAAAATATCCTCATAATGATAGACGAAGAAGTAAAAAGTGATCAACTTAAGAAGGGGAGCAAAGCTTACGATGAGCAATTATTTTTTGGGTATCGATATTGGAACATCCAGCGTTAAGGCTGTGGTGGTGGATGAGGAAGGTACAGTGGTGGCATCAGCTCAGCGGCAATATGATATCTTAAAGCCCCAACTGAAATATGCAGAGCAGGATGTTGAAGCCTTATGGGAGTCCACCAAACTTGCGATAAAAGAGGCGCTGGCACAAAAGGACGGTATTGCTGAACGTATAAGAGCAATTGGCCTGTCGGGCCAGATGCATGGGCTGGTGCTGCTTGATCAAAGGCTTAAGCCCGTGAGAAATGCCATCATCTGGGCAGATCAACGTTCTAAGAAAGAAATAGAGCAAATTTATAAGATAATACCGCAAGAGGAGTATGCTAAATTTACCTTAAACGCTTTGAGCACCGGTTTTTTGATATCTTCTCTCATGTGGGTCAAGCAGCATGAAACCGAGAATTTCAAACGCACATTTAAGGTGGTATTGCCCAAAGATTATATTCGGTACAGGTTGTGCGGGGAAATCGGAACGGATAAATCAGATGCCTCAGGTACGGTGATATTTGATGTTGCACAAAGGGATTGGGCATGGGAGTTGATTGATAAGCTAGGCTTGGCGCACAATATGTTTCCTGTCAGCCGAGAATCTTATGAAGTTGCCGGTGCTGTAACTGTAGAATGTGAGAGGGAACTGGGCTTGAAAAAGGGAACGCCTGTAGTGTTTGGTGGAGGCGATACCATCATGCAGTTGGTAGGCAACGGCATCATAGGCCCGGGCATTCTCTCTTCGAACATTGGAACGGCAAGCCAGGTATCCTGTGCGCTTGACCAGCCGCTATATGATGACAAGTACAGGACAAATACATTCTGCCATGCCAGGGAGGGCCTGTGGACAATTATGGGGGCCTGTTTAAGTGGCGGGGGCACCTTGAAATGGTTAAAAGATAGCGTTTTGATGATGAAGGATTACGATGAGATGATGGAGCTGGCCCAAAATGTGCCGCCAGGCAGCGAGGGCTTGCTGTTTCTGCCTTATCTCAGCGGGCAGCGCACGCCCCACAATGACCCCGATGCAAAAGGGATATTCCTGGGGCTTACCCTCAAGCATTCTAGAGAGCACTTGATCCGCAGTGTTATGGAAGGCGTCGTATTTGCTCTAAAGGATTCGCTTGAGGTATTTGAGAGGCTGGGCATTAAATTTGAAAGAGTAATAGCCTCCGGAGGCGGCGCCAGGGGAAGGCTGTTCTTACAGATTCAGGCCGATGTGTTTGGCAAGGAGATATACAGGAGCATGCATGATGAGCAGGCATGTATTGGAGCTGCCATTACAGCAGCGGTGGGAGTTGGCTTTTACCCGTGTTTTGAGGAGGCCTGCAATCATATGGTTCATTTGCATCCCGAGGTGATAGTTCCAAACAAAGAAAATCACGAGATATATCAGGAAAGGTTTGAGGCTTATCGGAAGATGTATTTGTGCAATAGGGATTTGTTTTGAAGTGGCGGCATAAAGGGAGGTAGCTATTCATGGAGTGGATATCGATCAATGGCAGTGATGACGTGCCATTAATTGACTTTGGGTTTTACTATGAGAGATGGATAGAGGAGCTGAGCACTTGGCCAGATCAATTCGAACCAATTCCTTGGGCACAGCCGCTCGAATAGAACATGGAGGGGAATTGTGGAATGGCGTCTGACATAGTATCGTTTGACATAGTATGAAGATCAGTGGTAGCATAAAGTTAGCAGTTGATTACTTACTACGTGAGGGAGTGTTTTATATGGATAAAAAGCTTGCAATCATACACACGACCCATGTTACCATTGAGCCCTTAAAAAATTTGGCAGCTGAATTTATCCCCGAGGTTAAGGTGATAAATTTTCTCGATGATTCTATTGAGGATGGAGATTATTATGATCCAGAAGAGATTTGGCAGTCGGTCCAGCAGGGTATGGCCAAAGTTTTGTCGTCGGCGGAAGGTTATAACCTGGTAGCTATTGGCATAACGAGTATGGCCGAGACTGGGTTATTGGTAAATCTCGAGGATGGTAGCCCTTACACCCCGTTTATTCCATGGTTTGATATGAGGGCGATGGAACAGACGCGTTTTATAGAAGCCAATATAGATCAACTGGAGGTATTTTCAAAGACGGGGTTGCGGGCAAGCTATAAACACGGCCTGCCCAAGCTGGTGTGGCTGCTACACAAAAAAGGGAAGCTACCGTGCAATGTCAAATGGCTATCGGCGGCTGACTATATTGCGTTTAAGCTGACCAGAGCAGTGGCCACCGATTACACCTTGGCTGCCCGAACTTTTGCCTATGATTTAAAAAACAATGCGTGGAATGTTGAACTGCTCGAGATAGTGGGGGCAAAAGCTATATGACTCCAAGAGAACGTTTTTTGAAAGTGCTCAATTTTGAGAAGCCAAACGACAGGCTTCCCATGGTGGAATGGGCACCCTGGTGGAACAAGACTATAGAGCGATGGAATAATGAGGGTCTTCCTACAGGGATGACATGGGAAGAATCTCTCAGGTATTTTGGGTTAGATCCTCTACTTATGATAAATGGTAGTGCTATATCCCCTGAATGCCCTAGACCTTCTTCGCATGGTGCGCCTATTATTACCGACGAGAAATCCTACGAAGAAATAAAGCAGTACCTATATACTGATTCAATTATCGATAATATTAAAAGAGCAGCAATGGGTTTAAAGGAAAAGCACGATAAAGGGGAAATAATAATTAGGCTGTGGTTAGATGGATATTTTTGGTTCCCCAGAACCCTTTTTGGCATTGAAAATCACTTCTATGCATTTTACGATTATCCGGAGCTTATGTATCGTATAAACAACGATTTGACAGAATTCAATATTCGTGTAATTGAAGAGCTTTTTTCAATATTAATTCCAGATATGGTAGGATTTGCAGAAGACATGTCTTATAACCATGGTCCTATGCTGTCGTACAAATTGTTCAAAGAGTTTTTGACTCCTTACTATCAAAGGATTATTCCTCTTATTAAAAAATATGGGGTAAAAGTTTTTGTTGATAGCGATGGGGATATTACTCGTATGATTCCCTGGTTGAAGGAAGCCGGAGTAGAGGGTGTATATCCCTTGGAGAGGCAGGCTGGGGTCGATATTCTTAGAATACGCAGAGAATATCCTGAATTTCTTATGATGGGCGGATATGATAAGATGGTTATGTCTAAGAGCGAAAAAGAGATGCGGGCTGAGTTTGAAAGGCTGTTGCCTGTCATGAAGTCGGGCGGATACATCCCTTCGGTAGATCATCAGACCCCTCCTGAGGTTTCACTTGATAACTACAGAATGTATGTCATATTGTTTAGGGAGTATGCGGAAAGGGCTGTTAGAGAGGATGGTTAAGCTTGTTAAGTTAATACACCCAATAAGAATGCTTATATATAGAGGCATTTCATTGCATATTGGAAGGTGATTGCCTATCTATCAATGAGTTTGAAACTTATACTCAATTTCTCTAAATTTGGGAGTTAATCTGCAATGATAGCAAAAGATTGATGTTGCAAACATATATAATCTTGTTAAGCTCAAGCTTGAGCAAGACATAAAGTATAGAAGCCTATTTGATGAGAGAAAAAGAATTAAAAGCATTGATTAACGAACTGCAGAAAGATTGTCCGGGTATAACAGCCAGCTTTGTGGAAGGTTTAGAGGAAATCCAAGCTATCTACGCTGCTCCGATAAAGGTATCTACAAAACTAAAGTTTGTATGTTTAACCCAAGCATCAAGATGGACATTGACTGCAGCGAAGGTAGCCATGGCAAACCTCATCATATTGCTTCTGGAACGAGCCCTTTCAATAGAGTAGTCGATAAACAGTCTCTTAATTAGTACGTTCCACCGATGTTCCGGTTTTGAATTTATCCTTGAAAGCCTTAGTATGGCGTGGAACAGGTGGAAACATTCGAGGGTCATAGTCGGGTTTTATATAAATGACTTTGCCATAGGGGCTATTGGAACACAAACAATCCTGAGGAGGTTTTTGGCCATGGCAAGCCAGAGGCGCCAGAGGAGGTCGTAGTAGCCGACGCCAGGGGCTTTATCGGAATCGAAACCACAAATATCGAAAAGGAGTTGATCATGTTGTATTCTTTTAGCCCAATTTGTGATAGAATATACTTGTAGTTCAAGCATTAATACCAAAGAACGTATAATGCCCTGTTGATTTTTAGCAGGGCGACCGAAGTTAGGGTAAAGTGGTTTTATTATTGGGAGCAGGTTATCCAGGTTAAGTAGATAGAGCTTAGAGATAGCTTTATCGAGTTGGATAAGCTTGCCTTTTTCTTTTTGAGCATGGGCAGATAGGCGTTGTATAAGTTGTTTTTGATAATCAGAATGAGATTGCCAGTTTCTTAGCATGTAAAACCCCCCAAACGAAATAGAATTAGTGAACATGAAACTATTTTGGGGGAAAAAGCTTAAAAAGTGAAGCTGTAATATAAGGAAATAGAGGGAAATTTGTGTATGAAAATCGTATAAAAAGTAGGGGTGAAGCTGAAAAGCTGAGCCCTGGAATATGCAAAAATAAAGCTCTCGGACTTTTCGAGAGCGTACATATAATATTTGGGAGGGGATTATATGAAAAAAATATGTGTAGTCGGTAGTTTAAATATGGATTTGGTAGTAACTGTTGATAGGTTTCCCGAGCCTGGAGAGACCATTACTGGCAGGGAATTCGCCACATATCCTGGAGGAAAGGGTGGTAACCAGGCTGTAGCTCTGGGACGGCTGGGTGCAGATGTGCTAATGGTGGGGAAGTTGGGAAATGATCTTTTTGGAGAACAGTATCTGAGTAACTTAAAAGAGAACGGCGTCATTTTAGATGGAGTAAAGGTAGAGGAAGGCGTGTCATCCGGTATTGCTGTGATAGAAGTGGACAGCACCGGTGAAAATCATATTGTTATTATTCCAGGAGCCAATGGAAAAGTCGACAGAGCTTTCATCGAGGAAAATTGGCACCTTATGGAAGAGCGAGACATTTTTTTGTTTCAATTGGAGATACCCATAGATACTGTGTTGTATGCCGTGAAAAAGCTCAAAAGGGCTGGGAAAATAATAATCCTAGACCCTGCTCCCGCTAGAATCCTTCCTGACGATATTTTCCTTAATATAGATTATATTACCCCTAATGAAACAGAGATGGAAACTCTGACGGGGATAAGAATAAAAGATGTTGATGATTTGAAAGAGGGTGGCCACTGGCTTATTAAAAAAGGCGTGAAAAATGTTATTGCTAAAGCTGGTAAGAAAGGAGCGTATCTGGTAACAAGTGATGATTTTGTTCATGTTCCCGGCTTCAGTGTGAAAGCAGTTGATACCACAGCTGCTGGAGATTCATTCAATGCAGGATTTGCATTCGCACTGGCTCAAGGTAGGGGGATAATAGAAAGTATTCAGTTTGCTAATGCTGTGGGAGCCATATCTACTACTGCTAAAGGAGCCCAGTCTGCTATGCCTTCCCTGAGGCAGGTGGAAACCTTTATAGGTCAGCAGACGAGATAGAGTTGGTTATATACCACGCCGGTGAATATGCTTTATATACATATATCCAGAAATTTAGCTACACAACTGTTTGCCTTAAGGAGTGTGTCTTTATGTACAAAATACTGGTAGTGGATGATGAAAAGTTGGAGCGGGAAGGTATAAGGGAGCTTTTGGCGTGGATGGAATTGAATATAGAAGTGGTGGGTGAGGCTTCCAACGGGAAAAAGGCATTGGAAATGGCACAGCAGATAAAACCAGATATTGTTGTTACAGACATAAGAATGCCAGGAATTAGCGGAATCGAGCTGGCAGCGCATTTAAAAAAGCAGTTTCCTGATATCAAAATCATTTTTGTCACTGGATATCAGGATTTTGAGTATGCAAAGAGAGCCATTTCTCTAGGTGTATGTGGATATGTGCTTAAACCCATTGATAAGGAAGAACTTTTTACAGTTATAAAGAAAGCGGTAGATGAGTTTGAATATGAGCAGCATAACAAAGAAGAAAAACAAATGCTAACTCGACAGATTGAAGAGAGTCTTCCACTTTTACAGCAGCAATTTCTAAGAAGCTTGCTTTTGGGTTCCAGCAATTTAAATGATGAGTTGTTGACACGGTTAAGAGAATTCAGAATTTCTTTTGAGGCAAACACATACCGTGTAGCTGTAGTAAGCCTGGATAATTACCGTATTTATGAAAAGAAGTTTTCGACGGAGCAAAAATTGAGGTTAACTCAGTCAATCTTATATCGCTTCAACGATATGGTAGGCAGTAATTTATGTAGTGTAGTAGTGCAAATGGAAGATAATCTTTTCGCCTGTCTTATTCCTCAAGCTGAAGGTTACACGCAACAAACGATGGAAGCCGTTTTGGTAAAGATGATCGAAAGGATTGAGTTAGATTATGGAATAACTGCAACCGTTGGAATAAGCCAGAATGCATCCTCATGCAGACAATTGCACCAATTGTATCAGGAAGCTTTGGCAGCAACGAGGCATAAAAATGGTATATGGGCTCCGGAAAGGTGATATGGGCAAATGGATTACCCGATGTGCCGCGGGATATTGGTATGGAACAAGAGGTAGAATTAAGATATGCAGATCTTCAGGCAGGCATTACGAGATTTGTTCTATCAGGAGATGAGCATGGAATAGGCGAGTATTTGGAGCAATATTTTGATAATTTACCAGCAAAGGTAAAGAATTCTCAAAAACTTATTCAGAATTTATGCTTGAGAATTTTGGAGATTGGTGAACGTTTACTGGCTGAAAGGAATGAATGTCTGTCTGATGTATTTGGAGATCGTGTAACAATGCTGGAAGAACTTCTGTCGTTTGAAACCTTTCTGGATGTTAAATCATGGGTTATTTCCAGGATGAAGGAACTTGCCATGTATATGCACAGGAAAAGTGCTGATAGAAACAGCCGTGTTGTTAAAAAGATTATTGATATTATCAATGAGCGGTATTTTGAGGATCTTACTGTAGAACTGCTTTCACAAGAGGTATATCTCTCTCCTAATTATATTAGAAAAATCTTTAAAAATGAAACGGGTCAGACTATCCTGGAATACCTTACACAGGTTCGGATGAAAAAAGCCGCTGAAATGATGAAGGACCCATCATTGAAGATATCCGATATTTCCCGGAAGGTGGGCTATGGAAGTGTATCCTATTTTGGACAGATATTCAAGCAGTACTTTGGTGTTTCGCCAAAAGAGTACATGGCATCGGTGGAGGAACTATGAAAAAGCTTATAAAATTTAGAAAAGTGCTTTGTAAAATACGAGGTTTAATCAAGCACTGGGAGGAAAACACAAAGATTAAAAAAAAGCTGGCGGTTTCCTATTTTGCTCTTGTGTCCATAGCTGTCCTATCAATTGCGTTTCTTTCTTATGTGAGAATTAACACCGTGCTTTTGGAGCTAGCAAAAGAGGACGCACGCTACTCGGTTCTTCAGTTGGAAGAGAATATAAAAAACAGGCTGGGATTGTATGAGGAGATATCGAGGAGCGTGTTTTTTAATAAGGAATTGATAGACCTGATAACAAAGAGATACAGAAGAAGACTGGAAGCATATGATGCTTTTGTGAAAGGGAGAACTATATTGGACACTTTGAAGGTTGTAGACTCCAATATCAGTCGGATATCGGTCCAGCTTTTTAATGACAGCTTTTTGTTCGATGGAGAATATTTTATACTGGCAGACGAAGAAACCATGGCATCATTATTTCATGAAATAATGCAGACCGATACGGGAAAACTATGGACAAGTACCTATAAAAATTGGAAGAAAGAAGATGTAATTGCACTTCACACGCTTTTATATGAATTTAAGAGGGGTTTTCACATTGCTGGCATTTTGCAGATCGAGATACCTCAGAAGATTATCCATGAGTATATCGAAGCAGAATCCAATAATAAAGACATCTATATTCTGCACTCAAATGGACATGTGATTACGGCAAGCGACAAGACAATTATTGGGGATAACCTGGTTAACCTCCCCTACATTAAAAGAGTGTTTGAAAATGATAGTGGCGAGTTTGTTTTCAATGTCAATGGACATGAATCGCTGATTGTTTACAACACTATGTATAATCAGTGGAAGATTGTATATGTTATTCCTTTAAAAAATCTGATGAAGGATACATCCAAATTAAATTACTTTATCCTCATGATATGCTTGATGACAATTGCTGGTCTATGGGTGCTGACCCGTCTGTTGGCAGGGAAACTAACACAACGGTTGAATTTGCTGGCGGAGGGTGTTCGAAAGGTTGGAGAAGGCAACTATAAGAATAAGATAAACCTTACCGGTAGTGATGAGGTGGGACAACTTGCTCTTTTGTATAATCAGATGACTGAAAAACTGGAATATATGTTTGAAGAAGTATATGAAGCCAATATTAAGAGAAAGCAAGCCGAACTATGGGCCCTTCAGGCGCAGATCAATCCTCATTTTCTATACAATTCGCTTTCCTCTTTAGGGTGGCTTGCGTTGAAGCGAGGCGTTCCTGAACTGAGAGATGCCGCTATTGATTTGGCTAAGTTTTATCGCTTTTCCCTTAGCCGTGGGACTGACATTATAACGCTTCATCAAGAGATTGAGCACATCAAGACATATGTAAGAATCCAGAGGATGCGTTTTGGGGATAAAGTATACGTTTCTTATAACATTGAGGAATGCCTATACAATTACAAAATTTTGAAACTTACCTTGCAACCACTGGTGGAAAATTGCTACAATCATGCCATTAGGGAAGATGAATCCGTATTGAATATAGAAATCAAAGGATATATCGAAGGCAATCATGTAGTATTAGAAGTAATTGATGATGGTATTGGAATGAATGAAGAAGAAATCATTAGCATTCTTAATGGTAGTAGGAATAAACACGAGAGTCAGAGGGGATATGGAATTATGAACGTGGACGAGAGGATAAAACTCCATTTTGGGCCGGAGTATGGAATAAGTTTAAATAGCATGCCTGGTGTGGGTACAATAGTTAGAATATTACTTCCACTTCAACAAGATGTTTGAATTGTTGCCTCAATTGTGTTGAATTACGATAGAAATGATAAATTTCTTATATTGTTTTTTGACTATTTGTAGCCTATAATGAAAACAAAGTTGATTAAGCTTATGGGGGAGAAATCAATGAAATTGGAGAAAAGAAGGGAGCTCCAGTCAGGAAGAGCTACAAATAGTCGAATATGGGGAACCGTGTATAGACAACGATATCTTATACTGATGTCGGTCCCGTTTATAATTTGGATTTTTATTTTCTGCTTTGGGCCAATGTATGGGTGGCTAATGGCGTTTCAAAATTATGACCCTAATAAAGGGGTTTGGAAGAGCGAATGGGTAGGATTGCGCCATTTTATATCATTTTTCCAAAATCCTGAAGCGTTAAGAGCTGTGAGAAATACAGTAGCCATTAGTGGTTTAAATATTATAGCAGGAAATATTTTTCCATTGGTATTGGCATTAATGCTTAATGAAGTGAATAATATCCTGTTTAAACGGACTATTCAAACAATATCTTACCTACCTCATTTTGTATCTTATGTGGTTATTGCAAATCTATTCCTTACCATTCTTGGATTACAGGGACCGGTAAATGAGATTCTGATAAAGTTGGGCTTGGTCAAACAGCCAATCAAGTTTTGGTGGAATAAGAATACATTCTGGTATATGTTAACAGGGGTCAATGTGTGGAAAGAGGTCGGATGGGGAGCAATAATATATCTTGCAGCAATAGCAGGAGTAGATCAAGAACTATATGAAGCAGCTACTGTTGATGGCTGTGGTAGATTTAGGAAAATATGGTATGTCACCATTCCTTCCATCTTACCCACTGTAATTGTGCTATGGATTTTAAGTCTTGGAGATATCTTTAATGCAGGTTTTGATGCATCCTATTTGCTGGGTAATCCGGCGACGCGGGATACCTCAGATGTCATTGCTACCTATGTTTATCGATATGGTATAAATATGGGGATGTATTCTTTTACTACTGCTGTCAGTTTAATGCAAATTTTCATAGGTTTCATTCTCATATTCATATCCAACACCTTAGCCAAAAGATTTACTGACTATTCACTATGGTAGAAGGAGAGGAGCTAAATGAAAAAGAGTTTGGGAGAGAAAATCTTTGATTGGGTAAATGGTGTGCTGTTGACTGTTATGGCTGCCTCCATGGTATATCCATTTATATATGTATTGGCCATATCGCTGAATGAGGCAGCCGACAGTAATAGGGGAGGGATCTTTTTTCTACCCCGAAAGTTTACCTTGGACAGTTACAGAATTGTTTTTGAGAATAATGATCTTGTGAATGCTGCCTTGGTAAGCGTGGGTAGAACTGTTATAGGAACTGTACTGACTGTTTTATGTTCTGCCATGTTTGCCTATGTATTTACAAAACCTGAATATATAATCTACAAACCTATGAAGGTCATCTTTTTTATGGCAATGTTTTTGGGTGGAGGAGCTTTGATCCCGGTCTATATGTTATACCGGTCTCTAGGCCTTTTAAACAGTTTTGCCGTTTACATTATACCCTACCTTGTGAATCTGTGGTTTGTCATACTATTCAGGACCTATTATATACAGCTACCGAAGGCTCTAGAAGAGGCTGCATTGATAGATGGTGCAAATGAGCTGAGAATCTTCTTTACAATTATACTTCCATTATCTACTCCTATGATTGCTACAATTGCCTTATTTGCAGCTGTGGATCAGTGGAATTCCTGGCGTGATACTCTGTTTTTTACATCCAAGGAATCGCTTAAAACCCTTCAGTTTGTAATGATGGAGGTTATGCAGAAAGCCCAGGCCAGAACGATGATTACCAGAGCTGCAATGAAGATGCAAAGAATTCGACAGGTACAGACCGCAGACCCAGTATCTGTTAGAATGGCTATCACCATCGTTACAACTGTTCCTATTGTATGTGTTTATCCTTTTCTTCAGAAATATTTCATCAAAGGAATGCTAGTAGGTTCCATGAAGGGGTGAGGGATAACCTGATAATACCTTTCATGTTAATAACCTGCATAAACTGTATTTTAGGAGGGATATGAATGGTAAAAGAGTTTAGGAAGTTTCTGGTAATTATTTTGACGGCGGCTTTACTGCTTTCGTTATTGGCGGGGTGTGGAGCCAAGACAGAAAATGAATCGGTTCAGGAGGAACAGAGCTCAAATGAACAGCAAGGAGAAGGCTCTGCCTCAGGTACAGAAGGTATTCCTTCAATTGCTGAGGATGCCAAGAATCCAATAACTTTTTCAATTTTTGTAGGTGGAGCAAATCCTATGAAAGGTGATGCACCAATTCTGGCCGAAATGGCTAAGAGGACGGGTGTATCATTTGACATTCGCGGAAGTGGAGGACAGGACAGCGAAATATTGAGCATTATGCTTGCAAGCAAAGATTATACTGATATTGTCATGCTTCCGAGAGATAATTTGTTCTACAGATATTTAAGTTCTGGCGATTTAATTGATTTAAAGCCCCTGCTTCAAAAGTATGCTCCTACGGTTTATAAGCTATACAATCTTCCTCAAAATGGTAGTCTCATTGATCGGTTTTCAAATGAAGAAGGGAAGCTATATTATTTAACTCAGGATCTGGAACTCTTAAGGGAAGGAGAAGAACCGGTTGAAAATCTAGAGGCTTCCGATTATGAACAGGTGTGGCTCCCGTGGCATAGAGTCCTGTATGTTCTGTATCCGGAAGTTGAAGAGGTCTACGGCAAAAAAATTACCAACCTGGATGAATTATATGATGCGCTGGTAGCGTACAAGGAAAAGTATCCAGACAACGATCACTATGCCATGTCCATGTCCAGCACGATGGGAGGGCATATGATTTGGGCAGCCTTATCCATGTATGGGTACAAGGTATTGAGTCATGGGATATACGGCGGGGTGTATGCAACGAAAGACGGGCAGAATTACATGTATGTTTTCAAAGCTCCTGAACTTCTGGAATTTTTTAAATTCCTCAATAAGTTATACAGGGAGGGACTCATGGATCCAGAAGGTCCTATTCAAACGCATGACCAGTTCCAGCAGAAGATGAACAGTGGAAAGGTCTTCTCCATGATTGGAAACTGGGACGTGATCTATACAGCAAATGATAGTTTGTTGCGTGATGAGAGTACCAAAGACAAGATTTATATCCCGCAGAAGCTGATGGCACCGGGAGTGACACAGCACTGGCAGTACAACTATGCGTATACAGGGAATAACGCTATGGTTGTCACAAATAAGTGTCCGGATCCTGCGCGGTTGTTTAGATTCTTTGAGTGGCTGTACAGCGATGAAGGTCTGGTGCTGAATGGCTGGGGAATTGAAGGAGAAGACTATATCATCAATAGCGAAGGCAAACGTGATATAAGCCCAGAAATAGACCAACAAATGCAGGCCGATCCGGAATATGGATGGAAGCGTGGTTTGCAATTTTTCCAAGGCGTTATTAATATTCCCGCTTATACTACTGATGGACAGGGTGCTAATAACTGGATGGCTCCTTATTATAAATCGGAGGAAGGTAAGGATCCCCGTGATTTGAAAGTCAGACAGTCACCCCTGAACTGGCATAATGACTGGGTAGGTACTTTTTACAAGGACTATGATGAGGTTGATATTTATGTTGACGCAGAATCCCCAGAGGCGATGGCGCTGGCACAGGCGCAAGCCTTGATCGATGATGCTGTTTCCAAGATGGTATTGGCAGAGTCCGAAGTGGAAGTAGAGCAGATCTATCAAGAGACTCTTCAACAGATGGAGACAAACGGGATAGCGCTGTGGGAAAAATACATTAATGACACAATTGCTTCCCGGAGGTCCAATAACAATCAATGAGATACTAAGATTGTGAGGGTTACAAAAAAGCCGGGAAGGCCTTCCCGGCTTTATATATCTTCTCCTGTTTTAAGTTTTTTGCTTTTATTTTTGAACGGGATTAATCGACATTTGATTTCGATTATTTTAATTACTAGCGGGAGTTGAAAAAATGCCTGAAGAGAGAATGATGCGCCGGGATATGAGGAAACAGTGGTGGGAGCAGTGTTTGGGAATTATGAGGTTTATGCCGAAAGTGAATAGCCAAACAATTAGAGATATCATAAAGTGCCTCGATGAAGTAAAGGAATGGGGGTTTGATGCAATAGAGATATTTGCACCTTACCATGGCGGCAAAGAGTATGGAGGGCTGGATGTTTACAATTATTATTCAATTGACCCAGCAATCGGTACTATGGATGACTTCTTGGAGTTAATTAGAATCAGCCATGAAAAGGAGTTGGCGATAATTATTTTTATAAACATGGGATATTGTGCAATGGACTGTCCGGCGTTCCTCAAAGCATGTAGGGATATCAAAGCAGGTATTAACAGTACGGAATCCCGGTGGTTTCTTTGGAGTGATACTGGCACAGAGAAGTTAGATAAAAGCCTGGCTCCTTATTTTATGAATGATACCGACGGACACTGGTGCTATAATGAAGAGGCGGGGAAATATTACTGGGTAAAATGGAATGGGATTCATGGAGATGTAGAACTGCCGCAATTCAATTTTGGCGATCCGGGGTGGCAGGAGGAGTGCTCAAAGGTTTTGAAATTCTGGTTGGAGACCGGGATTGACGGCATGATCCTTGATGCTGTTAACTGGTATCTCAACTGCAACTGGGAGATCAACAAAAGAGTCATAACGGATGCTATTCGTCAATACCCTAATCAATATATTCAGCCCGAGGGAGCCGGCGGGTTTAATGATGATTCCGTATTGTGGATCACAGAAGGTGGATATAATTCTGTGCAGGATTACGGGCTTTCCATATGGTGGAGCGGGCATGACGTCATCGGAGAAGCCATACAATCCGGAGATCCGTCGGGGATTGAAGAAGCTCTACGGAGATATCGTGACCGGGTGGTGGCTGCTAGAGGCGTAACCTATCTCGGGCCTTATTGGAATAAGGAAGTATCGAATGAACAGAGGCTTTTAGAAATAGCTACCATCGCAACAGTGGGTGAGCTGTTTCATGCCGATAGCAGGCTTCTGAATTTAGCATGGCCTGAAGAGGATGTGCATAAAGCCAAAAGTATTATAAGGGCTTTACAGTCTTATCCCGCGCTTCAAACGGCAGGCAGCAGAAGGAGGTTAAGGACAAATGATGATTCCAAATATTATGCATTCATTCGTACTAGTAAGGATGGGTTACAGAGCGTGTTAGTAGTCTTGAATTTTCAGAAAGTAAGTGCTGATATAAATGTAGAACTTGATACTTCATTGATATTAAAGGATGTCTTTACAAATAGAGAAATTAGAGTGTCAAAGAATGCACAGATTTCCTTACCACCTTATGGGTATGGCATATATTTAATAACTAGCTAATTATCGTAAATGGTGTATACTACTATATTAAAAGGAGAGGTGTAGTAAGTAATGGGAAGAATACCTGAGAATTATATAGAAAAGGTTTATGCAGGATTGTTGGGTAAAATTATTGGCGTTCGGCACGGTGCACCGGTGGAGGGATGGAGTTATGAAAGATTGGAAAAGGTATATGGGGAGATTGATGGTTACTTGGTGGATTACCGGGAATTTGCGGCTGATGATGACACTAATGGACCCATGTTCTTCATAAGAGCTCTGGAGGATTATACCTATACTTCCGATATTACAGCAGAGCAAATAGGACTTACCTTGCTACAGCCATGAGGAGTAAATTTTTTAACAATACCATATAATAACATTTTGCCTTAATTTTCTATGTTAAATATTTCCAGTATATTTCTCTCTCTTTTACGCCAAAAAGACCGGCTAAGGTTCATCCTCA
>NZ_JAHUQD010000017.1 GCF_023838525.1 Caldicoprobacter algeriensis
AATAGATCCACTCCCTAGCATTTATTTCCCTCCGATTCTTTGTAGGATTAATCAGAGGGATAATTCGCCAGGGGGTGGGTCAATTCCTTTTCGTTGCTCCTGGGTCAATTATACACCGGCGGTGACATCTACTTCCATCCTTGCCGGGAATAAATCATCAGGCGGCACACGCCCTCCATCAAAGTTTCCACCAATCGCAAGGTTAAGAATTATATAAAACTCCTGATCAAAAGGTGCTGGAAACGAATACTTGGCAGCTTGATTTTCTCCTTGGCTATACCAATTATTTAATGTGAGATAAAGTTCTCCATCTACATACCAGCGAATTTCCCCCGGCTCCCATTCTATTGCATATTCATGAAAATCAGTTATATCCTGGCCTTCGGGAAAAACATATTTTCCTCCATTATTAGTATTATTGGGCCAGCTTCCGCCATAATGAATGGTCCCCCACACTTCATTGGGGATTCTTCCTCGTGCTTCCATAATATCTATCTCGCCTGAAGCTGCCCAGCCACCGTACACACTTTTTGCCGGCATTAGCCAGAAAGCCGGCCAAAATCCTTGACCCGCAGGAAGCTTTATTCTTGCTTCAAACCTGCCGTATTTTTTTGTAAATGTTTTAGCAGTATATAATCTACCTGACGTATAGTTCATACCGCCAAAGCTTTCCTTCCTAGCTTCTATAATAAGTTTACCATCTTCCACAAAGACATTTTCTTTGCGGTAATACTGCTGTTCATTGTTTCCCCATCCAATAAGGCCGTATTGTTCACCCGTTCCTTCCTGGAAATCCCATTTATTTAAATCAACGCCATTTTCATTTAAGTTTTCCCCTGTACCATCAAATTCATCCGACCATACAAGTGTCCAGTCACCTTTCTGAATTGGCTGTTCTGGATTCCCTGGTTCCATAGGATCATCTCCCGTTTCATCATAAATTTCAAATCTCACATTGTCGATAAATATGTTATAAGGCGTATTAAATATTTCTTCATCAGGCTCTCTTCCCAATCCAAACATAAACTTGTAACTACCATCTGAAGGCACTTCTATAATCGCTTCATAGGTTTTCATTGCATTGTCCACAACAAACTCCAGTATTTCCGTACCCGAATTTACAAGCTCCACATACACTGTTCTTTTTATATCAGATCGCATATCAAAGGATATCTTATAAGTACCCGCAGCAACTTCAATCGGCTCTTGATACAGCTGTATGTGCCACCATGCCCAGCCCACCTGTTTAATCTCTACCTTTAATTCACCGTTCTCAACTGAAAAATCGGCCAATCCCGCCCAAGATTCATAAACTCCCTGGTTATGGATTTTCCATCCTTCAAGTCCTTCTTCAAAACCGCCGTTTAAGATTAAATTTTGTTGTGTGTCCAAATTTAATTGATCTGCATAAGTATTTCCCTTTAAAAAGAGAGATGCTATTAAAAATGCAAAAGTCAAAAGTAGCGAGACGCAAGCCTTATTCTTCATACAGCTCCCCCCATTTTATTCTCTTGTGTTGCGAAAATTATACATTAACCCACAAATAAAAGAAAAGGCATGAAATTTTAGATTGGGGTATATTTTTTTGCGATTTCTTTGAGATAATTATTCTTCCCAGAAACATCTTCTATACTGGGATGGAGTGATTCCCGTAATCTTTTTAAAGCTTTTAGCAAATCGTTTGGGATCTTGGAATCCTACTTTAAAAGCAATATCTGTAACCTTATCTTCAGTATTTTTTAACAATTCTTTTGCTTTATCTATACGTGTCTTTAATAAAAAGTCCATAAAACTCATTCCAGTTGTCTTTTTGAAAATATGGGAAAAATAGTAATAATTAAGCGAAACGTAATTAGCAACAACAGCCAAATTTAAATCCTCATTATAATGTTTTTTAATATATCGTATAGCCATATCTACCTTATATTCTATATTTTCATATAAAGATTTTACATTACGAATGTACTCGTTAAGTTCTAATATATAGGATTTAACAAAATTAAAATACTCCTCTATGGATTCAAAACAATACGGATTCCATACATTTGAATATTTACTCTCAAACTCTTTTCGTTTTTCTAGATTCAAAACCATAAGGCTGCTGTTAATTTTATGTTTAAACATATCAATGAAATTATTAAAATAATCAATACATGCCTTATAAAAAATCGATATATCAAATACTTCATCTAATTGCTTTTCTATTTCTTTATTACTCTCAATACCTAGCATATTACAAATCTTTTCAATTTTATCTACAGGAATAATATAATTATCAGTGCGTTTGAGTATATCCTCATAATAGATTACTCTACTTCCCTTTATAAATATTCTATACTTTAGCGCCTCTTTAGCTTGTATATAGGCTTTTCTTATATCGGTTAAGCTATTCCCTAGAGCACTAACCGCCACAATATAATTTTGATTACTAGAGTTCATTATACAATCTTTCAAAAGACCTTCCCAATTAATCCTGTCATTAGTAACTAATATAAGTTCATCATCTGCACCACGCAAACATAAAGCTTTTATATGCTTTTCCCTTAAAAATTTTTCAAGTGTATTTATATCTATACTGTTCACGATACTATTATTTCTAGAAGTAATAATACTTATATAAAATGGGTCATAAAATAAATCAATTTCCAAATCCTCCAGAACTTCACGAATCTCTTGCTCTACCAAATTATCGCTTAAAAATATGTAATGTAACTGATTCAGACATAGTTTCTTAATACGCTGGCTCTTCTTTTCTATATTTTCGCGCTGTATTATTTCATTTTTTACCTTATTTAGTACATTAAATAATTCATATCGATCAACCGGCTTCAAGAGATAAGCTTTAGCTCCGTATTTGATGGCTTCTACAGCATAATTAAAATCATCGTATCCGCTTAATATTATTATCGCTGGCGAATACGGTAACATTTGCATTTCTTTCATGAGCTCAATACCGTTCATTTTAGGCATGCGTATATCCAAAATAACCAAATCATACTTCTCCTGGCTAAGGCGCTCTAGAGCCTCACGACCATTTGCACATTCGGAGATTTCATTTATGCCAATACCAGATTTTTGAATCATAGCCTTAAGTCCAGACCTTATATATTTTTCATCATCGACAATCAGTACTTTTTTCATGGCAAATGGCTTAACCTCCCAAAAATTAACTACATAAATACGAATTTCTTATATACGGAAACACCAATCGCACTTTTGTATATTTTCCTTCTATACTGTCTATTGTAATACCATACTGAGGTCCATATGCAAGTTTAATCCTTTGATCCACGTTCTTCAACCCTATACCTCGCGAATGCTCATTTTCTTGTTGATTACTTTCATTTTCTGTTGATAAAACCTCTTTCAATCGTTTCAAATCAACTGGTTTAATACCTTTTCCGTCATCGAAAACTTCTACAATCAAGTGTTCTTCTTGAATCCAAGCCGTTATTTTTATAATTCCCCCCTGACCTTTAGGCTGAATACCGTGAATGACCGCATTTTCTACAATAGGTTGAATAGACATCTTACAGATTTCACAATTTAATAGTTCTTCGTCTACATTATAAACACATGAAATTTCATAATCATATCTTATATTTATTAATTTGATATAATTGTCTATGTAAGCAAGTTCATCACCTAAAGAAACCTTGTCTTTTTTCC
Source organism: Caldicoprobacter algeriensis (assembly GCF_023838525.1). GTDB lineage: Bacteria > Bacillota > Clostridia > Caldicoprobacterales > Caldicoprobacteraceae > Caldicoprobacter > Caldicoprobacter algeriensis. The sequence goes on from NZ_JAHUQD010000017.1 coordinate 3,670, forward strand.
AGCTCATGCTGTAACGCATTAATCTTCCTAAAGATGTAAGTGCATCTGCTACTTCATAGATACCATCAATTTCGGCCATCATCTTAATATTTTCCAATACATTATACAAAAAATGTGCATTGATCTGAGAATGTAGAGCCTTCAATTCGGTTTCTTTACTGATAAGCTCTTTTTTTACAACTATCGATATCAATTCTTTTATCCTTGCCATCATTTTATTAAAACATTGAGCAAGTTCAGCGACTTCATCACAGCCGTAAACAGGAATATCCACATCCAAGTTGCCAGCTTGTACCTTTTTCATGCAATTTACGATAATACGCATTTTTTTCAAAATAACTGATGTAAAGGTATAAGTGACAGCCGAGAAAACAATAAACCCACCTAATGTCACTAAAACAAGTAAGTTTCGGGTTCTATTGAGTCTATTCACCATATTCTCAATAGATACAATTCTATAAATCGTGCTGCTTATGGGATGTATAGTTGTATAGACCATAATAACGGGTTTATTATTAATTTTAAGTATATGTACTCCTTCTTCTTGATTATTAGCCTGCATAATCAACAAGGATTTTAATTCGTCAGCTTTTATTCCTATTCTATCTAAAAATGTATCACCATAGAAGAACATATCCTGATTATCTTGAATTACTGCAAATCCCCCATCAGAATTCGCAGTATTAGTATTCATGTTGCCAAAAAATTGACTGACCAACATGCTAATTTCAAGTGCTCCAAGATATTGATTCCCGGGTCCCCATATTTTACGATACATAGTTGTAACCCTACTACGTTCAGAATTCGCAATATTAAATGGTTGAAAGATATGATCAAGTTCCCAATACACTTCTCTGTCCCACTGTTCTTTGGTAACATACCAGTGTTCATGCAATACACGCTTATCATGATAAATTAACGGCCATATTTCCGGAAAATCATCCCTGTTAATAAATAATCTCAACCGGTAAATATCCGGGTTTGTATATAGTAACCTTTCAATCTGAGTTAGAAAAATATTCTTGAATTCTATAAACTCCTGAGTATCAAAACCATTATCTCTTGAAATAAATTCCAGTAACTCTTTGTTACTAGCAATAAATTGGGAAACTCTCTGGCAAATTTCAATATTACGATATATCTGAAACTTTATTTCCTGCAGATTTTGGACCTCATTTTTTATAAAGTCCTCCTGAGTAGTCTGCTTTATTTTATGAAAGGTGTACATGGCATATAAAATTAACGGAATGGCTAAAATAAATATATAAGAAACTATAAGTTTCTTGCTCAAAGAAAACTTCTGCCAACTTAGCAGACTCTTCACCACAATGATTCCGCCCTTTCAAAAATATTTGTTATTTCATCTTTTTTACTGCAACAACATTATATATTCTGAAAAACAAAATTTCCATACTGATGTATAAAAGAGGGAAGAACTCTGTTTTGTGTTCTTCCCTCTTTTTGTTATTTTATCCCTAATTTTTTCTTATTTTCCTCCAGTTTTTGCATCTGCCAAGCTAATAATTTTTCATATCCTGCCTCAGCTCTCTTTTTCAGAAAATCTTGATATATTTGATCAAATTCCTCATCAGATTTTGCAAGGAGAAGTTTTGGTAGAGTCTGCCCCCATAGGTCAGCTATCCTGCTAGCAATGATCCCTTCTTCACTATCACTTGGTGGGATTAAATTATCATATATTGCATAACTAACAGCCTTTCCATATGTCCACTCTTCCAATTGTCTGACAGCCGGCCCGGGTTCTGGTGCCCACCTCATCTGTATTAAACTATTACCCAACATCCAAAGAGGATCCTGTCCTACAACCTTATCAAACTGTTCGCGATTGTTTCGAGCCATTTCAGCATATTCTGGAAGATATTGTTCTTTCCCGTCTATGATATCCCATGTTTCACCTTGTCTACCCAAATACATATCACGTTGTCCCTCTTCGCTTAACCAATAGCTCACAAAACGAATAGCGCGATCAGGATGTTTACAATTCTTTGTAATCATAGTTAGGGTCCATCCTGATATCCCTGGCCCCGCTAATTTAGGAGGATCTAGATTGCTATTGGCCGGCCCATCCACTGCAATATATATACTATTGGGATCTCTTTCATATAATGCCTGTTGAGCCGCCACAAAATCCGTCCTCTGATAAAGCATAGCAAAATACCTGCCTTGAGCAATTTTCTCTTCCATTTGAGCTCGTTTATCTATAAATATATCAGGAGAGAGCAATCCCATTTCGTTTGCTTTTCTAAAAGTCTTCAGCCAGCGGATATATTCAGGGTCCTCCCTGAAATCATATAACTTTCCGTCTTTTTCTCTAGGTATAGCCAAAAAATTGGCCAAATATGATTCAAGGGAATAGTTTCCGGTATCTGTAAACTCATGCAACCCTATTGGAATTAAAGGTTGGCCATTAACCTCAGGAAATTTCTCTTTAGCAGCCTTCAAAGCTGCCAAAAATCCCTCAGGAGTTCTCATATCAGGTTTACCCAAAGCCTCATACATATCTTTCCTAACAACAAAAGTCTGATTAGAAGGAATTTTTTCATATTTATCATAATCTTCCGGGGCTACAGCAAAGTTGGGATAACCATAAGTTTTGCCATCATCCTGCTCATACCACTTTAAAACCTGTGGAGAAGCCACTTCGTAGAAATATGGGTCATATTTATCAGCCAATTCATTGAGAGAATAAACTAGACCTCCATCTATCATTTTACGTACTCCATCTTCCCACCATCCAAGCGTTACAAAATCCGGTAGCGTATTTGATGCAATCATGGTGTTTAATTTTTCGTTTTCATTTCCTGCTGGTACAATAAAATTAATAGATACTCCTGTTTTTTCCTGTACATATTTTGATATTAAAGTCTCTCCCCAATTATAGTTATACCATGAAAAATGAACATACCAATCAAATGTAACCGGCGATGTATCCTTTTTCCACCCAGGTTCAACCACTTTTTCGGAACCTTCTGAATCTTCAGAAGCTTTTTCTTGTGCAGCACTGTTTCCATTTTCACTAGAAACTTCTTCTTCACTATCGTTCTCTTTTTTATCAGAAGTACACCCAACAAAAAGCGAAGCCAATAATAGGATTACAGAGATACAAGCAATTAACTTTAAATAAACTTTTTTCATTAGACTACAACCTCCCTTTGATGATTTTTTAAGGTTTTATCTGGTATTAAAATATTTCACGTAAATGATTATTTCATACTAATCATCACCCCTTTATAGACCCTAAAAGCATGCCTTTAACAAAATACTTTTGTAAAAAAGGATATACACAAATCACAGGGGCAGTAGTTACTATCATGGTAGCCAATCTAATCGTATGTGATGTTACACTAGTTGTTCGTATGCCAGCCGGCATATTCTGAAGCATGTGAACCGAAGTAGTCTCTGCAATTACTCTGTAAAGAAAAGTCTGAATAGGCTGTAAATCTGGATTGTTTATAAAAATAACACCAGCAAAATAATCGTTCCAGTGATACACACCAGTAAACAATGCAATTGTTGCAAGCACAGGCTTCGAAAGCGGTATTATAATTTTAAAGAAGATATAGAAGTCATTTGCTCCGTCTATTTTAGCCGATTCTTCCAAAGCATCCGGTATTTCCCTGAAAAAAGCTTGAAAGATTAAAAGATTATAAAAGTTAAACATTGCTGGAATTATATATACTACAAAACGATCCAACAATCCTAGACTTCTATAAAGCAAAAACGTCGGAATTAATCCTCCACTAAAAAACAAAGTAACTGTTCCCATGGCCATAAAATACTTTCTACCCATAAGATATCTTTTTGACAGACCATAAGCAACCATAGACGTAAAAAATACATGAACGACTGTCCCAATAATCGTTCTGAAAAAGCTTACACCAAAAGCCCTAAAAATTTTAGAATCAGCAAAAACCGCTTTGTAACTATCCAGGCTAAAAACTCGAGGCCACCAATAAATTCCCCCGAGCATGGCATCAGTCCCATCATTTAAAGAATTTACTAATGTATACCATACAGGGTACAACATCATAAAACAAATAACTATCATGATAATTGTATTAACAATATCAAAGACAACTTCACCCTTAGTCCGTCTTGCCAAAAATTTTCTTCTCATACAACTTCCTCCTAGAATAACGATTTTCCTGTAAGTTTTCTGGTTACCCAGTTTGCTAGCAAGAGAAGCATTAAAGCAATAACTGACTTAAACAAGCCGACAGCTGTAGCATAAGAAAACCTCGCAGACTGTATTCCCATTCTATACACAAATATGTCAATAACCTCGCTACTCGATGCATTTAATGAATTCCGAAGAACAAGTATCTGATCAAAATTGGAATTAAGAAGACCGCTAACTGCTAATATAAACAAAATTGCGATAGTCCCCGAAATGCTTGGTAAGGTAATGCTCCACATCCGTCTAAATCGACCTGCCCCATCAACAATGGCAGATTCATACAATTCAACATCAACTCCGGAGATGGCAGCCAAATAAATTATGCTGTTCCACCCCAATCCCTTCCATATATCCGAAATTGTAGCTATCCACCAAAAATATTTTGGTTCCCCTAAAAAAGCAACTGGTTTATCCAATATACCCATATTTACCAATAACTCATTAATCATTCCGCTCTCGGACAACCACGTAATCATAATACCTCCTAAAACAACCCACGATAAAAAATGAGGAAGATATGAAATAGTCTGAACAGTACGCTTGAAAGTAGAATTTCTGATTTCATTTAAAAACAAGGCAAAAATAATTGGTAAAGGAAATCCAAAAACAAGCTTTAACAAGCTTATTCCCACAGTATTTTTCATGATAATGGGGAACCAGTCATCTTTAAAAAAATCTGAAAAATGTTTCAGTCCTGCCCATGGAGCCTCAAAAAATGACGAAATAATATTATAATCCTTGAAGGCAATTATTATTCCATACATAGGAATATAATTAAATATTAACATCCAAATTATGCCTGGAATTACCATCATGTAAAGGTATTTCTGTTCTTTCAATTTGCGAAAGAATCGTTTACTATTGCAGAAAATTGTGGCATTGTTTGATGCTGTAGATTTCACTCCCATTGAATGTTTGCCCCCTCTGCTTAATATTCGCTATTTATTGTAAAACAAAGTAATTCAAAACTAAAGTACAGCGATTTGTTTTTGGTGTCAATTTTTTAGTTGTCTTAAATGATTCATATTTTGAATCTCATAGCAAGATAATAAATAACATAATAGACCTTTGACTCCAAAGGAAATACTAATAATCGAGGTGATAGTGGTGCAAAAGCTTGGTCGTAAAACATTGGTAGTCATGTTGGCGATAATACTACTGATATTATCTTCGACATCATGCTCCCGAATGCTGGGCCAAAACAATAACAAGCAGCAAGGGCAAAACGAGCAACAGCAGCAGAAAAAGGATCTGCCCTCGGCCCTCACCGAAATGGAAAAGGAGACCGACAATATGATCCAGCAAATCCAAAAAATAAGGGACCAGCGCGCTCAAATGGTACGACAGCAAACGAGCGCTTCTCAAAAACATAATGGCGGAAATAAATCCCAGCAGGAACAGCAAAAGTCTAACCAGCGGCCTCAAAAACAAGGACAACAAAAGCAGGGACAACAAAAACAACAGAAGAGCCAAAATCAGGATGTACAGCAAACTCAGCTAACCATAAACTGGCAAGATTTTGAGAAGAGAATCAAAGCCCTGAATGAGCTTTGGAACAGCTACGAGCCACAGGCAAAAAAGGACGGCGCTCCTGATGTGTTGATTTCCCAGTTTGAGAAGCAGCTCAATACGCTCACCAGCACCATTATGGCGCGCAACGAAGAAGAAACGCTGGTTGCCGCCAACGGACTATACCAGTATTATCCTCAATTTTTCAATCTGTACAGGCACAAGGCTCCCCCCGAGATCAAGGAGATTAAATACTACCTGCAGGAAATCGTGATCAACGCCGAAGCCGGCAAATGGGAGGATGCTGCCGCTTTGCTAGAAAATATGGAGAAGGCATGGCAAACCGCTAAATCCCGCATGCAAAAGCCGGACCATGAGCTCAATGAGAGAATAGACCACGCAATGCAGGATTTCTCGCAGGTAGTCAAGCAAAAAGACCTTCAACTTGTAAAAATAAAGGGTGAAATACTGCTTAAAAATGTAGAAAAGGTAAAATAGTAGGGCGGCGGTGCAAGGGCGGAAGAAGGTTTAGGAGCCCATGCAGCCAGGGAGCTGGGAAAAGGGTGGAAAATTTCACCTGCTGTAAAGATACAGCCAGGTGAAACGTTTGTGCTGGCAGACATTGAAGGCCCCGGGGCTATACAACACATCTGGATGACCCCTACAGGACATTGGCGCCACAGTATATTACGGATATACTGGGACGACCAAGATATCCCATCGGTAGAATGCCCGGTAGGCGACTTCTTTGCATGCGGGTGGGGCGAATACGCTCAAGTTTCCTCCTTAGCCGTTTGTGTAAATCCTGGTAGCGGTTTCAACTGTTACTGGGAGATGCCCTTCAGAAAGAGATGCAAGATGACCATGACAAACATTGGGCTTCAGGAGATGGTTTTATACTACCAGATTGACTACGCCCTAACAGAGGTACCTGAAGATGCGGCATACTTCCACGCGCAGTTCCGCAGAAAAAATCCTCTCCCCTATAAAGAGGTATATACCATCTTGGATTGGGTAAAAGACAAAGGACATTATGTAGGCACCTATCTGGCTTGGGGCGTCAACAACAACGGCTGGTGGGGCGAAGGAGAGATAAAGTTCTACATAGATGGCGACGATGAATATCCTACCATCTGTGGCACCGGCACTGAGGATTATTTCGGCGGTTCATACAACTTTGAAAACCCAAAAACACACCAATATCAGGAATTCACCACACCATATTCGGGCTTACCCCAAATCATTAGACCAGATGGCCTTTACCGTTCACAGATGAGATTTGGGCTTTACAGATGGCATATCATGGACCCCATAAGATTTGAAAGTGACATCAGGGTTACGATACAAGCACTGGGCTGGAGGTCCGGTGGGAGGTATCTACCGCTGCAGGATGATATCGCATCGGTAGCATACTGGTATCAAACGCTTCCCACAGCCAAATTCCCAGAACTGCCCGATAGGGATTACCTGGAGGTTATCTGATGCCACAAATCTTAAATAAAACGGCGAATGTTCAACATTGAACATTCGCCGTTTCTGTTTACATGACCTTCACCAATTCTTCTAATGTTTTTCTAGGCCTGGCCGGTGGGCTTTCATCTGGGTATCCTATTGGAACCAATATGGGTACATCCATGTTGCGCTCTATACCCAAAATCTCTTTGACCGCATCCCTATCAAACCAACCAACCCAGCAGGTACCCAGGCCTTCATTGGTGGCTGCCAACACCAGGTGGTCAACCGCAATGGCCGTGTCAAACGCCCTGCCAGGTTCACAGCATGCAACCATGATAATTGGAGCATCATACAAAAAGTCTTGATGACACGCACGCTGCACAATCTCTCGCCTAACTCTTTCATCCTTTACAAATATGAACCTATACGGTTGACGATTATTTCCCGAAGGAGCAAGCCTTAATGCCTGGTAAAGTCTCTGAAGCTTGTCCTCAGGAATTGGGTCCTTTTTATACTTCCTGATAGCCCTTCTCTTTGAAATTACCTCCATAAACTCCATATTTTTCGTACCTCCAATCCTCTTTTCACAATATAAGCGGTTATTATATAGCGTAACGTCCTCCCCTCAATAAATTGAAGGGCATCCTTAAACGAATGCACGCAGGGGTTTATCCCCGCGCTTCGGTTCACTAAACACCCCTTTATTGGAATAGCTATAAAACAGTCAGTCCGCATCCATCCAACTCATGCTGCGCTGCACCGCTTTCTTCCATCCAGCATATTTCTTAGCCTTTTCTTCGGCGCTCATATTGGGATAAAATACCCTCTCTTCCACGCACAGGGCTTTGAGCGCATCTTTATCCTTCCATACCCCTGCTCCGAGGCCTGCCAAAAAAGCAGCACCCTGAGCGGTGACTTCGATGTTTTGCGGCCGAATAACCGGCACACCAAGGATATCAGCTTGAAATTGCATAAGAAAGTTGTTGGCACACGCTCCACCGTCTACTTTTAATGCTTTTAGCGGAATGCCGGAATCTTGCTTCATAGCCTCTATAACGTCCATGGTTTGATATGCTATGGACTCCAAAGCGGCCCTCACTATATGATCACGGTTCACCCCGCGGGTGATACCCAAAATAGCGCCCCGTGCATACATATCCCAGTAAGGTGCTCCCAACCCCACGAAGGCAGGCACTACATACACACCATTGGTGTCCTTCAATCTATTGGCATACGTTTCACTCTCAGCGGCATTTTCAATCAATTTCAGCTCATCCCTGAGCCACTGTATAACCGCACCCGCAATAAAAACGCTGCCTTCCAGGGCATACTCAACCTCTCCTTCAATGCCCCATGCAATGGTGGTCAGCAGGTTATTGTTTGATGCAATTCGGCTTTTACCGGTATTCATCAGTATAAAACAACCTGTTCCATAAGTATTTTTCACCATACCTCTCTCAAAGCATGCCTGACCGAAAAGGGCGGCCTGCTGATCTCCCGCCACTCCCGTTATAGGGATTTCCCTCCCCAAAAGTTTAGTGTCGGTTATACCAAAAAATCCGCTGGATTCCTTAACTTCAGGAAGCATTGTAGGCGGGATATCCAGTTCTTTCAGCAGCTCGTCATCCCAACACAGCTCATTGATATTATATAGCATGGTCCTAGAAGCGTTTGTGTAATCGGTGGCAAATACCTTGCCTCCCGTCAGCTTCCATACAAGCCATGTGTCCATTGTGCCGGCCAACAGATCTCCAGCCTGTGCCATCTGTTTTGCCCCATCGACATTCTCCAATATCCAGCAGATTTTGGTGGCAGAAAAATACGCGTCTATGATCAACCCCGTCTTTTTCTTGATAATATCCCCTAAACCCCTTTGTTTTAGCTCATCGCACAAAGGAGCTGTTCTCCGGCACTGCCAGACAATGGCATTATATATAGGCTTGCCGGTATGCCTATTCCATACCACAACAGTTTCCCGTTGATTTGTAATCCCTATGGCCGCAATGTCGTCTGCTTTAATACCAGTTGTATCCAGTACTTTGCGCAGCACGCTCAATTGGCATTCCCATATCTCTTCGGCATCGTGTTCCACCCACCCCGGCCTAGGATAAATTTGTCTGAATTCCCGGCCCTCTTTCCCCACAATTCTGCCGTAGCTGTCAAATACAACAGCCCGGCAGCTGGTTGTACCCTGATCCAGCGCCACAACATACTTTTCCCCCATATCATCTTCCCTCTCAATCTTAATAATTTAATTATAATTCCCACAGCTCCTTCTTGCTGGTTGATACAGCCACTGCACCGGCTCCCAATGCCTGTATGATGTCCTGTTTACTGGTGATCATCCCTCCGGCTATGACAGGCTGGGGGATCTTGTGCTTGAGCTCAGCGATGGCTTTGGGAACAATACCCGGCATCACTTCCACAAAGTCTGGGTCATAGCTTTGAACCATCTTGATCCCGCTTTCAAAAGATCTGGAGTCCACGAGAAACAGCCGCTGAACAGTAACAAGCCCTATTTCCTTCCCGTACTTCAGCAAATTGTTCTTGGTGGATAGTATGCCATCAGCTTGTATCCTGTATCGAAGATAGTCAACCGCAGCCAAATCCTTGCCCAGACCTTCAATCAAATCAATGTGAACAAAAACCTTCTTTCCTCTATCTTTTAGCTCATTGACAATATCCTGAAGTGTTAATATGCTACCCGATAGCAGAAAAACCACATTGACGTTTGAATGCAGTGCTTGCTGCAGCAACTCGGTGTGAGGTAGTGCCGCTATGATAGGATTTGCCTCAAGACATTCAATAATGCTCTCCATCACCTTTTCTCCTCTTTTAAAATTTTTAACAAATGCGCTGTGCAACCAGATGTCTGCATCTCGAATATGATTAATTTGCCTGTGCAGTTACATATAGACGACTGCTGGTATGAAAAACCGTACGACGTTTTTTATAGCAAATTCTCCTTATTTGGTTACATTATACCATAAAAAAAGCCCCATCTACAATATTGAAAGACAGGGCTAATATTCATCATTTATGCCGTTTCAATACGAGCCACATCGTGTAAATTCAGCTCTTCGATTGCCATCTCACGCAGCTTGTATTTTTGAATTTTTCCATTGGCCGTCATGGGATAGCTGTCGACAAAGCGAACATATTTTGGGCATTTAAACCTGGACAGGCCATTTCGTACAAACTCTATGATTTCTTCTTCAGTAGGGTATGATTCAAGATTATCTTTGAGTATGATATAGGCCATGACTTCCTCCCCGTATTTCTCGTCAGGGACCCCTACCACCTGCACATCCTTTACAGCAGGGTGGGTATACAGGAACTCCTCAATCTCCCTTGGATATATGTTTTCTCCCCCTCGAATGATCATGTCCTTGATTCTGCCGGTAATCTTGCAGTAGCCGTTTTCATCCATCACCGCCAGGTCCCCCGTATGCAGCCATCCTTCGCTATCAATGGCAGCAGCAGTGGCCTCTTCCATCTTATAATACCCCTTCATTATACCGTACCCCCTGGCCAAAAGCTCGCCTGGCACCCCGGGCGGAACATCCTTGCCGGTCTCTGGGGCCACTATTCTCACTTCTACTCCGGGGAGAGGCCTCCCAACAGTAGATACCCTGAGCTCAATCGGGTCATCCACCTTGGTCTGCGTTATGACTGGTGAAGCCTCAGTAAGGCCATAAGCAATGGTGATCTCCTTCATGTTCATCTCATCGATCACCCGGCGCATGATATTTATGGGACAGGGAGCCCCAGCCATTATGCCCGTTCTGAGGCTGGAAAAATCAAATTCCTTAAAATGGCTGTTTTCCAAAATTGAAATAAACATGGTGGGAACTCCGTGTAAAGCCGTGCATTTTTCAGCCTGTACTACCTCCATCACTTTAATTGGGTTGAAATGGTCCAGAGGAACCATTGTCGCTCCTTTGGTAACGCAGGCCATTACCCCAAGCACGCATCCAAAACAATGGAAAAAAGGCACCGGTATGCACAACCTGTCCTTATACGTCAGCTTCATGCAATCAGCCACAGCTGCTCCGTTGTTGATAATGTTGTAATGGGTGAGCATCACCCCTTTAGGAAACCCGGTAGTACCCGAGGTATACTGCATATTGACCACGTCGTGCGGGCTCAGCGACTCCTCAACCTGCTTCAACCTCTCGGGCGGCACATCTTCTGCAAAACGATAAAGGTCATTGAAATTGTACATTCCTGAATAGGATTCATTTCCAATATATATGACATTTTTCAAATACGGTAGCTTCGAACTGTTCAACTGTCCCGGTTCACAATCCTTAAGCTCTGGACACAGCTGATTTATGATCTGTACATAATCCGAATCCTTAAATCCCCGGGTCATTATCAACGTTGTGCTGTCGGATTGCCTCAGCAAGTACTCCAGTTCAAATATCTTATAATTGGTATTGACAGTAACCAGCACGGCACCAACCTTTGCAAGGGCAAACTGTGCAAGCAACCACTCAGGGACGTTGGTAGCCCAAACCGCAACGTGTTGGCCTTTTTTTACGCCTATTCTAATTAAACCCCTGGCGATCCGGTTGACCCTGTCGCAAAACTCAGAATACGTCCATCTAACATTTTCAAACGGATAGACCACGGCCTCATGGTCCGAATAGCGCTCAGCCTGCATATCGAGAAGCTGTCCCATTGTAATCTCCATCATAAACTCCCCATCTCCTCTCTTGCCCTATGGTGATAAACATCAATTACAACCAAAGGACACATACAATAAAAAAAGCCTTTCGCCTCTTTTAGAGACGAAAGGCCTATACCTCCCGCGGTACCACTCTACTTGGTGAGCAAATAACCCTCACCCTCTCTTTTCGGGTACAACCATACCCTATCCCTTGTCACGGTGGGCATCCGTCCAAGCCTACTCTCCTTTTTCAAGGATTTCGGTTGGCGCTCCAGGGGGAGGTTCAATCCTCGTATTTACTGCCTCGCACCTACCGGCAGCTCTCTTAAAAATACTTGGACCTACTAGTCCCTGTCATCGCTTTTCGGTATCAATCTACTGTCAAATCAGCCAACAGCACAAGTATACCAACCTATTTTTGTGAACTACCAACAACCTATAAATGCAATAGCCTCATAAGAAATTTAGCAATCCAAAAGAAGAAGAACATTCTTGCGAATTTTATAATAAAAAATAGGCTGTACAGCCGTTACGGCTCTACAGTCTATTTTGACTAATCAAAACTGGTAGCCCCTAGGGGAATCGAACCCCTGTTTCCGCCGTGAGAGGGCGGCGTCCTAGGCCACTAGACGAAGGAGCCACATAAAAATGGCTGCGGAACTAGGATTCGAACCTAGACCTTATGATCCAGAGTCACACGTGCTACCGTTACACCATTCCGCAGCATTATCTCTTTGTCAACTTGCGGGATAAATTATACCATATTCCAACAGAATGTCAAGAGGTTTTTCAATTTCTTTTTTGCTTTCTAGCAACAGTTTAATTTCAAATACATAAGCCCTCAAAAATTGAGGGCCTATACCCATCCCACGATGCCGTCTCTCTACGATTTTACAACCCGCTTCTCAGCAGGTGGGTGTCCTGTTGACTGCCTCTGCCTTCCATTCGACGATGGCCTGACATCGGTCAGCCAAACTCCGGACTCCCATATTATCTCCGTGGGTTAAAACCGGTAGAGATTCTCGCACACCCCAGGATGAGTATCAACCATCCAGTCGCAGTTATATAGTAATATAAATCTCGCATATTTTCAATACACAATATTAGCCAAATAGCATAAAAAACTTTTGATTAAATCCAGTACAACGAATGAAATCTCTATATTGCTGGCTTTTTCTCACTCTATAAGATAAATGGCACTTTTTTCTATAGGCTTTATATTTTGTATCACATCAAAAAAATCGTGGATGAACGGGCTTATGCTTCCAAACATTGCACCTTTCACAATAATATAAATGTACGCACAGGTGATCGCCCATTATTATGTTGTTATTCATATCATAAGCGAAGCTTTCCCTGTCAACATAAGGGCTGTAAGGGCCCTTATAATCCTCCATCTTTCCTTGGTCGATCATGGGCCTTCCACACCTGTCACACAGCTCGTATACAATTATCAACCCATTGCATAAAGGGCAAACCAGGTCCATATCTCTCCCTCAGGTCTGGTCAATGCCGGTCAATACTTCATCGAATATCACACATCTACCGTTGTTCCAATGTATGCACCCTTCACAGCTTACAATTTGCTCATGTGCATTGACGTTGTCGCTCAGCGCTACCATGCGAGAGCGATATTCAGGGCATACCGATGCCACATACCTCTTCTGTTCCATGCTGGGCGATTCCCGGTTTTCCATGACCTACACATCCTCCCTTGCTTAACCTTGTCCATAACTTATTATTCCTCCTCTCAAGGAGAATATTCTATTTTACATGACGGCAGACCTTTTCTCCGCTGTCTGGTTGGTCCTTGTCCACTTCCCGCACCGGCCACCCCATCGTGCCGCTACACTGTCTCCAGCTATAAGCTCCACTATTTCGCAATAATTAGCACATCCATTGCATTCAAAGCTTCTGGAGGTAAATTCTTTTTTCAGTATCTCCTCAAAACCTCTAAATTTTGTCTTATGCCCTTTGCTTACGTAGTCTTTGGCAAGGATAGCAGCTCCCAGCGCGCCCATAACGTCGTAGTGCTCTGGAACTGTTATTTCGTATCCCAGAGCCTCTTCAAACGCCTTTCGTATCCCAACGTTTGCCGCAACGCCCCCCTGAAAGACCACTCTAGGAAGGATTTCCTTACCCTTACCCACGTTGTTCAGATAATTCCTAACCAGAGCCTCGCACAGCCCTCTTATGATATCCTCACAGCTGCAGCCCATCTGCTGCTTGTGTATCATATCGGACTCGGCAAATACCGCACACCGCCCAGCAATCCTAACCGGCGACTTGGATTTAAGCGCCAGCTCTCCGAATTTCTCAATTGGTATGTTTAAGCGGGCTGCCTGCCGGTCAAGAAACGAACCGGTACCTGCTGCACATACTGTATTCATGGCAAAATCCGAAACCACTCCATCCCTGAGTATTATTATCTTTGAGTCCTGGCCTCCTATCTCCAGAATGGTTCTGGCATCGGGCACAAACGTCAAGGCAGCAATGCCGTGGGCAGTTATTTCGTTCTTTACCACGTCTGCGCTAACCACCACCGCCGCCAGTTCTCTGCCGCTGCCGGTGGTGCCAACGCCCCTTATCTCAACACCCACGGGAAGCATTGAAGCCATATCCTCCATCGCTTTCTTCAAAATCTGTATGGGCTTTCCTTCTGTGCGTACATATATCTTGCCCAGCACGTTGTTTCCCTGGTCTATGGCAACGACATTGATGCTGACCGACCCAACATCAACCCCTAAAAAGACTTTCTTTGTATTCATCGGCCTTGCTCCTCCTTTTTTGTTCCAGTAGATCCACGAAAGCCTCCAAGCGGGTAAAATAGCCGGCCTCACCCGTCATCTCATCCACCACAAGGGTCATTATAGGCGTACCGTAATCTTGGTAAACCTTGGGTAGTATACTTTCCGCCACAATTTCAGGCATACAGCCAAATGGCATTATTTGGATTACTCCGTCTAGGCCACATTCAGAGTAGTATATGCTGTTGGCTATGGTCTGCCATGCATGTCCCCCAACGCATAAATTCAAGTAAGGTGCCGCCTTTCTCAATATCCTCTTATGCCTCATCCTGTGTTTGACATCCAGAGAAAGGTGGACCTTCACCCATTCATGAAGCGTGATGCTCCTGTACACTTCCACCCCCAGATAACCAAGCTTTTTTTCAATGTGGAGGTTAACGTACGGCTCTACAAGGGTGTATATCTCGCCAACCAGGCCTATTTTTAGAGGCGACACCCTGGGTTTTTCCTCTACCTGGCTCAATATCCCCTTATATTTTCTAATAGTTTCCAGTATTTCCTGGCTGCCATACTTGCCCCACACTTCCCGTTCAAAACGGTACAGCCTGCTGTCGGTATCTCCCTTATTGACTTCCCTGGCCCTCTTCCTCAAGGCTATATCCAGCATCTCATCAGCCTCTTTCACAATGATCGACGCTCTCTTGAATGCCTGCGCTATGTTTACCCAGGAGTTTTTGCCGGCAAGCTTTCTAATCCTCTCTATAAATGCCCTATAGTCGGAATCGGGCGGGTCAAATATAATCATATCCACGTCATAACCCAGGTCTTTCAAGATTTCCTTCTGCACCACTCCATAATAGCCGAACCTGCAGGGGCCACAACTCCCAGCTATTATTATGGTATCAGCTCCCTTTTCTACACTTTCGATATAATTCCCTATGTTGATCTTCAACGGCAAGCACGCCATCTCGGGCGAAAGCTTGGTACCGATCTCCAGCGTCCTCTCGGTGATGGGCGGCGGTATTACAACTTCTATACCAAGGTCATCGAGCATTCCCTTAATGGCCAAATAGGCTTGCCCCATGTGCGGAAATGTAACCTTCACGGCCATCCCTCCATTCGATCATGTCTATAAACGCCTCCAGGCGCGTATTAAACCCTGCCTGTCCACTGTGCTCATCAACGGTAATCAAAGCGCTGGGAATCTGGTACAACCTGTGGTTATACCTTTGAAGCAGTTCAACGATAAAAGCATCAATGCCACAGCCAAAGCTGGATAAAAATATGACGCCGTCCACCCTTCTATCCTTCAACATGGTAAGCCCGCTGCCCAATAGTTTTTTCCCGTAGCTCCAAAAAAGCTTCTTGGGCAGCTCTGCGCATGCCATCTCAATCTGTGGCTGCGCAATGTTCTCTGGCACCAGGACGGCATACCCCCTGGCCCTGAGCTTGGATATAAGCCCCATGCTGATAAACTCATCGTACAGCAGATACGGGTGCCCTATCAGGCCGATAACTCCTTTGCCTTCTCCCTCTCTAGCGCCTTGATGTCCATTTAGCATATCAAGGGGCGTTTGTCCCTCCTTCAAAAGCGAGTCATAAACCTGCTGGCTTGCTGCAGCTTTTTGCAAAGCCCTGACTGCCTGGGAAGGCTTAGCGCCGATCATTTTACCCAGCTCAATGTAAGCCCTATGCGCATCCTTGAGATTGCGGTGAGCGTTATAATTCAGCACTATTAAATCGGACAACCCTTTTATCGAGCTTTTTATCATCTCGGGCAAACCTATAAACTTTGGGCATATATATTCTTCTGGACATATGCTGACCAGCCTAGGAATGAATATCGCATCGACCTTTCCTATAAGGTTGACGACGTGGCCATGAAACAGCTTGATCGGCAGGCAGGCATCATCAACGCAGCTCATTACCCCGCTGTCCAACACCGCCTTTGAAGTTATTGATGACGTAACCACCTGGTGTCCTAGCTCTTCAAAAAAGCTGTGCCACAAGGGATAGTAGTTATAGTACAGCAATGCTCTTGGGATCCCGATTCTCAAATGCTCGTCCTCTCCTTTCTTAGCTCGAAAAATTCACAGCTCATCATATCTATATATTATTGACCAATACCTTGTATCTTATAATAGGTGCATAGCCCAATTTGAAGCTCACAATCTTTACTTAACACTAAAAGATATGTATCGCCTTAAGACAAGCTTCGTCTGACATAATAAAAGCCTTGCCAAACAAGATAAAAGGGCAAAAGTGGAGATTGAACATTCATTGAATAACTGTAAAATTTATGAAAACCAGCTATTGCTTTAACAATAAAAATGTTATATACTAGAACTAGAATATAATGAAGGGGGATGATTACTGTGAAAACTGTAAATATAAAGCTAACCACGGCTGAGAGCGTAAAGAAATTCGTCAACATAGTCAGCAAGTATCCTTACGAGATAGACATTCGCTCGGGGCGCTATGTGGTTGATGCAAAGTCGATCCTTGGTATTTTCAGCCTGGACCTCAGCAAACCCGTGACGGTGGAGATATACTCGGATGACTGTGACGACTTCCTGGAAGAGATAAAGGAATACATAATCTAAAATCAAAAAGAACACCATGGAGGTGTTCTTTTTCTAAAATGTTGTGGGATCATGCGTAGAGAGATAATCACCGATATCGGGATGAAAGAGCTGGACAAAACCAATTTCGCTTAAAAAGTTTGTTTGAGGTGAAGAGATGCCGGACCAAGCTGCCCACCTGGCTGAAAACAAATTATCAATACTGTATTACCTTCGTTCCCTGGACATACCGCTCACCAACAGCCAGATCACCCAGTTTTTTCTGGAAAACAACGTGATGAACTATTTTGACCTGCAACAGCTGTTGGGCGAGCTGGTGTCGTCTCAACACATAAGCTGCTTGGATACCGGCCACAAGAGCTTTTATAGCCTTACCCCCATGGGGCTCAAGGCTTTGAACTTTTTCAAAAACCGCATTCCGGATTGGCTTCGCGAGTCAATAGATGTATATGCCAGACAAAATCGGAATCGGTTCAAGAGGGAAAACCAAATAGTAGCCGAGTACAAGAGGGTCTCCCCCGATGAATATGAAGTAACCTGCAAGGTGATGGAAAACGATATCACCCTCATCGAACTAAAATTGAGCGTAACTGACAGCAAGCAGGCCAGAATCATCTGCAATAACTGGGACACCAAAGCCCCCGAGATATACAAATTCATCATGCAGAACTTGAGCGTTTGATAATAAAAGCTCAAACAAAGATCCCCATGACATGGCATAGTCATCCATGGCATGGGGATTTTTTATGGTCAACTCGTCAACAAAGCGCCTGCCTTATTTCCTAAAGCCCCTGCTCGGTCTTCCATTCTAAATACCAACTCCCCATTCTCAGCATCTATCATTACTCTGCAGCCGCTATGCAGCTCTCCGGCAACTATCTTCCACCCCAGCTCGGTCTCTATGGTGTGCTCCATAAAGCGCTTTATCGGACGAGCTCCATACACCGGATCAAAGCTTCGTTCGGCAATGAGCTCTCTGGCAGCCTGGGACAGCTCAAGGTCTATTCCCTTTTCCCTTACCCTTTCTTTAATTTCATTAAACCTCAAATCCACAATCCTGCTGACCTCTTCTTTTCTCAAAGGTTTAAACATTACAATCTCATCGATACGGTTTAAAAACTCGGGGCGGAAGTATCTCTTCAGTTCAGACATTACCAGGCTTCTGGTATTCTCGTCGATATCGCCCCTGTCTTTTAGGCGTTCCATCAAAATGGGTCCTCCGATATTGGAGGTCATAATGATGACGGTATTCTTAAAGTCAACGGTATGCCCCTGGCTGTCGGTCAGGCGCCCCTCATCCAACAACTGCAACAAAATGTTGAACACGTCGGGATGGGCCTTCTCAATTTCATCGAACAGCACAACCGAGTAAGGCTTGCGTCGCACCGCTTCTGTAAGCTGTCCGCCTTCCTCGTATCCCACATAGCCCGGAGGTGCACCAATCAGCCTGGACACAGAAAATTTTTCCATGTACTCGGACATATCGATGCGCACCATGTTGTCCTCTGTGTCAAATAGCACGCTGGCCAAGGTTTTGGCCACCTCGGTCTTGCCAACCCCCGTGGGGCCCAGGAACAGGAACGAACCTATGGGGCGCTTGGGGTCTTTAAGGCCCGCCCTGGCGCGTATCACCGCATTGACCACCGCCTTTATTGCTTCATCCTGCCCAATGACCCTCTCGTGCATTATATCCTCCAGGCGCAAAAGCTTTTCCCTCTCGCTTTCCATAAGCCGCGCCACAGGTATTCCCGTCCATCGAGAAACCACCTGCGCAATCTCCTCTTCGGTTACCTCCTCTTTGAGCAATCGCTTGTCATAGTCCAGAGATTCAAGCTTCATCCTCTGCTCCTCGAGTTCTTTCTCCAGCCTGGGCAGTACCCCATACTGCAGCTCTGCCATCTTGTTAAGGTCATACTGCCGTTCGGCCTGCGCTATCTGCGCTTTGGTATCTTCAATCTTTTGTTTTATCTCCTTGACCCTGCGAATTATATCCTTTTCCATCTCCCACTGAGCCATCATGGCACTTGACTTATCTTTAAGCTCGCTTATCTGCTTGACTATGCTTTCAAGTCGTTGCTTTGAGGCATCGTCGGCTTCCTTCTTCAAGGCCTCCTTTTCGATCTCAAGCTGCATGACCTTCCTGGTTATGACGTCCAGCTCGGCGGGCATACTGTCAATCTCGGTACGCAGCATGGCGGCCGCTTCATCCACCAGGTCAATAGCTTTATCAGGCAGGAAGCGTTCGGTGATATAGCGGTGAGACAGCACAGCCGCAGCAATCAGAGCATTGTCCTTTATCCTTACACCGTGGTGAATCTCGAACCTCTCCTTTAGCCCACGCAATATGGATATGGTGTCCTCCACGCTGGGCTGCTCAATGAGTACCGGCTGAAACCTTCGCTCGAGGGCAGCATCCTTTTCGATGTACTTCCTGTACTCATCAATGGTGGTAGCGCCGATGCAGTGGAGCTCGCCCCGGGCCAGCTTGGGTTTGAGCAGGTTGCCGGCATCCATTGCCCCTTCTGCCTTTCCGGCACCCACGATGTTGTGGATCTCGTCAATAAAGAGTATTATCTCGCCGCCCGAATCCTCTATTTCCTTGATCACCGCTTTTAGCCTTTCCTCAAACTCCCCGCGGTATTTCGCCCCTGCAATCAACGCACCCATGTCAAGAGCAAATATCTTCTTGTTTTTGAGCGACTCGGGCACATCTCCTTTGAGTATGCGCTGAGCCAGGCCCTCCACCACGGCGGTTTTACCCACACCCGGTTCTCCAATCAGCACGGGGTTATTCTTCGTCCTGCGGCTCAATATGCGGATTACCCTGCGTATCTCCTCATCTCGTCCTATAACTGGGTCCAGCTTGTTTCTGCGGGCCTCTTCCACCAGCTCGCGGCCAAAGCGTTTTAAAGCCTCGTAGGTCTCCTCAGGGTTCTGGCTGGTTATCCTCTGGCTTTTTCTGATCTCCGCCAGCTTCTTGAGAAACTTTTCCCGGCTAATACCGTAACGGCTGATTATCCTTTTGGTGGAATAGCTGGTATCATCCAGTATGGCAAGGTACAGGTGCTCAACGCTTATATACTCATCCTTGAATTCCTTTGCCTGTTTCTCGGCTTTTATTAAGACTTGATTGAACTGAACGCTGGCATACGGCTGAACGTTGCCCATAACCTTGGGACGCCTCTCAACCTCGTCCCTCAAATCACGGATATAGGCATCTACATCCACATCCATGCCCTTCAACATCCTGGGGATAAGGCCGTCTTCCTGTGCTACGAGAGCCAGGTGCAGGTGTACCGTATCCAGTTCCTGTTGCCCGTTGTCTATCACCAGCTTCTGCGCTTCCATTAACGCTTCCTGGGCTCGCTGAGTGAACCTTTCAAAGTTAATCATTCCTCATCCCCCCTTGGATTCCACTGAGAAATCTCCTTTAGCTTCTGATATAGCTCCTTTTCCTTCTGTGTTATATGCTCAGGTATTACAATCTTTATCCTGATGTACAAGTCTCCCCTGTTACCTTTTCTGTCCCTGTAACCCATTCCGGAGATCCTCAATTTTTTGCCGGTTGAAGTGCCGGCCGGGATCTTTACCGAAAATTTTTGCCCGCTAAGGGATTTTACAGTAACAGTTGTGCCCAGCACGGCCTCCCAGGGAAGTACGGGCACATCCTTGATCAAGTCCAAACCTTGCAGTTCATAGCCCTCACCCGGGTTAATCCTTACGGTGACGAGGAGGTCACCACCATCTATGCCCTGTCCCCTTAGCCTTATCTTGTCACCATTGAGAACGCCGGCTGGTATCTTCATCCTTATCCTCTTTATCGAACCATCTCGTCCACTAACGGATAATATCCTATCGCCGCCATTGAAGGCCTGTTCCAAATCCACCTCTACCTCGGTCTCTATATCCTGTCCCTTCTGAGCTGTAGCCGTATTATAAAAGCGCCCCGAAAAGCTAAACGGGCCGCCACGCCTGGCAAACCCCTCTAAAATGCTGTCCAGGTCCAAACCGTTCTCGCCGAAGAACATCTCGAAGAAATCGGAAAACCCGCTACCTCCTGTGGTATACGTCCGCTTTTGCCATCCGAAGTCGGATGGATCAAAGTTCACGCCGTTTTGAAAGTCGTAATACTGTCCAAATGTATCATATTTCTTGCGCTTTTCCTCATCTCCCAACACCTGGTAGGCCTCATTTATTTCCTTGAACTTCTGCTCGGCCTCTTTATCCCCGGGATTGGCATCGGGATGATACTTCTTAGCCAAACGGCGATAGGCACTCTTTATCTCCTCCTGCGTAGCATCCCTGGATACACCCAGTATCTTGTAGTAGTCCTTGTATTCCATAGTGGATATTCCTCCCTGGACACATCGAGCCAGATTTTATACTTTGACTTTCTTTGACTTTATTGTAACATCAAATCCTTTTTAATACAATACCCTTTTGGGAAAATTTTAATGCCGCAATTTATAGAGGTATATCCACAATCCCATAAAATGCCCTTGGAAATAACGTTTGCTATTCAGGAAATTTCGTACGCCTAACCATTTAAATTAATCAGCCCGCTGTCATATGTCTGCAACCAATCATATATCCTTCCTTTATTTTACGCCTTCCTGCTTTACCTTCAGTATCCTCAACCTGTTTATGGCGGCGCCTATCTCCTGAGGACGGGGTTGCGCGTAGTCTCCCGGATGAAGCCCTTCAAAAGGCGATATGACGTCTAACCCCTTTTCCTCTATATCCCGGTGTACCTTTTGAATGATTTCCTTCAAAGTGGTCTTGCCATCCATATAATTCTCCATCGCATAGCGAATTATGTCACCAATAGCCCTGGTCTGATTTATGTCCACCAGCTGCTCAACATCATCCAATATCAAATTGGTGTGTCCATATTGTATGTTATCCAACCCCCGGGATTTTATCTTCTTGTTGCGGCCTTTAAGCGAAAGGCTATGCGGAATGGGTATCCTGTGAGTGACTCGAATGGACTGTCCACCAGCCTCTTTTTTTCTATCGATCCTATACTCTTGAGCGATCTCTTTGGCTTTGGCGGTGACGTCCTTGGGGACATACTGCTCCATCATTATGACCCGATGCGCCACATCGAAATAATCTCCCGAGCCGCCTACTACAATAATGGTGGATACGCCCAACTGCTCATACAGTTCCTCCACCCTGTCGATAAAAGGCGTAATTGGTTCTGAGTCCTTGTGAACCAGCTTTTGCATACGCGCATCCCTGATCATGAAATTGGTGGCACTGGTATCCTCGTCAATTAAAAGCAAGGAGGTCCCAATCTCCAGAGCTTCCATGATATTGGCTGCCTGGGATGTGCTTCCGCTGGCATTTTCGGTGGAAAAGGTCCTGGTGGACTCACCATTGGGGAGATTGTTGATAAACGGGCTTATATCCACCTTTTCTACCCTTCTACCATCCTCTGCCCTGATCTTGACCGCATCCTCGACGGTGACCACCAGCTCCCTTCCGTCGCCGGGTATGTGGTCATACACGCCGCGTTCAATGGCACGAAGCAGCGTGGATTTCCCGTGATAGCCGCCACCCACTATTAGCGTTATACCTTTAGGGATTCCCATTCCCCATACCTTACCCGCATGGGGAAGCTCCACCATGACCTCCAGTTCGGGAGGCGATTTAAAAGGCACCACTCCGCCTTCCATCGGTCGGTCGTCAACGCCGCTGCGCCGCGGAAGGATGGAACCGTTAGCGATAAAGGCCACCAATCCCATCTCCTTTATCTTGTTGCGCAGCACCCACTGGTCCTCCGCCAGGTTAACATGCCTCAACAATGCCACGTTGTCCAAATTCTTATACACAAGGGATTGCTCCACCAATCGCGGCAGCTCGCCAAAGAACATTTCCATTGCCTGCCCCGCCAGCACGGTCCTGCCGCGGGCAGGAAGCCCCATGGTTAGTCGTGCCTCAACGCTTGAATCGGTGACCAACACGGAAGTGCGGTTTAAAATCTCCTGTCCCACCGATATGACCGAAATCTGTCCGCTCTTTCCCGTTCCCCTGTTGCCCTTCACAATTCTGGCAATGTTTTTGGAGATCTGGCGAGTCAGAAAATCCTCAAGGCCTTTTTTCCTGGGCTTTGATGAATACAGCTCTTGCGGAAAACCTGCCACCTTTTGAGGCACTACCACCCTGATCCTGGAAGGCGAAGCAAAGGGGTCCCCCTGCACGTGGTCAATATGTAATATAAAATTGCCAAAATCATAAGACCCCTGTATGTCTTTATAGGCCTTGTAGCCCCTGCCATCAATCCTGCGCAGTATGTTCTCAAGCTGTATCCGGTTTTGCACTCCTCCATCACCTCTTTATATTTAGCACTTCTATGTTTGCTACCGCTTCTTCGATGAGCTTCTCGCCTTCCACCAGCTTTTCAGCTTCCCTCACCTTTTCCAGCTTTGGCCTGGTGACGGGATGTTTTGGCACAAATACAGTACAGCAGTCCTCGTAAGGAAGAATGGAGGTTTCGTATGTCCCTATCCTCCTGGCAAGGTCCATTATCTCTATCTTATCCATCCCTATAAGTGGCCTGAATACCGGCATCGAAACCGCATCATTGGTGGCACACAGGCTCTCTATCGTTTGACTGGCAACCTGCCCGAGGCTTTCCCCTGTTACCAAAGCCTTTGCATCCTCCTTATGCGCCACCACCTCAGCTATTCTCATCATAAAACGCCTCATGAGTATTGTAAGCATGTTATGAGGGCACTTTTGATACAATTCCTGTTGTATCTTAGTAAAAGGCACTACATGCAGCTTTATTTCACCACAGTACTGGCTTAAAATCCTGCACAGGTCAATCACTTTCTCCTTTGAGCGCTCGCTGGTATATGGGAAGCTGTGGTAATGGACGGCGGTGATCTCAACGCCGCGTTTTGCTATCATCCACCCCGCCACTGGACTGTCAATACCTCCCGAAAGCAGCAGCACGGCCCTCCCATTGGTGCCAACCGGCATCCCGCCTGCGCCGGGGATTATTTGGCAGTACACATAAGCCCATTCCCTGACCTCAACGTTAACCGTCATCATGGGATTGTGGACATCCACCTTCAAGTTGGGAATGCGCCTTAAAAGATAACCACCCACTTTACGGCTCAGCTCCATAGAATTCAAATAAAAGCTCTTATCAGATCTGCGAGATTCTACTTTGAAGGTAAACGTTTCCTTTTGACTGGCAGCCTGAGCCTCCATGGCCTCTCTCAATAACACCTCGGCCGCCTTCTGTATAGCTACCACATCCTTTTCGACCTTCAGCGCGGGGCTGAAAGAAATTATCCCAAAGACCTTCGCTATGCTGTCGAAGACCCTTGGGTCATCCCCGATGTTTTCCACGTAATACCTTCCTTCCGCCTTCCTTACGGTTATTCCCTCATAGGGTTCCAAAGCCTTTACTATATTGTTATACAGCGCCCTTTCAAAATACGGGCGATTCAGGCCCTTTAAGTGTATCTCCCCGTAACGCAATAAAGCCACTCTCTCCAATATATCTACCTCCTTACAAACCCCTCCAGTTCCTTTACGCACTGCCCTATAATTCGAGCCGTCTGGCGCATTTCATCCTCGGTATTCAAGTACGACAAGCTGAGCCTTATAGCCCCCTGGGCCACATCCTTTTTTGTGCCGATAGCCTCAAGCACATGGCTCATATGGCCTCTTCTGGACGAGCAGGCCGAACCGGTGCCGACATACACCCCTTTTTCTTCTAGGGCATGGAGCATGACTTCCCCTCTTATGCCGGGGAAACTTACGCTCAAAATATGCGGCGCTCCCTCCTCAGGTGGAGGCCCGTTGATAACCGCTGAAGGTACCCTCTCGGTCAGCTCGGCAACCAAAATGCCCTTCAACCTGTACAGGTAACCCCTGTCGACTTCCTCTTCAAGCCAGCGTACCGCCTCACCAAACCCGACGATGCCAGGCATGTTTTCGGTGCCGCTTCTGACGCCCTTTTCCTGACCGCCCCCCCACTGAAGAGGATGTATCTTCACCCCTTTTCTTATATACAGAGCACCTATTCCTTTTGGTGCATGAATCTTGTGGCCGCTTATCGAAAGCAGGTCAATGCCCCACTGAACTGGCTTTATATCCAGCTTGCCAAACGATTGAACGGCATCCACATGAAAAACAGGGGAATTCCCCTGAGCCTTCAATAGCCTACCGATCTCCTGAACTGGCTGTATCGAGCCGATCTCATTGTTTACATGCATTATGCTCACCAGTACGGTATCAGGGCGTATTGCCCGTCTCACGTCATCAGGTGAGACTACTCCATCCCTATTTACGGGGAGATAGGTTACCTCCCACCCTTCCTTCTCCAGGTATTTAAATGTATTCAAAACCGAGGGATGCTCAACCTTGGTGGTGATGCAATGCCTTCCTTCACGTTTTCTGGCCAGCGCCGTCCCTATAATGGCCAGGTTGTTTGCTTCAGTGCCGCCTGAGGTAAAAAAAACGCCCTCGGGATCCACACCCAGTGCAGAAGCAATCCTTTCCCTGGTCTCCTTAAGCTTTTTCTCTGCCCGCAAACCCATCCTGTGTAATGAGGATGGATTGCCAAAGTCATGGAGCATGCACTCCATCACAGCCTCAGCCACATCAGGGTGAACAGGGGTAGTAGCCGCATTGTCCAAATAAATTTCACGCTCCATAGTACAATGCCTCCTTATATCTTGCCTCAATCAACCATTATTTTACCCTTTCATTGACATTACTACAAGGGAATCCACACAGGATTTTAAAATTCTGTCAATCTGCTGAACCAGACCACTCTCGTCTTCCATACCAGTTGTCCATACTTTATACCTTGCTTTATACACAATACAAAAAACAAGCTGATTTCTGCATTTCAGAATATCGTAAGACATCTCCATTTACTCGGTTTTATGCAATTTATACCTAAATCTATTTTTTATAAATAAAAATCCCCTCTTAAACAAGGGGATTATATCATAGTTATCTAGTTTTGACATTCCGTGGATTGAATATCTTGAAAAGCTCCACCAGCTTGTCACTGGGTTCGAACACCAGCATCGATTTTACACCATCCTGGGTGAAAATGCCGTAGTAAAGCCCTGGACCGCGGTTGAGGAAATAGTTGTACCTGTTTTGAATCCCCTTGTGGTGAAGCATGCGCTTAAAACCCTCATCGCTTATGGGTGCAATCACCTCAAATTCCCTTACATCCACCGACAGGAGTTTTTTCCTTTTGCTGTTATTGGTGATTTTAGCTATATCGAGGATACCGTTTGTAAAGGTATAATCGTACTCAATCCGCTGATTGTTCTTAAGGACAAAACACCCGTATGCCAGCGCTCCGCATACCAGCGTAATGGCTATGACAGGTATGTTTATGATGCCGTTCATTATGGTAATAAGTCCCTGTAAGGCAAAAAGCACGAATATGACCATACCGATATAGCATATAACATAGATTATTGAATTTAAACCGGCGTTGACCTTGGTCACCGATTCCTCATGAAAGTAATCCATTGAAGGCCTATCCCCCTTTGCAAATTATCTTTATATCGCTTTTTAAATAATTGTAACATGATTTCGGCTATATTAAAACCCCCTAATGAAAATTCAGGTTCTCTAAAATTTTTATCGAAATGGAAGGATTTTTGATGAAACTTGCGAATTTTTATTATTAAAGAAGGGAGGCATTTCCATGCTGTGTCCAAGTTGTGGTACTAGAAATAATTATTATCACCGTTACTGCTACAATTGCGGGTATAAACTAATAACCGACCAGGAAGAAATAAAACCCCATGAAAAAGAGCAGCCACAAAAACCTGAGGTTGAACAGCCATCAATCGATGAAAAAACAGCTGACCAGGACCTCGATCTCGATTATCTGTTCAAAGCCGATAAAAAAAGTGTATGGGATGACGAGGACTTAGATTGGTTTTTCGAAGAGCCTGACTACACACAGCAATTTCCCCTGAGGCGGCATCGTAAAGATAAAGGCTCCTCGTTGGCCAAGTGCACTGCCAAGATATGCGCAACCATCATCGTGCTGGCCGTACTTCTATTCGTAAGCTATATAATCGTGGATCAGATTTCGCACACAAATGATAAGGCTACCGGTTACGGTTCAAGGATTATGGCATCCACCTTTGTGGAAGCTACAACTATTGATGGAAAACCTGCCCACAGGATTATTGTAAACACCAGCAACGGGGAAAAAGTAGAGGCTCTTGACAAGGTATATCCTGTCATAAACGGCAAAGCAGAAATAGTATATGAGGACGCCTTTTTGTGTTCATACTTCTCACAGGGCCAGCAAAAGGACGCAATCGAAGTACAGCTTGACATCACCATCTATGGAGAAGGTTTGCTAGAGGCAAAAGAAAGAGTAACATTCACCTTAAACACGCCCTTGTCGCCTCTAACTTTGATTCAGCCCGCATCGGGCGAAGCTCTTGTGGAAGGTAAAAAGTACCGAATAATACTTAAGGTGGAACCGGGCTCACAGGTATTCATAAACGGCAACAACTACAGCGACCTCGTTGACCAGGAAGGCAGGCTGGAAAAAGACGTTGAAGTGCCCGATGCTCCTGAAAACATATATGAAATCCGGGTGTCCACCCGGGGATACGCCGACCACATACGCAACATCGTTTTAAAGAGAGAGAGTATGGAATTCCCATTAACCATAAATCAATCTATACCAGTACAGACAACTGACGAATGGGCAAAAATCACCGGCACTACCCATCCGCAAGCCGTGCTGGAAGTCAGCCTTGAAACGAGGTCGCAACCCAGAGTTGACCCTGAAACTGGCAATTTCACCCTATACGTAAGGGCTGACGCACCCGGATATACCCCCTGCACCATCACGGCACATGTAGAAGGCAAAGATGATGCAAAACTGAATCTGGTAATTGAGCGCCAGACAAACGAATCGGAATACACCAGGCGCGCCTGGGCCCTCAATTATAACCAGTTAAAATCCAACCCCGATCTCCAAAACGGCAGGATATTCGTATTTGAAGGAGTTGTAAAGGATATAATCGCCCTGGGAGAGAAGAACGTGTTCACCGTTGATGTATCCGGCAATGGTTCTTCTCCCCAGCTGGTATACGTGGAACACTGGGGCAGCTTATCTATCAGGTCAGGAAACAAGGTGAGAATATTCGGCAATCGATGGGGCAATCATGAAGACATGCCCCGCATACTGGCCAAATACGTATATCGCTATTGAAATTAAAGCAAAAACAACTACCTGCATAGCAATAAAATTGAAAAAAGGAGTGCTCTTTTCGGGCACTCCTTTTTATTCTTCTTGCAGCGGTTCAAGCGTCACAGGCAGAGTGAACTCTTTCCCATCACGCCATATCTTTATTTTTACCGTATCGCCGACTTTGTGCTGGTTTATGGCATCTTTCAATTCCCGGAAAGTCTTTATCTCTTTGCCATTAATTCCCGTAATGACATCTCCTGGTTGTATACCTGCTTTGGACGCAGCTCCGTTTTGTACAACAGCCCTTACCAGTATACCGCGTGGATAATTGAGTTGCTGAGCCTCGGCTTCGGTTATTTCCTGTCCCAAAATCCCGATACCCGGTTTGTCCCCTTCTCTCACCACAACGCCTTTTTTGATTAGCTCCTGAACTATGGGCAAAAACTCGTTAGTGGGTATGGCAAAGCCCAGCCCTTCAGCTCCGCTTCCTTTCAATGTGTTCATGCCGATGACCTCGCCCTTGGTGTTAACAAGCGCTCCGCCGCTGTTGCCGCGGTTTATAGCCGCATCGGTCTGTATAAGCTTCATTGGCCTTTGATCAACCACTAGGGTACGATTTACAGCGCTTATTACCCCCACCGTTATGGTCCCTGCAAGATCATGGCCCAGCGGATTTCCTATGGCCACAGCCAACTCCCCAGGACGGACCTTGTCCGAATCTCCCAGCTTTGCTACAGCATACTTAACTTCTTTAAAGACCTGGGGATCAACTTTCACAACGGCCACGTCGCTGGTGGTGTCCATTCCGACGAGCTGAGCCGGTACCTGCTTTTCCCCTTGGAACACCACATATAATTCCTTGGCACCTTCCACTACGTGCGCATTGGTAACTATATATCCTTCATCGCTGAGTATTATGCCCGACCCATACCCTTCCTGCTCCTGCATGTACACATCGCCAAAGAACCAGTCCCTATAGGTTATAATGCTTTTGTTGGTTATGCCGACCACAGCCGGACCGACCTTTTCGGCGATCTCTACCACCGGATTATCAGAGGTGATAAATAAGTCCCCTTTGTAGCCCAGCTCGGGAAGTTTAGCTTTATCTTTTTCCTGGTTAGCCTGATCATTCTCGGCAACCTTCTGCTCTTGCTCATTTGGTGTAACAACAGCATTTTCAGAATAATCATCGCTGATGTAAGGCAGCATATAATACATGCCAATAGCACCCAGCAAGGCAAAAACCACTGCCACCGCGATATATTTCCATATTCTACCTTTACCTTGGTATTGCTGCTCATCGAATTCATAGAATTCCCTCATACTCTACACCTCCCATGTTCATTAATTAATCTTTCATTTATCCTGCAATTTTAATTATAAACTTTCTTTTTTAATAAAATATGAACGCCTTGTAAACAATTTTTACCGCGAAGTCCTGTCTGGCCGTTTGGCTGCCTTCAACGAAAATATAAATGCCGTACCCTCGCCCAGGCGGCTATTGACCCATATATTCTGTTCATGCTGCTCTATGATCTTTTTTACGATAGATAGCCCTAGCCCTCTCCCCCTGTTTTTGCCACTTCTCGATTTATCGACCTGATAGAAGCGCTCCCATATGTGCACAATATCTTCTTTCGGAATACCCGGTCCCTGGTCCTGAATCTTTACGTAAGCTTTATCTCTGTGTTTCCAGGTCTTTATAATCAACTTGCCATTTTCACGATTGTACTTTATCGCATTATCCAGCAAGTTTATGATGACCTGCTGAATCCTGTCGGCATCGGCTTCCACCCAGCAGTGTTCATCCTGAAAATCCACCTGCACCTCTATGCCCTTCTGATTTATCCTCTCTTCCTGCGAAATGAGCGAACGCCTGATCTGCTCGTTGACATCAAATACCGAAAGATTGAGAGGGAATTGCCCCGATTCGATTTGCGTAAGGTCCAAAAGCTCGTCGATCAACTTGCTAAGCCTTTGGGCTTCCGACAGGCTTATGCTCAAGTATTTTTCCCTATCCTCTGGCTTTATGGTATTATCCAGTACTCCCTGGATATAGCCCATGATGGAAGTAAGCGGTGACCGCAGTTCGTGTGACACGTTGGCCACAAAGCTTCTGCGCATATCCTCCAGCTTCTCCAAAGAATCGGCCATGGCATTGAAGTTGACAGCCAGCTGGCCTATTTCATCCTTTGTAACCACTTTAACCCGGCGCTTGAAATTGCCCTGGGCAAACTCGCGGGAAATCTCGTTCATCTGAATCAATGGATTGGATATACGGCGCGACATCCAATAAAGCAGCACCACCGAAAGGCCGGCCGAGATAAATGCAGCCCACCATATGTTCCTGTAGATGTCATACAAAGTACGCCTAATTCCCTCAACAGGTGAATGCAGGAATATCGCCCCTCTAATCCTGTTATTGATCCTCAAAGGCACTCCCACGGTTAAAACCGGGGTGTTAAAACGCCCACCAAAACGCCCGGTCTTGGTGATGATGTTCCCTTTCAGTATCTGGATGAACTCCTCTTCGGTGAGCTTTTGTTCCTGCCACCTCTCTTGGTCTTCTTTTGAAGGGCTGTAGGCAATCCAGATATAGCCCAGCCCATCGCTTACCCATATGGTGGTATTTAAAAAACGATCGATGATCTTAAAATAGCTGTACAATGACCGTTGATCGATAAGGCCCATGCTGTACATTTCGATGTACGGGTTAAGCTCTTGGGCCTCCCTTATGAGCTCCCGGGCTTTGGTGCTAAAAGCATAATCCATAAAAAAAGTTGACAAAAGCAATCCCAATATTACAATGGTAACGACTATGATCACAAAATAAGTGACCATCAAACGGGTAAAAATCGAACGGAACATCTACTTCACCTCAAATTTGTACCCCACACCCCAAACCGTCTTTATATGCCATACGTCGGTAGGGTCTGAAAACTTTTCCCTGAGCCTCTTTATATGGACATCTACAGTACGGGTATCGCCGTAAAAATCATATCCCCATACGCGGTCCAGCAGCTGCTCCCTTGTAAATACCTTATTAGGATGTGAAGCCAAAAAATACAGAAGTTCCAGCTCCTTGGGCGGAAGCTCTACGGTTTTCCCGTGATATTCAACAGTATAGTTGCCAATATCAACGGTTAAATTGGGATAAGACACCACCTTCTCTCTGATGCCCATTGCCCTTGATCTGCGCAAAACAGCCTTTACCCTCGCAATCAGTTCCTTGGGGTCAAACGGCTTCACGATGTAGTCATCGGCCCCTAGCTCTAATCCCAGGACCTTATCGAAGGTTTCACCTTTGGCGGTAAGCATTATAATCGGGATATCGCTTATCTTGCGTATCTCCTTGCATACTTCCCAGCCATCCATTCCAGGAAGCATTATATCCAGTATTACTAGATTGGGTGGATTATTCTTAAAGGCTTCAATACTCGAAATCCCGTCAAGGTAGTGCTCAACCTGATAACCCTCTTTTTCTAGATACAGCCTTATAAGCTGACATATATTGGGATCATCGTCCACTACCATGATCCTCTGCTGTGCATTCATTCATATCGCACCCTTTCCAAAAAATTTCTACCCTATAAATTATACACAAAAAGAAAAACATGAAAAAGGCTCTTTGATTATTAATTATAGGTCTTTTTTCATATTTTTTTAACTCAAGAAGGATTTTGGCATTTTATGTAGAAATATTACCAGAGTCATAACAAAATATGACAAAAGCAGGACAAAATAATCCAATACACACAGAAAGGAGGGAGAGCAAGGGTATTGTACCCTTGCAAGCAACGTGGCAAAGATATCAAGCACTATAAAATTTTCTCGTTTAAACAGCATAAGCAACAAACTCATAGCAGCGTTCCTTATAATGATCATCCCTATTTCCATCTTGGGTTACTATTCTAGGGACAAGGCAGAGAAGGCCATACAGCAAACAGCTGCCCAGTCTACCATTCAAACCATGGAGCAGATGTCGCAATATCTTGGCCTGGTTTTCTCAACTGTAGAGGAAGTGTCTATGCAGATATTTACAAACAAGGACATCCAAGATTTCCTTTTAGTCAGAGAAGACCAGTTAACTACATACGATTACCATCAAATGAGGCAAAAGGTTCAATCTGTTCTAAGCAATTATACCATGAACAACAAATTTATCGACAACATCATCCTTTTAATCGATGAAAGGCGCAGCATAGCCACGGGAAATATCTCCCTATTCAATTTGAATTTTGAGGACATAAAAAAGGCAGAATGGTATAAAGCCGCCATCGAAGGAAACGGCAAGATCATCTGGAGAGGTAGCCATCCTGAACTGGATACCAGTGCCACATCTAAAACCGCATCGTATTCCATGTCGGGCATTCGGGCAATAAAACACCTTTCCAGCGGTACTATCTTTGGTGTGCTGTTGATAGACGTGAAATACGAGCCTATCATGGATATATTGAAGAAGGCAAACTTGGGTTCAAGGAGCGAAATCCATTTAGTCGGCCCAGGCGGACACGCCTTGAGTTCAGAAACTGGGGAGCAGATAAATGAAGACGAATCGGTAACCACCCATAATATAACAGAACACGATTTTTACCAGGAAATAATGTCATCTGAGGAACCCGCAGGTTACAAAGAAGTCGACCATCACGGCGAAAAGTGGTTGATGATCTATAACAGGGTTGGGGGAACAGGATATACCCTCATTGGGCTCATCCCAAATTCGGTGCTCTTGGCTGCCACGCAGGAGATCGCAAGGACTACCATCATGCTTATGGTATTGGCCTGTATATTTGCATTGATAGTCGGGCTGTACATGTCCAACAGCATGGGCCGAACTATAGTGCGAATCATCAATGCCGCTGAAAAAGTTGCCATGGGCGATCTAACAGTAAATCCGGTGTCAAAGCGCAGGGATGAGCTGGGCGTACTGACCAGAAGCATCAACTCGATGATAGCCAACATGCGCCAGCTCATACATCAAACCGCTGCTCTTGCGCACAAAGTCGTTGAGTCTTCGTCAACGGTAGCCTCAACCTCGCAGCAGCTATCGGCATCATCGCAGGAAATCGCCAAAGCTATTCAGGAAATCGCCCAGGGAGCAGCAGAGCAGGCAGCTGATGCAGAGCAAGGCGTTCAGAAGATGGATATGCTGGCCGCCAAAATAAACAGCGTTTCAGACAATGCCAGAGAAATTCACAATCTGTCCAAAGAAACGATGAATTTAACCCAGCAAGGGCTCGATGCGGTGGATCAGCTAGAACAGAAAGCTCGACAAACCACTGCTATCACTCAGGAGATATTGGCAGACATAGATACCCTCAACCAGCATTCTCAGGCCATAGGCAAGATAATAAAAGTAATTGACAACATAGCCGACCAGACCAACCTTCTTGCTTTAAACGCAGCCATAGAGGCTGCACGGGCAGGGGAGATGGGCAAGGGATTTGCCGTAGTGGCCAACGAGATACGCAAGCTCGCCGAGCAGTCGATGTCTGCCACGCGTGAGATCACCGCTATTATCAAAAACACGCAGCAGCAAACTGCTCAAACCGTCAAGCGAGCCAAAAGCGCAGAGGATATTGTAAAATCTCAAAATGAAGCGGTGGTCACCACCATCTCGGCTTTCAAACAGATAGCAGCATCGGCCGAAACGCTAGTCAACCGGGTTGAGCAGATAATACAGGGCGTCAATGAAATGGAAAACGACAAAAACCAAGCAGTATTGGCAATGCAGAACATATCCGCTGTGTCGCAAGAGGCAGCCGCATCATCCCAGGAGGTAACGGCATCCACCGAGGAACAGCTGTCGGGCGTAGAACAGCTGGCCTCTTATGCTGAGGAACTGAATTATGCCGCACAGGAATTGATGCAAGCCATCAGCAAATTCAAAATAGAGCAAAATTAAAAGGGAGCAGCAAACGCTCCCTTTATTTTTTATATTTTGTGTTTACATTTTTACATTTCCCTTATCATTTCTGGTCCAGCGAGCCAAGCCCCACCATGACAGGAGCCACAAAGGCAATCATGCTTATCATGGTGAACAAGACTCTCCACACCTGAGGGGAGATATACCTATATAGTTCACCATTGATTGCCACTGCCAGCAACAACACGGAAGGCAACTGTCCCAATAAGCCCACCGCAAAACCGGCAGCAGGCTTTTTTGAAGCGCACAAAGCCCCAAATGCCTTACCATACTGAAACATCAACACATAATACGGCATAACCAAAAGCACCATGACAAGCCATACCGGAAGAGGAATCGGGATGCCGGCCTTTCTCAGCAGATCCACTGCTTCAAACAGCAAAAAGATAGCCATCCCGCCCCCTGCCAGCAAAATCGCATTCAAAATGGCCAGTCGTATTCCTTCAATGACGCACCTTCCTGTACGCGGAAACCACTTCTCAATCCATCCCATCTCAAATAGAGCTCCCGACATACTTAATAATTATGCCTGGCCGCTCAACTCTCGCTCGATTTGGGCAACCTTCAAATAGCTGTCCTTTAAAGCGTAATATAGCCCTTTATACACCTCATAATATTTATCGTATACCCTTACATTGGACTCGATGGGCTGCTGTACTCCCACCCGTTTGATGGCTGCTTCGCATGCCTCAGGTACACTGCCATAGACGCCGGTTCCGACCCCAGCAAGCAGCGCCGCACCAAAGGCAGGCCCTTCAGTGGAATTGATGGTAGTAATAGGGCTGTTGAACACATCGGCCTGTATCTGCCGCCACAGCTTGCTCTTGCCGCCGCCACCAGAGGCCCGTACTTCAGATACCTGTACACCCATTTCTTTTATTATTTCAAGACAGTCTCTGAGGCTGTAAGCCACTCCCTCCATAACGGCGCGGATCATTTCATTTCTGCCGTGCTTAGCAGATAGACCAAAGAATACACCTTTAGCATATGGATCAAGATGAGGCGTACGCTCTCCCATGAGATACGGGAGGTATATAAGCCCTTGGCAGCCTGGCACAGCCTTTTCAGCCTCAGCATCCATAAGCACATAGGGGTCAATGCCCATAAACTTAGCCAGCTCACGTTCCATGCCACCAAAATTATTACGCATCCACTGAAGCGAGAGGCCCGCACCCTGGGTGACCCCCATAACATGCCAGGTATTGGGCACAGCATGGCAAAATGTATGTACCCTTCCCTTAGGGTCTATCTTTACCTGATCCATGTATGCAAAAACCACTCCCGAGGTCCCAATGGTGGACGAAATAACCCCTGGCTTGACTATGCCATTGCCCACAGCACCAGCGGCCTGATCCCCACCACCGCCTACAACCGGCGTTCCATGAAGCAACCCTGTCAGCTGGGCAGCCTGCCGGCTCACCTTACCGCTCACTTCCGGTGACTCATACACGGCCGGCAACCAATTAAAATCGATCCCCAGTTTATCCACTATCTCACGACTCCAGGTCCTCTTTGGCACATCCAAAAACTGCATACCACTTGCGTCGGATACCTCGGTAGCAAATTCTCCCGTAAGCCTGTACCTTATGTAGTCTTTCGGAAGCAAAATCTTATTTATTTTTTCAAATATCTCGGGCTGATGGTTTTTTACCCACATCACTTTTGAAGCGGTAAAACCGGTTAAAGCAGGGTTAGCGGTAATCTCGATAAGCCTCTCTTTCCCTATAATCTCGGTTATTTGATTGCACTCCTCCTGCGTCCGCTGATCGCACCATATTATTGCAGGTCTAAGCACTTTACCCTCTTTATCCAACAGTACCATGCCATGCATCTGGCCCGTCAAGCCTATACCCTTGATATCCGATGGATCAACACCACTCTTCGATAATACCTGTTTAATGGTCTCAACAGCTGCATTCCACCAGTCCTCCGGTTCCTGCTCGGCCCACCCTATCTGCGGCTGATAAAGCGGATATTCCTGCATTGCGCTAGCCACCGTATTGCCCTTTTCATCAAACAGCGCAGTTTTTGTCCCAGAAGTCCCAATGTCGATTCCAAGCAAATAAGCCATAGGTAAACCCTCCTGTCGTTTTGTTATAGTAATTTTCATCTCTAAAGCTTTTACAGATTTATTCTACAAAAAAAGCTGTTTTCCTTTATATCCTTAAACAAAATTTCTAAATTTCATCCGCTATTCATTCTTATTCCTTTGTCAATAGTCAGCTTTGCCAATACAGCCTAATTATGGGCAGGCCACCCGACTATAGACCATATAACTCAGCCGGATGGCCCTAATCTTACATTTCATTAGGATAAACCATAATCTTTATATGCTTTGCTTTGTTAATACGCGCTTCTTCAAGGGCTTGAGCAGTTTGATCCAGAGAAAACCTTCCAGTAACAAGTGACCTTACATCAGCTACACCTGAAGATAATATATCAATCCCCTTGGGATAAGTATTAGCATATCTAAATATCCCGTATATATCTACTTCTTTATCAGCGATTTCGGGAACATTGAGAGGAATATTATCCTGGGCCGGCAACCCTACAACAGCAAGTTTCCCCCCACGGCATAGACTGGCCAATGCATCCTGAAGAGTTTTGGGATGGCCTGCCGCCTCTATAGCCACATCCACTCCTCGTTTATCTGTAAAATCCAAAATCTCCTTGAGCACATCGGTCTCCTTGGCATTGATGGTCAAGGTCGCTCCCACTTTCTCCGCAGCCTTCAACCTGATTTCTTCAAGGTCAACCGCTATTATCCTGCTGGCACCAAAGGCTTTGGCTGCAACCACTGCCATCAATCCCACAGGCCCTAATCCAAATATGGCTACCGTACTACCAGGTCTTATGCCCGCTCTGGTGGCAGCATGTATACCTACCGAAAATGGCTCAATCATGGCCGCTTCCTCAAATGTCAGGTGATCGGGTATATGGAACACAAAGTCTTGCCGGTGTTTAAAATACTGAACAAACGCCCCATCATACGGCGGAGTGGCCAAAAACTTCACGTCAGGGCACAGGTTATACCGCCCTTGCTTGCAATACTCACAGGTACCGCAGGTAACACCAGGCTCAACAGCCACCCTGTCACCTACTTTAAAACGCGTGACATTTTCCCCTACTACAGCGATGATGCCGGCACATTCGTGCCCAAGTATGATTGGCTTTTCCACCACATACCTGCCTATTCTGCCGGTTTCATAATAGTGCACATCCGAACCGCACACGCCCACCGCCATAACCTTTATGAGCACTTCATCGGGACCCACCTCTGGGACAGGCCTGTCTTCAAGCACGATCTCAAAAGGCTTTCTCAAAACCGCCGCTTTCATTCTGTCAGGCAAATCAGCTGTTATTGACATAAAAAACCACCCCCTAATTGCCTCTCATAAAATTTACATAAACTCAAAATACCCCTTTATATAATCTAAAATTCAATGTCCTCCCTCGAAGGAAAGCATAAAACTGAATCCACTATACTACCGTAACCTTTGTGGTAAATTTCTTATCATTGCCACCGATGATAATCTTCTTACCCACCAGCTCAAATTGACCTTTAGCCCGTATATCCTCCGAAGAACTGCCAATGAAAACATCAACCTTACCCGGCTCTACCACAAAGTCCATATTTTCATCGTAAAACCCTAATAGAGAAACAGGCATATCAAATATCACTGTCTTAGTCTGGCCAGGCTCAAGATGAATGCGTTTAAATCCTTTAAGTTCTTTCACAGGCCTAGTTACATTTTGCGCCGGAACATGGACGTACAGCTGCACTACTTCGTCTCCCTTTATTTTACCGGTGTTTGTTACATCAATCTGTATTCGCACCTCTCCCTTTACATCCACATTTTCAGGCGATATCCTGAGGTTGCTGTACTCAAAAGTTGTATAGCTCAGTCCGTAACCAAATGGATACAAAGGCTTTGTGCTGCAGTCTACATAGTCGCCCAGCCAGTGCGAGCGTCCTCCTGAGGGTTTATGTCCATAATACACCGGTACCTGTCCTACTGTACGCGGGAAGCTAATAGGGAGCTTACCCCCTGGATTGTAGTCCCCAAACAATACGTCTGCTACAGCTCTTCCTCCCTCTTCGCCGGGAAGCCATGCCTCAACTATCGCAGGAATATTTTCATGCAACCAGGTTATGGAAAGCGGTCTCGCGTTAACCAATACAACCACAACAGGAGTACCAGTAGCATACACCGCTTTTATGAGTTTCTCCTGTTTCCCTGTCAAATTCAAATCAGCCCTGTCTCTGGCTTCTCCTGACGTGCAGCCAGGAATAAGCCCTGACCTATCTCCAACAACTACAATAGCTACATCGGCTTTCTTAGCTATTTCAACCGCTTCATCAAAGCCACTTTCATCATCACCTAAAACGTCACAACCTTTTGCATACAAAACCTCGGTATCAGCAGACACTTTCTCCTTAATCCCATCAAGCACGCTGACCATGGGTACAAACAGGTCTTCATCATTCAAACTTGCATAGGTAGGCTTTGCGGTGTCAAAGGTATCAGCCATCCTTTGCAGGGTTTCAATATGGCAAGGATAAGCATAATCTCCTATCATATTCCGGATATTGTGAGCATTGGGACCTATAACCGCTACTTTGCGTATCTCCTTGCTCAACGGTAATAGATTATTCTCGTTTTTGAGCAATACTATTGATTCCTGCGCCACTCGACGGGCAAGCTCACGCTGCTCGGGTATATCAAATACCGATTTAGCCTTTGAAGGCTCAACATAGGGATTTTCGAACAATCCCAATCTAAATTTGTGCTCCAAAATGCGCGCCACTACTTTGTCGATCACATCTTCAGAAACAAGCCCCTGTTCCACAGCTGCCTTTAACGGCAAACCGTAGCAATCAGTGCTTGGGAGCTCTATATCGACTCCTGTTTCAATGGCTTTTTTGGCAGCCAGTATCTTATCCGGGTTGAGCTTATGATATTCATACAACATGTTAATAGCAAAATAATCGGACACTGTAAGGCCTTCAAAACCCCATTCATCCCGCAATATACTTTTCAAGAGTCGGCTTGAGGCGTGACAGGGTATGCCATCTATTTCATGATAAGCAGGCATAATACACGCTAATTTTGCTTCCTTGACCGCCGCCTCAAATGGGAATAAATAAACCTCTCTTAACTCCCTTTCCGGGATATGCGCAGGCGCCCAGTTCATGCCACCTTCTGACATTCCATATCCAACAAAGTGCTTCCCGGTGGCCATGATTCCATCATGCAAGCCTTCACCCTGTAGACCCTTGATATACGCAATACCCATTTGAGCTACCAGATAAGGGTCTTCTCCAAATGTTTCCTCCGTCCTCCCCCATCTTGGGTCTCGTGTTACGTCCAACAATGGTGCCAACGCTTGGTGTGCCCCCGCTGCCTTCATCTGTATCCTAATTACCTCTCCTATGGCCTTGGCAGCCTCGGTATCCCATGTACTTGCCACACCGATGGTCTGAGGAAAACATGTGGCCCCTTTGGCCATAAAACCACTGCAGGACTCCTCATGTACAATAGCCGGTATGCCCAGGCGAGTGTTGTTTACAAGATAGTCCTGTATCTCATTTGCTATTTTGGCACAGGATTCGGGGTCAAGGTTGCTGGCGCCGGCTATCCTGGTAATCTGCCCTATTCCATGCCCAATCTTACAAACTGCTTTCTCAGGGGAAAATTTTGTATCATCAAGTATTTCATACACCCAAACAGCACTCAGCTGAGCTATCTTTTCATCCAGTGTCATTCGTGATAACAAATCTTTTACTCGATCTTCAACCGGCTTACTCTTATCTTTATATAAGGCTTCTGCCATACATGCCCCTCCCTCGTTTTAAAAGACCATGACGTCCCTGGTACACAATAAACTTATCTTTTTGAGTAAGTGTATTTTAATTGATAACGCTCATTTAACATTTAGCAGATACTCATTTATCAACGCCTTTATTACTTCCTGCCTACCAGAGCGGTTTTTGATCACCGGATTTTGCATCGCATACTGCTCAAGGGTTTCGTATGCAATTGGTTTGATGCTATCAAAATAAGCCATATAGTATACTCTCCTTTCTTAAGCACTTATAGAACTGAAACATCCTTTAAAATTCTTATTAAACTCTATTATATCATTTGTTTTACAGCATTCAAATATTACACCTGTATTTTTTACCAAAGCCCCTAACAAACCGCACCGTCATTCGTACCCATCTTATCAATGGCTTCCCAAAGCCCAAGCAGATACATTATCCCCAGCGCCCTATCATATAAACCGTATCCCGGCCTTGCCTTCTCTCCCCATATCATCCGCCCATGGTCCGGACGCATATATCCCTCAAAGCCTATATCGTAATAGGCCTTTATGATTTCAAACATATCAAGCGAACCATCACAAGACAGATGGGATGTTTCGTAAAAGACCCCCGGCTTTTCTATTTTGATATTCCTTATGTGGGCAAAGTGTATTCTACCTTTACTGCCAAAGTATCTTATCATCTCAGGCAGGTTGTTTTCCAAATTGGCCCCAAGCGAACCAGTGCACAGGGTAAGCCCGTTATATGGACTATCGACGAGATTGATTATCCTGTCTAGGTTTTCCTTATTGGTAACAATCCGCGGCAGCTTAAATACTGACCATGGTGGATCATCGGGATGAATAGCCAGCTTTACATCGTATTCTTCACAAACCGGAACTATGCTTTCAAGAAAATACTTGAGGTTATTAAACAGTTTCTCCTCATCAACATCCTTGTAAAGCTCAAACAGCCTTCTTATCTCCTTCAATCGGTAAGGCTCCCAGCCGGGTAGCGAATACCCCCTTGACCCCGATTCCATCTCGTTGATCAATTCAATAGGGTCCAAATCCCTGATCACATTATCGTCATATGCAATGACTTCAGAACCATCGGGTAACTTCATGGCCAAATCGGTGCGTATCCAGTCAAACACCGGCATGAAGTTGTAGCACAATACCTTGATTCCAGCTTGTCCCAGGTTCTTTATGGTCTCCCTATAGTTTTCAATATAGCGATCTCGGGTGGGCAAACCCAACTTTATATCCTCGTACACATTAACGCTTTCTATCACTTCCAGCTTCAAGCCATAATCTTCAACCTTCTTTTTCAATGCCAGTATTCTTTCAAGGGGCCACACTTCTCCCACGGGAATATCAAACAGTGCAGAGACCACACCGGTTACCCCAGGTATTTGACGTATCTGCTCTAAGGTTACGCTGTCGTCATTTTCCCCAAACCATCTAAAAACTACCTGCATTCAATTCACTCCTTTCCGTAGTAATTTCAAACCACATTTTCAGGGTATCCCAGACGGGATATCCTGTTTAAAGACTTACTGCTTAATTGCATTTGCACTGCAATAATGTAAGACAATTATCAAAAACCTCTAAATACAATATTTAAGCTTATTCTAATTTTATTGCCTTACTTTGCGCTTCCAAAGCCAATTCTATTGCCTTGAAAACATGTTCTTGCGTCATGGCATATTCCGTCCTATTCAGGCAATCCAAAATCAGTTCTCCAAAGAAGGGGAAACCCACTTTACCTTTTACATTGATATAATGTTCTCCATCTTTGTTTACAAGATAAACATGGTCTGTGTTCTCATCTCTAGATATATCAATATATTTTCTTATCTCTATGTATCCCTCAGTGCCTAATATAAATAACCTGCCATCTCCCCACGTTCTCAATCCGTCGGGAGTAAACCAATCCACCCTGAAATATCCCGTCGCTCCGTTGTCTGCGATTAACGTAACATCGCCAAAATCCTCAAAATTAGGATATTGTTTATGGTTATAGTTAGCCACCTTTGCTGCTTGGACCTTTGCATCTTTTGCTCCTGTAAAGAATAAAAACTGTTCTATTTGATGGCTCCCTATATCGCACAATATACCGCCAAATTTATCCTTTTCATAAAACCATGCAGGCCTTCCTTTGCCTTCCCTGTGCGGCCCCAACCCAATTACCTGCAATACTCTTCCTATTTCCCCGTTTTGTACCAACTGACCTGCATATACTGAAGCCTCATTGTGGAGACGCTCGCCATAATATACCATATATTTTCTCTTGGTCCTTTGTACTGTTTCCTTTGCCTTTTCAAGCTGTTCCATGGTAGTCATTGGAGGTTTGTCGGCAAAATAGTCTTTCCCTGCCTCCATAGCTTTCAGTCCTATGTTGCACCTTTCAAAAGGAATAGCCGCACTTGCCACTAAGTGGACAGAAGAGTCCATCAGCACTTCGTCCATGCTACGTGCAACCTTGACCTGCGGAAAAACCTTGCAGAACTCCTCGACTTTTAAAGGATCCGGATCGTAAACCCACTTTATTTGCCCGCCGGCCTCAATAAGGCCTTTAGACATGCCATAGATATGGCCGTGGTCTAAGCCTATGGCGGCAAAGATAAAGTCGCCCTCATCGCACACCTTTTCAGCTGGCGTTTCTGGCATATAATACATACCACTAGCCTTGATCATTGGGGAAATACCTCCTTTGCACAAAATTAATTCACTTTCCCAAAAGTTATATGGTCTTCTTTGAAGTTTTCAATCGAAATTTTCTTTTCGTTAAAACGCGGCACATTAGCCCTAATCCCTGCCACCGTATAGAAAGGGTCATCTTTTGACAGCGGAAGCTTAACCAACTGCTTTAAGCTTGCAGATTTATAGATGACAGTAATGAGTTCAAGGGCATTTCTGCCGTCCTCACCTGATATCAGCAATTTCTCTTTATTCTCTATTGCATTCAGTACATCATTGATCTGCCCAGTATGTCCCGTATATTTTAGTTCAGGGATTCCATTGTATAGTTCATTCAACTCCCTTTCGAGTTTCTCATCTCTACCCGTCGGGAAACCGTTACTGGCGGCAAGAGAGGCATAAACCTTCCATGGCGCCGAAACCCTGGCCTTTTCCCCCTGCACTATGATTTCCTGTTCCTCGCCGTGATGGACAACAGAACTAGTGATTTGCGCTATCGCTCCGTTTTCATATTTCAGCACCGCCACCGATATGTCTTCAACCTCTGCGTTGTTGTGTACTGCATTGCTCATCAATGCCATAAGCTCTGCCGGCATACCCATTAGCCAGATCAGCAGGTCTATATGATGAATTGCATGGTTTAAAGTGCATCCCCCTCCTTCCTTTTCCCAGGTCCCCCTCCACCACAAATCATAATATGAATGACCTCGCCACCAAAATGAATTGACCTGCGCATGTGCAATTTTCCCTGCCAACCCAGAATCAATGACTTTCTTTAACTTCATAAACCCATTAGTAAATCTAT
The DNA here is from genome assembly GCF_023838525.1 of Caldicoprobacter algeriensis. Classification (GTDB taxonomy): domain Bacteria; phylum Bacillota; class Clostridia; order Caldicoprobacterales; family Caldicoprobacteraceae; genus Caldicoprobacter; species Caldicoprobacter algeriensis. The sequence goes on from NZ_JAHUQD010000017.1 coordinate 47,278, forward strand.
TTTGCGCTATCACCGAAAGATATCTATCAGCTCGTGAAGCAGCTTCAATCATAAGGTCACACTCCTCAAGTGAAGCCGCCATAGGCTTTTCAACCAACACATGCTTTCCAGCCTTTAAAGCATTTACTGCTATTTCAGCATGCGTATAAGGAGGGGTACATATATCAACTAAATCTATATCATCTCTTTCAAGCACTTTGCGGTAGTCATCATAGACCTCTGCATTTGTTAAATTAAACCTCTCTTTTTTTTCAACGGCTTTCTCGGGATATATATCCACAAGTGCAACGATCTCACATCTGTCGGGAAATTCCAAATACCCCTTGATATGCTGTGGTGAAATATTTCCAGTACCTACAATAGCAACCTTTATCATGCCTTTAACCTCCCATCATTTAAAAAATTCCACTTCAAACCCTGTGAAAATATGCCTAAACATGTCGTTTCTCAAGGTTTCCCTTCAGTCGCTTTGGTTGTACTGTCTAGCTTTTAACCTTGTTTTTAAAAGATACAGATGAGCCCCGCTGAAACACCTTGTACTTTAAAAAGGCATACCTCAATCTTCTCAGCGGGGCTTCTAGTGATTTTCATTTCAATTGTTTAATAAAAAGGCTATTTACAAACAATTTCAAATGCCTTATTTGCCGTACATCTCATCCCATAAAGCAGCCCTTTGGTCCAATACCTCCTGTCCACCAGCGGCCAGATACTCCTGTATTAAAGAATCCCATACTTTATCAAAGTCCTCGGGTTTGGCCGTAATGGCTTTTGCATATATCTCCAACTCTTTGTCATCTAGAACTTTTCCGTATTTAGCCTCTGCCTCGGTAGGAATTAACCCTGCACCCGGATTGACGTAGCCACCCTGCATAGCAAGATTGTAAGCTGATTCATACAGATGCTCATTGCCGGGGTAAGAAAACGCATTTGCTTTGATGGTTTTCTCTTTGTCAGCCAGGTATATCCCGTTTACAATAAGGGTATAATCGATGTTCTGCGATGAGGGCATCATCTTTTCACCTTCTACAGCTTGAAGCTTGGGCAAACCGTCAACTACAGTATGGTGAACGCCTTCTTCACCAAACTGCAAGAAGAACAACACCTGAGGGTCAGCCATCCAGTTGAGGTATTTTATGACGGCATCGGCTTTTGCCTGGCTGGTCTTGGGCACTATAATTCTTATACCCGTTGGGTTGTACAACTCCTTTCTGTGCTGGCCAGTATGCACATTGGTATATGGGTCACATGGTATAAACTCTGCCCCAGGAATATTCTTCTTTAAATTGTTGTTATGGCCTGGTACGTTTCTGAGCGCCATATCATAATTTCCGCCGTAAGCTCCCACATAGCCTCTAACTATATCTTGATCCATCATTTTCCCATCCTTATCAAGCGGGAATTCTGGGCTGATCAAACCTTCATTGTACATCTTGTTGAGGAATCTAGCCCCTTCTTTCCAGCCAGGTAAGAACAATCGATATTTTACATAGTAATCTTTGTCAGGCACATCTTCTAAAAACGTCTCAAAGAAACCATAAGCCATATAGTCCACATCCGCTGTCATTGCAAAAGGAATCACTTTATCAACATTTCCAGGATTTTTCTCTTTAAACGCTTTTAAGGTATTATAGAACTGTTCGGTTGTTTCGGGTACGGGCAGATTAAGCTTTTCCAGCCAATCCTTTCTTATAAATGTTCCAGTTCTTGCCTGTATTACCCTTCTGGCTGGTATGACATATTGTTTGCCATCATATTGACCATATGCTAAAAGCTCTTCACCTAAGAATTCTTTTAATTGTTGCCCATGTTTATTAAGGGCGTCCGTCAGGTCAGCCAATCCACCTTCTTTGTAGTACTTGTAAACAGTAGCAACGTCGTAAGTCAAGCAGATATCAGGGGCATCACCTGTGGACATCCAGATATTGAGCATTTCAACTTCTTGAGATCGAGGGCATGGGACAAAAGTCAATTTTATATTATTCTTGTCGCCAAATTGTTCCTGAATCCATTTCGTCCAGTAGTTATTGTCTACCGGCGTCTGTCCAGGGGTACCTCTGTCAAAGACTTCCACTTTTAACTCGACAGGTTTTTCAGGTTCTTTTGTCTCCCCTGAACTCTCAAAGTTGTTGTTTTGGCCCTGAGAACTTGGCTGTTGTTTTGGTTCGCTATTGCTCTTTGAAGAGCAGCCAGATAAAGTAACAGCAGCAATTGCAAAACACAACAACAGGCCTATTAATATTAGTGTTCTCTTTTTCATTGACTCTTCTCCTCCTTTATTTTTTGTTTTATATTTTATTATGAAAATTGAAATTAACCCTTTATAGCCCCAATCATAATGCCAGAGATAAAATACTTTTGTAGCCATGGATATATCATAATTATAGGGATAATTGCAAACATAACCGAAGCAGCCTTTAAGCTCTCAGGCAACAAATTTGATGATAGATTCCCCTCTATGGCAGAAATCTCGGGTTGCATATTGTTGAAAATTATTTGATATATTTTCAACTGTATGGGGTACAATTTAGAATCTGTAATATAAAGCAGTGCATCCATAAAGTAATTCCATCGTCCCACCGCGTAAAACAAGCTCAAAGTGGCCAATACCGGCAACGACAACGGCAACACTATTCTTACCAATATCGTGAGGTATGATGCACCATCTATGAAAGCTGACTCCTCTAAGCTTTCTGGTAAGGTTGAGAAAAACGTCTTTAATACAATCATATTAAATGCGCTAACAAGCCCTGGCAATACCAATGCCCAGAAATTGTTCAGCAACCCCAGATTTTTTACGAGTATATAGTCTGGTATCATTCCTCCGCTGAAATACATAGTAAACACTATGATCAAGAGGAAAAAATTCCTTCCCTTAAGCCCCTTTTTAGAAAGAGGATAAGCAGCCAATATAGTCATTAACATGCTCAACACAGTGTATATAATGGTCAGTTGTGCTGTAAACACAAGGGATTTTATCATGGTCTTATCGGCAAATACCACTTTATAAGAGTCAACATTTAACTCTACTGGCCAGATATAAACTCTTCCACCAAGTATGGCTGAATTTGAGCTCAAGGATATCGATGCCACATGCAAAATCGGAATCAAACATACCAGTACCGCGACGAAAATCAATATGTTGAGGACTATATCAAAGATTTTACTCCTTGTATCTGCTACCATTACACTTTTACCTCCTAAAAACCCCTTTTGGCTTATTTTCGACCGCTTATACACAAGAGTGACAGTATAATATATTTACCATATTCCTTGTTCGCCAAACTTCTCAGCAATATAATTGGCCGTCAACAAAAAGACCATGCCCACTACGGATTGGAAGAAGCCCACTGCTGTAGCCGTTGAAAATCTACCTGAGCGTAAGCCAACTCTATACACAAAAGTACTGATAACATCCGAGACCTCGGTTACAAAATAGTTCCCCATAGCATAAGGCCGATCAAAACCAATTTGCGCAATTCTACCCACATTGAGTATCAACAGAATTATTATAGTAGGTTTAATGCAAGGAAGGGTGACATGCCATATTTTCCTCAACCTTCCTGCACCATCAACAGTAGCTGCTTCATATAGTTCTGGATTTATACCTGCTATAGCAGCTAAGTATATTATTGCATTCCAGCCGGCGCTCTGCCATACTCCGGAGGCCACATAAACCAAAAGCCAATTATTTTTTTTACTCAAAAATTCTACAGGTCCCATACCCATCTTCTTGAGAAGTACATTAATTAAGCCTGTTTGTGTCGAAAAAAGCTGTATCACAATACCACCAATAACAATCCATGACAGGAAGTGAGGAAGATATAGTATAGTCTGTGATATCTTTTTATAGGTTTTATTTTTAAGCTCGCTCAACATAATCGCAAGTATAATAGGAGCAGGAAATCCCGCTATTAAATCCAAGGCGTTTAAAAGAAGAGTATTCCGCACAGCCCGATAAAAATCTTTCATTCCAAATATTTCTTTAAACGTCGCAAAATTGTTCCAAGGACTTCCCCATATCCCTTGAAACACGTTATAGTCTTTAAAAGCTATTAGCAAACCATACATGGGTATATATTTGAATATGAAGAAGTAAGCCATAGGCAATATCAAAAAAATGTAGAGCAAGTAATGTTGAGACATATAAGCAATAAATTTTCTCTTTCTCTGCTTTACGCCCGTATTTTTTACTGCGATATTGGGTGCTAAATTCATAATAAATGGCCCTCCTTTAAGCTAAAAACAATACAACTTAGCACATCAATGCCTTTTGTTCTGAGTTGATTTTACATTAACACAACTCCGCACATCAACAATTAATTTTGATTTTGAACTTTCAATTTTGATTATACTTAATCATTAAAACCTACATTTCGCATGTTAAAAAATGGGATTTATCTTTTTCGTGTAAATGTCAGGACTAAATCCCAACCATTCTAGCATCTTCAATATCTTTGGTGAAGTATCATTTGGCAAATACAGATCACCAT
>NZ_JAHUQD010000018.1 GCF_023838525.1 Caldicoprobacter algeriensis
TATATCCATTCACAATCACCCCTGCATCTTTCTACAGGGGATATATATTCGACAAAAAATCCAAAAATCCTTTTGGTAATATATGTAATTTAATTACCTGTTTTTGACATGCGGAGACTCGGTTAAATGAACAACCGTGAAAACCATACGGTTCCACACCGCTCAGCAATTTTTACTGCACTTTCTTAAATTCATAATTTTTTCATAAATTCCTTGCCCAGCCATTTACAAGAGCCACGCTAGAATGCCCCAATTTCAATCTTGGGATGTCACACCTGAACCATCCTCAGACTCAGAATGCAGTTCCGGAGGCTTGGGGCCAAAAAACTGATAATAGTGCACCTTTATCCTGCCGTTGTACAGCTTTCTCTTGCGGTCGGCTTTACGCCCAAAAAGGCGTTCAAAGCCTTCATAAGGTGACAGTATATACAGCGACCATGTATCAAGGGGTTTGAAGACCTGCCCCATCTGCCTGTACAGCTCCTCCACCCCTTTTCTGTCGCCCAATCGTTCTCCATAAGGAGGATTCGTTATAATGCATCCGTACTTCCTTTTTGTGCTGAACTTACACAGGGGCTGAGTATGGAAGTCTATATACTCACCAACGCCTGCCAGCTTTGCATTATGCCGTGCCACCTTCAAAACTTTCCCATCTATGTCATAGCCCAGCAGTCTAAAGCGCAAATCGTGGCGTATGGCATCCTGGGCTTCTTCCCTGGCCCGTTTCCAGATATCAGCAGGAATCCATGGCCACTTCTCCGAATCAAAACTCCTATTGAGCCCCGGCGCTATGTTAAGGCCTATCATCGCGGCTTCAATTAAAATAGTACCCGAACCGCAGAACGGATCCACCAGCATCCTGTTGGGATTCCAAAAGCTGAGCTGCACCAGCGCAGCAGCCAACGTCTCCCTCAGCGGCGCTTTGCTTGCCAGCTGGCGGTAACCGCGCTTGTGCAGGCCGGAACCGCTGGTATCTATGGCCAATGTGGCTACATCCTTCAGGAGTGCAACTTCTATGACAAACCTGGGTCCATCCTCTTCAAACCAGCTCTTCTTGTATTTCATTTTCAGCCGATCTACAATGGCCTTCTTCACTATAGCCTGACAGTCAGGAACGCTAAACAGCTTCGATTTCACCGATTTGCCTATAACGGGAAAACAGGCATTTTCAGGCAGCACATCTTCCCAGGGCAGGGCTTTGGTCTGTTCAAACAGCTCCTCAAAAGTTAGGGCTGGAAATTCCCCCATTTTTATAAATACCCTGTCCGCTGACCGCAACCACAGGTTTGCACGGCTAATCCCCAATGCATCAGTCGTAAAAGTAACCTTCCCGTTGTCCACCCTGACACTTTCATAGCCCAGAGCCCTTACCTCCTGGGCTACGACAGCCTCTACTCCAAAAGCAGCCGTCGCAATGGCCTCAAATGTATCCATGCACCATTCTCTCCTGCGTTTCTAATGCTCTATAATTTATTTTTTGGTATTTTCTGTATATTCTTCCCTATATTTCGTACACTCAATGATAATTTTGCTGCAAATTTAATTTGATTAAATATAGCTTGATAAAGCAACGTTTACGTATGCATTTTTTACACGCAGCAATTGAGCATCCGCTTGCATACCGCCAAAATGATGTCTTCTCATTTTTATTTCAACATAGCTGCAGTATTAATCTGCTTGCTTTTGCAGCTACACTTTTGTAAATATTTCGTTTTGAACAGCAAAATAGACTTTCTACACTAAAATCAAGGATATCACCTGCTTCACTCAATGGAAACTTCATCATTCCAATATGCTGCATTCCTTCATGGATTCCACCTCAGCACAGGATTTCGTGCAGCCTTAGCCTCGTCAAGCCGCCTGACGGGCGTGGTGTGGGGCGCACCTTTTACCTTTTCAGGTTGTTCCTCCACTTCCCGCGCAATCTCAATCAAAGCATCGGCAAAGGCATCCAGAGTTTCCTTGCTCTCGGTTTCGGTGGGTTCAATCATCAACGCCTCCTTTACAATAAGCGGGAAGTACATGGTAGGTGGATGAAACCCGAAATCCATAAGCCGCTTGGCGATATCCAAAGCAGACACTCCCTTTTCCTTTTGCCTCTGTGCCGATATGACGAACTCATGCATACACCTACGGTTGTAAGGCACAAGGTAGTGCTCCTTTAGCCGCTCCATGAGATAATTTGCATTCAGCACAGCAGACTCGGATACCCTTTTAAGCCCCTCTGCACCCATGGACATGATATAGGCATAGGCCTTGACCACAACGCCAAAGTTGCCGTAAAACGACTTTACTCTCCCTATGGAGAGAGGCCTGTCATAATCTAAATAATACCTGCCATCTTTAAACCCAACCATCGGCACCGGCAGGAATGGTTCGAGCTCCTTCTTAACGCCCACAGGACCTGAACCAGGTCCGCCACCGCCGTGGGGCGTGCTGAAGGTCTTGTGCAGATTGAGGTGCACTACGTCAAACCCCATATCGCCCGGCCGCGCTATTCCAAGTATAGCGTTCATGTTAGCCCCATCGTAATAGAGAAGGCCTCCGGCCTTGTGGACGATATTAGCTATCTCCAGTATATTCCCCTCAAACAGCCCCAAAGTATTGGGGTTGGTCAGCATCAGCCCTGCCGTGGTATCGTCCACTACAGCTTTAAGCGCTTCTAAATCAACTTCTCCCCTATCGTTGGATTTTACCTCCACCACATCAAAGCCTACCATGGCAGCCGAAGCCGGGTTGGTACCGTGAGCCGAATCGGGCACGATAATCTTATTACGCTTTACATCACCGCGGTGCTGATGATACGCCTTTATTATCATGAGGCCCGTCATCTCGCCGTGTGCCCCGGCAGCCGGCTGAAGCGAAAACCTGTCCATGCCGGTGATCTCCGACAAAAGCCTATCCATCCTGTACAGTATCTCTAGGCATCCTTGAACGGTCTCAGCCGGCTGAAGGGGGTGCACCTGAGTAAACCCTGCCAAAGCGGCCACATCCTCGTTGACCTTGGGATTGTATTTCATGGTACACGATCCCAGGGGATAAAAACCCGAGTCCACGCCGTAATTGAGCTGCGAAAGGCGCGTGAAATGCCGGACAACATCGACCTCGCTGACTTCCGGTAGCCTGGCGTCCTCTTCCCTCAAGCACTCCCTGGGCACCATCTCTTCTAGCGCCAGCTGTGGCACATCACAATGGGGGAGGGAATAAGCTTTGCGCCCGGACTTACTCATCTCAAATATTAGAGGCCTTTCTTTCACAGCCTACCCACCTCCCTGATCAGCGCATCGATTTCTTCCCTGGTTCTCTTCTCGGTTACCGCTACCAGCCACCCACCTTGAAGCTCCGGATAATCTTTCTCCACCGCATAGCCACCAATGATACCGTGATCCAGCAGCGCTCTGTTTAATTCTTCCACCGGGACAGGGACTTTTACCAGAAACTCATCAAAAAACGGCGCTGGAAACATAGAGCTGCAGCCCGCTTCCGAGATCAGCTTTTCAAAAGCGTAATGAGCCTTTCGCATGGAGAGCAAGGCCACCTCTTTTAATCCCTCTCGTCCCAGCACAGACAGATATACGGTTGCCGCCAGAGCATTCAAAGCTTGATTGGAACAGATATTGGATGTGGCCTTTTCCCTCCTGATGTGCTGTTCCCTTGTCTGAAGGGTAAGCACGAAGGCCCTGTTACCTGATAAATCCACCGTCTGCCCCACAATTCTGCCCGGCATCCTGCGCATCAATTTCTGCGTTGTGGCCATAAATCCAAGATATGGGCCACCAAAATTGAGAGGGTTGCCAAGGGACTGACCCTCTCCTACCACAATATCAGCCCCGCAACTCCCCGGGGATTTAAGAACAGCCAGTGAAACCGGATTTACGCTGACAACCAACAGACCACCAAAGTGATGGACCACTTCGGCGATTTCGCCAAGCATCTCTATAATTCCAAAGAAGTTCGGGGTTTGCACCACCACAGCCGCCACATCGTCGGACACCAACCGCTTGAGTTCCTGAATGTCCACCATACCATCGTCATAGCCTACCTCGTGTACCTTTATGCCTCTAAATCGGCTGTAAGTGTAAACCACTTCTCTACTTTGTGGGTGAACAGAACGAGCGATCAATACTTTTTCCCTGCCCGTGGCTTGGCAGGCCATGCAGACCGCCTCAGCCAGTGTCGAGGCCCCATCGTACATGGAAGCATTTGCTACATCCATGCCTGTCAGCTCGCACATCATAGTTTGGTACTCAAAAATCGCCTGCAGCGTCCCTTGGCTTATCTCAGGCTGATATGGCGTATAGGCGGTATAAAATTCCTGGCGTACCAGCACGTGCTTCACCACGCTGGGAATATAGCGGTCGTATGCTCCGGCTCCAAGGAAACATATATACTCATCCACCGTTTTATTCTTGGCCGCAATATCCTTCATGTGGCGCACCAGTTCCATTTCGGATAAGGCTGCAGGGAGGTCAAGGTCATCCTTTAATCGCACCTGACATGGAATGTCCTCATAAAGCTGCTCAATGCTATGTAGCCCCAGCTTTTCAAGCATTTCCCGCCGATCCTGGTCCGTATTGGGAATGTATCTTCCCATCCCTACGCCTCCTCTTCACAAAACCGCTCATAGCCCTCAGCATCCATCAATGAGTCCAGCTCGCCTGGATCTGACATTTCCAATACCAAAATCCAGTTCTCATACGGGTCCTGGTTTATAAGCTCTGGAGAAGCCTCAAGGTTGGTGTTGACTTCTACAACGGTACCTGAAACCGGCGAATACACATCCGATGCCGCTTTCACCGATTCCACCACAGCCACAGCATCCCCTGCCTTGACGGTACGTCCCACCTCTGGCAGGTCAACAAACACTATGTCACCCAGAGAATCCTGGGCATAGTCGGTAATCCCGATTATGGCCCTATTGCCCTCCACTTTTACCCACTCGTGGTCTTTGGAATACTTCAATCCATTTATAACTTTCACCTTAATCAAACCTCCTATTATATAATAATGACCAAAATGCATCCCATAAACGCAATGTGCGGGCACTATGCCTTCGCCGCAAAAAAGTTTAGCCCTCTATGGTCCTTTGGATATAATAAAGCAGACATTTTAGAGGATGCCCATCTATAATTTAACATTTAATGCATACTTGAGCAACTTTTATTTTTTATATTGTTTTGCATAAAAAGGAATTTTAACCACTTCAGCCTTCAAAGCCTTGTTCCTCACAATTACATCTACCTGAGAACCCTGTGCTGCATACAAAACATCAATAAGAGCCAAAGCAATATTCTTTTTTAGGGTTGGAGAAAAGCCGCCCGATGTAATATACCCTATGCTCCTACCCTCCACCTGAACCTCATAGCCCTGCCGCGGAATCCCTTTATCTCTCATTTCCAGGCCCACCAGCTTTCGTGAAATGCCGCTTCCCTTTTGCTCAATCAGCGCCTCCTGCCCTATAAAGTCCGGTTTATCAAGCTTGACAAACCTGTCCAGTCCGGCTTCCAGTGGTGAAATATCAGCAGAAAGTTCATGGCCATAAAGCGGCAATGCGGCCTCCAGCCGCAGCATATCCCTGGCACCCAACCCTGCCGGCATGACATGGAATTCTGCCCCCGCATCCACAATGGTGTTCCACACCTTACAGGCACTATCTGCTGGTATATATATCTCAAACCCATCCTCACCGGTATAACCAGTACGCGAAATCAATGCAGATACACCGGCGATGCTCACACCGTCCACAAACCTGAAGAATTTAATCTTATCAAGCGGGGCATCCACAATTCTTTGCAAAACCTCCTGAGATTTTGGCCCCTGAAGGGCCAGCTGCGCATACTGCTCAGATAGGTCTTCAACCTCCACGTCATGCGGTTTGTGGCTCTCTATCCACTCAACGTCCTTCTCGATGTTGGCAGCATTGACCACAAGCAAATATCGCTCAGCATCGAATTTATAAACCAGTAGGTCATCTACCGTCCCACCATCGGGATAGCACATGGGCGAATAAAGAACCTGAAATTCGCACATACCTGATATATCGTTGGTTATGAGCTGTTGAATGAACTCGGTGGCACCCCTTCCTTTTATCATGACCTCGCCCATATGGGACACATCGAACAGCCCTGCCCGCTGGCGAACTGCCTCATGCTCCTGCAAAATACCCGTATATTGAAGCGGCATCATCCAGCCACCAAACTCGATCATCTTTGCTCCCAAAGATACATGTTTTTCATAGAGCGGCGTCTTTTTCAATTTAATACCTCCTTAAAACGCAAAAAAAATAATTTGCCGGCTTAGCTTTATTGTAGCACAAAATGCATGTCTTAAAAAATTTAAATTTTCAATCGGAATCAACGCTCTGTGCGCTCTGCACATAGCGCTTTTCCTTCTGCTTGTGCCTGTAAATATAAACCCCTACAGCGAACAGCGCGATACCCCAGATGACAAGGGACCTCATTCCCCGTTCCAGACCTATGGCTTGGGAAACCAAACCCGTCATTGCTGGTACAGTCATGCTCCCCAGCGCTGCCGTCATAACAAGCATCCCGGTGATAAATCCTTTTTGTTCAGGATACATACCCCCCGCTATAGCAATAGCGGTAGGAAACAATCCTCCGAAGAAAAACCCTGTAAACCCAAGTCCCGTTATCGTCAAAACCACAAACGGACTAAACAGGGCCACTACCATAGATACAAGGCCTCCCAGCGCGCTTAAAAATATCACCCTATGATATCCCAGCTTCTCGGCTCCTATGCTGCACGCAAACCTGCCTAATGCCAGCCCCAAGTTGTACACAGCAAGAGTCCCCGAAGCAAAAAACACTGGCAGCCTTACCACATCACCCATATACTTGTTTATCCAGGTATTGATGCTGTGCCCAGCCCCTGAATACAAGAACATCACCATGCTCAATAGCCACAAATAACTTGACGTGAACAGCATCCTATACGGCCATGAACCGGCTTGCTTCACATCGCCATCTGAATGCGGAAAAGTCTGAAACACCAGAAACAAGGTAATAATCACGCCTATTGCGGCGTTAATATAGTAAACCACACGCCAGTATTCAGTATAGCTCAAAATTATTCCCGAAACCAAAGGACCTATGAGGCATCCCACGGCAAAAAACATGTTTGCCTTATTGAGCATGCCGCTGGACCTGCCAGGATACATATCCATAATGGTCGAGCTCCCCGCGGCATCAACCGCTCCATGGCCTATGCCGGCAATAAAAGCAAATGCAAGGGCAACAGAAAAGTGGGACAGGCTGCCCACCCCTATAAGCCCAAGAGTAAGGCATAGGGTCCCCAATATTACCACCCATTTAGCGCCAATGCGATCTGTCAGCAGGCCACACAACACAACCAACAGCATCCTACCCATGGCCATGAAACTGGCAAACAAACCTGCCTGTGCAAGGTTAATGCGGTAATTCTCTATCAAGAAAGGCATGGTGGCTCCAAAGACCGTGAAAGTCAGCCCAATGAGAAAAAACGCACCATAAATCGCCAGGGTAATAAACCGCTTACTTATGTCAACTGTGCTTACCAAAATCTGATACCCCCATTTTTCATCATCATATGCTCTCGAAAAGTCTTAGAGCTTTATTTTAGCTTGTTTGCAGGTTCGGTCTTGGGACTTCACCCCATAATTATTCTGCAAGGTTGCCCTACAAAATCAATCGTTGTGCCTATGTTGCTCAGCTACTTTTCGAGAGTGTTCATCATCACCAAAATATTACGACTAGATGATATAAGAGATCAACAATGCGATGCACAAAAAAATTAAAATTATGTATATCAAAGGCAAGGCCTTCTTGAAAACGCGTTTACAGAAGCGCAATACAAGAAGAGGGTGATATACCTGCAAAATATAGTACAATGCTTTGCTGTATTCTTTATTCTCGGGCGCCATGCTAGCGGCCTGCTGAATGCTGCTGTAACCCTCAGCATACAGCCCCTTTTCCCACAACACCACGCCATTGAGATAGTACCACTGCGCCGTCTTTATCGGTAGAGCAGCCAATGCAGCTTCAGCCTCTTCAATTCTCCCAAGCAATATGAGGTCACGTATATTCTGATATGCACCTGCCTCGGTATCATAGGTCCAGAGCCGCTGCCAGCGGTTACCCAATTTATTTTTGTCATTCACCTTTGCATCGCTTAAAATAAGGCCAGGCGCATCTATCGGTTCAAATCTCCTTAAAAGCTTGCCCTTTACCATTATATTTAAATTGCCTTGATTTAAATCACCTTGTTCAACGCTATAACTTTTTTGTTGCGCTTCATCTTGAGTATTCGTCGTCCTATAAGCCGGTGCTTTCCACAACGGCCCCGGCATCTTATCGATCTTCATCCTTCATACCCCGCCCCCGTACATATTGCCATATTACGCTTCTTTTGCCTCTTGCGTTTATACAATTCATATCTTCTCTTTCCTTCCTCAAAGGCCTTCTTCTCCTCTTCAGTTTCCAGTATGAGCCTCGGCACCTCTACTGGATGCCCGTGTTCATCCAATGCCACCATGGTGAAAAAAGCTGTAAGAGCAGTTACGGGCGGCTGATCGCTGCTTAAATCCTCTACCTCCACACGCACAGCCACTTCCATAGAGCTCCTTCCCACGAATACCAGCTGACCCCTGCAGGTCACCAGCTGCCCTACAAATATAGGTTGATAGAATTCCAGCTCGTCCACCCGCGCCGTCACCACATTTCTCCTGCAGTGCTTCCTGGCCACCACATATGCCGTGTTGTCCATCATTTTCATTATTTCGCCGCCGTGGATATTGCCGGCAGGGTTGGCCTGCTCCGGCAATACGATCTGCGACATCACGGTCTTTGAATATGAGACAGTTCTAGCCTCCACCACTATCACCTCTGCATATCAGTTTGTTTAATGCTTATCATAGCGCTTAGTTTGTATCATTTTCATTTTGTTAAATAGTGCTAAGCATAAAAATCTTTCCTCGCTGCAAAACTTTAAATATTGAGTTCGCCTATGCTAAGAATTATATAACATGGAGATAAAAATTTAAACGGGCATTTGCGTTTTAACGTCATTGACATGGCCCTTTACATGGTGTATCTTAGATTTTGCATGCTTGAAGCATTCAAATAAATAGTTCAAACAACAGAAAGCATACTGTAACCATTAAACGCACAGGGAAGGTGGGGGCAGATTGCAGATTAAATGGCTAAAGGGTACCGATGACCTTACAGACGCCTACAAGATACGCTTCAAGGTGTTTGTAGAAGAACAAAACGTGCCTGCCGACCTTGAGGTAGACGACATCGATGGAATCGCGCATCACGTCGTAGTATATCAGGATGGCATTCCAGTGGGAACGGGCAGGGTATTTGAACAGGGCGGCCGGTATTATCTGGGACGAATCGCTGTTTTGAAAGAATACAGAAAACAGCACATAGGCTCCCTCATAGTCAAGCTGCTGCTCGAAAAAGCCTTTGAATGGGGTGCAGAGGAAGTGCACATCCATGCGCAGATCGCCGTGCTGGATTTTTATAAAAAATTAGGTTTCATCCCTTACGGTGAACCCTATGATGAAGCCGGAATTGAGCATATCAGCATGGTGATTTATAAACGTGCGGGTAAAAAAGCGATCAAGCCTTAGAAATCCACGTCACCCCTCCTCCACCAGCCTCTTTGCCAGCTTGACCGCACCGTTGGCGTCTTCGGCATATCCATCTGCTCCTATTTCATCGGCAAACTGCTGGGTGACAGCCGCTCCACCCACCATAAACTTGCACTTGAGCCCTTCCTTTTTGGCCAGTTCTATCACTTCTTTCATCTGAACCATGGTGGTGGTCATGAGGGCTGACAACCCAATTATGCGTGCGCCGGTCTCCTTTGCCTTCTCGATTATGGTCTCAGCGCCCACATCTTTACCAAGGTCAATGACTTCAAAACCATGATTCCTAAGCATGAGCGCCACTATGTTCTTTCCTATGTCATGTATATCACCCTTAACAGTGGCCAGTATCACCTTCATCTTTTTCTCTTTCGCACCGGCGCTGGCAGCCTCTTCCTGGAGCAGGGGTTCAAGGTGCTCAAAGGCCTTTTTCATAGCCTCAGCGCTCATAAGCAACTGCGGGAGAAAGTACTCTTTCCTCTCAAACAGCTCCCCCACATGGGTTATGGCGGGTATAAGATATTCATCCATCAGGATCCGCGGAGCTATGCCGAGGGCCAAAGCATCCTTTACTATAGGCACAATGCCGTGATGGTCGCCCTTAACCACGGCATCAAAAACCTGCTGCGCGGCTTTTTCCTTCTCTGCAGCTCCGTTTAGCGTGCTCTTGCCAACATCATCCCTAATGGCAGCCCTACTTTCTGTTTCTTTCAATATACCCCCTAATACATCCTCAGTGATATGGGTAGCGCTATCATCAACACCTTGTTTCACATTTTTTCTGCCATCTCGGCCGCCTTTGTCAGCACTTCCAGCAGCGCCATCCTGATACTGCGACCTACCCTTCTCGGCGTTATACTCCACTGATCTCGGCTTGTCATCTTGTACCTCTATCCGGTTCTCGCCTTGGCTCCTGCCAACCTGCCTGAAATACTTTATATATCTCTGGCTGTACACATCTCTACCCAGCAGCACTTCAGAGGCCATCTTAACGTTCATCACCGTCTGGCTCAAGGGATTGACTATGGCCATGGTAAGCCCCTTACCCATTGCCATGGCCAGAAAAGCCGCATTCAGCCATCCCCTCTCGGGCAGCCCAAAGGACACGTTGGATAGGCCAACTATCGTATTGCATCCAAAACTGTTGCTGCACCAGCCTATTAAATTCAAGGTCTCAACTGCCTGTTCCTGGTTGGATGAAACCGCCATCACAAGCCCGTCAACCACTATGTCTTCCTTTTGATATCCTAGCAGCACGGCACGCTCAAACACCTTTTCGACGACCCTTTGCCTCTCCTGAGCCGTCAATGGCACACCTTCATCGGTAAGCGGCAGGAGTATGAACATGGCGCCGTATTTGGCTGCAACAGGCAGTAGCTTCTCTATCTTGTCCTTTTCAAGGGATATGGAATTGACAAGAGCTCTACCCGGATAGATTCTGAGCCCCCTCTCCAGCGCTTCAATATTGGAAGAATCCAGGCACAGCGGAGCATCCACCGCTGTAACCAAGGTGTCTATGACGTCCACCATCGTACCTGGCTCGTCAATGCCCGGCATGCCTACGTTGACATCCAGCACATCAGCCCCTTTTTCAACCTGTTCTACTGCAAGCTGGCGGACGTACGCATAGCGCTTTTGCTTTAGAGCCTCCTGCAGCGACGGCTTTCCTGTGGGGTTTATCCTCTCGCCAACCACAACAAAGGGATTACCTGCTCCAATGAATACCGTCTTCCTGGCCGACGTGATCGCTGAACCTTGATGTTTTGATGGAGGCAGCGGCTTTATCCCCTCTACGTTTCTCGCAACCTCGGCCACATACTCAGCCGAGGTGCCACAGCATCCGCCTATCAAGTTGGCCCCTACCTGTGCCAACAGGCTGGCGTACCGTCCAAACTCCTCAGGCTCCATGTCAAATACCGTCATACCATTCACCAGCTTTGGCAGCCCTGCATTGGGCTTTGCCAGCAATGGCACCTTGGCGTAGGGCTTCATATGCTCTATAATGCTCACCATCTTATCAGGACCGGTGGAACAGTTACACCCCACCACATCTGCACCCAGGCTTTGAAGAGTAATGAGCGCTGTCACCGGATCGGTACCCGTCAGCGTCCTCTCCCCTTCCTCAAACGTCATGGTGACCCACACTGGCAGGTCGCAGCTTTCCTTCACCGCCAGCAAAGCCGCCCTGGCTTCCTGGATATCGGTCATGGTCTCTATAATAAACAGGTCAACTCCTCCCTCGAGCAATCCCCTTACCTGTTCCTTGTAAACCTCTACCGTCTCTTCAAATGAAAGGTCACCGATAGGATGGATGTACCGCCCTGTGCTTGACATATCTCCAGCAACAAGGGCATGCTGTCCGGCCGCCTGCCTTGACAGCCGTGCCAACCGGCAGTTTATCTCTGTCACTCTATCCCCTAAGCCAAACTCTTCCAGCTTTATGCGGTTGGCACCAAAAGTGGCTGTATATATAACACGAGCACCGGTCTTTACATAACCTTGTTGTATATCCAACAGGACATCAGGATGCTCCAAAGCCCACAGCTCGGGGCACACCCCCGGCGGCATCCCTTTTTTCTGAAGCTCGGTACCCATAGCCCCGTCCAGCACTATAACCTTTTCATTCATCAACTGCTTCAAAGTCGTCCAATTCATGCTCATCCAACCTTTCTTTAATCCATCATCTGGCATCCCAGTTTTGATTCTAGCATCTCCGTATCCTTAGACTTCTTAAAGTAAGCTTTCCTTTAAAATCCTGACCACCATGTTGACTCTGTTAAAGGGCGTTACCAAATACAATCCGTCGACATACCGCTTTATGCTGTTTATTAGCTCAACCGCTATCTCAATCCCCGTCTCCTCAGCCTCTTCCCTGTCCATATCCGGCCTAAAACGTTCAATATAATAGGAAGGTATGGATATCCCGGGTATCTCGTTACTCAAAAACAGAGCATTTTTGTAGCTAACTATGGGCATGACCCCTCCCAAGATTTTTACCTTTTTCCTGGCCTTAAGCCCGGCCAGATACTCTATGACCTCAGAAGCAAAAATAGGCTGCGTCAGGAAAAACAGGGCCCCGTTTTCCATCTTGCGCTCCATTCTGGATATCTCGGCATCCCTGTTTTGAACATTGAGATTCAACGCCCCGCCTACTATATAAGGGTCCTGGCTGAAAAACTCGCTGTTCATCTCCTGTATAAGAGCCATGAGCTTAAATGAGTTTAAATCAAACACGCTTTTTACAGAGCTCCTTTCGGCTTCCGGTATAGGATCGCCGGTCACAACCAGCAAATTGCGTATCCCTTCCGAATATCCCGCAAGTAGCAACGACTTTAGGCCAATTAGGTTATGGTCTCTACAGCAAAGATGGGGTATTACCTCTATGCCCACTTCCCTCTTTATCTTTGCAGCCAACATCATGGAATTAAGGCGAGGCCGAGCCAGGGGCGAATCAGCCACGGTAACGGCAGCAACGCCGTTTTGCTTTAAAATCGCGGCCCCCTCCATGACCTTTTCCACGCTCGCATCAAAAGGCGGGTCAAGCTCGACCACTACTGGGAATTTCTCCTCATCAAGCCTTGGATAAAAATCATTTTTATGCACAGCAATATGCCAGACCTTGCGTGCGGGTGCAGATGCCTTGCGCTTCTCACCCGTAAACTCAGCCAGCTTATCCCGCATCCTGCTTATGTGCAGCGGCGTTGTCCCGCAGCAGCCACCCAGTATTTTTACGCCCAGCCTGGCCACATCCATTATCACATCCGAAAAATATTCTGGATTTTGCGTGTACACCGTTCTCTGGTGTACGATTTCTGGATAGCCGGCATTGGGCATGGCCGACACTATATCGCCCGAAAAGTCCACAGACTTTATGTTTTGATAAAGATGCGCAGGCCCGACACCACAGTTAAAACCATACGCATCGATATACGGTATGGCCTTTACCTCTTTAATAATCCTGGAAATGCTTATCCCTTTCCTGGTATAGCCGTCAACCGTTGTGGCAAACTGAACCAAAATAAAAGCTTGATCGTTTTTGCTCTTTATATACCGGCTAACCTCGCCTAAATAATCGGTGTTGCTTAAGGTTTCCAGTATAAATATATCGGCTCCCACCTCAATAAAAGCGTCCACTATGAAGCGGTACTCATCCAAAATGAATTCGGGGTCCATTTCCTTTTTACCGACAGTCATCTCTGGTATGGGCCCCATATTTGCAGCAATAAATACCTCTTTCCCCCGGGTAGCCTGCAATGCAATCTCATAACCCTTGGTTATGATGCACTTTAATTGCTCTTTTGAAACATCCAGTGCCAGGGTATTTGCAGAAAAGGTATTGGTCCGTATCAACCTTGCCCCTGCCTGGATATACTCCTCATGGATAGTCCTAATGACCTCCGGCTCAGCCTCATTGGCCAGCTCGGAAAAAGCAGCATCCTTGCCTGTTATCTGGGAATAATAGGTCCCCATGGCACCGACAGCGAGGAGTATATTGCTCTGTAAATAATCCTTTATCCCCATCTACTTCATACTCCCTCTTGCCGTTATATCCAGCATATACATTCAGGCATTTACCATTATATTTATTCATTTTACTTAAAAGGTTTAACAAATACAAGTACAAAAATCATTTCCTTATTAACCAGCGTTTAACCCAGGAATGCTCAAAATTGTAAACAGAACATCATCTGACTCCAAATTCATCTTTAAACCATACTCAATTAAACCTTCAATAATCTTAGTGCTTACAGTTTTGGACAATCTAACTTTAAACAGTTTGTGGTTATAGCTTACCAGTTCGTATTGTGAAAGATCTTCTTTTACCTTATCTTTTGAGGCTTCTGAATCTATTTCTTTGATATTTCCTATACAGGCCACTATTAATAGCGTATTTAAACCACAATCAGGGCCAAGAAAATAAAAAATGTAAGGATATCTCTCTATTAATCCTTTAACCCACTTTTTTATAGAAGGTACCTTGTATATTTCTTCAAGATTTTCTATATATCCTTCAAAATTTAGCATCAATTTATTTCTCAAAACATTTCCTTTTTCCTCTGCTTGTTTTATAAATGAATCTATAGCGCTGTAATCCAATTTTTCAACTTCATCCCTCGTTATGACCAAATTAGTCACGTCATCATACAAAAGCTTCATTTTTAATCACCCATCTCCTCATTGTTAAACCATTTTTTTACAGCTTATATGTAAAGCTTTATACTGTTTAAAATATGCGGTAAAGGCACCTGAATATCCGCCAGGCCTGCTTCATACACAGCTTTTGGCATACCATAAACCACGCAAGATTCTTCGGCTTCAACAATCACATGGCCATTATATCTCTTAACAGCCCTGCAACCTTCAAGCCCATCATTACCCATGCCCGTAAGAATAACCGCCAGTAATCGCTCCTTATAAATTGGTGCTGCCGAATTAAGGGTGATATCCACAGACGGTTTATACAATATCTTTTCATCAAAGCTTTCCTGTACCTTTAAGCCAACTTTACCATCTTGCCTTCTATACAGCGTCGTTTGAAAACCAGCAGGTGCAATATAGATTTTCCCTGGTTCCAAAATATCGCCATTTTCAGCTTCTTTTACCCGTAAATTGCAGAAAGTATCAAACCTCTCCGCTAAAGCCCTGGTAAAGCCTGGTGGCATGTGCTGAATGACCAGAATTGGCACGCGTGTATCTTTTGAAAAATATGGAAGTGTTGACTGCAGCGCAGCTGGCCCCCCCGTAGAACAACCGATTATCAGCAAATCAACAACGTTTTTGGTGGTAGGCTCTTTTTCTATTCCTGGCGATTTTAAAATGTCGTCTATCATTTTAGAAACGCTTTCAGAATTCACCTTTTTTAGCCAACCGCCCTCGCTTTTCTTTCTGGCATTCTCAGCTACGGCCTTCAATCTTTCCAAAAAGTCCTTTACTACTTCTGGTTCAGCATCATTGCTTAAAAGTTGACCTTTCAAGTAAAAATCCACAGCCCCCAATTCCATGGCCTTAAAAGCCAATGCAGGGTCTTTATCAGTCTGATTGCTCAGCATTATCACTGGAACCGAGCAAATTTTCATGATTTCTTGCAGGGCCGTCATTCCATCCATCTCTGGCATTTCGATATCCATAGTCACAATATCCGGTTTTAGCATCTGAACCTTTTCTATGGCCTCAATGCCGTTTCTGGCAATTCCTGCAACAAAAAGCTGCGGATCCTTCTCAATCAATAAACCTATATACTTTCTCATGACCGCTGAATCATCCACTACTAAAACTCCGTATCGCTGCATTTTATACTTTTTCTCCTTTCCTATAATAAAAAGTGGAAGGGGTATAGATGACTTTAAAACCCGTTTTCAAGTGAATTATAGATTCAGCATGGCCTAAGAACAAATAACCGCCTGGATTCAATATATCGTAAAACGCATCAATTATTTTCTTTATAGCAACATCGTCAAAGTATATCAAAACGTTTCTACAAAAAATAATATCCACCTTACCCATTTTTTCCCTCAATTTATCATCCAAAAGATTCATATGTTTGAACTCAACCATTTCCATTATTGATTCCTTAACTTTGTAATAGTTTTCAAACTCGATAAAAAACTTATCATAAAATTCAGGGGGCATCCTTCGAAAGGACAATGATTTTTTCTTGTACAAGCCACTTCTCGCCTTGTACAACGCTTTCTTATTAATATCAGTAGCTATTATCTTCACAGCCCCTCTACTGAACAGTCCACTTTGCTGAACTAATATTCCAATAGTATATGGTTCTTCACCTGTTGAACAAGCTGCCGACCATATTAACAAGGGATTTTGAGGAGTATGTCCCACGTACTGAGGAAGAATTACCTTTTGAAACTCTTCAAGCGAATTTTCTTCCCGGAAAAAATATGTCTCATTAACAGTTATTAACTCAATAAGTGCATCCCATTCATTTGGCTCTACTTTAAGATATCCGCAGTACTCCCATGAAGACAACCCAAGCGCATTTAATCTTTCTTTAATTTTTGATCCTAAAGCCGAAATATCTCTCCTGTAATCAATTCCACAATAACTATATATCATCTCCGCCAATTTAGTTAGGCCAAACTCTTCTACCTTCAAGATTGTTTAGACCCCTTCCCAACCAAAATTTGTAAGATAGATAATTAGCGGAGGAAGAAAAGTTCCCCCCGCTAATTATCGTTTATTTTTATATTTTATTTGTTTATACTTTCCAGTATATCCTTTATTTCATCTACATACCCAACAAGTTCTCCAGCCGCGGAGGCTATTTTCCCCATTTCACTATTGCTGGCACCCACAACATCACTTATGTTAGACACAATCTGCATAATCTGCTCAACTTGGCCAATCTGAGCTTTTGTCAATTCTATAATATACCCAAGTTGTTCAACAAAGCTCTTCATATTAACAAGTACACTTTCGACATTTGCGCCCTGATTCTTAACAATCTCGGCAATCTGTTTTACCTGTTCTCGAGAATTGCTTACTCCCTGCACAATCTCATTCACACCTTTTGCCTGATCTTTAACCGCAGCAGCAATTTGATCAGCCTGTATTGTGACATTTTCCACTTCCTTCACTATGTTTTGCCCTTGCTTGGCCTGCTCCTTCACCGCTACCGTGATCTGCCTTACCTGCTCACGCGCATTGCTCACCCCCTTCACTATCTCCTCTACTCCCCTGGCCTGCTCTATCGTCGCCTGCGTCACCTGTGCCGCCTGGTTTGCCACATTGTCCACCGCCTGCACTATGTTTTGACCCTGTTTAGCCTGCTCCTTCACCGCTACTGTGATCTGATTTATTTCCACATCTATATCTCCAATCCCGCCAATAATCTTTTCTATCACTCTCCCCATCTCATTCCCCAGTTTAGTTCCCTGTTCTGCTTTTTCTTTACCCAATTCGATTGTTTTTATCGCCTGCTCCGTTTCTTTTTGAACGCCTTTAATCAAAGCTGCAATTTCCTTTGTAGCAGTGGCGGTCCTTTCAGCAAGCTTCCTCACTTCATCAGCAACAACAGCAAAACCTTTTCCGTGCTCTCCCGCCCTTGCAGCCTCAATGGCAGCATTAAGTGCGAGTAAATTGGTCTGCTCGGCTATATCATCAATTACTTCCGTTATGCTTCCTATCTTCTCTGAACTTTCTCCTAGACTATTCATCACATTACCAGCGTGGGCAATAGCCTCCGCAATTTCTTTGAGTGCAGACAAGGTATCCTGTACAGCTCTCTGTCCTGTTTCAGCCTCTTCTCTCAAATTACTACTTAGCCTACTAACATTCTCAGCATTCCCTGCTACCTGGTTGATGGATGCCACCATCTCCTGGATGGCTGCCGCCATCTCCTCTGCTGAGCCCTTCAGGCTCTCCGCATTCCCAGCTACCCCCTTTATCGATTTGCTCATCTCCTCTATCGATGCCGATATCTCCTCCACCGAACCAGCTGTGCTCTCTGCATTCCCTGCTACCTGATTGATGGATGCCACCATCTCCTGAATAGCTGCCGCCATCTCCTCTGCTGAGCCCTTCAGGCTCTCCGCATTCCCAGCTACCCCCTTTATCGATTTGCTCATCTCCTCTATCGACGCCGATATCTCCTCCACCGAACCGGCTGTGCTCTCTGCGTTCCCCGCTACCTGGTTGATGGACGCCACCATCTCCTGAATAGCTGCCGCCATCTCCTCAGCCGATCCCTTCAGGCTCTCCGCATTCCCAGCTACCCCCTTTATCGATTTGCTCATCTCCTCTATCGACGCCGATATCTCCTCCACCGAACCGGCTGTGCTCTCTGCATTCCCCGCTACTTGGTTGATGGTATCAGTCATGCCTTTCAACAATCCAGTGGTTTGTTCCAAAAACTTATTTAGCTGCTGAGCGTTCTTATTCAACTCGTTAATTGACTCCAAAAGTTTCGATAGCATTTCAGAAGTAGATTCCACTGTAGCAGATTGGTCACTCACACCTTTTACAAAATGCATAAAATTACTTGATACTTCTCTAAGCTTTTTCTCCAATACATTAGCTTCATTAACTGCAGTGTTTAGCTTTTGAAACACTCCAGAGTTTTTCATAAACTTCAAGGCAAGATTTTTAGAAATATTTGCCATTTACATTACCTCCTTTGTTGTAAATTTTTTTATAATCTTTACTCAAATTGGTGTATATGTTATTAAATGTGGTATAATTTATATTGAGTTTTTCAATACAGTGTTTTCTATTCATTTACAGCAATCAACTCATGATTGCTGTCTTTTTTGCATTCATCTTCCTTCATGTCCCTTTTAACTTTCCTTTCGCTTACCATCTTCATGATGCCTGCAACATCCAATATACAGGCCACGCTTCTATCGCCCAGTACCGTCGCTCCAGATATCCCTTCAACTTTCCCTATATAAGCTCCCAGATTTGTAACCACCACTTCTTGATTGCCTATAAGCTCATCAACGACAAGACCTAGGCGCTTTTCAGCCATTCCAAGCAAAACAATTAAGATATTTCTTCTTTCTTTAACTCTTGGAATTCCGAAGTAGTCATGCAACCATACTAGAGGAATGGCCTTGTTTCTTATAACCGTCACAGCCTGACCGTTAACAAATTCAATCGCCTTTCGTGGTTGCCTGACAATCTCAATCACATTATTCATCGGTATAGCGTAGGTCTCATTGCCAATCTTAACCAGCAGACCTTTAAGTATTGCTAACGTCATAGGGAGTTTTATGGGTAATTTTATCACAAATTTTGTGCCAGCTCCGGCATAGGTTTCAATATCGATCACCCCCTTCAACTTTTCAACGCAGTTCTTCACAATATCCATTCCCACCCCACGTCCTGAAATATCATTCACCTCGTTAGAGGTCGAAAATCCAGGCTGGAATATGAGATCGATGAGCTGCTGGTGAGTCATCGTATTTGCTTCTTCTCCCGAAATTATTTTCTTTTGAATGGCTACCCGTTTTATCTCCTCGACATCTATACCTGCACCATCATCCTCTACTGTTATGATTACATTGCTATCTTTGGGCAATGCTGATATGCGCAGCGTACCCTTTTCAGGTTTACCCAACCTCTTGCGGACTTCCGGGCTCTCAATCCCATGGTCTACAGCATTTCGGATGAGGTGAATCAACGGATCTGCAATATCCTCAACTATGGTTCTGTCTATCTCAGTCTCACCCCCCTCAAGTATAAGCTCAACTTCTTTGTTCAATGAACATGCCAAATCCCTCACAATCCTAGGAAACCTATTGAAAAGCTGCTGCACTGGAATCATGCGGGTCTTCATAATAGCCTCTTGCAACTCATCTATGAGCACCGATACATGGTTTGAAATGCTTATCAGATCATCTACTGTTTCATCGGCAGGATATTTGTTATGTAAATCATTTCCTGCTTGAGCAATTCGTATCTGCTCAATAACCAGTTCTCCTACTAAATCCATCATCCTCTCCAAGCGTTCCACTTCTATCCTTACCGTACGGCCCGACATCCTCTTTGCGTCATCAACTACCTTGGCATTCATTGAGACATCAAGATCAGAACATAAACTTCTATCCTCATTTTCAGACAACTTCATTATTTCGGGGGAATTGAATGAATAAGGAAATACATTAACCTCTTCTATATCCACCAATCCATTCCTTACTTCCCACTCCATCTCATCGGCGCCCATTTGTGTGATGACCAAAAACCAGACTTTATCAATCTCTTCATCCCCCATATCAAGCACATTAGGAACCATGCCTATAACAGTACCACGTTCATTAAGAAAATTCCTAACTATATAAGCCCTGGCCAACTTCATCTGACAGTCCCTAGCAATCTCCACTTGGCACACCAAGACATTCTGCCCTATATCCAGTGCCTGTTTTATCTGTTCCTCCTGTTTAGCATTGAGCACAAATAATTTCCGTGAAATATCAACCCCTTCTGTACCTTTTTGAGCATACGTATCGCTGCTTCCCGCTAAAATCCCTTGTAATTTTGCCATAATTGGACGTATGTCGGTTTTAATACAAAATCTATCGGCAACAAATTCATCCTTCAAAGCCTTTAAACAGTCCAGGCATTCTAAAAGAACATCAACCACAGGTCTAGAAACCTTAAGCCTATGGTTTCTAATCCTGTCCAACACGTTTTCCATTTCATGGGTAAGGACTTTCATCTGCTCAAACCCCACAGCTGCAGAAGAACCTTTAAGGGTATGAGCGGCACGGAATAACTTCTGTACTATTTCAGGGTCATCAATATTCTTCTCTAGTTCCACGATTCCATTTTCGAAAAGAAGAATCTGTTCCTCTACTTCACCAATAAACAGATTTATGATTTCAGGACTTTCAAATATATCACTCATATTACACCTCCTTTCTCACTCATGAAGCACCTTATCAATCTTTAAAATGCTTATCACACCCTCATCGGTTATTCCCATACCTTCAAAATAGGCACCATCAATTCCCGCTACCATCTCCGGAGGAGGTTGTATGTTAGAGAATCTCAGTACTTGATTTACCTTATCAAAGACAATACCCACCATCTCATCCCTGCTCTTTACCACGACTATACGAGTCTTTTTAGTAGTAGCATAGTTGGGCAGGCCAAATTTCTTATGAAGGTTAACCACTGGTATGATCTTCCCCCGGAGATTTATAATGCCCTCCAAAAAAGGCTTGCTGTTATGAACTGGCGTAATAGGCTGCATCTTGATAATCTCGTACACATCACCAATCTTTAATGCATATTTCTCATTTGCCAGCTCGCAAACAACATACTGGCTGCTCAAAAAGTCCCCCATTTCTTTTCCCCTCCTTCCACACAACTGTTCAGTTTATTATTCATTACTAAATTACAGAAAACATTCACAATCTCAGGGTCAAACTGTGTTCCACTATTCTTTTTTATTTCAGCAATAGCTTCACTATCGCTCCTAGCTTTGCGATATACCCTGTCGTGAGTCATAGCATCGTACGCATCCACCACAGCCAGGACACGACACGAGAGCGGTATCTCCTTCCCTTTCAATCCCCTAGGATAACCTTTGCCATCCCAGCGCTCGTGATGGAATAATATATATTCTGCTACTGCTGATAATTCCGGAATATTCTGGACTATACGGAAACCAATCTCACAATGCTGTTTCATTTCCTCCCATTCTTGAGGAGTTAGAGGGCCCGGCTTTTTTAATATATTTTCTTTTATCCCTATCTTACCAATGTCATGCAGCACCGCCAAAAGCGCCAATTCATCCAAATCTTTATAGGACAGATTTATTTCCTTTCCAATCATAAGTGAATACTTCTTAAGGCGCTCAGCATGTTCCTGTGTCTCGATACTTTTAACATGCAAAGTGGTAAGAAGGGTATTAATGACGGTATAATGATGGCTCTCGGCAACCATCAATTTTCGCCGGTACATAAACTCTTCAGCTTCTTTTATAACTTCTTCCAAATTCTCCTTCTGGCTTTTCTTTATTGCATACCCCATGACTAAACTCAACTGTACCTTTGTATCATTATCTATAGAAAAAGAGTTACTTTGTATTCTGCTAATCACCTCCTTAACGACATCCAAATCAGCGTGCAGCAAAATAATAAGGAATTCATCTCCTCCCCAGCGAGCAATTAAATCATTTTGCCGCACGCTTTTTTTCAAAATCTCGGCAGTCTTCTTCAGGAGTTTATCCCCTTTCTCATACCCGAAAATGTTATTAACAAATCTTAAACCATTAACATCAACCATAATCACTCCTAAAGGAAACTCATTCGAATTTTCTAATCTTTTAATGTGCTCTTCCATCATCTTACGGTTGTAAACACCCGTCAATAAATCATAGGACCTCAAACCCTGATCTCTATACCAAACTCTTTCGTCAACAACACTGCGAAATACTGCTATAGCGCCAAAAAGTTTTTCCCTATCATTTTTTATTGGCACCACTCGATTAATTATCACTGCCTTAGGTCCCTGTTTGGTATAAACTACAGCACGTCCAACCCGTTCAACAGGTTTTCCAGTTTTTAAAACCTTTGCTACCGGATTTTCTATCACCTCCTTGCCCGTCTCTTCGTCTACTATTCTAAAGAGTTGGTAAAAAAGCTTTCCTTTTACCTCTTTCTCAAATCCTATAATTTGCTGAGCTGATGGATTCAAATCCACTATCATACCTGTCTTTTCAATGATAACAATACCCTCATCAATACCCAGCATTGTTGTCTTATACACCAAGAAATCAACGACTTCCCTTTTACTCACCCCATGATTCCCTTCCTGACCTATATTTTCGAAGTGATTTTAAAATATCCCAGTTTAAGCAACTTACACGGCTTTTCACCCTCCTATCTATCATTGGCGTTTTGATAATCAAAAATGAAAAGACCTGTTTCACCGATCACCTAATGCAGCCCACGTTACCTTTTGAAGACACAGTGAAAACAGGTCTTTATACGTATAATTCCATATGTACAATATAAACAAATTTAACCATAATTTTACATTTAATACATTAAATACCCCCCCCCCCCCATGCGAACACACGTTCTCTATTGCATTGCATGCATAACTATGCAACTTTGATATCCCCATCTCACCTTTTATCTTATTGATCGAGATTTTTTTCAAACTACACACTACTATCATCTACCTATATCTCCCTTTTGTAAAATATTGTATATATATACAAACATAAAGAATAAAACTCTTCCCGCTAAATGCGAAAGAGATTTCATCCTTAATTAACATTTTTCATATTTAATTGTCAAATTATTGTCATAGTTCGACATCTCCTCAATTCTAGTCATAATATTACATCCTACGGAACCATATTGCAACAAGGAATAATTTACTATATTTTTGGTATTATATTCCTACTTTAATTATTCTAAGTAGTATCATATCCATCTTATACCATATATTGCATCTACCGTTTTCACAGCATTCGACAAAATTTTCGCTCAATTTACCCAGTTACTCCTTCTCTTTATCTCTCCTTACGGGTTAATCCTTGTGCTTAAAAATCACCCTTACCCCTTGCGGCGTATCTTCCAGTATAATTCCGCGGGCCTTAAGCTCATCCCGTATCTGGTCAGCCAGTGCCCAGTTCTTTTCCTTGCGCGCCTGTTGCCTCTTTTCAATCAAGGCTTTAATCTCCGGATCAAGCTCTTGCCTTGGGTCCTTCCTCAAAAGCCCCAGCACCCCTGTCAGCTCATCCAAAAGCACATAGGCTTTCTCCACAGACTGCCTTGAACTGCTGGCACTCAGATGAGAATTTATATACCTTACCATATCGAAAATGGTAGCCAGAGCATCGGCAGTATTTATGTCATCGTCCATTGCCTCCTCAAACCTGGCCTTATACCCCGCAAGCCTTTGGACGAAATCCCTTTCTTCCTCCGAGAGCTCCTTTTCAGCGACGTTTTCCATCATGTGTAAGAGATTGGCCTTACAATTGTACAGGCGTTCCAGGGCGCTCTGAGCCTGCCTAAGCATATCCTCACTAAAGTTTATAGGATTGCGGTAATGGGCCGAGAGCATGAAGAATCGCACCACTTCCGGATCAAACCGCTCCAGAATCTCACGAACGGTAAAGAAGTTGCCAAGCGACTTTGACATCTTCTCATTGTTGACATTGATATATCCGTTATGCAGCCAGTACCTTGCAAAAGGCTTACCGGTAGCCGCCTCACTCTGAGCAATCTCGTTTTCATGATGTGGGAATATGAGGTCCTGGCCGCCGGCGTGTATGTCAATGGTCTCTCCCAGGTACTTCATGGCCATCACCGAGCATTCTATATGCCACCCAGGCCTTCCCTTGCTCCATGGGCTATCCCATGCAGGCTCGCCCGGTTTCTGGGCCTTCCACAGGGCAAAATCCATGGGATTTTTCTTGCCCTCTTCCACCTCTACGCGTGCACCTGCCTCCAATTCCTCCAGCTTCTGGCCCGACAGCTTACCGTACTCCGGGAAAGCTGATGTATCGAAATATACGTTGCCATTTACCTCATAGGCCACGCCCTTTTCAATCAACTTCCTAATCATAGCTATCATATCGCTAATGTGCTGGGTAGCCCTGGGATGGAAGGTTGCCCTCTTTATGCCAAGAGCATCGGCATCTTTGAAGTATTCATTGATAAAGCGATCCCCCAGCTCCTTTACGGTAATACCCTCTTCATTGGCACGCTTGATCATCTTATCGTCTATATCGGTAAAGTTTTGCACAAACAGTACCTTATAGCCCTTGTATTCCAAATACCTTCTCAAGGTATCAAATATGATAAAAGGGCGAGCGTTACCTATGTGGAAATAGTCGTACACCGTAGGCCCACAGGAATACATGCGCACTTCCCCTTCACGCAGGGGAACAAATTCCTCTTTCCGCTTTGTAAGCGTATTATACAACCTCATTTTTCCACCTACCCTCCAATTCCTCTACTTTCTTTTCCAATGCGCTGATTCTATTCAATATTTCTTTAATCTGCTCAGCCACCGGGTCAGGCAGGCGTACCTGATCCAGGTCAATCTCATCTCTGGCGGATGCAACGCGCTTGTTATCCTTTTTTACTATCCTGCCCGGCACACCCACCACCGTGCAATTTGGCGGCACCTCGCTTAAAACCACGGCATTGGCCCCAATCTTTGAATTATCGCCTACCTTGAAAGGCCCCAAAACTTTCGCTCCGGCGCTTATTACCACGTTGTTCCCTATGGTGGGATGGCGTTTCCCGGTCTCCTTTCCGGTCCCACCCAAAGTGGCGCCCTGATATATGGTCACATTATTCCCTATTTCGGCAGTTTCTCCGATCACCACGCCCATTCCGTGGTCTATAAATAATCCCTCGCCGATCTTTGCGGCGGGATGTATTTCTATACCAGTGATAAATCTGTTAAACTGCGAAATGAGCCGCGCTATAAGCTTAAAACCCTTGCCATAAAACCAGTGCGCTATTCTATGCAATAGGATAGCATGAAACCCCGGATAGCACAATATGACCTCCAAAGCGTTTCTTGCTGCAGGGTCCCTTTCAAGTACGGCCTGGATGTCCTTGCGAATTCGGTCAAACATAAGTCTCCCCCTTCTGTAGAATTCTACTGTTAAAAATAAAAGCCTTCATCCCTGGATTCAGAGACGAAGGCTTCCGCGGTTCCACTCTGATTGGGCATGCTAGTTCACGCAATACCCCACCTCTATCGCCGTAACGTGGCATAGACGGTACCCCCTACTCGGCTACGACGCTTTCGGGGATACAGCTCCCGGGCGCACTTTCAGCACGTCCTGTATCCAGGGCAACTCTCAGCGCAGCCATTGCCCCTCTCTGTGGATTTGACATGCCTACTCTTCCCGTTCACCGCCGTTGTCATTTTTATTTATACCACACTTGATCTCCTTAAAACTATTTTATCGTGGTAATTCATTATATTACATTTCCTCTAAAGAAGTCAACGATAACATCTCTCCAGCCAACAATTAACTTTACTGAAAAAATTTTACTAACAGAATATTTGCTCGATAAAACAGCGTCTCCCCTTGAAATTTCCAGCTTACCACTATTATTTTATTTGTGCTTCAAAATTGATGTCAGTAACAAACACAGCCGATTTTAGCAACTTACATCCAAACAAAATTCCGTTTTAAGCAGAAAAAAGGCTTTTCTTATAGCAAAATCACAAATTTAAATTTATGTATACGGCATAACAGCTATGCACCGAACTTTTTAATGAGACTTTGAAACCATTTTATAAACTGGCCGATAGCTTCCCATATGCGCTGAAGTATACCCTTGTTTTCCTCCACAGTCCTTCGTATATCATCTAGACGCTGCGTGATGTTTTCCAGCTGAGAGGTTATCCTGTTTATATCCAAATCCAGCTTGCTTATCTTTTCCATGAGTTCAATGATCCTATTGATTTGATCCTCAGTAAGCTCTATGTTGAGCTCTTTGGCAATCTGCAGCACTATCTTCTTGATGTCCTCTGGGTTTTTGACCTTCTCTCGAACTACCCTCTCCTTTATTTCTTTTATAAGAGCCGCAGCCTTGTCCTTGCCGATGTCCTCGCCCAGCTCGCCGGTAGTTACCAGCTCCTCATTTGCAACCTTCTTGGCCTCTTCATCCAGCTCCTTCCCCGATACCTCTTCAAAAGCCTTCATTATGCCGGTGAGCGCCGCAGTCCCCGACACCATAAACGGGGCCGCAGCCACTACCCGTGCGTTTTCTACGCCGGCCGTAGCCATGGCATTGGCATACATCTCCTTTGTGACCCACCTTATGTTGTAGGTCTCAACCACCAGGCCTTCTCCTTCGGGCAAAGGTTTGACATAGGCACAGGATATAGCCCTGGTTCCTATCTTATCGCCTGAAACAAGCCCCTCCAAATAATCCCGCTCCTCCTGGTTGGTCACCTTTATTATCTTTACCTCATCGGCCTTCACGCCAAACAGCTCCAGCATCTGTTGCTGCTGTTTTTCGTTTAAATCCGCTCCCAGGCTCACCACTTCTTCCACTTGAGCCTGCACACAAGCCAACTGACCAATCAGCAAAGCCACAGCACAAAAGCACGCCGTTATCCACCTTTTCATATAAAACCCTCCCATCGGCATTATTGAAAATATGCCCTCACAGCTTGTGATCTGCAAAGCATATTTGTCCGCAAGTTCAAACCGTACACGCTTTAATATCCCAAACAAATCCAACCTGATATATACTTACAAATATTATACGGGTCAGAAGGCGAAATAATTCAGCCCAATATTGAACAGGATTTAAGCCAGCAGGGCTACAGCATAGGCAGCTATGCCATCCCCAGCACCTATAAACCCCAATCCTTCTGTGGTAGTGGCTTTAACGCTGACCCTGTCGGGCTGAATGTTAAGCTCGCGGGCTATATTCTCCCTCATCTGTTCAATATAGGGTGCTATTCTGGGCCTCTGGGCCACCACGACCGAATCGATGTTCTCTATACGGTATGACCTTTGCGCTATGAGCTCGCCCACCGAGCGCAGCAAAACCAGGCTGGATATTCCCCTGTATCTTTCATCGGTATCAGGAAACAGCTTACCTATATCCCCCATTGCTGCTGCACCAAGCAAAGCATCCATTACAGCATGGACCAAGACGTCGGCATCTGAATGCCCTTTGAGCCCTTTTTCAAAGGGGATAAAAACCCCGCCCAGAATCAAATCCCTGCCTTCCACCAGGGGATGCACATCATAACCCATTCCTATCCTCATATACCAACCCTCCAGCAATAAATTCGCGTGCCAAAATCAAATCCTCCCGCGTCGTAATCTTTATATTGCAATAGCTGCCCATCACCATTTTAACCGGATGCCCCAACCGTTCCACCAGCATCGCATCGTCGGTTCCACAAAATCCATCCTGCAGGGCCTTCTCATGGGCCTCCCATATGAGGTGATACTTAAAAGCCTGAGGCGTCTGCACAAGCCACAGCTCACTCCGCTCAGGGGTACACACCACAAACTGTTGCCCATCCACCTTCTTTATCGTATCCTTGACTGGGACGCCCACCACAGCAGCCCCATATCTATCGGCTGCACAAATGCTGTCCTGTATCATCTGACCGGTGATAAACGGCCTGACCCCGTCATGGATTACCACTATCTCAACATCCCCAAACCTCACAAGAGCTTTGAGGCCGTTATACACCGACTGCTGGCGTTCCTGCCCGCCTTCCACCACCAGTACGGGCTTTTTAAACTCATATTTTCGTACTATGCCATTTTTAACATGCTCAACGTCGTGAGGCGCCACCACCAGTACCATGGCCTCGATAACTGGCTGCTCATCAAACGCCTGAAGTACGTGTACAACCACCGGCTTGTCACCCAGCATCAAATACTGCTTGCTAACACCGGTGCCCATTCGCTTGCCCTGTCCAGCTGCTGCTATAATGGCATAATTTCTTCCTTTCATGTTTTTAGATTCATTCCTCCCCCTGCTATATACAGCAGCCTGCTAAATTGTCATTTGGTTAATACAGCCTATTATTAACCTATCTATTAAAAGACAAAGTTTCATAGAAACACGGCAAAAATTGGACAACTTCCTTTGTCTAATACAGTATACAAAAAAAAGCAACGGAATACAACCCGTTGCTTGAGAATTAAACCTTATTCTCCCTTTGACCATCCTATTAGCTTACCTTATCCACCGGTTTAGGCTTGGCAAATATCATCCTGCCTGCTGCCGTCTGAAGCACGCTGGTCACCAGCACTCCTATGGTCTCGCCTACGTGCTTCTTGCCTCCATCCACCACGATCATTGTACCGTCGTCCAGATAGGCAACACCCTGACCCACTTCCTTGCCGTCCTTGACAACCTGTACCACCATCTCTTCGCCGGGCAGAACTATGGGCTTCATGGCGTTTGCCAGCTCGTTAATGTTAAGCACAGCCACGCCTTGAAACTCGGCTACCTTGTTCAAGTTGTAGTCGTTGGTGATGATTTTGCCGTTCAAAATCCGGGCCAGCTTAAGCAGCCTGGTATCCACTTCAGCCACGTCATCAAAGTCCTTTTCATAAATCTCCACCGGAATGTCCAGCTCTTTCTGAATGCGGTTAAGTATGTCAAGGCCGCGCCGTCCGCGGTTACGCTTTAAGACATCCGAAGAATCGGCTATATGCCTCAGCTCCTCCAGCACAAAGCTGGGGATAACCAGCGGGCCTTCTATAAACCCGGTTTTGCATATATCGAATATCCTGCCGTCGATTATGACGCTGGTATCCAAAATTTTGGGTTGACTGCGATAGCCGTCAAGCATGTCCTTATCCTTTGACACCTTTTTCTGGGGACCCAGCCAATTAAACTCATCCCTTCTCTTTATAGCGACGCTTATCCCTAGATACCCCAGCAATATGTAAATAACCACCGTAAGGGGTATTGAAACCCCCGGCAGAGCAATTTGATTTATGGGGAAACTGATGAGGTAGGCGATCAACAGCCCCACAATCAGCCCGGCAGCACCCAATATCACATCGGTTAAAGGCATCTCCTGCAGCTTTTTCTCTATCGCTTTTGTAAATCTCACCGTTAAAGATATAAGCTTGTTGGACGAAACAAAGAGAATAATTGCAAACACAAAACAGCACAGCAAATACACAACAATATCCTGATATATGGGCAAAAACGTTATTCTTTGGCTGTTGAGCAAATTCGTCATCCACCAGGCCACCCCTGTACCTATGACGGCCCCGCATGCCGTCAACGCTCCTCTAACAACCTTTACCAGCACATCTCCACCTCCTCTTCGGTCATGCCATCCCCCAGAGACTTCACCTCTCCCCTGCACAGCAGGCCTTAGAAACCAGATATACTCTTATCATTATTATTGACATTCTGCCAAATTTTATAAGACCAAAATACAGCTTATTATATTCTTGCCCAAGATGCTCACTCGGTCGCTTTTTCTAAAATGATGCTGTCCACCAGTGCAGCAACCTCATCTTCGCTCACATTTGTAGATAGCATCAGTTCGCTGATCAGGAACTGCCTGGCACTGCTGAGCATCTTCCGTTCAGCAGCAGACAACCCTTTTTCTCTATCCCTTAGGGTAAGGTTTCTCACAACATCGGCAATCTCGTAGATATCCCCACTTTTTATCTTATCCATGTTTAACCTGTAACGCTTGTTCCAGTTGGCAGGCATGCTGGTCTGGTCACCATTTAAAACATCCATCACTTTATCGACTTCATCTCTGGATATAACCTGCCTTAAACCCATTTGTTCAACATTTTTGGTGGGGATCATCACCTTTATCTTCATTACGGGGAAATACAGCACATAGTACTCCTGCTTTTCTCCCAGTATCTCCCTCTCTTCTATGCTCTCCACAATACCGGCACCGTGCATCGGATAAACCACCTTATCCCCCACCTGAAAAACCATAAAAAAGCCTCCCTTTTAATGCAATATTTTCTTTATTATACCACAAGTTTCTGATATCGTCAATAAAAGTGATATTTTAACACACAGGGAATAGACTTGTCAATATCAACAAAAAATAAAAAATTTCTGTAAATAATTTACAAAAAGATTTAACAGCCAGTATGTTCACCAGACTAATATAACGAAATAATGGAATGAAGAATAATAGATGAAAGCAGGAGATGGTTTTGTCAATGAAACAGACAATGGCAGCTAATGGGGAGCCATACCCATCACCTTACAGCTTCAATTACACCTTAAAGCGGATGAATGTATTTTTATTCAAATGCCCAAAATTACTTCGAGGGCTTCAGAGATGGTCTCGACGCCGATTACATCCACGCCCTTTGGGATGGCAAGGCCTTTCAAATTATCACGTGGTATCACACACTGCTTGAAGCCCAGCCTCAAGCTCTCATTGATCCTCTTGTCGATATGGCTTATCCCTCTGACCTCGCCCGTCAGACCCACTTCACCCATCACCACCATCTCGGGGCTTACCGGAATATTTCTGAAGCTGGAAGCAATGGCGGTAACGACAGCCAGGTCAGCAGCCGGCTCATCTATTTTGAGCCCTCCTACCACGTTGATATAGGCATCCTGGTTATACAGCTGCATTCCAACCCTTTTCTCAAGGACCGCCATGAGCAGAATGACGCGGTTGTAGTCAATCCCGGTGGACATGCGGCGCGCCATGCCAAACACCGTGGTGCTCACCAAAGCCTGCACCTCCACCAGCACCGGCCTGGTTCCCTCCATGCTGCACAGCACCACCGACCCAGGCACCCCGTGCGTTCGCTCGGAAAGCAAAATCTCAGAGGGGTTCAGTATCTGGACAAGCCCCCTGTCCCTCATCTCAAAAACGCCAATCTCATTGGTAGAGCCAAACCTGTTTTTCACTCCGCGCAGTATCCTATAGCTGTGGTGCCTATCCCCTTCAAAATACAAAACTGTGTCCACCATGTGCTCCAGAACCCTTGGTCCTGCAATCGCCCCTTCCTTTGTCACGTGCCCCACTATAAATACTGTGACCCCCTGGTTCTTAGCCAGCTTCATGAGCACTCCCGTGGCCTCGCGAACCTGCGTTACGCTACCCGGCGCAGATGACAGCTGCGGCAAAAATACCGTTTGAATAGAGTCTATAACTAAAAATTCTGGGTTCAGGGTCTGGACGTGGGAGAGTATCACGTCCATGTTGGTCTCGGAGACTAGATACAGATCCCTGGCCGATATATTAAGGCGATTTGCCCTCATCTTTACCTGCTTAACGGATTCCTCACCCGAAACATAAAGCACTCTTCCATGCCTGTTGGCCAGCGAGCTGCACACCTGAAGGAGCAAGGTCGATTTGCCGATACCCGGGTCACCGCCTATCAATATGAGGGACCCTTTTACGATCCCTCCGCCCAGCACATGGTCCAGCTCTTCAAGATCGGTGGTATATCTTTCCTCGTCCTGCAGAGTTATTTGCTCCAGCGCTTCAGGCCGTGAGTATGCCATCATGTGTATCTCATCAGTATCACGGCCTCTGAGCTGTATCTCCTCCACAAACGTATTCCACTGCTCGCAAGAAGGACACCTGCCCATCCACTTGGGGGACTCATACCCGCATTCCTGACATACAAACACCTTTCTCGGTTTAGCCATAACTCCTCCACGCATTTTTATATATCCG
The DNA here is from genome assembly GCF_023838525.1 of Caldicoprobacter algeriensis. Taxonomy (GTDB): domain Bacteria; phylum Bacillota; class Clostridia; order Caldicoprobacterales; family Caldicoprobacteraceae; genus Caldicoprobacter; species Caldicoprobacter algeriensis. The sequence continues at coordinate 32,264 of NZ_JAHUQD010000018.1, forward strand.
GTTGTTCAACGATGCTGACCTTCACTTTATCTTTCCTTTGTGATGGATCACTTATATCATACCAGATTACCACGTTGCCCGACACACATGCTTTGGACAGCATCCCCTTTTCACCGGGTTTGGTAAGCCGTGCATAACGATCTATCGCCCAGAAATACAGCATTATAGAATCATCCTGGGTATAGACGATGAATTTGTCTCCCACTCCAAATAGCCTTCCCACACCCTGTGCAACCACTTTTATGGTCTTGCCATCGTCCCTGGTCATCAGCAACCTGGCCCTGGAAGGGTCAAGGTTGTCCAGCCAGGCTATTACCTCTCCGTTGGTCTGGGGATAGATGGCAAACCCCTGTGGGTCTATTATTTGCGGCTCCACCCCTTGAGCCTCTACCTGCTCAGCTGTCACACCATCCTCGCCTTCGCCTTGCACAGACATACCCTCGCTTTCAACAGCCGCGGTTTTGGCTTGAGCAGCTGCGTTTTCTTCCTGCAAAGGCATATCATTTGTAGACATATCGGCAGGCTCACCTGCAGGCTCACTTCCAGCCGATTCTATCACCGCATCCTGTCCTGTAGCTGCCCCTGCCGTCAATGCCTTTTTAAGGTCGAGCTTTTTGATAATGCTCCTGCTGGCATCCTCCGGCGATGGATATACCCATACCAGGACATCATCGTACAATGCAGGTGGACATGTCCCGTATGTGGGATTGTTAAAGCTATCCAGGACCACCGGCTCCCCTGACTTAAAATTATACAGATACAGTCTGTCATTCTCTTCGTCCTTTTGCTCTACCCATACCAGGTTATCGCCATACAGCACCAGCTGAGGCTTGTTCAAATCACAGCGTTTAACCTGGGATACTTCACCCGTCTTCCTGTTCAACGCGTATATATAGTTAGTACCGCTTTGATTGGTATCCAGCCACACAATCCAATATGCGTTGAACCTGCCTTCATAGATCTCGCCAAACTTAACCTTGGTCTCGGCAACCTGAGTTTCCTGCCTGGTATCCAGGTTGTACAGAAAAAGCCTGGTAAGCACAGGGCCATCGATGCTGGAAGCGCTGCCCGCCGAATAGAGGAGTTCCCTGCCATACGGGGTAGGCTCATTTATCTGCAACATCTCGGTCTCCAAATCCACTGCACTGCCTGACAGGTCTATTATAGGAAGCTGCTTCGGTTCTTGTTTATCTTTCTGATTAGTTATCGGCTCTGCAGGAAGATTGGACACCACCTCATCCGATGGACTCTCAATCCCCCTCCTCACAACATTATTCTTGGAAACAACCTTAGGCAGCAACAGCCCTAGTGTAATAAGCACCACACATAAGCAGACGATAACCACCAGTTTATATAAAATTCTGTGCCTTAGATTCTTAGCCAATTCCACAATATTTTTAAAATACATAATACACTCTCCTTCATGAACCTTTGAGTACAAATATAAAAACAACTACCATATTCTAAATATCTATAGAGTGACGTCTTAATATTCTATTTATATTCAATGAGAAGAAGAACAAAACTGATATCGCAATGCTGACAAATACACCTATCCAATATATACTCCTTAACCCATAACTATCAATCATCCAACCCCCAACATAACTTCCTATTATCCCACTTATACCAAAAAACATGGAAGTAGCAAAGGTTTGAGCGGTAGCTTTTAACTCGGGCGGTGCCAATTCATCAATGTAATACACAGCGCCATTAATAAACAACGCAAATGACGGACCTTGCAGGAGTTGTATAGCAAGCACATGAAAGGGAGTAGTTGATACAAGGTATAATGCTTGACGGAGAATAAAAAATATAGTAGAAAACAGTATTAAGTTTAACGGTTTAAATTTCCTAATGAGGATTTTAGAATACAAAAAAATAGGGATTTCACTTATAGCCATTATGGTAAAAACCATTCCAAGCTCTCCATCAGACCCTCCTACCAGCTCCATGAGATTTGGAAGAAAAATAAATGCACTTCTATGAGGAATAATTATGACCATGGCAAAAATCAAAAAAGACATATATGCATAATTTTTAAGCAACCCGTTAAAATTTAAATTATTTACACCATCAGATGATACAGGTCTATCAGTTTTAATCCCTATACACACAATAACAGTCAAACAGCCCATTAACAACAAGATCGGGAATAGCACATCAGTTGAAAAACTATCTATTAACCTTCCGTATATGTATACCATAACAGCAAAACCAATTGAGCCCCACAGCCTGATACTGCCATAATAAAGATTCTTTTCTGTTTTGATACCCTGTATAACCCAGCTGTCCAGCAAAGGTACGAGGGGCGATTCAAAAGCTGTAACCAATGCTAAAACTATACCTACAAATACAGCTGATGAAATAAATGGGACAGGTTGTAGTAATATTATCGCCGCAGTCAAACAAATGATAAAGACCTTTTTTACAGACTGCATCCAATCACTTACTATACCCCAAAACGGTTGGGCAAAAACAACAATCAGAGAATTTATAGCTACAATCGTTCCGATAATTGTATTGCTAAAGCCCTTATTTCTCAAAAAAACCACTACAAAGGGATAATATGCAGCAAAAGTTGCCCAGAATATAAATTCCAAAACAGAATATTGTAGTTGCTTTGGATGTATACTGCGAATTTTTATTAATAAATTCTTCATAAAAACCCCCATCTTTTAAAACAGGTTCGGATTTGCCTAATTAATAAATAAAGCATCATAAATCCAGAATCATTATACCACCAACTTATAAAAAATCCAATATTAAGTCAAAATGAAGCCTGGTGAAACAAAAATGGCCAGGCTTGCTGCCTGACCCTTTTGGTTTTACACCGGCAACTGCTTTTTAAACACCAGCTTGCCATCCTCAACGTCCAGGAGCACTTTATCTCCCATTTTGACGCGCCCAGCAAGAATCTCCTCGGACAGACTATCCTCCAGGGTCTTTTGTATAACCCTGCGCAAAGGCCTGGCGCCGTATACCGGATCAAACCCTTGTTTGATCATGTATTCTTTGGCTGCCTCACTGACCTCCAGGAATATGTTCTTCTCCGCCAGGCGCTTGGCAACATTCTGTATCATCAAAGACGCAATCTGCCTCAAGTGTACATCCTCCAACGGATGGAACACTATGATCTCGTCCAGGCGGTTGAGAAACTCCGGCCTGAAGGTCTTGCGCAGCTCCTCCATTATGTTATCCTTCATCTTTTCGTATTCGGTGGCAGCCATATCGCCTGCTGTGGCAAAACCAAGGGTTTTCTGTTTCCTTATGGTATGCGCTCCAACGTTAGAGGTCATGACTATGACGGTATTTTTGAAGTCCACCGTCCTGCCTTTGCCGTCTGTAAGCCGGCCGTCTTCCAATATTTGAAGCAATATATTGAACACATCAGGGTGCGCTTTCTCGATCTCATCAAGCAGCACCACCGAATACGGCCTTCGCCTGACCCTTTCGGTGAGCTGACCGCCCTCTTCATATCCCACATAGCCAGGAGGTGCACCGATCAACCTGGACACAGTATGCCTCTCCGAATACTCAGACATGTCTATACGTATCATTGCGTTTTCATCGCCAAAGAGGGCTTCTGCCAGGGCCTTGCACAACTCGGTCTTCCCTACACCCGTCGGCCCCAGGAACATGAACGAGCCGATGGGGCGTTTGGGGTCTTTAAGCCCTGCCCGTGCCCTTCTTATGGAGTTTGCCACCGCACTCACTGCCTCATCCTGGCCAATGACGCGCTTGTGGAGTATCTCCTCCATTTTAAGCAGCCGTTCGGCTTCGGCCTGTTCGAGCCTTTGAACGGGTATCCCCGTCCAGCTCGACACTATTTGTGCGATGTGCTCCTCCGTCACTACCTCGGTATTGGTGGTGTTTTGCGTGGCCCACTTCTCCTTCTCCTTCTCGATCTGTTCGCGGATCCTTTGTTCCTCGTCTCGAATCTGTGCGGCTTTTTCAAAGTTCTGGTTCATGACGGCCTCTTCTTTTTCCTTTCTCAGGTTCTCCAGCTTTTCCTCCAGCTCCTTTATCCTGGAAGGCGGTGTAAAGGCCTGCAGCCGTACCCGGGATGCCGCTTCATCGATCAGGTCAATGGCTTTGTCGGGGAGATACCTATCGGTTATATACCGTGCCGACAGCTCAACAGCCGCCTTTATGGCCTCATCAGTGATCCTCACCTTATGGTGCGCCTCGTACTTGTCCCTCAACCCCATCAGTATTTGAATGGCCTCCTCTTTGGAGGGTTCCTCCACCATCACCGGCTGGAATCTTCGCTCCAGAGCCGGGTCTTTTTCCACATGCTTCCTGTACTCGTCCAGCGTGGTGGCCCCAATCACCTGTATCTCGCCGCGGGCCAAAGCCGGCTTCAATATGTTGGAAGCATCAATGGCTCCCTCCGCAGCACCGGCACCAATAATGGTGTGCATCTCGTCTATAAAGAGGATCACATTGTTGGCCTTCCTTATCTCTTCCATCACGGTCTTGAGGCGCTCTTCAAATTCTCCACGGTATTTGGTACCCGCCACCATAGCCGACAGATCCAGGGTAACCACCCTCTTATCGCGCAAAAGCTCGGGGATATTGCCGTCGACAATCCTTTGAGCCAGCCCTTCAACGATGGCTGTCTTACCCACTCCCGGCTCGCCTATCAAAACAGGGTTGTTCTTGGTTCTCCTGGTCAAAATCTGGAGAACCCGTTCTATTTCCTTCTCCCTTCCTACCACTGGATCAAGGTTGCCTTCACGGGCCATTTCAGTAAGGTCCCTTCCAAACTGATCCAGCGTAGGAGTATTGCTCTTCCGCCTCTTAGCGGTTCTACCGGGTTCACCGCCTTCCTCCTTCAGAACTTTCAGCAGCTGGTCCCTGACTGCCTGGAAATCCACCCCCAGGTCTTTGAGAATTCGTGCCGCCACTCCTTCCCCTTCTCTGAGGAGTGCCAGCAACAGGTGTTCTGTCCCTACGTAGTTGTGTCCCAGATTGCGTGCCTCATAAAAGCTGAGTTCCATAACCCGCTTAGTACGCGGGGTATATCCAAAACCCTCGTTGAAATTGAAGGTACCTCTGCCAATCAATGTCTCTATTTGCCTTCTGACCTTGTCTGCATCGGCGCCCAGCTGTCTGAGAACCTGCGAAGCAACCCCTTCCTCTTCTCGAATCAGCCCCAGCAACAGGTGCTCAGTACCTACATAGTTGTGCCCCAGAGCCCGTGCCTCTTCCTGAGCATACATCAAAGCCCTTTGAGCCCGCTCGGTAAATCTTCCAAAAAACGCCATTTTTCACCCTCCCTTTCTTTTGCTTTTTTATTTTTTTATTATTTTCCATTATCCAACTCTTCTCTGAAAAAACCAGTATCCAATTTTTGTAATACATTTTTATTCTTTAGTATAAAACAAAATCTGATTTTTAGTCCCTCGTTTTAAAACTTCCCTCGTTCCTATTTATACCCTTGGTGCCATAGATAAAAACGCCACGTCAGGTAACTTTGCTCAATTCGTTTCTGACCCTATCGGCCCTTGCCACATCCAATTCTTCTGCGCTTGCCTCACTGCCTATATAAGCCTGAAGGTGCGCCGGCTGGCATTTAACCATCAACTCGTTCAGTATCACAACATCTATTCCGTTGATGATACCCATGTCCACCCCCAGCCGCACCTGTGACAGCAGGGACATAAACTCCTGCAGGCTCAGCTTTCTGGCATGCTTCAGTATACCCAGAGTTCGCCATATGCGGTCTTCAAACTCCAGCCTGTTGGACTGCATCAATGCTTGTCGGGCCATCCTTTCATTCTCCATTATCTGACGGACAGCAATATTGATATTGCTTATTATCTCCTCCTCAGACGGCCCAAGTGTGATTTGGTTGGATATCTGGTAAATGTCTCCTAGCGCTTCACTTCCTTCACCATAAAGCCCCCTGGCGGTTAAACCCACCTTGGAGATGGTATGCAAAACGCTGTTTATATAATTGGTAGCCACAAGCCCTGGCAGATGCATCATCACCGAGGCCCGCATGCCTGTACCCACATTTGTGGGACAGCTGGTGAGATACCCCAAATGCTCATCAAAGGAGTACTCTATGCTCTCTTCTACGATGTCGTCCACTCTGTTTAAGAGTTCCCAAGCCTTGTCAACCTGAAATCCAGGAAAGATGCACTGCATGCGTATATGGTCCTCTTCATTGACCATTATGCTTATCTGCTCATTGTGATTGATGAGAGCAGCAGCTACCTCTGCACGATCTATCAGGTCCGGGCTTATTAAATGCTTTTCAACGAGTATATATTTTTCCACATCGCTCAAGTTCCTCAAAGGAACGAAATCAAAATCTCGGCTCAGTATCGAGTTGCTCTCCAGGATGCTTTTTCTCACCATATCCACAATTTTTTGCGACACTTCTAGGCTTGCTATAGACGGAAAAGGCAGTCCGGCTATGTTTCTTGCAATCCTTACCCGGCTGCTCATGACTATACCGCTGTAAGGCCCGCTCTCGTTTATCCAGCTCATTCAAAACTCCCTCCTTATAACTGACCTAGCTGCCTTTCAAGTTCCCGTATCTGATCCCTTAACCTGGCAGCCTCCTCAAAAGCCTCGGTCTCGATGGCCTTCTGAAGCTGGGCTTTCAGCTGCTGAATCTGCCGCTCAATGCGCAAGCCTACCCCCGCCCTTCTGGGCACCTTACCGTTGTGCTTTATACCCCCCTGCACCCTCTTAATTACGGGGGTGAGCTCCTCAGCAAAGTACTTGTAGCAGTCCTGACATCCCAGCCTTCCAATCTTCCTGAACTGCATAAAATCCATGCCACAGGTCTTACACCTGAGCAAGCCCTCGCTCTCAATGGGAACTGCAGTCTTATCCATATCCAGGAAGCCAGTTAAAAGGTCGTTTATGGAAAAGGGAACAAACACCTTGAAATCCCCTTTTTGCCTTGCACACTCCTCGCATAAGTAAAGCTCTGTCTTATGGTTGTTCACTATTTTTGTAAAGTGAACCGTAGCAGGGCGTTTTTGGCATTGTTGACATAGCATTGGATTTCACTCCTTTTTGAATTAAAATCAGGAACGGGCTTTCACCCATTTCGTTTCCCTCGAATATCAGTTACGCAGCTTTAAAATGGTGGTAAGCATTGCCTTCATGATACTGGCACGAACGTTATCTTTTAAACTTGTTGGGATTCCTATCCCCTTATCCTGTATAGCCGCTTTCATTATGAGCGATTCCCTCTCGGTTATAATGCCCTTATCGAGCATATGATGAATTATGTCTTCAGCGGCCTGCTGCGATATGCGGTTGCCTATCCTTTCCTTAAGTAGATACATTATATAATCATTACTATCCATATCTAAACGTATAATGCGGATGTATCCTCCACCGCCCCTTCGGCTCTCTATATAGTACCCACGATCGAGCGAAAAACGCGTGGCCAATACGTAGTTGATCTGCGAAGGGGCGCACTCAAAATAATCCGCAAGCTCGTTCCTTTGAAGCTCCAGCTGTCCGTTGCTTTCTTCCAACAGCGCCTTTATGAACTCTTCGATCATATCGCTCAATCGTGCCATCCACATCACCTCTTTGGTTATTGACTTTCTTTGACTTTCATTTTTAATTATAACCAACTATAACAAAAAAATAACATTTAATATTCAAGTAATTATCTCTATTTTGGGCCTTATTTCAAAATTACATCAATTTAACTTAAAAAATTAAAGAGTTAAGCCGTTTTTTACCTAACTATTGCTTTATTTTGCGCATTTTAAAACCTTGTATTCTCTCTTAAATTTACTTTTCATTTTTTGTGAGTTTTTTGTCATTACCATATATACAAAATCATACAATCGTGATAGACTAAATAGTAGGAACAAGGTAAAAAGAGGGGGTTAAACGCCATGAAAAATTTAGGTCTACAGCTCTACTCCGTAAAAGAGCTAGCTCAAAAAGACTTCATTGGCACTTTAAAGGAAGTGGCCGAAGTTGGCTATGACGGAGTAGAATTTGCAGGCTTTTTCAACACGCCCGCCAAGGAACTCAAAAAAGCGCTGGACGATTTGAATCTCACTCCCTGCGGCAGCCATACCGGGATCGACCTGCTTCAAAACAGCCTTGACGAGGTGATAGAATACAACCTTGAAATAGGGAACCGGTACATAGTGTGTCCCGGCATTCCTCCACATATGCGTGACAGCGCCGATGCTTACAAAAGGCTAGGGGAGTTGTTTAACAAGATCGGTCAGCGTTGCAAGCAACACGACATTCAGTTTGCATACCACAACCACGCTTTTGAGTTTGAAAAATTCGATGGTGAATATGGGCTGGATATCCTGATGTCCAACACCGATCCCGAGCTTGTACACTTAGAGCTGGATACCTTTTGGGTAGAATATTGCGGCTTAAAGTCGGTGGATTTTATGAGAAAGTACCCGCAGCAGTGCTCTTCTCTCATCCACATAAAGGACCTTAAAAGCATGGATGAAAAGGTGAGCACGGAGATAGGCAGCGGCATAATGGACTTCATTGAGATCGTCAGAGTCGGCAAACAGCTGGGGATCAAATGGTATATAGTAGAACAGGAAGAATTCGAGATACCCCAGCTTGAGAGCATAAGACAAAGCCTTAATTATATGCGAAGCATATTATAGGGGAAGGGGTAGATGAGGATGAAAGACGGTAAGCTGTGTATAGGCATAATTGGAGCGGGAAATATAGCTCAAAACGCTCATATCCCAAATTACAAAAAGCAAAAGGATGTTGAAATAATCGGGGTATGCGACTTCAACCTCGATAGGGCCAAAGAGGTTGCCGGCAAGTTTGACATAAAATACGCGTCCAACAACTTCCAGGATATAATCAATATCGAAGAAATCGATGCAATAAGCATTTGTACCCCCAACAGCTCCCATGCTGAAATCGCCATTGCGGCAGCCAACGCCAAAAAGCATATACTATGTGAAAAGCCCATGGCCATGAACGTAAAAGAGGCAGAGGAGATGTGCAAGGCTGCCAAGGACAACAACATCATATTCATGATGGGCTTTGTAAACAGATTTCGCGCCGAAAGCAAGCTCATAAAAGCTCTGGCCGATGCTGGCAGGTTCGGAGAGATATATTATGCAAAAACAGGGTGGATGAGAAGGCGTGGCACACCCCTGGGTTGGTTCACTGACCTGTCCAAATCTGGTGGCGGCCCCGTCATCGATATTGGTGTCCACGTCATCGATTTGACATGGTATTTTATGGGTAAACCAAAGCCAATAAGCGTAAGCGCCGCCACATATAGCAAGATAGGCAACTATCAAACCAAAGGCGTAGGCCGGTGGGTAGCTTTGGACGCTGACAATATCGTCTTTGAAACTGAAGATTCCGCTTCGGGTTTTATCAGGTTCGAGAACGGCGCTTCCATGACATTTGATGTAAGCTGGGCCATCAACGGAAAGGACACAGGGGTATACAGCTACATCTTCGGCACAAAGGCAGGAGCCAGCTTCAATCCTCTGATGATCTACGGCGAGGAAGAAAACTACCTCATGGACTCCTCACCCGTCATCAGGCAGGAGGACAGCTTCGCCAATCAAATAGAACACTTCATAGAGTGCATACGTGAAGGCAAGGAACCCATAGCACCAGCAGAGGACGGCCTTGAGGTCCAAAAAATGCTCAACGGTATCTACGAATCGGCAAAGCTTGGCAGAGAAGTGATGCTGTGAAATAGGCTTTTGCTAATTTATTGCCATCACGATTTATACTACTGTGATTTGTACTGCCATGATCGCCATCTTAAACATGCTAAAAGCAATTGTATGATTTACACATAAATAAAAGGCGGAGAGATGACAGCTTCTCTGCTGTTTTGTCTGCTTGCGAACAGCAGAAACTAAGCTTCATAGGGAAACAATAAAAAACCTCCTACAGGGCTGCCATGCGATGTGCCCCGTAGGAGATTTTTGTTTAAAAAGCTCAGTCTTCAATTACCTGTTTGGCCAGCTCTACTGGCGATATCGCATCCTTGGAAAATGGCCTAAGCCTAATCCTAAAATTGAATTCATGAGGCAGCAACCTGTACTGTGGCAGCTGGCCAGGCCCACAGCTCGCACTGCCCAGCCCATGCTGTCTGTAATCCAGGTTCACGGTGATGAAACCGCGCCTTGTCAGCTCATAGGTATGCGAAGCGGCATCCAGGTCCTGCGTGGTAAACCAGTGCGCACTGAATTCCATCTGCGGCATTCCTACAGCCAGCAGGCCCATACCGCGGGTGTTGGTGAAGGACACCCACCGCACATCGGTGCGGTTCCCATTCTCCTGCGGGCGCACATAGGGCGTGTACAGGTCATCCACCTTGCGACTGTATACGCCAAAGCGGTTGGCCTCCTTGCTGTCACAATAGCTCTCGCCGGGACCGCGCCCATACCACGATACCGCATCCATACAAGCCGGTATCGCAATCTGCAGCCCTATTCTAGGCAGGGTATCCGGCAGCTTGCCCTGAGGTACACCGTGAACCTCCACAACCACATCTCCGCTGCCATAAATGTTATAGATATACTCGCATAGCATGCCCCAGTCATACACTGGTGGGGCTATGCGCGAGGTGACCCTTACCTGGATAACATTTTCATCGCATACCTTGCATTGAAAGCTATCTATACGGTGCTGCATCCTGTCAAGGCCAGCCTTGCGCCACATGACAGCCTCATGCACATCGTTGTCAGTGGGCGCCCTCCAGAAATTCATCCTGGGCCCTTTCACCAGCATATCCATCCCTTGATAAATCCAGGACTGTATGACACCCCTTACCCTGTCGAACACCAGTTCAAAATCGGCACCCAAAATCAGGAGCTTATTCCCTTGTGGCTCACAAGACACCGGAGGCATAGATGCCACATGCACTTTAGGAGCAGGGGACTCAACAGGGAGCTTAAACTGCGCCCAGGCAACCTCATATCCTCTCTCGGCCCATGGGGTATCAGAAGCCAAGGTAAAATGCAGGTTCAGCCAGTAGTCGGTGCCGGGCTTAACCGTTTGAGGCATTTGCATGGGTATGGTCACAATCCGGCTTTCGCCAGCTTTAATATGAGGCATATCAAGCTGACCGCCTTGCAGCACCTGACCGTCGGCAACTACATTCCACGATAAGGCCAGGTGGTCCAGCGAAATGAAGTCATACCGGTTGATAATCCGCACCTTGCCGACTTTCAAATCTACCGCCTCAACCTTTACAGGCTCCAGTACCTTCTTGTATTCTATCAACCCAGGGGAAGGAGTCCTATCCGGAAACAACAGGCCGTCTATAACGAAATTCCCATCATTGGGCTGGTCTCCAAAGTCGCCGCCGTAGGCAAAGTATTCTTTCCCATCGGCCGTCCTTCGCCTAATGCCATGGTCCAGCCACTCCCACACGCAGCCTCCCTGCAGCCTCTTATATGTATAGAAAACTTCCCAGTACTCTTTCAGATTGCCCGGCCCATTACCCATGGCATGGGCATACTCGCAAAGTATATGAGGCCTCTTCATGTTGGTCTTTTGCCCCAGCTCCATCATCTTATCAACAGAAGTATACATCGTGCTGTATACATCTGCCACTTTGGGCTCAACCTCTTCGTTGTCGAATATGAGCCTGGTCTCCCCTTCATAATGGATGAGGCGAGTGGGGTCTATCTCGCGAGCTTTCTTGGCCATGGCCTCATGATTTCGTCCAAAGCCCGATTCGTTGCCCAGCGACCACATGATAACGCAGGGATGATTTTTGTCGCGCTGCACCATCCTCTCCATCCGATCCACATAGGCTTCTTCCCATTCGGGGTCATCGCTCAACCTTTCCCAATCCTTTAGCACCGCAAAGCCGTGACACTCAAGGTCAGCCTCGTCTATAACATAAAGCCCGTATTCGTCACACAGGTCATAAAACCTGGGGTCATCGGGATAATGGGAGGTTCGCACAGCATTTATATTGTGTCGTTTCATGAGGATAACGTCTTGCACCATCGCATCAAGTGGAACTGCCCTGCCAAGATCAGGGTGGTGCTCATGGCGATTTACGCCCTTGAGCTTTATAGCAACACCGTTGACCAGGAAATTCCCATCTTTCAACTCTATGGACCTGAACCCAACTCTGGATGGTATGACTTCCAAAATGCGCCCATCAGCGTCCTTCACGGCAAGCAGCAATTTATATAGATAAGGCGATTCGGCCGACCACTTCTCGGGGTTGGATACAGGGATCTCTATACCCAATGTGGTCTGGCCGGCAGCAGCTATAGAAAATTTCTCTTTAAGCGGGTTTTCCATAACCGGACAGCCATGCGCATCCAGCAGCTTAACTTCTAATTCACCGCTTACTTCTTGCTGAGATGCGTTATTCAAAACAGCCTTGATATGGAGAACCGCATCCTTGTACTTTTCATCCAGCTGAGTATGGACAAAATAATCAAACAGGTGCACCTTAGGCCTGGCAAGAAGATACACATCCCTGAATATGCCGCTCAGCCACCACATGTCCTGGTCCTCAAGATAGCTCCCGTCACTCCATTGGTACACCCTAACGGCCAAAGTGTTCATGCCCGTACGAACCCACGGCGTTATGTCAAACTCGGCCGGCAAACGGCTGCCCTGGCTGTATCCCACCTCGTTGCCGTTTACCCATACATGGAATGCGCTGTCCACCCCCTCGAATCTTAAGGCTATCTGGTATCCCTGCCAGCTTTCGGGTATGTAAAAATTGCGCCTGTAGCAACCAGTGGGATTCTCACTGGGCACCCGTGGGGGATCCACCGGAAAAGGATATATCACATTGGTGTAGTGCGGCCGCCCATATCCCGCCATCTGCCAGTTTAGAGGTACCTGAATGTCATCCCAAGACGTCACATCATAATCCTCCCGGTAAAACCCTTCGGGCACTTCCACCGGCGACTCAGCGTAATAGAACTTCCATACTCCATTGAGCAGCTTAAAACGCGCAGAAGCACCCCGTTGCCCTGTCAAAGCCGACGCCTCATCATGGTAGGGAATAAAGTAGGCCCTACCGAGCATGCGGTTGCGCTGGAGCACCTTCAGGTTTTCCCAGTCATTCAGGGGTTTGGCCATTTCATCCATAATAAAATCGCCCCTCCTCGGAAAATAAATTTTAGACTTTGGTATAATCATAAGATTTTCCTTATACCTTGTTTTTATTTAACCTTTCAAAGAGGAATAACCTGCTGTGACCTCCTCCCCTCAATAAATTGAGCGGCATCCTCAAGCGGATGTACGCAAAAGTTTATCCTTGCGTTTCGGTTCAGTGACACCGTACCACCTCAACAGGAACGACACAGCCACGGGCCGCGCCACCTGGCTACTACTCCCCTTCACAGGAGATACCTGGAAAGCTCTTTCAAAGATATTCAAGGCACCGTTTACATCTCCCTGCCCCTTCCAACCACACGAACATACCTACCCGGTTTCTTCGTACTCTTTCCGTAGATGCCACGGGAGACCATTGTATACCTTGGTGGCACACAACATGGCATCTTTTAGAATGGCTTCAGTTTGAGAATCTGTATGGGTTTGCGCCTTGAGAGTAATTAGAGGCACTTATTCACCCCCTTCCTCTGCTTTCTGGGCTTCGATGTACCGCTGTTCTGGTTGATTCCCATCCTTCTTTCTTCATACCATTATGGTATCACATAGGTAAGATGATGTAAACAACAGGGCGAGGGAGTCCGTGTATCCCCTCAATGAATTGAGGGGGATTACTGCCCCCTCGCGCTCCCCCCGATTTTCTAAACCACATGGAATTCACACTATAACTACTATACATATAACAGTTCACCAATTAAATAAGATGCTTTTTTACTTATCTCAAAGAAATACTTCTTTTAAAATTATAATTCCTTCAACCTTTAAGACTCCCGATCATAATTCCATGTATAAAGTATCGTTGTAAAAATGGATAAACCAACAAAATCGGCACCGTTGCTACCATAATTGTACAATATTTAACTAACAATCTATAGCTTTCCTGTTCACTTTGCCCAACTACTCCTATTTGTGTCATGCTCTGTGTGCTATTTTTTAATAATATCTCTCGCAATATAACTTGTAACGGATATTTATTTTTGCTAGTAAAAAACAGTGAAGGATTAAACCACTCATTCCATCTACCAACTGCATAGAACAAAGCAATAACTGCGACAGTAGCTTGAAGAACCGGTACAGCAATAACCCATACTATCCGCCACTCACTAGCCCCATCCAATTTAGCTGATTCAATAAGACTATCGGGTACAGTAGTAAAACTAGTACGCATTACAATTAAGTTCCATGTATTAACAACAGTTGGAAGAATAACAGCCCATCTGCTATCCATTAATCCCATGTTTTTTACCATAAGGAAGAATGGAATTAATCCTCCTTGAAAATACATATAAAAAATAATTAAGCCCATCACTACTTTATTCCAATATAATCCTTTTCTTGACAATACGTAAGCTCCTAGGATGGTTACAACCATACTTAATGTTGTACCTACGCCTACATAAAAAAGCGTATTTAAAAATCCAGATACAATGTTTGGATTATTAAGAACCAGACTATATCCTTTTAAAGTTGCTTTTCCCAACGGCCACAAATAAAAGCCCCTTTTAGCGAAAACCAAGATAGGATCACTTATCGAGGCTACTGCAACATGCCACAAAGGATATAACGTTACTATACAAATAACAAAGAGTAATATATAATTAAAATAAGAAAATATCCTTTCACCTCTTGTTTGCATATACATTATCTATCATTCTCCCTTCATTACCATAAACTTACTTCAGTCATTTTTGCACTTATTTTATTTGCTAAAATAACTAATATAAAATTAACTACTGAATTAAACAATCCAACCGCCGTAGCAAAGCTAAAATTACTCTCAACAATACCTTTCCTATATACGTAACTTGAAATAACATCTGCTGTTTCATATATCAATGGATTATATAATAAAATCACTTTTTCAAATCCCAAACTCATTAAAGAACCTACTCGAAGAATTAACAATATTGCAATAGTAGGCATAATACCTGGAATAGTAACATAAATAACCTGTTTAAATTTCCCAGCACCGTCAACTATTGCGGCATCATACAATTCTGGGTTTATTCCTGTTAATGCAGCAAGAAAAATAATACTATCCCACCCTAACCTCTGCCACAACTCCGAAACTACATAAATTGTACGAAAATATTTGGGATCAGATAAAAGATTTTTAGGTGCTCCTCCCAGCATTTTTGTAAGCTCACCCAAAACACCATCAGATGCTGTAAAATCCACTATTATACCACATACTACAACCAAAGAAACAAAATAAGGCATATAAGTAATAGTTTGTACAGTCCTCTTATAGAAAGTATTCTTCACTTCATTAAGTAACAACGCAAAAATGATTGGTAGAGGAAATGCAAAAACCAAATTCCAAAAATTTATCATAACAGTATTACGAATAAGACGAAATGCAAATGGACTAGTAAAAAACTCTTGAAAATATTTAAAACCAGCCCACGGGCTACCCAAAATACCTTTACGCGGGGTAAATTCTTTAAAAGCTATAATTATTCCATACATAGGACCATAACCCCAAATTAAATAATACAATACAGTTGGCAAAAGCATCAAATACAATGGCCAATGCTTGGCCCAATCTTTTGCTATCATACTCCTCCAATTACTGGATAAAGGGAAATATGATGCCTGTAATTGACTTTTATTAGATAGATTTATTTTCATAAACTGTCTACCCCTTTATCAACTTAACTTTTATTATTCAAAGCCATAAGATGTGTAATCATGAGAGGAAAGAAATCTTCCCTCTCATGATTACACATCTCAAACATCTTTTAGAATTTATTTTCGCGCCAAGTATCGCTGTAAAGCCGCATTTATAATTTCAGTCGCACGGTCTATATTCATATTTTTAAGGTTCGTTACAAACTCATCGTATTTTGATAATGGTTCCTGTCCCATTATAAACTTAAGTGTCATTTCGTCCACATAAGTCCTAATATCTACCATAATATTATTAAACTCGGTAGATTCTTCTGGAGTAAAGCTTATATTATCCGGCATTACCCAACTAGCATCCTGAGTACTCCATAATTCAATACATTCATACACCTCCGGTCTAAATTCATATGCTGTTGAATCACGCAAATAACCCCAATTATGCAATTTGAAGAGAGGATAAAGTGTCCAAAAATCTAAGCCCTCCTTTTCCCTATCCTTCAAACGCGGATAAATCCATTCATACGAGCCATCCTCTTTCCATCGATAAGAAACCCCTTCTGGCCCTCGCGAACAAAGATCTCCTCCATCCTGACTATACCAATAATCCTTCCATTTAACCGCAATCTCATCTAAACCATCCTCAACCAATCGAGTTGTGAAAAAGTCCCGATCTCCCCTAACAATTGAATTGTTTTGACGCAAATGTATCACTTGACCATCATAAGAAGTTGGTTGAAGAACCGGTTTAAGACTAAAATCAGGGTCCAAAGAACGGCCTGTCTCAAGAATCTGTCCTAGTTCACCATACGCCAAACCGCAAGCTCCAACTTTACCATTGGCAATATTAGCGGTATAGGATTGAGGATCACGTGTTGCAAAGTCAGGATCGATTAATCCCTCTTTGTACCACTCATTCATTTTAGTTAGCCAATCTTTAAATCCCGGCTCAAGTGGACCATAAACGGCTTTACCGTTTTTATTGATAAAATCGTAACCC
Source organism: Caldicoprobacter algeriensis (assembly GCF_023838525.1). Lineage (GTDB taxonomy): Bacteria > Bacillota > Clostridia > Caldicoprobacterales > Caldicoprobacteraceae > Caldicoprobacter > Caldicoprobacter algeriensis. The sequence continues at coordinate 48,990 of NZ_JAHUQD010000018.1, forward strand.
GTATCATAGGCGGCAATAAACATATAGTTAGTTTTTACACCATACCACCTCGTAATATCTAACGCTAAAGGAGCTACTCCTTTTGCTTCCTTCATTTTTCTCAACATATTATCCCAATCTGCAATCGTCTTGGGCATATCTAATCCTAGTTCTTCTAGCCAATCTGCTCGCACCCACAAGCCACTCCATGGATGCGAAGGTACAATATCAATCATTGGCCAGTAAAACATACGACCTTCATCATCTACAATATCTCTATCAATTTCTTCGTAATTTTCTCGTAACCATTTAATATTAGGCATTAAACCTTTATCATAGTAAGGAGTTAGCTCAAGGTAAATCCCATCTTCGACTGCTTTACGATATCCACCAGGATATTCCGGAGGCGTCGAAAACATATGAGGTAAATCATTTGTTGCAATCCTTAAATTAAAATTATCCGCTTCTTGCCCCACTGGTGGATAAACAAACTCCACCTTTACTCCTGTACGCTTCTCTAATTCTTTAAAAACTTCACACTCATCCAATCCTTTCATTACAGTAGAATTAAACGCCCGCCACACAACTAGCGTTACAGGTTTATCTGTTACAGGTAATTTTGTTGCGTTAATACCATACAAGTAGCGGTCATCGCGTGAATCCCACTTCACTGGTTTAAGATTATAAGGTCGTCCATTATTAGTATTTGGCCCTTCTACAACTTCACCTTTTTCATCTACTTGTGTTTCTCCTGGTTCATTAGGAGTAACTTCATCATTCTCAGTACCGGTATCTTGAGAACCTGTTGAACAACCTACTAAAGAAATTAACAACAATAAAACACATATAATTGATAAGACTTTAGTTAAACTTTTTAACATTAGCATTAAACCTCCTTTTATAACGATGTACGCTCTCGAAAAGTCCAAGAGCTTGATTTTTATATGTTTCAGGGTTCAGCTTATCCAGGTAATACCATATGAATTTTTCAAGGTACATCTCTTTTATTTCCTCATAATACCTGCAATTTTGTTAATATAACCCATTTTCAAAATCTTGGTGACTATTCCCAGTTACTTTTCGAGAGAGTTCATTACCGAATTACTTCTTTTCAGTTCCTTAGTCTCGACAGTACAAATATATATTCTCCTCTCTTCGCCATTATAACCTCATAAAAAACTACCTCCCTTCTTCATCAAAAATTCAAATTTGTCAATAGCGGATTTAAATTGACCCATTTTTAACAGATAAAATTTGACCCACCCTGGCTTTTTTAAAAACTAGACGTTATTACGCGGGCTAGCATATAGCCCGGTTTTTAACCTGTCCTTTAGGCGGTAGCTGTTGCCCCTTATGTTGATTATATGAGCATGATGTAATAGTCTGTCCAATACCGCTGTCGCAAGTACAGGGTCGCCCATTAGCTCGCCCCATTCCCCAAACCCTTTATTGCTCGTAAGAATTACGCTTCCTTTCTCATAACGGGCACTTATTAGCTGGAAAAAGAGATTCGCACCCAGACCATCTAAGGGAAGATACCCCACTTCGTCAATCACAAGAAGCTTTGGCCTCGTATATATCCTCATACGCTTCTCCAATCGATTCTCTTCATAAGCCTTCTTGAGGTCCTCAATAAGCCTCGTAAGGCTGCTGAAATAAACCGATATTCCCTGCGACAGAGCTTCTATGGCAAGCCCTATAGCCAGGTGCGTCTTCCCCACTCCAGGCGGACCAAGAAATATTACGTTCTCAGCCCGGCAAACAAAAGCCATCGTTGCCAGTTCCTTTATCAGCTTCTCGTCAATACTGGGTTGAAAGGCAAAGTCGAATTCATCCAGAGTCTTTCTATACGGAAGCCGGGCAAGCTTTGTCCTTACCTCCATATTACGCCTTTGCCTTTCAACAATTTCTGCTTCAAGAAGGTCGTTTAAAAAGTCAACATACGTACTGTTTTCTTGCTGGGCCTTCTCAAGGAGGGCATCAAGATAAATTGCAGCATTTGAAAGCCCTAACTCTTCAAGATGCACTCGTGCCTTCTCAAGTTCTATCATAACCTATCTACCTCCAAAAGACTCTGATAAACCCCCAGAGAACGCTTCTCCACTTCTAGAGAAGACACCTTAATTGCTATCGGCTTTGGATATATCATGCCCTCCGCTTCCTTAAGCCCCTTATATTGGTCTTTGAGAAAAACAATGCCCCTTGAGCGATATCGCTTTTCGTGAGTTGCTATCACCTTCCCTTCGTAAAGAATTTCTATCTTGCCATTTCTCTCCCTTACAACCACCTCTTTCCCACTGTATTGCCATGGTACACCATACCTCACACCACCAAAGCTCAGCAGGCCATCCTTGTGAACTTTCCTCACCTCTTCCATGAATCTCTGGTATTTATCAGGTGCAGGCAGGGGTTTAAGGTTTTCTTCCTTTAAACGGTCAATAGGTCTTTCTCCAGTTGTACCGTCAGCCATGAGGAGTAAATTTTTTAACAATACCATATAATAACATTTTGCCTTAATTTTCTATGTTAAATATTTCCAGTATATTTCTCTCTCTTTTACGCCAAAAAGACCGGCTAAGGTTCATCCTC
>NZ_JAHUQD010000019.1 GCF_023838525.1 Caldicoprobacter algeriensis
CACCGTCGCCGTACTTGGTAAAATAGCCCACTTCCAGTTCGCTCCTGTTGCCAGTTCCCACAACAAGGTAATTATACAGGTTGGCAAAATAATACAGCACTATCATCCTCAGCCTGGGCTTTATATTACTCGAGGCCAATCTTTCCGAATGGGCAGTAGGCACAACTCTTTGTTCCAACTCCCTCATTTTATTTGTTTGCCGCGCATCTTTCAAAACGCCCATCATGCAGTCAAAAACATCGTTGAGTTCAACCTCTATATAGTCGATGTTCAAGCTTTTGGCCACAAGTCTTGCATCGTCGGTATCCTGAGGCAAGCTGTAGCAGGGCATATGAATCCCCAGCACCTTTCCCGGGCAAGCCTTTGCGCACAGCGCAGCCACTACTGCCGAATCCACACCTCCACTTATACCCAGCACACAGCCTCTGGCATTGGCCTCCGCAACCCTATCCCGTATCCATTCAACAAGATAGTGGGATATTTCTTTATGCATGGTTCCACCTTCCTCGAATAAGTCGCTTATGAAAAATCGTTTAAATAAACTTGTAAATAATAGCGTTTTATTACATTTTTCTCAAAATTATACCCATAAAACATACAAGAGTAAAATTATGAATTGTAATATCAAGGATAACCACAGATTATAGGTTTGACAATAGTGCATAGAAATATATCTTCAAACAGTACCAAAAATGTAAAAAAAGCTATGACAATAAGGTCATTAATACCTCACACAGTTTCTCCCTTCATTTTTTGCCTTGTACATCATATCATCGACTCTTTTCACGATAGAATCCAATGTATCGCCCTCCTGATACTCAACCACCCCAAAGCTGGCTGTCACGCTATCGACCTCTCCTATTTTCAGCTGCATTAATCTCTGGCGCAATTCTTCAGCCAGTTTCACCGCATCCTCCAGCTTTGTGTTGGGAAGGAGGATTATAAACTCCTCACCACCCCACCTGGCTAAGACATCCGTCTTGCGTATACGCCCCTTTACCATATCAACCGCAGCCTTTAATACCAAGTCCCCTGTTTGGTGTCCAAAGGTATCATTGAAGCTCTTGAAATAATCCACATCAAACATTATAAGAGCAAACCTCTCACCATACCGTCGAGCCCGTAAAATCTCATCTTCCAGCCTTTTATTAAAATATCTAAAATTATATGCACCAGTGAGTGGATCGGTAATGGACATCTCATAAAGCTGCCTCTCCATTTCTTTTTTCTCAGTTATATCATCCATTATGATTTGAGCCCCTTTTACCATTCCCTCCTTATTCAAAAGGGGTTTTACGTGAATCCTGAGCCACACCCCTTTTCCCCATTTTGACTTATAGAATTTCTCAAAGGTTTGAGGCACATTGTTCTCTATAGACTCTTTCAATTTCTGTGACAAGCCTGCCTCGACAAGTAATGGAAAGGTCAAAAGGTTTATACAGCGTGTTTCCTGCTCTCCTGGAGATCCCAATATGTCCAAAGCCTTTTTATTCACATAGACGATATTACCAGCAACATCGCATTTCAATATTCCTATAGGGGCTTCCTGTGCCAACTCAACATATTGCTTTTTGCTCTCATCAAGCTCATCCTCAACTTTCTTTTTTTCAGTAACATCGATGGAAAACACCATGCAGTACTTAGCTCTTCTATACTCGAATAGCTGCATGTGTGACTCAACATAATAAAACGAACCATCTTTCCTTCTATGCAAGGTATTAAACACCACACGCTCCTGTTTCCCAACCTTCAATCCTTTAATAATATCTCTCAACGATTCAGCCTCAAACTGAGGATTTATGTCAAAAATGGTCATCTTTTCAAGTTCAAAAGAGCTATACCCCAAGTTACTTCTGGCCGTTTCATTGACTACCACAAGCTTGAATGAGTCTGGATCAAATATGTATAGCTCATTTACAGACGTCTCAAAAAGCCGCTCAAACATAGTGGCATATACACTTGCTTCATGCAACCTAATAGCCATATCTATAGTTGACAACAGCGCCACTCGATCTGTATCTTTGAGTACAAAACCATAAGCCTTAACTTTCTTAATCTTCTCTATGACTTCCTTTGAAGTGTTAGCCGTGAGAAATACGATGGGCACATCCTGCTGCTTTGATATTATATCTGCCGTCTCAATGCCGTCCATTTTCCCGGCTAGTTCTATATCCATCAATATCAAGTCTGGAATCATGCCCTTCCCTATCCGCTGTACCACTTCCTCTCCCGTAGGCACAACCTCTACTTCAAAGCCATTTTTTACTAAAAAATCGCCCACCATAGCTGCTGTCAAGCGGCTATCTTCCACCAGAAGAATCTTCTTTTTTTCGTTCATATGCCAATTTCGTCCTTTTTGTTGAATTTTATATAAGTTAAACATCTTATTAAGTTTTATTGTATAATAGTCCATTGGAAATTACAATATATTTATTCTACTCGTCCCATCTATTTGTAAACATCATTAATCATTAACATTTACAAATTTGTCATTGTCAGCCATTAGCGTTAGTTAATTGTTTCTCGCTTAATAAACAATTACTTAAGAAGAAAGATAGCGTATACCATTCCTTCATTTTCCTGCAATATTTCTTTTACAGATTTCAATCCAATAATAAAAAGCGGAAAATTACTAACAAATTACAAATCACAAAACAACTGCAAGATTCAAAATGACATATTTTAATTTTAATCTTGCATAAACTAAACTTATATATTAAAATATAAGTGTTGTCGTGGGTACACCCCACCCCCTAAGAAAAATTCAAATTTAAATAAGGAGGCGGGTCATAAAATGTCGTTCAGCAAACCGGGACGTAGCTTGGCTACAAAAACCAGATTACGTACTCCAAACGATTTTTCACCCTTCAGTGGCATGTGCTCCGTATGCTTAGAAGGATGTACCGGTCTGTGCGAAGTTGGATTGTCCTCAATAAGAGGCAGAGAAGTACTGTATCCACAACCCTTTGGTAAAATTACAGCTGCTGCAGAAAAAGATTATCCCATTGACTTTTCTCACTTTAACATCATGGGCACCGCTGTAGGAGCAGTAGGTATTGAAGCCGACCCAGATAAGGCTATTTTCCCCGCAGTCAAGTTAGAAACTGAAATAGGAGCTGGAGATAATAAGATTAAACTGAAGATGCCAATAGTATTTCCTGCTCAAGGGTCTACCAATGTAGCTAAAGAAAACTGGGAAGGTTACGCTGGTGGAGCCGCGTTGTGCGGTGTAATTGTGACAGTAGGCGAAAATGTATGTGCCATGGACCCCAACGCTGAAATAGTAAATGGCAGAGTGAAGCGTTCTCCAGATATGGAAGCACGCATTAACGCGTTTAGAAAATACTATAACGGATACGGTACTATTGCAGTACAGGCAAATGTAGAAGATACCAATTTGGGAGTTTTAGAATATGCCATTGAAAAATTAGGCGTCGAAGCTGTAGAAATAAAATGGGGGCAAGGTGCCAAAGACATCGGAGGGGAAGTTAAGCTCTCATCCCTGGAACGTGCGCTACAGCTGAAAGAACGTGGTTATATAGTACTACCTGATCCTACAGACCCCGAAGTACAAAAGGCATTTAAGAATGGCGCTTTTACCGAATTTGAACGGCATTCCAGATTAGGAATGGTCGATGAAGAAAGTTTCCATGCTAGGGTCAATCAATTACGCAATGCTGGAGCCAAATACATCTTCCTAAAAACGGGGGCTTATAGACCTGCTGATCTAGCCAGGGCGGTAAAATACGCTTCAGATGCACGAATTGATCTGTTGACAGTAGATGGTGCAGGTGGCGGTACAGGAATGAGCCCATGGCGTATGATGAATGAATGGGGTATCCCCACTGTATATATTGAAGCATTGCTTTATAATTACCTGAAACGTCTGGCAGATAAAGGCGCTTATATACCAGCAGTAGCTATAGCTGGTGGTTTTACGCTTGAAGACCATATTTTCAAGGGTTTGGCTCTTGGTGCACCTTATGTAAAGCTGGTAGGCATGGGGCGTTCACCTATGACTGCTGCAATGGTCGGTAAAACTATAGCTCGTATGATACAAGAAGGTAAACTTCCCGAGGACCTTAAGAAGCATGGTCAATCAGTGGAGCAGATATTCTATGGTGCAATTAAACTCAAAGAACAATACGGTGAAGAAGCCTTTAACAATATGTCACCGGCAGCAATAGCTGTATACACATATATGGATCGAGTTATGGGTGGTTTACAGCAATTAATGGCTGGAGCACGTAAGTTTGACGTTAAATACATCACACGAGATGACATAGCAGCTTTGACACCCGAAGCAGCTAAGATAACCGGAATTAAGTATATAATGGACGTAGATGCAGAAGAGGTAGATAAGATACTGGGTTAAACAAAAAGCTGAAAAACGGGTTATCCCTACATTTTGGAAAGGGTAACCCGTTTTTATTTAGATTTGACATATGGAAACTGGATTTAAAGACCTAATATTACCCGTACTTACGTCTACATCACCTGGAACATTCATGACCGGATTCACGCTCACTACTCCTTTCTCCAACACAGGTCTCCCAGAAATAGCTGCCACAATTCTGTTGTTATTCAAAATCACGGCACCTTTCCCTGCTTTAAACACCGCCTCCTTAGCAGGTAGTGCTCTAATAACCTCACCTGTAACCGTCATCCCGTCCACACCTGGTATAGCAGAAGCCACCTTTTCAGCCAATATTTGTCCTATTTTAACCGTGGGAATAACAGTATGGTCCATCATATCAACTCTTCTATCAGTATCAAAATCGGGATTCCTAAAGCTGTGTTGAGAAAAATAGTATTCAACACGGACATCAACTCCATCAATTGGCGGCCTTCCTTTTGCTACAACAGCACTCCCACCCGACAGCAACTCAAGCAATTTTTCAATCTCTTCTACGAGTATTAACTCTTGCAAAACTCCATTCCTAATTAACTCACTGACGCACTGCTCGACTGAAATATGCGGTGGTGGAATTTCTTCGTAGTCCCCGCTAATTACAATACTATTGCTGGGTTTTATATCTCGCAAAAAGTATCTTTTTCCCGGCTTCTTTTGAATTCTTAAGATTGCCTTCATTTTATCAGGTGTGATATCAACCTCAATGCGGGCTATCGGGGGAACTTCCCGAGGAATTACCTGGATCACATCTGTTTCTGTAACCACACATGCCCCAGACACTTTATTACTATTTACAAATACCTCGAAGTTTTGGTCATTTACAATTAAAGAAGGATATTTACCACCTTTTACAGGATTTTTCACTCTTACAACGTCATCCTTGATTTCTACTGTTCCATCGATGGCTTTATACTCTTTAACCACCTCTTCTCTTTTTTTGGCTACCTCTATCTTGTAAATTCCTCTCCACTTGATAATTCCCCAAAAAATGACCCCCGGTGGCCTTTATAGTATAAACCTTTAAACAACTTCTGGGGCAGTTATAATATTTCTCAGCGTTGGCTAGCGCCTCTTCTATACTATATGCCTTAACCAGCATACCCCTCACCCTTCTTTTTAAAGAGGGCATTAAATCGTGTTTAATTTTTCTATACTACCCTCCTCAAACAAACTCAAAAAAATCTCCACCACCTGCGGATCAAACTGCGTCCCAGAATTTCTTTTTATCTCTGCAAACGCCTTTTCCCGAGTCATGGCTTTTCGATATACCCGATTGCTGGTCATGGCGTCATAGGCATCTACAACCGCCAGGATACGGCACAACAGAGGAATCTGTTCCCCTTTTAGTCCTTTCGGGTATCCGTGCCCGTCCCACCGCTCATGGTGGCACAGTATATACTCTGCTATATGTGTAAGCTCAGGGATGGTCTTTGCAATACGACAGCCAATTTCGGGGTGCCTCTTCATCTCCTCCCACTCTTCAGCAGTCAGCGGTCCCGGTTTTTGTAGTATGCTCTCCCTTATGCCAACTTTGCCTATATCGTGTAATATGGCCAGCAGAGCCAATTCATCCAGTTCCCTTGAAGAAAGCCCCATTTTCCTGCCTATTGCCAAACAGTAATTTTTGAGGCGTTCGGCATGTTCCTCGGTCTCTGCGCTCTTGGTAACCAGGGCCATAAGCATGCTATTTACTATGGCATTGCGATAGCTTTTTTCCTCCATAAGCTTTACGCAGTACATCATTTCCTCTGCTTCTCTAACAATTTGGTTCAAACTTTCCACCGGCTTTTTCTTTATGGCGTAGCCGAAGGCTATGCTGAGGGGTATCTTTTCGTCCTTCTCCTGCAAACACCTACTTTTTATCCTCTCTATAATTTTCTCAACCGCTCGCTCTGAAATATGGGGCAATAGAATCAAAAACTCATCCCCATCCCACCTGACTACTATATCGGTTTTCCTGCAGCTTTCCATCAATATTCTAGCAGCCCTTTTGAGCAGGTTATCCCCTTCCTGAATGCCGTACACATCGTTGATCATCTTAAGTCCATTGATATCAGCCACTATAACCGCAATGGAAAACGCCCTGGGAAAAGCCTGCCATCTTGCAAACTCTTCCTCTGCAAAACGACGGTTATAAAGCCCGGTTAACAAATCGCGATAACTTAAGATATAAAACTTTTCCCTTGGCACGCCATCATGAACACCTGGTAAGTAGCCTTCCTCATCCTCCCTCAGTATGGGCATAGCTGTCGTTGCCTCTGTTTCATCGTATAATTTAAACCGTACAAGTTGTGCCAAAACGTTCTTTAGTTCTATTTCCCTTGTAATGTCGTGAAAAAACGAAACGAATAGTTTTTTATCTACCGCAAAGACAATTAGCCTGTACCAGCGTTTTCTCAATGGCAAATATACATCGACTTCCTGAGTCTGTCCACTTAATGCCGCTATTTCATATAAATCCACCCAACCCAAATCTTTAAAACCGATATAGCGCAGAATTTCCTTTATCCCCTTGCCTACAATATCATCCATTTTTACTCCAGCCATGGTTTCAAAATAAGGATTAGCGTAGACAAAAACGTAATCTCTATCCTCTTCATGTTTTCCAACTAACCTGTGAATTGCGCACGCCATCGGGATACGGTGTAGAATCTCCCACAAGATTTTCTCTGTCATTTTAGCCCCCTGTCTTCATTAAATTTTGTAATTTTTCATAAATAAAGGGCTGTTGTGCACCTTACCATACAAAAACACGTAGAACAAGTTTTAAAATAGGCAAAGTATGGTGCTCAACAGCCCTTTACGACGCACCAGCTAAATATTTGACATTAAAAGAATTATTTTCTATTTTGTTACATTTAATACACAAATTACTCCCCCTATACAAACATATGTTTACGTATTCGTATAACACACCCACAACAGAAGAGATTACGTTCCCAATTTTTACCCTTGAAAACCTGTGCGTATATGAAGAAATGGGCATATATTTTCACCACCATACCATTTAAAACTTTTTTCATTCTATACCACATACCCCTAAAATAAAAGGGCTCTGCATACCGATTGCAAAAAGAGTGTACATATTTCCTGCAGAGCCATTCCCTGTACTTGCATAATCACCCTTTGTGCAACCGGCTGCCATAGAACAAGAACGTTCCTTAGGCCCGCGGCTTTGCGTCCCTGCCTTTCGACAGGTTTGCCCTTTAACAAAGGTTGCTTGATTTTTCATTTTTATAGATTTTAGCCGCTTGGCATATAGCATTACAAGTTGTATAGTAAAATTTGCTAATTTAATTATAGCAACACTTACCTCATATTTCAACAAATTACTCCATTTTTTCTGCTATATTTTACCCCGAGATTAAAGTAAAAAATTATCCTCCCCTCATCACACGAGTGGAGGATCCATGATCTCTTTTATAACTTTATTTCTTTTATACCTCAAATTTTTATCGATCAGCTCAAGGTATTTTTTGTAAAACATGTTACCACGCTGCTTTTTCCATCCAGCCAAGTCGGCGAGCATCTTTCTGACGTCAGGTTCGTCCACTGCCTGAGTTGCCTCGTCATAAAAGCGTCAGAAGTCGGTCTTTACCAAATTAAACTATGCGCATCAACCAATACATCGGATGTTCCTGCACTAGCTCCCTAAAGCATGTCGGAATCGTCGGCCAGTATGTGAGAACCTCTGGTTTTAAAATTAATTGTCATCCACCACACACAAGATATCTATGGGAGCCTCTGTAGAGCCCAACTTATCATATTCTTTCTCTAAGGTATCAAAGTGCTGCTTTTTAATTTCAATCACCTCTTCAAAGATGCGCTTTGTCTCCTCTAAGATGGCTTTATCAACATAAAAATTCATAAAAATCCCTAGCATTCTTTTCCATCATCATAGGCAAACTGTAACATCTTTTTAATTTTTCCTATAAAAAATCCTCCTGGTCATATTTTAAAGGGTTTCAGAATCAATCACTTGCGCAACATCACTTCTATCCTCCTATCGACTTTGTACTCAAAACTAACCTTTATTTCATCGTCTGCTGGGACGGACACGACAAATTCTATTTTGTCGGACGACTTCTTGACATAATCGTGGCTTGACGATACCATCTCCCACACACCTCGGATTTCGTGCTCAAAGTGTACTTCCGCTGGTTCCCCTTTGTGATTTTTAATTGTATATTCGTAACGGTGATGCTCAAAACCATTTACCTTCTTACGCTCCACTTCTATGCAATCAAAAGTTATATTAAAAGCATTGCCTATTCTTAACTTTATGCTCTCATCCTTTGGAGTATGGTCTATAAAGTCTTCACCTATAAACTCTAAGGAGCCATCGTCTTCATTCATTTTATACAGTTTGACTTTGCCTTTAGGCACAGGAACCCCCAGACCGGATTCCTTTGTATTGGCAAATTCAACAACGATATTGACTTTTTCTTCGTACATATTCAACTGATAGTATTTCTTATATGGCACATTTGAACCGCTCAGTATGTTAATCTGCTTGGTCTGATTATTTTTCAACGTAGTAGGATGAAGCAACGTATACATGTGATAGTCGAAAAAGCTTTTCTCTTCAGCATAGCATTTCGTCGCTTCATTAACACATACCTCACCATCAAAATATCTAAACCGACCACCTTTATTTACACGATTAACATCACCAGCTATAAGCTTGACCTTAGCATTTTCAAAGGTTGCACCGCTCTCATTTTTAATCTCAGCCCATCCGGCGATGTTTAAAACATTTTCTGAAAGTTCTACTACATAATTGGCAATCCATTTAAATCCACGGCTGAGATAAGAAACTCTAACAGTATCCGTTTTGCTGGGCGCTATCTTCCATACAAGGGCCGGCTTCACAATCAAGCCAGACGGCAGCGAAGGCAATACGATTTCAGCCTGTGAGTCAATGTATATTTCCTTTGTAGCATAATCCTCCAAAACGCACCTACCTCCCTCTTCTACCGATAGCAACCGGCATTTTCTCTTTTCACCAGACTCTCTTTTCACCAGCCATACCTCTTTATCTACATACTTTTGAAGGAGCTTATCCCTGCTCACCAGGTCATAATCATAGTTAAATTCCAGCACATTCAAGCCTTCAACCAACAGCGAATCTGTTTCTATATGTTGAGCCACATCCGCAAACACAAGCTCGGTCTCCTCACCAGTAAGGCACACCTTTCGGACTTCTTTGACGGCTCCAAAGCCCCCGTTGTATATGGTCAAAGACACTTCTTTTGTATCCGCTGAAGTGCAAAGCTTCCTCATCAATTCTCGCCTCCATTTCCTTCATTAATATACACAATATACACAACTCAAAAAGAGTAAGCTTTCGTTGTGGCATCAAGAAGACAAACGCCATCAAGCCTTCCTTATTAGTTCCTGCCTTTCGTATTCAATCTGTCCAATCTCATTTTTAGCCTCCTCAAGAGCCCTCTCAAGCCTTTGCTTAATATTCTCCACCTGCCTTAATACCCGAAACGCGTTTTCCCGCGACTGAGAAATCCGCGATTGAACCACCCAATCGGCAATCAGCCCATCAAAGAAAAAGTCGGCAAAGGTAGCAAAGGAACCTATATCTATATTCAGATGCTGAAAGCTGCCCACATCCATAAGCTCTCTTTCCAACCTCCGCAGTTGATATTGTACCTGACTTACAGCAGTTTTTGCACCGTCAATGTACGAATGTTTGATGGCGGTAGATAAAATCCCTCCTCCTATGATATCCCACGTGCCCCAGCCGCTAGCGCTATTCAGGCAACTCAATACCCTTTCCAATCCATCTATTGCAGCATTGGCCGCTTCTAACGCTTCCATGATCTCCTTTGCTTTTGCACGGGCTTCTGCCAGCTTTTCTGAAAGTTTTTCAAGTTCCCTGGAAGTAGCATCATGTATCCCCTCGAGTACTTTCTCCTTTTGTCGTAAGAGATCTTGATACTCCCTTTCCAATACGTTTATCTCTCCCAGTTGCAGCTTGAGGTCTTGAATTTCCTTTCCCAAGGCATCCAGCTCATCTTGGCACTGATCATACTTAAGCTTTGCAGCCAGATACTCCTGCCGCTCTTTTTCCAATCTTTCCTCCCTCGTGCCCAGAATAGAGTAAAATAGATTAGTAAGGTTCATCCCCTCCAGCTTATCTACATCACTTTTTTCCTTTTCCAGTTGCTCCCTGAACTCACAAAGGCGCTTTTGTAACTCCATATAGCTCTTTTCTGCAGCTTCTAACCTCCGTCGGATTTTATATCCTTCTTGCACCTGCTCCTGCAGTTGCATTAAATGATTATTTAATTCCTCTAGCATAAAAATACCTCCTCCCCCTAGGAAATAATACTCTATTCTTTAATTATACCGTGTAAAATTTTCTTCAGCCAGAAGCGGGAAAGTTAAAATATTTTAACCCATTAGTTTGGGGGTAAAAATATGCTATCATTCAACTTTTATTTAAAATTTAATCATCCATTACCTAATTCCTTTTGAAAATTGTTATCATAAGTTAAAACCCACATTATGGCAGCAAGAAGTTAAAATATAAGTAAATCTGTATAAAAGCAGTTGACATTGATTTATTATGCAAAAGTAGGTATTAAATAGTTTGCTAAAATTTTGAATTGATGTAGCAGGAATATCTCACACCCATTTCCTTCAACATGCATAATTTCTAACACCTCGTTTTTAAAAGGAGGTGAACTTATTGATATCAAACACTTTGCAGAGTGCATAGCAATAAAGCCCTTATCAACTTCTTTTAAATTTTACAAAAGGAGGAAGTAAGTGAGATGGTAAATAGATCAGTTATGAAAATAATTAGCTATAGTTTAACAATTGCACTGTTTTTCTCCTTAATTGTTATCTCACCACCATCATGGGTTCATGCTGCGACTGGTTCACAATCCAGTTTACTTAATAACGATAACAAAACAATTACATCCAATTTAAATCTTCACGGAATTACCATTCCTTTTATAAAAAACTCTAATTCAAAACAATCGGAAGTAAAGTATTACGCAACTACATTTTATGGAACTGTATATATTACAAACAATGCTATAATTCATAGGTTGTACGATGGGGACAACGACACCATATTGATAAAAGAACAATTCTTAGATGCCGAAGGTAATCCCATAGTATTTGAATCAACTGGAATGCAGAAATCAAATATAAAAGCCGATTTATATATAGGCAAAAACCCTGATAAATGGCAGACAGCTTTGGAGACGTGGAACATAATCAGTTTAGGAGAAATATATCCCGGCATAGAGGTAACGCTTAAAGCTCATGGAGGCAATATTGAAAAAATATTTAAAATAAAACCCGGCGCCAATCCATCTGATATAAAAATTCGGGTTATAGGCCAGGATAAAATTGAACTAAAGAGTAACGGATATTTGAATTTGAAGTCATCCATAGGCGATATATATCTCACCAAACCTGTGGCATTTCAAGACAATAACACTATTGATGTAATGTATAAGCTGTCCGGCAATATTTATACCTTTCAGGTGGGAACATATAACCCCAATAAAGAACTCATCATCGATCCAAAATTAGAATACAGTACATACATAGGTGGGACTGAAGGCGATCACATGGAAGGTACAGGAATTAGAATGGCAGTGGATGCTGAAGGCAATGTATATATTGCAGGGTCCACACGTTCTGCTGATTTTCCTATTACAGAAGGTGCCTATCAGGATAATATGTGGGAAAATGCATGGGGATGTGCCTATATATCCAAATTAATGCCCAATGGAGAAGGAAAACTGGACCTTAAGTACAGCACTTATTTTGGAGCAGTTGCGTTTATAGAAGATATCACAGTAGATAAGAAGGGAAACATATATATAGCTGGATATGGGGTCTCGAATGATTTTCCTATTGCTGACGGAGCCTATCAAACCGATCAAAAAGGGGGTACTGAAAGTTGGGTAGTCAAGCTAAAACCTAACAGTCAAGGAACACTAGACATTGAATACAGCACTTACATTGGAGGATCCGATTATGATTATGTACAAAGCTTAGCAGTAGATAATGAAGGAAACATTTATTTAGCAGGAACTACATGGTCCAGCGATTTCCCCATTACTGAAGGAGCTTATCAAAATTCCCCAAAAGGTGAAGTGCCTACTAATTTTATCGCTAAATTGGCACCCCAGCACCAAGGAAAAGCAGATTTAATATACAGCACCTATTTTGGTGGAAGCGAGAATTATTATAAAAATGACTATATAAACGATATAACAGTCGATACTCAGGGCAACATTTATATCACAGGGGAGACAAACTCAGAAGATTTTCCGGTTACAGACAACGCATACCAAACCAGCCTCAATGGATATGAAGATATTTTTATAGCGATACTTACACCCAATGGTCAAGGAATGCAGGATTTAAAGTATAGTACCTACTTTGGCGGAAGCGAATTTGACGTAGGGTTAAGTATAACTCTGGATAACTACAATAATATATACTTAACAGGTATAACGCATTCTAACGATTTTCCTGTTACCAAAGGAGCTTTTCAGTCTACACGCAGAGGAGAACAAGATGATATTTTTGTTGTGAAATTTAAACCTAACCAACAGGGTACGCTGGATCTAAAATACAGCTCCTACATTGGTGGAATTAAATGCGATTTCAGTTACAGCATAGCAGTAGACAGCGAAGGCAATATATATTTAACAGGCGGCACGGAGTCTCATGATTTTCCTGTGACAGATGATGCCCATCAAAAAAACTACAATGGCGGAAACTACGATGCTTTTATAATTAAGCTAGCTCCTAATGGGCAAGATTCACAAGATCTAAAATACAGTACATATTTTGGTGGAACAGGCGACGATATAGGATATGGCATAGCTTTAAATATACAGGGTGACATATTTATTGCTGGAATAACTCTGTCTGAAGATCTTCCCATTACTGAAGGTGCCTATCAAACCGATTATCATGGTGGATATGATGAACGTGAGCCAGGAGAAGGTGGAAATTTCTTCTCGGGAGATGCTTTCATAGCAAAGTTATCTCAAAAACCTAAAAACGCTGCACCTGTAGCAGCAGACGACACAGCTAAAACCGACCAGGGTACTTCGGCTATAATAAAAGTGTTGGATAATGACTCAGACCCCGATAACGATACATTAACAATTACTAACATTACTCAGCCAAAACATGGTAAGGCAGAAATTAACAGCAATGGAACGATTACCTATACTCCCGAAAGTGGATTTAGCGGGGATGACTTTTTCACATATACTATCTCCGATGGCAAGGGTGGAGAAGCTACTGCCAATGTCAAAGTCACCGTCAATAAAGTAAATTCACCACCTAAAGCAGTAAATGACACCGCTGAAACAAAAGAAAGTACCTCCGTCACAATAAATGTGTTGGCTAATGACTTAGACCCTGATAATGATACATTGGCAGTAATTACTGTTACAGAACCTAAACACGGCAAGGTAACGTATAATAAATATGGAATAGTCACTTATACTCCCGAAAGTGGATTTAGCGGAGATGACTCTTTCACATATACTGTCTCAGACGGCAACGGCGGAGAAGCTACCGCTAATGTGAAAATTACCGTTTCCAAAACAATTGAACCCGGAACCTATTATATGGATATAAATAAAATTTCAAAAGACATAGAAGATCCTTCAAAGAAAAGTATATACATCGATTTAACCAATATAATAAGCGCTAGTAACAAAAGAACTGTGGAAATACCTTTTGATGTCATTGAATTAATGGTAAAAAACAATAAAACTACAATAGTAAAATCACAAGAAGTTGCCTTGCAGTTTGACACAAAAGCTCTAGCTGCCTTGAAAAACGTAGCACACATCTCACAACAAGCAGCAGTTAAAATAAGTATACAAGACAAAGGTAAAATGGCCGAATCGTCTCTCATACCTTTGACAAATGCATACGATATAACAGTAAAAGTAGAGGAACAAGACATAAATATTGGAGCTCCCATAAAGGTGACATTTGACCTAAAAGACGTAAAAGACATCACAAAAGCAGCGGTATTTTATTTCAATCCTGAAACCAGTAAATGGGAGTACATTGGAGGCGAAATTGATAAATCACAGAAAACCATAACTTTTATAGCCGAACATTTTTCTGTATATGGTGTGTTTGAATACATTGGTGAATCAGAGCAAAGCAGTACCTTTGAGGAAAAAGATAAGCTTGTTCAAACAGGTTCGTGGTTAGATATAAAAACATTCTCAATAATTGGTTTCTTTTTAATAATAACAGGAATTCTAGTTGTCTTATTAGACAAAAAAAAGTACAAAAATTAAGTATAAAGCATTAACAGGGGTGTTTTATTCAAACACCCCTGTCCCAATTCATACTCTCCCCTCATTTATAGCCCTTATTTTGCTGGGATCAATTTTAGGCTTCCTGTCGTAAGTCATAAGGCCGTTAACCTCCTGCTGCACATCGGTAAGCTGGGTATAGCAAAAACCGCATATATAGTCTATAGACATGATGGCACGAGTCAAACCAGCAAAGCGTTTCAAAAACTCCTCCTCATCAGCCACCTTATCACCGTATCCCCATCCCTTGCTAGATGCAAATGCTATACCGCCGTATTCGGTTATAAGAACAGGTTGACCTTTATAACCATATCCTTCAGCAAATATGAATTTCCCCGCAGGAGCGCCATTTACCACCTTATCCTTGTCAGCATAAACCCTCCTCAAATCCTCTCCATCTGAACGGTAATCGTGTATGGTACACAAATCGGTATCTGTATGCTCCCAGCCATCATTGGACACCACTAGCCTCGTTCTATCCAGGCTCCGTATCATGTTGACCACAGCCACAGTATGGCTTTGCTGCTGTCTATCCACCATTACATTTGGCACGCCCCAGGACTCATTGAAGGCCGTCCAGGCTATGATGCAAGGATGATTGTAATCCCTCTCGATGATCTCCTGCCACTCCTTAATATACGCATTGGCTGCCCTTGGACTGTATTCATAATACGAGGCCATCTCGCCCCACACTAAAAGCCCCAGCTTGTCGCACCAGTAAAGGTACACCGGGTCCTCCACCTTCTGATGCTTCCGTACACCGTTATAACCAAAAGCCTTTGTCATCTTTATGTCGTTTATCAAAGCCTCCTCACTGGGAGCGGTGAGGTTTGACCGTGGGAAATACCCCTGATCCAGTATGAGCTTTTGATAATAAGGGTGATTGTTTAATAACACCTTGCCGTCCTTGACCGACACCTTGCGCATGCCAAAATAGCTAGCCACATGGTCAACCGTATCGCCTTTTTCATCCACCAACGTGAACGTTATATCGTAAAGATTGGGATTCTCGGGGCTCCACAGCATTAACCCCCACTTGAAGGCATGGTTTATAACGCTCACCTCGAAGACAACCCGCTGCTGAAAGCAAGGTACAGTAACCGAAGCAACTGGCACGCCCTCAAAAGATATACACGTTTTCAAACTGCAGCCGATGGCCTGCGCAGTAAGTAAGGCCTCTACGCCCACAGTGCCTTTATCGATATCAGGAGTCATACGGACGTTGATAATATGCGCCGGGTTTACAGGCTCCATCCACACCGTCTGCCAGATCCCAGAGGTGCGGTTATACCAGCAATCAAACGGGTGATCCAGCCATGACTGCTTCCCACGAGCTTGCTGGCAATCGGACGATATGTCGTCCGCCTTTACCACCACCTCATCGCTGCCGTCCCACTTTAGAGCATCGGTTATATCGAAGCTAAAGGGCGTATGACCGCCGGTATGGCTACCCATATAAACACCATTTACCCACACTTTAGCGTGGTAATCCACTGCACCAAAGTGCAGCATAACCCTTCTACCCTTCCAGCTGTCCGGCACTGCCAGCTTGCGCCTGTACCATATATGGTCATGGCGTGACGTGTCTCCTATGCCGCTTAATTCGCTTTCAAAGCAAAACGGGACATTTATGGTACGTGAAAAAGCGTGATTTTTATACCATCCCTCTTTTTCTCCCACATCGTCATCATCAAACTCAAACTCCCATATACCGTTTAAATTAAGCCAATCTTTTCTTACAAAATTGGGACGCGGATACTCAGGCCGTGGTATGCTTGACATGAAAACCCCTCCTTCTTCAAGCTTATACACCAATTTGTTCATTGCCCAAAAGCGCTTTCTTTCGCCAGTTGCCTCTTTTATAAAAAATTGTAGTGATTATGGCACCGCACACCCAGGCAACCAGCAGAGATATAAACACAGACTCAGGCCTTCCAGTAGGATAGGCTTCACTTCGCGTCAGGTAGGCAATACCGTAAGCAATAGGCACACGCAAAGCGATGGTGGTGATAAGCGAAATCCACATGGGAGTCACGGTATCGCCTGCCCCACGCATAACCCCTGACAGAACCTGTGTCACCGCCATAGCAATATATCCTACCGAAAGGATACGCATCATGCGCATGCTTAAATCCACAAGCTCAACAGTGCTGGTAAATATATTCATGAGATACTTTCCAAATGTCAATATGGTTATTGTAATTACGGTAGAAACGCTAACAGCAATTATGAGGCCCTCCAGTGTTCCCCTTTCCACTCTGTCCATCTTTTTTGCCCCAACGTTCTGACCTGCAAAGGTAGTCATGGCTACACCAAAGGTAAAGTTTGGCATCATGGCAAAACCGTCTACGCGCATGACCATGACGCTACAGGCTATGACCATTTCGCCAAAGGTGTTAGTCAAAGACTGCACAGCAACCATGGCAACTGAAAATATAGCTTGTGTAAGCCCGGACGGTATCCCAAGCCTTATCAGCTGAGTTGCATACTCCTTAAGAGGCTTGAGCACTTTCCAATTGAGGTCAAATACTTTCTCCATCTTTTTCAGCTTAATAAGACACAGGATAGCAGATATCATCTGCGCAATAACGGTGGCCAGCGCTACTCCCGGCACCCCCATGTTGAATCCTGCCACAAACCATATGTCCAGCACCACATTGAGAGCGGTAGATATAAGCAAAAACACCAACGCTGAAAGCGAATCGCCCAAGCCGCGCAGAATTCCCGATAAAATGTTAAAGTACGAAAAACCCCAGTTGCCTACTAATAATATCAATAGGTAATTGGCGCACCAGTCTAAAATGGACTCGGGCGTATTTATAAACACGAGCATAGGACGGACCACAATGGGCCCCACCACCATTATTATCAACGACGCTATGGCCGTAAGGGTGATACATACACCAATGGAACGGGAAAGCCTTTCGCGGTCCTTTGCCCCGAAATACTGCGCAACCATTATGCCTGCACCGGTGGCTACCGCCACAAAAAGCACCAATAAAAAATTCAATACCGGGAAAGCAGTACCCACCGCAGCAAGGGCATTGTCCCCTACATACCTTCCAATGACAATCGAGTCAACGGTATTATAAAGCTGCTGCGCCACATTGCCAATAAGCATGGGAATCGAAAACTCGATTATTCGCTTCCACGGTTTCCCCACTGTCATGTCTCGTGGAGCAAACAAATCCGCAAGCTTTGCCATATGTACATCACCAACTCCTTTATATATTTCGCTGTGCATAGCTAAGTAAACGTCTAATACAAAAGTTAACCATGATTTCTGCCGTATTAATTATTTCATCATTTAATACTCACACTTATGAACCAGGAAAACCCCTAAATTATAACCCTCGTTTAAGCCCAATTATCTATTAAATAATGATTTGAGTTGGGCTCAGCAAAAACGCATTCTCACCTCCATATCCTCGTATATCGTATACACGGTAAAATCCAAGAGTTATTTTACCATATTTTTATTGATTAGTCTCGCTTTTTAAACTTTTCACCCAATTTAAACCTCTCTATAATAGAACCATTGTAGATTAATTCAAGTTATTGTAGATTAATTCAAGTTATTGACAAAATGTATTCTTGTAAATTATTATATTAATCATATAGGATTACTTAACTATAAGAAGAAAGCTCTGGGTTGCCGAAAAAATCCCTTAAAACGATCAGTTTTATAAACTTTACAGCCAGATTCCTATTAATTTTAAAGATTACAAACATATAGGGGAGGTAAAAATAATGCCTACTGGAGCGCATGCCAATGAGGCACATGCCAAGCTGGAAGCATTAAAGAATTTGCTCAAATCCATGGGAAGCGTTGTCATCGCCTTTTCAGGAGGAGTGGACTCTTCATTTCTCGTAAAAGTAGCCCATGATGTTTTGGGGGATAAGGTGCTTGCTGTGACCGCCAGATCCTCTACATATCCCGAAAGGGAATTCAAAGAAGCGGTGCAGTTTGCAGCTGAGCATGGAATTCCACACAGGGTAATAGTATCGGAAGAGCTCGAAGTGGAAGGCTTTTCTGACAACCCTTTAAACAGGTGCTACTTATGCAAACATGAGCTGTTCAGCAAGATCAAAAAGCTTGCAGAGGAAGAAGGCTTCAAATTTGTAGCCGAGGGCTCAAATTATGATGACCTCATAGGAGACTACCGCCCCGGCCTTCAGGCGGTGTCAGAACTCGGTGTGATAAGCCCTTTGAGGGAAGTCAAGCTCACTAAGGAGGAAATCAGGCTGCTGTCAAAAGAGATGGGCCTAAAGACATGGAACAAGCCCTCTTTCGCCTGCTTGTCATCAAGATTCCCTTACGGAGAGAAGATAACAAAGGAAAAGCTGGAAATGGTGGACAAAGCAGAACAGTTCATTATAGATCTGGGCTTCAGGCAGGTTCGCGTAAGGTATCACGGCAGCGTAGCGAGAATCGAGGCAGATGAAAACGACTTTGGCAAATTCCTGGATAAGCAGATAAGGGAAGTCATATATTCAAGGTTCAAAGAGCTGGGCTTTCTATACGTCGCCCTTGACCTTAAAGGATACAGAACGGGCAGCATGAACGAAGGTTTTTTCAAAAGGGGTGAGGCAAATGCATAAGGCCGTGCATACCGATAAAGCTCCCGCTGCTATAGGGCCATATTCTCAGGCTATAGATACAGGGGCTTTGATTTATACATCGGGGCAGATCCCAATAGACCCTTCAACCGGCCAGGTGGTAAGCGGCGGGATTAAAGAGCAAACCGCCCAGGTGCTGGAAAACCTAAAGAACGTGCTTGAAGCGGCAGGAAGCAGCATGGAAAAGGTGATAAAGACCACCGTATTTATGAAGGACCTCAGCGATTTCTCGGCCATGAATGAGGTGTATGCAAAGTATTTTTCTGAGCCGTATCCTGCCAGGTCATGCGTAGAGGTAAACAGGCTGCCCAAGGATGTATTGATAGAAATCGAAGCCGTTGCGCTAAAGTGAAAGAGGAGCGGTGATGTTTCATGGGGATATCCAAGCAATTGAAACTCGAAACCAAAGTAGTACATGGATATAAGGGCTATGACCAATACACCGGCGCGGTAAGCTTTCCGATATATCAGAGCGCTACCTTTAAGCATCCGGGCCTGAATCAAACAACGGGTTACGATTATTCCAGGGTTCAAAACCCAACAAGGGAAGAGCTTGAAAATACCATTGCAAACCTTGAAAATGGAAAACATGGTTTTGCATTTTCAAGTGGTATGGCCGCCATTTCAACAGTGCTTTCTTTATTTGAGCCAGGCCAGCACATCATCGTTTCAGATGACCTTTATGGGGGTACATACAGGCTGTTTGAAGAAATTTACAGGCGATACGGTATTGAATTCACTTATGTAGATACCAGCCGTATCCATGAGGTAGAACAGGCCTTAAGAAATACCACAACAGCAATATTTATCGAAACGCCTTCCAATCCCATGATGAAGGTTACCGATATCGCCCTCACAGCCGCCCTTGCAAAATCAAGAAAAATACTGACCATCGTGGATAATACTTTTCTTACCCCATATTTTCAAAGGCCTCTCGAACTGGGAGCCGATATCGTAATTCACAGCGGGACCAAATACCTCGGAGGTCACAACGATACCTTAGCCGGGTTTATAATTGTAAACGACGACGACATAGCCGAAAGGATAAAACTGATACAGAAATCCGAAGGAGCGGTTTTAGCTCCCTTTGATAGTTGGTTGATCCTCCGGGGAATCAAAACGCTGGCAGTGAGGCTTGAAAAACAGCAGGAAAATGCGCTGGCTATCGCTAAATGGCTGCAAAACCATAAGAAGGTTGAAAGAGTGTATTATGTAGGGCTGAGCGATCATGAGGGCTATGAGATTTCCAGGCGGCAGGCTTCAGGTTTTGGCGCGATGATATCATTTTCAGTTAAGCACACGGCACTGGTAGAACAGGTCCTTGAAAGGGTACAGGTAATTATGTTTGCCGAAAGCCTTGGAGGCGTAGAAAGCCTCATAACCTATCCTATTGTACAGACACACTCAGCTATACCTGAAGAAATGAGAAGGCGAATTGGCGTTACAGATAAACTTCTTAGGCTGTCTGTAGGAATTGAGGCGGTTGAAGATCTTATATCCGATCTGGAACAGGCGCTGGACTAAGAACTTAAATAAAATAATCAAGGTAAGGTGATATATATGAGATTTGCAACAAAACTAATTCATAACGGAAATGAAATGGATAAAAATACGGGAGCGCTCAGCATACCAATATACCAGGTTTCAACCTACCACCTGAGAGACATCGACCAACCACAGGAATACGAATACTCACGCTCGGGCAATCCGACCAGAAAGGCCCTTGAAGAAACCATAGCCATACTTGAGGGAGGCGATAAAGGCTTTGCCTTTGCTTCCGGAATGGCCGCAATAGCCTCGGTGCTCTCGATTTTTTCTTCGGGTGATCATATTATAGTGAGCCAGGACGTATACGGCGGAACTCACCGGATCCTCACATCCTTCTTTGCCCGCTATCACCTCTCCGCCAGCTTTGTGGACACAACAGATATCGATGCTGTAAAGAAAAGCATCACCCCTAATACCAGGGCAATTTATGTTGAAACGCCTTCAAATCCCTTGCTTAAAATAACTGATTTAAGGAGTATAGTTAAAATCGCCAGAGAGCATAACCTTATCACCATTATCGACAACACCTTTATGTCGCCCTATCTGCAAAGGCCTATAGAGCTTGGGTTTGACATTGTAATTCACAGCGCTACAAAGTTTATCGGCGGACACAGCGACGTGATTGGAGGCCTGGTAGTGGTCAAAGGCGCTGAATTGAGCCAAAGGATATATTCAGTGCAAAATGGCTTTGGCGCAATTCTTGGCCCTCAGGACAGCTGGCTGCTTTTAAGAGGCTTGAAAACGCTTAAGGTCAGGCTTGATTATCAGCAGGATAGCGCGCAAAAGCTCGCAGAATATCTGCAGAAGAATAAAAATGTAAAACAGGTATACTATCCAGGGCTTCAAAATCACGAGGGCAGAGACATTCATTACAGCCAGGCGGATGGAGCAGGAGCTGTGCTTTCTTTTAAAACCATCGATGCTGAAAAAGCAAAGAGTTTCATGAAAAAAATAAAGCTAGCCGCAGTAGCTGCAAGCCTCGGCGGAATTGAAACCATCGTATCCTATCCCTCTAAAATGTCGCATGCCGCTGTACCCAGATCAGAAAGAGAAAGGCTGGGGATAACAGACGATTTGATAAGAGTATCGGTGGGGCTTGAAGACATCGAGGATTTAATTGAAGATTTCGAAAAAGCGTTATATTGATTCTTTTATGTTGATTCTTAAAACTCCTAACCAAAGGCTTACCTTAATTCAAGGTAAGCCTTTTTTTATAAGTTTTTAAGTTTTTACAACTATTCATATTATTCATATAGGAATTATTTAAAATAACTGTTGACAGCCGTTATGTTTTTAAATAAAATTAAATAGTACTAATCATATAGGAATAGTATTATTTGCAGGAGGGTTGAAAATGAAGTTGCACCATCCACGCCACTATCATCACACACATTTCGGCCATGAAGAACGGGTTTATTACCATCATACTGACTTCAATGACTACATCCAGGCAGTAGAGGAATATAAAAAAAGCTTTCCTTCAAAAAGCGATGTACTGAAATATACCCCCGATCCGGCAGTCAGAGAAATGCTTCTACATATGGAAAAGGCCGGATGTGAAACCTGCTTTGACCGCTTTGACAAACAAAAACCTCAATGCTCTTTCGGTATAGCAGGTGTATGCTGCAGAAACTGCAATATGGGCCCATGCAGGATCACTAAAAAAAGCTTCAAAGGAGTATGCGGCGCAGACGCCGACCTTATTGTGGCCAGAAATCTTTTGCGTTGGGTTGCAGCAGGAGTGGCAGCTCATGGGGCACGGGGCCGCGAAATAATGCTGGCTTTAAAAGCTGCCGCTCAGGGTCTTTTAGATATGCCCATTGCAGGATCTGATAAGTTGAAAAAGTCGGCCGTCCAGCTTGGAATCGATACAGAGGGAAAAACCTTGGAAGAGATAGCTTCTGAGGTAGCCGATATTCTCATTGAAGATTTATGCAGAGCAGTCCCTGGCAAACATAAAACCTTGCATGCCTTTGCACCGGAAGAAAGAATAAGAGTATGGGAGGGCCTTGATATTCTCCCTATTGGAGCCTATCACGAGGTGTTTGAGGCTCTTCATAGAACAAGCACAGGGACCGATGGAGATTGGGAAAATGTCATGAAGCAGTTCTTAAGATGCGGGCTTGCATTTGCCTGGACCAGCGTACTTGGCTCCTCCATAGCCATGGACAGCCTTTTTGGCATGCCTGAAAGAAGAACGGTAAGAGCAAACTTAGGGGCTTTGAAAAAAGGGTACGTCAATATTGCCGTCCACGGGCACTCTCCACTACTGGTAAGTGAAATCGTAAAACAAGGAAGAAGCCAGGAGTTTATAAACCTTGCAAAGCAAAAAGGTGCTTTGGGCATTCAATTTTACGGCATATGCTGTTCAGGGCTTTCCGCAATGTATCGTTACGGCGGAGTCATTCCGCTATCAAATGCCATTGGCGTAGAGCTGGTGCTTGGCACAGGCGCTATTGACCTGTGGGTAGCAGATGTTCAGGATGTATATCCTTCCATAATGGAAGTGGCGAAATGCTTTAAAACAACTGTGGTGACAACCAGCGATTCCGCAAGGCTACAGGGAGCCGAACATTACGGATACGATCACATGCATTCGAATCTAAGCGAGACCAAAGCGCTTGTCAGGAAAATCATAAAAAGAGCTATTGACAGCTTTGCATCGAGAAGGGATGTTCCTGTTTTTATACCCCAATACGAAGTAGAAGCTGAAGTAGGCTTTTCATTGGAGTATGCCATCAGCCATTTTGGAAGCATAGAAATAATAGCCGATGCCCTGAAAGACGGCAAGATCGCAGGAATAGTAAATCTCGTGGGTTGCAACAATCCAAGAGTGATTTATGAAAAGGCGATTACAGACATCGCATCGATCTTAATACAAAACAACATCCTCGTTTTGACAAACGGCTGCGCTTCATTCCCTCTACTGAAATTGGGCTTTTGCAATAAATCAGCCCTTAGCATGACCGGGAGTGAATTAAGGGAGTTTCTCCAACCGGATCTCCCTCCTGTGTGGCATATGGGGGAGTGTCTTGACAATGCGAGAGCATCTGCGTTTTTCAGAGCGCTGGCCGATGCCTTAGGTAAAGATATAAAAGATATGCCTTTTGCCTTTGCAAGCCCAGAATGGTCCAATGAAAAAGGAGTCGGGGCAGCTTTGGGGTTCAGGCTCCTTGGAATCAATTCTTATCATTCGGTTTATCCACCGGTGCAGGGTTCTGAAAAGGTGATGAAATTCCTATTTGAGGATACGCAAAAGACTCTGGGCTCGGTTATGGTTGTGGAAGTAGACCACGAAAAGCTTGCCGAAAGAATAGTGTCAGATATAAAAAACAAGCGAAAAGCCTTGGGATGGGAATAAAAATCATTACAACAATCAGAGACAAATCGGAGGTAAATATTGGAGGGAAATATTAATGAAAGAAAAATTTATTAGAACCATCTTTGCCATTATATTAGCGCTTTTGATGCTCAACCTAGCAGGCTGCAAATCAACATATGAAACAAATACACAGACAGAGATAAAAACGATAAAAATAGCATATATTCCACTTACACATGCAGTCCCACTGTATATACAAAATGAACTATTAAAACAAAACCCACAGGATGTAAAGCTTGAACTCGTTAAGTTTAGTTCATGGCCTGAGGTTATAGAAGCTTTAAATGCGGGTAAAGTGGATGGCGCCTCCATATTGATCCAGCTTGCAATGAAAGCCCGAGAACAGGGAATTGACTTAAAAGCCGTTGCTTTAGGCCATAGAGACGGAAACGTTGTTGTGACATCAAAATATATTACCAGCGTTGCTGAATTAAAAGGGAAGACGTTTGCAATTCCCCATCGGCTTTCTACCCACAATATTTTGCTGTATATTATGCTAAAGAACAATGGGCTTTCATACAATGACATAAACGTAATAGAGCTCCCCCCGCCAGAAATGCCTGCAGCCCTGTCGGAAGGAAGGATTTCCGGCTATTCAGTTGCAGAACCCTTTGGCGCTGTATCGGTTGCCAACGGTAAAGGAAAAGTATTATTTAACTCTCAAGACCTGTGGGGAAATTCCGTTTGCTGCGCTCTTGTGCTGAGAAATGATTTCATTCAAAACAATAGATCTATCGCAGAAAAATTTGTACAGGAGTATGTAAAAGCAGCCCATAAAGCAGATTCAAAAGACCGTGCTACATTGGATATCCTAACAAAATATTTAAGAACCGACTCACGTGTCCTGGAGCTATCGCTCAAATGGATTTCTTATAAAAATTTAAAACTTGAAGAAAAGGATTACAATGATCTTTCAAAATACCTTGTTGAAATGGGCCTTATAGAAAATCCTCCTCCATACAGTGATTTTGTAGACAATACACTAATAGATAATGCGAAGTGATGCTGTTATGGGGAAAATAGTAAAAGTTTTAAAAGTTATCTCAAGTTTGGCTTTATTTGTTGCAATATGGGAGCTGATAGTACTTACAGGAAGATATGAACCATCCCTCCTTCCCTCCCCTGTAAAAGTGCTAGAAGGAATGGGAGAACTGGTAAAAGACGGGACCCTTATTACCCACTTTAAAGTCAGCCTGTCAAGATTTATAACGGGATATGCTATGGCTGTAATTACAGGAATCAGCCTTGGACTTGTCTTAGGCTACAATAAAAAAGTATGGGAATTTGTAGAACCCGTTGTGCAATTGTTGAGACCTGTGTCTCCCATTGCCTGGTTTCCTTTTATCGTTCTTTGGTTTGGTATAGGCGATGTTCCTGCAATCATCATCATTTTCATTGCCGGGTTCTTCCCTACCCTTCTTTCCACCGTTTCCGGAGTTAGAAAGGTAGATCCTGTTTATTTGAATGTTGCAAACAATTTTGGCATCCGACAGCCACACTTGCTTTTTAAAATCATACTTCCCGCCGCCTTCCCAATGATTGCTAACGGGCTGCATATAGCGCTCGGTACAGCGTGGGTTTTCCTGGTTGCTGGAGAAATGGTAGGAGCGCAATCCGGCTTAGGATACCTGATAATAGATTCAAGGAATTCCTTAAGATCGGATCTAGTTTTAGCGGGCATAATTTTTATTGGCATATCAGGGCTTGTTCTGGATCGGCTGATAAAACTCCTGGAAGGCTATATCGAAAGACAATGGGGAGTCTCAGATGGGAGGAGGAACTAATATGTACATTTCTATCGAGAAAGTATCAAAAGCTTTTACGTTGAAAGATAAAAGCGCTTTGACAGTGCTCGATAAAGTTGATTTGTATATAAAAGAATGGGAATTTATATGCCTTCTTGGCCCCAGTGGCTGCGGAAAATCCACCCTTCTAAACCTGATAGCGGGCTTTGATACACCGTCTACCGGCACCATCAAGATAGACGGAGATACCGTTACACAGCCCTCTATTGATCGCATAGTTATATTTCAAAATTATGGATTACTGCCGTGGAGAAATGTAATAAAAAATGTGGAACTTGGCCTCGAAGCTAAAAAACTAAAAAGAAAAAAGCGCCGTCAAATAGCAGAAGAATATATCCAACTAGTAGGACTATCGGATTATAAAAAACATCATCCACCACAACTATCAGGAGGAATGCAGCAGAGGGTTGCGCTGGCAAGGGCCTTAGCAGTTGAACCCAAGATTTTGCTCATGGATGAACCTTTTGGAGCATTGGATGCAATGACCCGTATGCACATGCAGGATGAAATAGAGAGGATATGGCAGGAAAAGAAAAAGACAATTATATTTGTAACACATGATATTGAAGAAGCTGTCTTTCTAGCCGATAGGATTGTCATCATGACACCCTCTCCTGGAAGAGTTAAAACCATTATTGAAGTACCATTGCCAAGAAAAAGAGACAGAACAAGCCTTGATTTTCTTAAAATCAAGGACAAAGTATTTACGGAGTTTAATGGGAGTGTAAATAATTTTGTGTATGGGAGCTTTTAGCTCCTTTCTGGTATTGTTTAAAGTGTTACTTCACTCTGGTAACAGTATCCTCCTTAACATTTTTATCTTTAGGCTTTTGTAAAACCCTAAATTCTTTATTATTCGAAAATCACGGTATACTCCCTGTCATCGCCCTTAACCCCAGAAATACCAAACAAAACTTCGGTAAACCAGGATTCAATGAATATGGTATCCCTACCTGTCCTAAAGACCCATCCCTCCCCATGAAGTGGGATGGCTCCTGCAAAGGTAAAAACAGAGCTTTCAGAAATAAGTTCATCTGTCCTAAAACTACCAAGCTGCCCGGCGGCAAATATATCTGCTCCTGTAAGGATAAATGTATCCCTTCCAATTGCAGAAGAATGTTTTATACTTATCCCAAAAACAAACAACTATAGAGCTTTTTTTTATTTCAAACAATACACCTTCATTTTCATCTGTTTCCCTCCGACAGACAAAGACTATTTTTTGTTTGCTATACAATTCTCCGGTAGCACATTAAAACGGGCATACTTTTTAAAGGCCTCCCACAATTTTACATCAAAACAGATTGCGGTAACCTCATTATTTGCCATATAGCTTAAAGTCAGGGCAGAGGAAAGATGGATGGCGTCAAATCCTCGCAGGGAATGAGTATAAGTCAGTTCTCCGGCCAGGTCTATCAGTTCGTCGGTGATCTCGATTTTAAAGTAGTTTTTCCAATCTTGCTTCAAGGCAGCAACAATTTCATCATGTGTACCGATATCGATAAGTTTTTCGCGGCAGGCACGTGCAAAGGCGGATCGCGCTTCAGCATAGGCAACTTTAGAAGTGGCAACTATTAAAGAGTTCTGCACAGCCTCCCTGACCAGAGAAGTTCCTTCTTCGTTAATATACAGTTTAACCAAAGCGCTTGTATCAAGATATACGATCATCGTCTATCCTCCGATACAATATCGGAAACGTTTCTGCCTTTACTGGTGGGATGAAGTATTGTCGTTCCTCTAGGCTTTCCTCCGTTCCAGGAAGCGATTTCTTTGTCCAGCATTTCAATGATTCCCTGCGGAAGAGAATTATCTACCGGCATCAGTTTTGCAATGGGTTTCCCTCTGTCTGTTACCTGTATTGTTTTACCGCTCTTAACCAGTTTCAAATAACGGCTCAAAGAATTTTTGAGCTGTCGTACGCCTACATATTCCATAAAAGACACCTCCTTTGTGGCTATATTATAACCTAAATGTAGCCACATTACAAGAGAAAAAACTAGGAATATAAAGTAATTTGATTTCTATAATTTTTTAGGGCGTTGCATTTAATTTTACAACGAACCAATCAGAATTGTATGATAATATAAAAAGGGCTGCACGTTGGGTTACCCAATCGGCAGCCCTTATCTTTATGGTGGAGGCGAGGGGAGTCGAACCCCTGTCCGAAGATGCCTCGGCGAAAGCCTCTCCGAGCGCAGTCAGTGTTTTGACATTCCCTTCACCGGGCTCCCACTGACAGGATCCCGGTGTCGGTAGCTTCATCGAAGTCCGGCCTGCCCCGAAGCAAAGGCAGGTTCGTTCCCCACTGAGTCGGCGCCCAGCACCTGTAGCGTGGGCACTACAGGGTGGACGTTAGCTGCTTCCTTACGCAGCTAAGGCTAATTATGCGTCGTCTGCACTTATTTTTTCTCCAGGTTGTTGACGCGGTCCCGGAGTCCGCGGCTCGCTTCTTTCGCCTCAACTATCCCCGTCGAAACCCAGTACGCCCCCACGATATATATAGCGTTGTACATTTAGCTGTCTATATGGATGCATCGTTGGATACATCTTTTAACAGCCTACATCTTCTGGCGTTCGCGGAAGGCTCTTTCTATAGCCCTTTGGGCATCGCGCTTGGCGATGCTCTGGCGCTTATCATAGCTCTTCTTACCCTTGGCCACAGCCAATTCTATCTTAACCCATCCCCTCTTTAAATAAACCTTAAGAGGGACCAGGGTATAGCCCTTTTGCTGCACATAACCCGTTAGCTTGTTGATCTCCCTGCGGTTTAGCAACAGCTTGCGCGTCCTCAATGGATCCCGGTTGAATATATTTCCCTTCTCGTAAGGGCTTATGTGCATATTGTAGAGGAAAACCTCTCCATCCTTGATGACGGCATAGCTGTCACGGATGTTCACATTACCCTGGCGTACCGACTTCACTTCGGTACCTGCCAGCACAATTCCTGCTTCGTATGTCTCTTCGATGAAGTAGTCATGCCTCGCCTTCTTGTTCTGCGCTATTATCTTTATACCCTCATCCGCCATCTAATTAACACCTACTACCGACAAAATAACCCTACTTGAACTGATCAAGCAGCACAAATAGGGTTCGTCTCATTGCTACTTCCTATTCAATTGCAATCAAAGTATACCACACATTAAGCAACATGTCAATAAGGGGACTTGGCCGTTTTTATCATTCCACCAACACAAAATCGATATTCCTCGATGCCAGGTCCACTCCCACAACCCTTACTCTTACGGCATCGCCCAGCCGGTATATCTTATTGGTCCTCTGGCCGATCAAGCAATAGTGCTTTTCATCATAGACGTAGTAGTCATCATCCATGGTGCTTATATGCACCAGCCCTTCCACCGTGTTGCCCAGCTCCACGTATATGCCGTAATTGGTAACACCCGATATTATCCCGTCATACTCCATGCCGATCTTATCGAGCATAAACTCGGCTTTCTTCAAATCATCGACCTCACGCTCTACTTCATCTGCAACGATCTCGCGCTCCGAACAATGCTCGGCCATATCGGGCAGCATGCTTTCAAGGTTGGCTATTCTGGCCGAATCCAGCCTGTTGTGCAGCATATCCTTTATTATCCTGTGGTCCACCAGGTCAGGGTATCTCCTGATGGGCGAGGTAAAGTGGCAGTAATGCTCTGCCGCCAGTCCAAAATGGCCTGTATTGTCGGGGCTGTACCTGGCCTTTTGAAGCGACCTGAGCATCACAGTATTTATTATAGCCTCTTCCCTGGTCCCGCGGATCTTCTCCAGCAGCTGCTGAAGCGTCTTGGGGTGTATCCTTCCCCCGATGCCCTTCAAGTGATACCCGAAGTTGTGTATAAACTCGTTGAACTCCAGCATCTTTTCAATGTCCGGATCCTCGTGTATGCGGTACATAAAAGGTATGTTTCGCCAAAACACATGCTGCGCTATGGTCTCGTTGCATATCAACATGAACTCCTCTATCATGCGCTCGCTGACGCCGCGGGTGTATAACCTGACATCAACTACCTTGCCTTCCTCGTTCAAGGTTATCTTGGCCTCGTTGAGGTCAAAATCTATGCTGCCCCTTCTCATCCTGCGCCTGTGAAGTATCTCGCTCAGGCGCTGCATGTTCCTCAAATCCTCTAAGAACTCGGCATACTTAGGCAGCAGCTCCTGGTCGTTATCCTCCAAAACTCTGTTGACCTCTTCGTATATCATGCGCATCTTGCTGCGAATGACGCTCTCGTATATCTGATAATCCACCACTTTGCCTTCCTCGTCGATCTCCATCATGACCGAAATGGCGAGGCGATCCTCATTGGGATTTAAGCTGCATATGCCGTTGGACAGCTCGGGCGGCAGCATGGGAATCACCCTGTCCACCAGGTACACGCTGGTGCCCCGCAAAAATGCCTCCTTGTCGATGGGCGACCCTTCCTTGACGTAGTGGCTTACATCGGCTATATGCACGCCCAGCAGAAAATGGCCGTTATCCATTATCTCCAGGGAAACCGCATCGTCAAAGTCCCTTGCGTCGGCGCCGTCGATGGTAAACGTCCGCAAATGTCTGAAATCCTTGCGCCCCACCATATCCTCTTCCCGCACCGTCTGGCTGACCTCAGCTGCAGCGGCCTCAACCTCGGCAGGGAATTTTTCCGGCAGCTTGTACTGCCGTATGATCGACAGCACGTCAACCCCGGCGTCATCCTTGTGACCCAAGACCTCGATAATCCTACCTACCGGATTTCTCCTCTGCTCGGGCCATTTGTAGATCTCCACCACTACCTTGTAGCCCGTTTTGACGTCAACCCCTTCTATTGAAGGTACAAAAATATCCATGCCAATTTTTGGATCATCGGGCACCACGAAGCCGTGGCGGCCTTTGCCGTTGCCCTCAAAGGTGCCGACGATGGTCTTGTTGGCGCGCTCGAGGACCTTGTACACCTCTCCCTCTCGGGACGGATAGCCATATACGCTAGGCAAAAGGCGCACTATGACCCTGTCGTTGTGCATGGCGCCGTTCATGTTCTCGGCCGATATATACACGTCCTCTTCAGCGGGGTCATCGGGGATCAAAAATCCAAAACCTCTCGGATTGCCCTGGATCCTGCCTATTATATACCCCAGCTTCTCAGGCAGGGCATATTTCTTCTTCTTTGTCTGGATGATCTGCCCATCTTTGACCATTTCATCCAGTATGGACTGGAGCACCCTCTTTTCCCCGGGCGAAATGCCCAGAACCTCCATCAACTGCTCGATGTACATGGGAGGCCTGTTGTTTTCCCCTAAAATCTCGATTATCTTATCCTTTATCTTCAAGCCTTCTTTCCTCCACTTCTTCTGTGTTAGTTTAGCCAACAATTACCTTACGTTTTTGCTGATAGCATTACGCAGTGTAAAAACGCTGCATGTATTTTCACAGCTTTTTTATATAGTTTAACCCTTTTTACACCATCACAAACAGAAACATTAGCGTTATACGGCGTTGACTCACTTTTATCTTCAACTATTTCTCATACAATTGTGAACTACCAACCACCTATAGATGTTGTGGCTTCATGAGAAGTTTGGTAGTCTATGCTACCCTTAATCTCAGAGGGTGGTTCACGCACCCTCTGCTGACTATCCGTTCAATAGCAGACTTACCAGTTACTTTAGGTTTTGTACATTGGTCATCACCCAATTACAGTCCCAGATCGCCGGCTATCGACTGCATGGCGTCAATTGCCAGGCCAATGAACTCTTCCAGGGTGAGCCCCAGCTCCTGACAGCTCATGATCTGCTCCCTTGAAGCGCCTCGGGCAAACGACTTCTCCTTGAATTTTTTTAGCACAAACTCGGTATCCACGTCTGCCAGCTTTTTGCTAGGCTTAACCAGCGCAGCGGCTACAATCAACCCGGTTACAGGGTCGGCAGCATACAATGCCTTATCAAGTTTGGTCACGCGCGGGTATCCCAGAGCCTCATTGTGGGCCTTCACGGCGTTTACCTCGTCCTCCCCCATGCCTGCTTCTGCAAGCATCTGGGCACCTATAAGCCCGTGCCGCGATGGAGAGTCGGCGGTCTTCTCATAGTCAACGTCATGGACAAGCCCTATCACTCCCCATTTTTCCTCGTCCTCTCCCAATCTCCTGGCCAGAGCGCGCATGACCGCTTCGGTGGCCAGCATGTGCTTTATCAGGTTGGCGTTTTTGACGTTCTCCTTCACCATCTGAAGGGCTTCTTCTCTCGTCATCCTTATTCCCTCCTTTAAATTTTGGATTACCTGCAAACTTTTCATCATATGCGAGCGCAGGAAACCCCCTCTTTTTCAACACTGTCCTACCCCTCAGTACTGTTTAAACCTGTACGATAGAACCAGGAGCTTGAGCAGCACCCCAGGATGTCATGACCTGTTCAACATAGACCCGTCAACTTTGTACCGCTGGCTGAGGCTAGTCAACTAGGACTTGCTCCCAAACCTCCGTTTCTTTAAGCGGTAGGTAGTTGACGCAAATTTAATCTTTTATATCCTCATATAACAGAAAAAACGACCATTGGGTCGTTTTTGTTCACCTCTTATTTCTTAAATTAAATCTTTAACTCAAAGGCCAGACGGTAAAAAGCAAATCCTCCCGGCACTGTCAGAAAACCAATCCTGGCTACTCAAGAATGGCCAGAACCACCGCAATGACGATGAACAGCACCGCCGATATCTTGGTCCACCGCTGGAGCTTCCCTTCAAAGCTTCTGGCCTTGTTCTTGCCGAAAAACGTCTCGGCACCCCCTGCAATGGCTCCAGATAATCCGGCTTTTCTACCCGATTGGAGCAGCACAACGGCTATCAGAAACACTTCCACTAATACAAGCAGTGCAGTAAGTATATTCTTCACAACAGCCAAAGGAACTCCTCCTTCCTATGAATGACGGCAATATTGTACCACACCCTTACGGGAAAATCAAGGCAGATTTTTTCAATAGAGAGCTCCCCCAACACAACCCCGCTTTGCTGCTGCATAAACAAATCCCCCACCTCACAAGGTGGGGGATATCGCCTTACTTGTTCTTCAGATTGAACCAGGCATTGAGGCCAGGATACTGCGCCACATCGCCCAGCTGCTCTTCTATGCGGAGCAACTGGTTGTACTTGGCGACGCGGTCGGTACGCGACGGAGCACCCGTCTTGATCTGGCCGGCATTCACGGCCACCACCAGGTCGGAGATGGTGGTATCCTCGGTCTCACCCGAACGATGGGATACAACCGCCGTATATCCTGCGCGGTTTGCCATCTGGATGGCATCCAGAGTCTCGGTCAAGGTACCAATCTGGTTCACCTTGATGAGTATTGAATTGGCCACTCCCAGCTCAATTCCCTTGGCTAACCTCTTTGTGTTGGTTACAAACAGGTCGTCGCCCACCAGCTGGATCCTGCTGCCCAGCTTCTGTGTGAGCAATTTCCAGCCATCCCAGTCTTCCTCAGCTACGCCGTCCTCCAACGATATAATCGGGTACTTATCAACCAGGTTGACGTAATAGTCTACCATCTCGGCTGCCGTCCTTACCACGCCTTCGCCAGGGAAGTGATATTTCCCATCCTCTTCATTATAAAGCTCGGTAGCTGCAGCGTCGATGGCGAGGCGTATGTCATCGCCCGGCTTGTAACCTGCCTTTTCAACGGCCTCAAGGATCACCTCGATGGCCTCTTCATTGGTCTTCAGGTTTGGAGCAAAACCGCCTTCATCGCCTACGGCAGTGCTGTAACCCTTCTTATTGAGCACCGCTTTCAGGTTGTGGAACACCTCGGAGCACATGCGCAATGCCTCTCTGAAGCTGGTGGCTCCAACCGGCATGATCATGAACTCTTGAATGTCTACGGTGTTGTCAGCATGCTTGCCGCCGTTTAATATGTTCATCATGGGTACCGGCATGACTTTAGCGTTGACGCCGCCGATGTACTGATAAAGTGGAAGTCCCAGCTGTTCTGCAGCGGCTTTTGCAACCGCCAGGGATACACCCAGGATGGCATTAGCACCCAGTTTGCTCTTGTTGGGCGTCCCGTCCAGCTCAATCATGAGCTTGTCAATCCCGACCTGATCCAGTGCATCCATTCCGATGATTTCCTCAGCGATCACGTTGTTTACGTTTTCTACAGCTTTTTGTACGCCTTTGCCCATGTACCTCTTTTTGTCGCCATCCCTCAACTCCACGGCTTCAAAGGCACCTGTAGAAGCGCCGGAAGGAACGGCAGCCCTGCCTACAGCTCCACCCTCCAGATATACTTCCACTTCTACAGTCGGGTTACCCCTTGAATCCAGAATCTCTCGCCCTATTACATCCACAATGGTCGTCACGGCTTTACTCTCCTTTCATTACAGGCTTATCATACCAGACTTATCATGAGTGTAAATTACTCCATCTTAATAATTGAAGACGAAGTTTCCTGCTTTAACGACACCATTAGGTATCTCCACAGGCTTAAAAGCATAAACAGCATTGCCTACAAGGCCGCTTTGTTTGCTGTATTACAGCATAACCCGAACTTTTTATTCAACCTCTTCGCTTTTTCAAAATCAAGCTTTCCCCTGTCATCTCCTCGGGCTTGGTAAGCCCCATCAATTCAAGCATGGTGGGTATGACATCGGCCAGCCGGCCCCCTTCCCTTAAGGTCACATCTTTTCTGGTGTCATCTATCAATATAAAGGGAACGGGGTTTGAAGTATGAGCGGTATGCGGCTCGCCGGTCTCATAATCTATCATCTGCTCGGCGTTGCCGTGGTCAGCCGTTACGATCACCTTGCCACCCCTTGCGCGGACAGCCTCTACCACTCGTCCCACGCATTTATCCACCGTCTCAACCGCCTCAATCGCCGCTTCCATAACTCCAGTATGCCCTACCATGTCGCAGTTGGCGTAATTTAAAATAATCACGTCGTATTCCCCTGAAGCGATTCTCCTTTCAACCTCATCGGTCACCTCAAATGCGCTCATGGACGGCTTCATATCATATGTGGCAACCTTCGGAGAAGGTATGAGCACCCTGTCCTCATTCTCGTTGGGGTACTCCACTCCACCGTTAAAGAAGAACGTCACGTGAGCGTACTTCTCGGTCTCGGCAATCCTGAGCTGTTTTTTTCCCAGCTTGCTTATATATTCGCCAAACGTGTTGGTAAGAGTCTGGGGCTCATAGGCTACATGGATGTTGGTAAAGGTCTCGTCATACTGGGTCATGGATACAAAACACACGGGGAAATAACCCTTGCCCCGCGGGAACTCATTGAACTCGGGCTGGATAAAGGCGCGGGTAAGCTGCCTGGCCCTATCGGGCCGGAAGTTGAAGAATATGATCGAGTCATTGGGCCCAATGGTGGCAACCGGCTTACCGTTCTCCAGCACCACTGTGGGACGCACGAACTCATCCGTTACCTCTGCCTTGTAAGACTGCTCCATGGCCTCCACCGCCGAGGAGGCAAACTCCCCTGTGCCCAAAACCAGTGCGTCATAGGCCTTTTGCGTGCGGTCCCATCTCTTATCTCTATCCATCGCATAATAACGCCCCATTACAGTGGCGATTTTGCCAAATTTGTATTCCTCAAGCTTACGCTCAAGGGCCTCAATGTACGACTTGCCGCTGGTAGGTGGAACGTCTCTCCCATCCGTAAAGCAGTGTATATAAACCTGCTGCAAGCCATTTCTCTTTGCCAGCTCTACCAGCGCATACAGGTGTTCGATGTGGCTGTGAACTCCTCCATCTGAAACAAGGCCCATCAGATGCAGCTTTGTGCCGTGCTTTTTGACGTTGTCTATGGCAGCCAAAAGAGCCTTGTTATTAAAAAAGCTGCCATCCTCTATGGCTTTGCTGATGCGAGTAAACTCCTGATATACTATCCTGCCGGCACCTATATTGAGGTGTCCTACCTCAGAATTGCCCATTTGCCCTGCAGGAAGCCCTACATCAAGACCGCTTGCCTGAATGGCTACATGGGGATATTCATTCCAGTATCTATCCAAATTGGGAGTCCTGGCCTGATAAACCGCATTCCCTTCTTTTCGATCGCTTAACCCAAACCCATCCATTATGATGAGGACGGTCAAATCCTTTTGCATGTCTTCCTCCTAGTATTTCACGATTTTAGCAAAGTCCTGTGCTTTCAAACTGGCTCCTCCCACCAGTCCACCGTCAATCTCGGGCATCTGCATCAGCTCGGCAGCATTTTCGGGCTTCACACTTCCGCCGTACAAAATCCTCATCTGCTGAGCTGCCTGGCTGCCCAGCACCTCTCCCACAACCTTGCGGATGTAGCCTATTACCTCGTTTGCATCATTGCTGGACGCCGTCCTGCCCGTACCTATAGCCCATATCGGCTCATAGGCAATTACCACTCGATCGGCCACATCAGGACTTAATCCTTTCAACGCAGCGCGCGTCTGCCTGTCCACAACTTCCTCGGTAATTCCTTGCTCGCGCTGTTCAAGCGTCTCGCCAACGCATATGATGGGAATAAGGTTGTGAGCCACAGCAGACAGTACCTTTTGGTTTACCATTTCATCGGTCTCACCAAAGTACTGCCTTCTCTCAGAATGGCCAATGATGACGTACTCCACGCCCAGCTCTTTCAGCATCCCGGGAGCCACTTCACCGGTAAAGGCTCCTTGCTCTTCCCAGTGCATATTCTGGGCACCCAGCTTGATGTTGGAACCTGCCACAGCCTCCTTTGCGGCAGGTAAACAAACAAAAGGAGGACACACAACTACTTCCACCTGTGCATCCTTCACCAATGGTTTCAATTCATTTATGAGAGACACCGTCTGAGACGGCGTTTTGTGCATCTTCCAGTTACCTGCTATGATGGGTTTCCTCATACGCAACTCTCCTTACATCACATCCCAACCTACCTGCCCGGGAGAAAAATCCCGGGCAGCAACTGGTTGGGTAATCTATATAAAATTTAGGGGGCAATGTTGGCAATCTCACATATTTTTTTATTTAACACAACATTCCTTGTGATGTCAATACTCCTTTTTGTTTTCGCACAGCAAATTTATACTCGGTCATTTATCATTAAGGGCTGCAATTCCCGGCAGCACTTTGCCCTCAAGGAATTCCAGAGAGGCGCCGCCACCTGTCGAAATGTGGGTCATCTTATCGGCAAATCCCAGCTGCTCTACAGCGGCAGCCGAATCGCCTCCACCGATAATGGTGGTACCGCCACATTCGCTTACATATTTGGCCACAGCCTTTGTACCTTCGGCAAAGGCGGGCATCTCAAACACTCCCATGGGCCCGTTCCAAACAACGGTCCTGGCTTTCTTGATCTCCTCGCCGAACATCTCCCTAGTCTTGGGCCCGATATCCATGCCCATC
This sequence comes from Caldicoprobacter algeriensis, assembly GCF_023838525.1. GTDB lineage: Bacteria > Bacillota > Clostridia > Caldicoprobacterales > Caldicoprobacteraceae > Caldicoprobacter > Caldicoprobacter algeriensis. Next base: position 37,434 of record NZ_JAHUQD010000019.1, read on the forward strand.
CATCCGGCTTCAATCTTGTCGCTGTCCACCACCTTATGGGGTGCATCGGCTTTGAACTCTTCAGCCACAACGTTATCGACGGGCAGCAGCAGCTTTACGCCCTTCTCCTTTGCCTTTTCCATCAGCTGTTTGGCCAGCTCAACTTTGTCCTCTTCGAGCAGGGAATTGCCAACCTCATAGCCCTTGGCCTTAAGGAATGTATAGGCCATACCTCCGCCGATTAACAGGACATCCACTTTGTTGATGAGGTTTTCAATTACCCCTATCTTATCCGACACTTTGGCACCGCCCAGGATGGCCACAAACGGCCTCTCGGGATTCTCCAGTGCCTTGCCCATGACCTCAAGCTCCTTCTGTATGAGGTAACCCGCCACCGCCGGCAGGTAATGGGCCACCCCTTCAGTGGAAGCATGAGCCCTGTGAGCGCTGCCAAAGGCATCGTTGACGTAGATATCGCCCAGCTGCGCCAAAGCCTTGGCAAACTCCGGATCGTTTTTTGTCTCCTCCTTGTGGAAGCGAACGTTCTCCAGAAGGACAACCTGCCCTTCCTTCATGTTGGCAACGGCATTCTTGGCGCTCTCCCCTATGACGTCTTTTGCCATGATGACCTCTTGGCCCAGCAGCTTGCTCAAGTGTTTGGCAACAGGCGCCAGGCTGTATTTGGGGTCAAACTCCCCTTTGGGCCTTCCCAGATGCGACATGAGTATTACCTTGGCGTTGTTCTTGATCAAGTACTGTATGGTGGGAAGGGCAGCCCTTATACGCGTATCATCGGTGATATTCCCGTTTTCATCCAGCGGGACATTGAAGTCTACGCGTACCAGCACGCGCTTTCCTCTTACATCAATATCCTCTATGGTTTTTTTGTTCACAAAGACCACTCCTTTACATTACAGGCCCTTGGATGCGATGTACATGACGAGGTCTGCTACCCTGTTGGAGTAACCCCATTCGTTGTCGTACCAGGCTACCACTTTTGCTAAAGTACCCTCGATTACCATGGTCGATAGCGCATCAACTATGGATGAACGAGGATCTTGCTTGAAGTCTATGGATACCAGCGGCTCTTCCTCATACCCGAGAATGCCCTTCATCGGGCCTTCTGCAGCTTCTTTCAATGCGGCATTGATCTCCTCTGCCGTAGCGGGCTTCTCGAGGTCGGCCACAAAGTCCACTACCGATACGGTGGGTGTAGGCACCCTCATGGCAAATCCATTGAGCTTACCCTTCAGCTCGGGCAATACCAGAGCAACAGCTTTAGCAGCACCAGTGGTAGTAGGAATAATCGACAGCGCAGCCGCTCTCGCTCTCCTCAAATCCTTGTGGGGCAGGTCCAGAATCCTCTGGTCGTTGGTGTAGGAGTGAACAGTGGTCATAAGCCCTTTCTTGATGCCAAACTTCTCGTGCAGCACCTTTGCAACCGGAGCCAAACAGTTGGTCGTGCACGAAGCGTTGGAGATGATGTGGTGGTTGGCAGGGTCATACTTGTCCTCGTTAACGCCAATGACGATGGTGATGTCCTCGTTCTTTGCAGGAGCAGTGATGATGATCTTCTTTGCGCCACCCTCGATGTGCTTGATGGCCTTATCCCTGGAAGTGAAAAGCCCTGTAGACTCAATCACGATGTCTACTCCCAGGTCCTTCCATGGCAGATTAGCTGGGTCCTTCTCGGCCAAAATCTTGATCTCTTTCCCGTTTACAACCAGTGAATCATCCTTTGCGACAACCTCGCCGTTGAACTTGCCAAAGCAGGAGTCATACTTCAGCAGATGAGCCAATGTAGCGGCATCGGTCAAGTCGTTGATGGCCACAAACTCGATATCGTTGCCGTATTTCTCCAGAGCTGCCTTAAAAGCATTCCTCCCTATTCTTCCAAATCCGTTAATACCAACCCTGACTGCCATATGTACATTCCTCCTCATTATAAATTTTTATTATAACCCATGAAAGCATGGGATCCATACTAATAATATATCAACTGCACATTAAAAACTCAAACGCTCAATTTACATCAAGTTCAGCCAGGCGTATCATCTCCCGCGCTGCGCCCTCATCGGTCACCAGGACACCTTTTTTCCAGTGCTTAAACACCGCCATTATGGCTTGCGCCTTTTGCCTGCCACCCGCCACGGCTATAACCTTCGGAATGCGCTTTAGGTTATCCATTTTCAGCCATATGGAATTGCAGGCATAAACTATTTCGCCCTTTGCATTGAAAAAGTATCCAAACGCCTCGGCCACAGCACCTCGCCTTTCTAGCTCCCGTTGCTGCTCGGGAGTGAAGTTCCTCCTCTGCATCATATCCTGCGCCCGGCCTATTCCATAAATAAGTATATCGGCATCTTGGAGGTTGTCAATAACGCTTTTTATATCCGGCTCATTCAAAAGCGTCTCCATCGATTCGGCCCGCAGCTGGTCAGGGATGTGAAGCAGCCTGTACTGGCCTCCCAATTTCTTGGCAAATATGGAGGCTATTACGTTAGACTGATGCTCGACATTCCTGCCCATTCCCCCTCTGGCGGGCAACACAACTATATCGGTATTATCGTTGACAGGGGAAAGGGCATCGGCCACTGCCCCTACGGTGGAACCGCCGGTCACGGCTATTATATTACCCCTCGTAATGATGCCTTCCAGAAATCTTGCTGCAGCTTTGCCTATATCCTTTAAAACCAGGCAGTCTTCATCCACATCCCCAGGAACCACTATGGCGCGCTCCAAACCCAGGACACCCTGTAGCCTCTCCTCCAGCTCATTGAGCCCTTTGAGCTCATGGGTAAAATCTTTAAGCCCTTCCAGCAACAGCTCGCCTTCTGGGGTCACCTTCATCCCTAAAGGGCAAATCTCCAGAAAGCCTGCGTTTCTCAAAAATTCCGTCTCGCTGCGGACCACCCTTTCTCCCATGCCCAAACGCGACGCCAATGTTCTCCGGCCTATCGGCTGAAAGTTATATATACTACGCAATATAGTATATCTCTTCTCATATACTTCTATTAACTCTGGCACTATTTTCTTCAGAAGCATGTGGGGCTGTGACATAGGCTTCACCCTGGACTGAAATTGTCCCACCGTGCAAAAAACGTCCCACCACGACTATAAAAAAAACAGCTGCACCTGAGGGCAATTTCAAATTACGCCTTTTATTTTATATTAAACAGCCAAAAATTTCAATAGAACGGCAGCAAAAAGTTAAAAATTTATCAAAAAACATTTAAGCTCAAAAATCCCGTGTGGAGTTTGAATATATTTGCCCTCAACAACCCGGCTTATAGCAGAGACATGCATGCTGCAATCATCGGCCACCATTTGCATCGTCAGCGGCCTAAGATACCTGGGCCCGCCATCCAAAAACTCCTTCTGCCTTGAGACGATGGACATGGCCACCTTATTGAGGGCAATCCTGCGCTGCTCCACAGCTTTAATCAATCCGAGGGCAGAATTCAGCTTACCAGCAATGTACTCCGAAACATCCTTATCCAGATAAGGCTTCTGTAGTAGGTTTAAATACATTCTGTTTATGCGCAGCCGGGGAGCAGCATGTTCCAAGACAAAGACATGATACTCTTCCCCTATACGCTTTACCACAACATCAGGAACGATATATCTCTCTTCTCTCAGGCTAGCAAACCGTCTTCCAGGTTTGGGCTCCAGAGAGCGTATGAGGTCTCTTATGCGCTGAACCTCCTCAAGAGGAATCCCGGTCTTTCTGCTTATCACACCCAGCCGATTGCGCGCCATGTCCTTTAAATGTTCAAGTATTATAGTCTTTATAAGAGGCGTAGCTTTGCCCATTTGAGACAGCTGTATCAGCAGGCACTCCCTTAGGCTTCTGGCTCCTACTCCCGGAGGATCGAGGGTCTGAACCAGACGGAGCATACGCGAAACCCTGTCCCTGTCAACCTTGAGTATTGCTGCTATTTCATGCTTGGATACGGACAGGTAACCATTCTCATCGAGGTTTTCAATGATGAAGGCAGCAATCCTTTCATCATCCGTGGGAATGTCCATCGCTTTGAGCTGTGACATAAGGTGCTCCTGCAACGTAATTCCATTATACGCCATATTCTGGTATTTACGGCGGCATTCCCTTTCAGCACATGCATTATCTATATCGTCATCATCACAGGCATCTTGGAACCATTCATCCATGTCCACTGGGAATCTGGCACCAAAGGCCTCATCCATTTCCCTTTTAAAATCCTCCCGCATCTTAAGCAAAGGATTTATCTCCATTTCCCTCTGTATATAACGATAAAGCTCTTCAGAAGACCACCGCAATATCTCATGTAGCGCCGTACCATCGCCATCCTTCCGTATCTGCCTTGTCTCAAAGCCAAAATCCTGCTTCACATGGGATTCCTCCCCCAATGGAATGGCCCTGGCTGCCTCCTTCGGGCATACCTCAATATCAGTATATTTCAGGTTTCAGGCTATTATATCCGGTATGCCAAAATAGGTCCAATCTATGGTTGTCCATTTGTTTCAGACCTCAGCCTGCCTTTAAGCTCCAGGCCAGGAAAGCCCAGCTGCCTTAATGCTTCATACACAATGATAGCCACAGAGTTTGACAGATTCAGCGATCTGGCCTCCGCCCTCATGGGAATCCGTATGCAGCGATCATAGTGCCTTCTCAGCAAGTCCTCAGGAAGTCCGGCCGTCTCCTTGCCAAAAAATATAAAGCTGTCAGGGGTATACCTCACCGAAGCGTAATCCTTGGCCGCCTTGGTGGTGGAAAAATAAAAATCCCCCTGCGGATACTGGGCAAATATCTCGTCAACCGAATCGTGATAATGTATCTCCACCAGGTGCCAGTAATCCAGGCCTGCTCTCTTGAGGTATTTATCCTCAGTGGAAAAGCCCAGCGGCCTCACCAGATGAAGGATGCATCCGGTAGCGGCACAGGTACGAGCTATATTGCCTGTATTCTGAGGAATCTCTGGCTCTACCAAAACAACGTGTAAAGGCATACCCATCCCCCTAAAATCCCGCTTCTTTTAACCACCCTTTCAAAATCTCGGCTGACCTCCTGAATCCTTCCTGCTCAGATTGGCTTAAGGGAAGCTCCAGCACCCGGGCAACTCCCTTGGCATTGACCAGCGTGGGAAGGCTCAGGCATATGTCCTCTACCCCATAGTAACCCTCCATAAGCGACGAAACCGGAAGCACCACGTTTTCATCCCGCAGTATAGCCTCCACTATGCGCCTTACCGCAAGGCCAACAGCATAATAAGTGGCGCCCTTGGCTTCGATTATTTTGTAGGCCGCATTTTTTACCTCCTCAAATATCTTTCTCTTTACATCCTCTTCACAGCTTCGCCCACACCTCAAGCAATATTGTTCTATTGGCATTCCGGCTATATTGGTAATGCTCCAGGCAGCCACCTCGCTGTCGCCGTGTTCGCCTATGATATAAGCATGGACATTTTGGGTGGCAACATGGCAGTGCTGCCCCAGCAGGAATCTGAAACGCGCGCTGTCCAGCACGGTACCCGAGCCCATTACCTGAGATGGAGGCAGTCCCGAAATCTTAAGCGTCACGTAGGTCAGTATATCCACCGGATTGGTGACCACCACTATTATGCAATCCCTATTGTGCTCCACAATCCTGGGCACAATGGAACGAAAAACCTCTATGTTTCTCTTGAGCAGATCAATGCGGGTCTCACCCGGTTTTTGAGCCACCCCTGCGGTTATTATGACCACATTGGAATCGGCACAATCCTCATATGTACCGGCGCGTATCCTGACAGGAGGGACAAAAGCTATGCCGTGATTGAGGTCCATCATCTCCCCTTCAAGCCTTTTCTGGTTTACATCCACCAGCACGATTTCCGAAGCCGTTCCGCCCATCATCAAAGCATAAGCGGTGGTGGCACCCACAAAGCCCACCCCAATTATGGTTACTTTGTTTCCATAAAACTTTGTTTCCATGGGTAATCATCAATCCCTTCTGTTCAGATTCATGTTATTATTTTAATGCTTTTTTGTATATTTTGCCATAATTTTTAGAACTGCTTTTCAACTATCCCAGTAGAATATATAACACTCTAATGTAAAGTAATCCCTATTAGGTAACTTTTTATTCCATGGCATCAAGAAATCTTTAAACAAAGAAAATGAAGCCTGTGCCGCTTCAGAAAAACCTGCAATGCAACGTCAGGCCAACTGGATTAGGCCAAACGTCATACTTGCACAACTCCCGATTCAATGGTAAAATGTGCATATAACGGTGAAAATGGGGTGATATCCCTTGCCAAACATAGTGCGCCAGATATTCGAACAAAAGCTAGAAGAGATACAGGGGCGCCTGCCTTACAGCGTAAATCTGACCGGTCACAGGAGAAATGCTCTATCATTTGAAGAGGTGCTGCGGCAAGCTGAAGGTGCTCAGCGCACGGGCTCAAGCCAGTCAGTTGAGCGGCTCCATGAGAAAACTTTAAATGGGAACGCATCGGTCACAAATGGAAATACACCGTTCACCGATGACGGGAATCGCACTGGTTCTATCAATATGCACCTTCAACAGCTGAATGGACAGAGGCCGTACAACCCCTGGCTGTTTGCTTCCCTGTTACCCCAGTTAGGCATGGATGGCGCATTTTCACCGTTTGGCACAGACACCGATTCTTCGTGGACGTACACCAGCCTGTTGCCGTTTATGCAGTTGTATTCACAGCAGTTAAATGGCAATAACGCTGGAAATATTTTGGACGCGCTGATGACACTGCAGCCACATCAGTGGATGGCATATACCTGGCAAATGATGGCAAGCCAGTCAAGTTTTCAGACCCAATTTGATGGCATCATTGAACAGGTAGCCAGCAGATACGGCGTAGACCCAGCGCTCATCAAGGCCATCATCAGGGTGGAATCCAATTTTAACCCGTATGCCGTATCGCCTGCCGGGGCTATGGGCCTTATGCAGCTCATGCCCACCACTGCCAAATCGCTTGGGGTGACAAACCCGTTTGACCCGGTACAAAACATCGATGGCGGGGTACGGTACCTGCAAAGCCTGCTCAAGCGCTTCAACGGAAACCTGGATCTGGCCCTGGCAGCCTATAACTGGGGGCCGGCCAACATTGAGTCAAGGGGCATCACCGATTTGAACGACCCTGTCCAGTTTGCAAAGCTGCCTGCTGAAACCCAGAATTACGTAAAGAAAATTCGCGAACTGCTCACCGCTTAAAGAAGCGAGAGCCTGTGAATAAGCCCTGCTTGAAGAAACAGAGCAACAATCTCAAAATTGCCTAACAACCGTTTAAGGTCATAAAAAAATGGGGTTACAGCCATAGCGGGCCATAACCCCTTTGCTCTTCCGCCAGCCATTAGTTGATGTCAATCTTTCTGCCGCGCCGTGTGTATTCCTCGGCCTTGGGCAGCACAACCCTCAAGATACCGTTTTTGTACTCTGCCCTTACGCCATCCTCCTTCACGCCTTCTAAGATGAAGGTACGGGATACTTCGCCGTATCTCCTCTCGCGGCGGATGTAATCGGCTCTCTCCTCATCGACGGCTTCTTTGCGCCTTGCAGAGATGGTCAACCTGTCATCAAACAACTCGATGTCGATGTCGTCCTTGTCAAATCCTGGCAGTTCAGCCTCGACGATGTATTCCTTATCGGTTTCCTTCACGTCGACGCGCATGCCGGCTAAACCAGAACCAAACCCGGTCAAGAATCCCATATCAAAGAATTCATCCAAAAGGTCTCTCCCGAAAAAGTCTCTTATCCATTCGCTGGGCGTCAAAGCGGGACGTCTCCTCCTGAAGGGCGTAATATCACGCATTGACAACCACTCCTTTTCTAAAATAATTTTTCGTTTTGAATTTTTACTTTTTTAAGTATCTCCTTTCGAGTTCGCTTTTATTATAAAAACTAAAGTCAAAGTAAGTCAAAGTCAGTTAAATATTGTTAAAGAAGAATAGGCCCAATTACTACCTATTCTTCTCATCAAAAATAGTTTTTTCCCAATAATTCTCCCTATTTCTTTAATTTGCTTATATACCTAAATTTATGCACAGCGTACCATAGGGCCGTATGGACAAAACGGTTACCGAACCCTTTCCGAATATGCCCTCCATGAGCCCCACATACTCATCCAGCAGTTCATTGGGCATGAACACCAGCACGGTACCAGCAAAACCACCGCCGTGTACCCTGCAGGCTCCTTTTCCGCTGCCATCTAAAAAGTTCTCGGTGACGCTCAAAGCCAGAGTAATCCCCTGCTCATGCGGATTTTTGTTGGTATAGCAGTTCTGAAGCCATTTCCACGAACTGTCCCCCGATTCATTCACCAGCCTCAAAAATCCACCAAAATCTCCTCTTTCCAAAGCCTCTACCTGCTGTACCACCCTCTGGTCCTCGGCCAGGAAGTGCATGGCCCTGAGTATAGCGCGATCCCCCACCCGCACCCTGAGCTTGGGAATATTTTGAATGACCTCTTCCATGGTAAGCTCCCTGCAAACCTTCTTACCCAATACGCTGGCTACCGCCTTCATCTCTCGAGGCACAGAGGCATACTCATCGGTGAGGTCGGCATGGCTGCCTCCCGTATTGATCACCAGCAGAGAATAGTTTTGTGCCGCAAAATCGAAGTCGATCTTTCGAACAACGGGATTATCAAAATCCTTAAAGTCGATTGTAACAAATCCGCCTACTGCACAGGCAATTTGATCCATCAACCCGCAGGGCTTGTTGAAGTATACGTTCTCGGCATACTGCCCTATTTTAGCTAGAAGTATCTCGTCGATTTTGCCGTCATTGTACAGGTGATTGATGATGCTGCCCAGCAGCACTTCGATACAGGCCGATGAGCTAAGCCCCGAACCGCCTAACACATCGCTGGTAATATAGGCATTGAATCCACCGATTCTATAACCCAATTCCCTCATGCGGCTGGCGATTCCTCTTATAAGCGCGGAGGTGGTCCCTTCCTCTTCTTTTCTAGGGGCCAGGCTGTCCAGTTTAACCACAAACGGCTCTGGATACCCTTCGGAATACACCCTTATGACGTCATCTGGCGCTGGCGTTGCAACTGCGATGGCGTCCAGGCTGACGCCTGCCGCCAGTACCCTTCCTGCATTGTGGTCGGTGTGGTTTCCGCCGATTTCGGTGCGTCCAGGGGTGCTGAACATGTAAAACCCCTTTTGAGACTCATGTGGAAAGAATTGGCTGTAACGCACAACAGCCTGTACATACCTGTTAATCTGCTTTTCGATAATTTCCGGGGCCTGACCGTAGAGCTTTGCCAGTAAAGTCCTGCCCTTATCGGTGCTCAGCTTTTCTTTAAGCAGCTCCAAAGTCATCATGGCATCTTTACCTCCCAACTTCAAACGCTTTATCTGAATAGCGCATTTGCTAATATGCCGTGTATTTGCTAACTGGTATACAGCGTGAATCACATCGCCACATCACATGCAGAGATGTTATGACTCACACGCTCACTGCTGACTGCCTGCTTAGCCGCAGACTCGCCAGTTACTTTGGTGTACATATATTTTTACCCTCAATTCATCTCCATCTTGTAGAAGATATAAAATATACACATACACATTAAAAGCGCTCTGTCGACGGTAAAGCCACTCAAACCCTTCTTATTCCGGCCGTCTTCAGGAAGCGGTCAAAGGCCTGACGCCCTTCTTTCGTAGCCTTAAACACGCCGGCATGATGCAACACCTGCAGGCACTTCTCGCCCACCGAATCCTTGATTATCCTGCGGGCAGCTTCATCATCAAGATTGGTGCCGTACCTTTCAATCAATTCTTTAATCCAATGGAGGTGTTTGTTGAGTGGATGCGACTCCTGATAGATATCATCGCTTAAAGTTTTTTTGCCGGTCAATATATCGCATATATCTGCAAGCTCATCCCTCAAACGGCCGGGAAGTATAAACAGCCCCATTACCTCGATAAGCCCTATATTTTCCTTCTTTATGTGGTGGAGTTCCTGATGAGGATGGAATATGCCCATCGGATGCTGTTTGCTGGTACGGTTATTCCTGAACACAAGGTCAAGCTCATAGAGACCATCCTTGCCTATCCTGGCAATCGGGGTAATGGTGTTGTGGGGCACTTTCTCCCCCTTTTCATTTGTGGTGAATGCCAAAATATCCACCGACGGGTCGGAGTAACCCCTCCAGAGGTGAAGCAGCTTATCGGCCAACTCTACCAGCACCCGAGGCTTTGCATGACGAAGCCTTAAAGCCGACATAGGCCAGTGAACCACGCCTATCGTAACATCAGGATACTCTTGCGATTTGAGATAATACTCAACAGGCGCCTTTTCCATTGGGAAAGTATAGTAACCGCCTTGGAAGTGATCGTGATTGAGTATAGACCCACCCACAATGGGAAGGTCGGCATTGGAGCCAATGAAATAATGGGGAAAATACTCGAGAAATTCAAAAAGGCGTTCAAACGTCTCCCGGCTGATTTTCATGGGCACATGCTGCTCGCTCAGCACAATGCAGTGCTGATGATAGTACACGTAAGGCGAATATTGAAAGTACCACTGCTCACCCCTGAGCTTGATGGGCAGCACCCGAAGGGTCTGTCGAGCGGGATGGTTGATCCGCCCGGCATAACCTACATTTTCGGGACACAGCACGCACTTGGGGTATCCCACCTGCGGCGCGTTTTTAAGCGCTGCAATCTCCCTGGGGTCCTTCTCGGGCTTTGTGAGGTTGATGGTTATCTCAAGCTGGCCAAATTCACTCTCATACTGCCACTTTATGTTGCGGGCAATGCGACTTACGCGTATGTAATCAGACTTTTGGCAGAGATTATAAAAATTATCTGTAGCGGCTTTGATGCCCTTCTCGTCCTTTATCCTGTTAAACCGCTCGATGACCTCCGACGGCTTTGGCATTAAAAGGCCCATTATACGCGTGTCAAACAGATCTCTGCACGTAAGCGTATCCTCAGGTATGAGCCCTCGCTGAACGGCATAGTCCAAAAGCTCTTCCAGTATAGGCGTTGCCGTCTCGGGCACCTCCAGGCTTTCAAGATCTAGAGACTGTGGATAAGGCTGGTCTATCTTTAGAAGGTCCAGCAGCAGATTCCTGGTATAGGTGACATCAAACCTGGATATCATGTCATTGGCCAGCGCAAAGGCCAACAGCCTTTCCACCAGGTAGGCTGCACGTTGCTGCAAATCGTCCATGTTTACACCCCTTTCGGCTGGTCGTTGCGGCAACCATCACCGTATTGAGAATAGAAAGATTTATTTTCAAACACAATGGACAAAGCAAGAACCGTTCTCTTTGCTCATTCTAGTGACAATTATAGCATATTATGCTTCAGCATTCCACAAAATAATCGAATGCGCAGCCATGAGGAGTAAATTTTTTAACAATACCATATAATAACATTTTGCCTTAATTTTCTATGTTAAATATTTCCAGTATATTTCTCTCTCTTTTACGCCAAAAAGACCGGCTAAGGTTCATCCTCA